>CANRZB010000001.1 GCA_947644195.1 uncultured Clostridium sp.
ATCCCCTTACTGCATCATAACTGGGCACTTCCGAGGTAATCCCGTATGCGCCATACTGCATAAAATAAGTATAATCCATATCATCGCCAAGTTTCGGCAAGTCATATAGCCAATCCTTAGCATTATTATTAGGCGTATTAGCCTGATGCTTTTGCTCAAACTTGCTCTTTGGCATGGCAAAATACAGATAGGAATTGCCTGTACGGCTATCATTTGCACCCATGTCGTCCCACGTCAAATCCATATAATAGTAAGTTTCTCCATTGTCAAAGGAAACGCAGTTCCATGCATGGGGTTCTGCCTGCCCATCTTTTGTAACTTTCCCTGTTACATATACATTAGGAATATCCAGGATATTTAACAGAAAGGAAAATGCCTTAGCGTACCCTTCGCTTACCACCGCATGATGCTCCCCATCGAACACCCCCTCAATGGTGTATGCCCAATCTGCAACCTCTGAAGTACTGCCATCCGGCTGATATGCAAAATCCACATTTGAGATAATCATCTCATCCATTTCCCACACCTTATCATAGGTGAGAAAATAATATCCTGCCACATCCAAATATTTTTTTACCTCATTGGCTATCTTCTCCTTCATATCCTCTCTCTTCTGTTTGGCAGAAGCATCCTCGCCCCAATAAGACTCTCTGACAAGCGGGGCTAAATGAGTACTCGAAATATCACATTCATTCTCTAGCCAAAAAAGCCCCGGATGATCCGCCTCAAAGGCGATCCACACCTGTGAAGCATCCTCCATATTCAGGTCTAAATCATTATACTGCGTGAGAAACGGCACATAGACCTTCGTTCCACCACCTATTATGTATTGTATGTATCCTCCCTCTGTCGTATTGTTTTCAAAAGTTTCCAGATCGCGTGATATCCTATCATATAAGGTCTGCTGCATCTCAGAGAGACTCTGATAGCCATAATCCCCGATGCCTTGCTCAAATATTGTCTCCTTTTCTGTGCTTTTTACTGATCCCCTATCGGCAGCCTGGGCTATTGTTCCATTCGGCAGTAACAGGGTTCCTAGAACCATTGACACACTCAGGATCACCGCTATGTATTTTCTCATCCTCTTACGATTCATATGCCTACCTCCCCTTCTTTTGTTGGATTTTTTCTTAACGTAATATATCAATATTTTATCATTATAGCATCCTATCTCCCTTTTGTCACTAAACCGTGTCATTCCACTTATTTCCCAGGTATTCCTCCCGAATATTTTCTACAAAAATTTTTCTAAAGGAAAAAACTCTCCTTTTATTTTTCCAATCTCAATCCTTTAATCAGAATAAACCCATTTTCTCCCACAATGTATCCGTCATTAGCAAAAATGATAAAACAGATTTCCCGAATATCTTTCCATGACTCTCTTTTGGAAATATCCTTCATTGCATAATCAAAAATTCCTTTTTTAATGGTAAATCAACAAATTGCTGCTGGCTGGAATTTTTTATTTGAACTGAACTTGTCTTATACTATCAGAAGTTTCCATAGAAAATTTCATCCTATAACCCGCATCGAAATAATTGAGCCAATTTTCAGAAGGAATATAGGAAAATAAAATCATAGAAAACTGACATCCCTCTCTTTTCTTCACTGCCGTTGGAATGATTATATCAGCGTATACAGAAGGCTCCGCTCCCCCTTCTATGACACATTGATCTCTTGGTTTTTCTCCACTATAATAATTGGTTTGAACAATAGTTCCAGTACTGAACCCAACATTAAGTCCATAATTTTTTTCAATTGTTTGAGAAATAGGCGCACTTATATCTAATAACCAATTTGATAATTTCTCTTTTAAATAATTTGCAGAAATTTTTATCCCTTTTTTAAGGGCATCCCACGCTATTCCAGATAATACTACAGATGTCAGTTCTTCCATTTAAATTTCTAAAAAACAAGTAACACACCTTTCGGTGTAGTAACGCAAAACAGCGTAGCCGCAAAGCTACGCTGTCTATTCATGCTTATTTCAGAAACGATATCGGTATTACATAATTACATATGCGCACGGTAATAATTAATCAGACATCCCCTGGAGATAATCTCCCGCTCATCCTCGGTCAAATCTCCCAGACGTAATTCAAATTCTTTCAAATCATCCCCAACGACATAAGCCTTAATGACATCTTCCTTATGTTCCACCGCTTTTTTGATATCTTTGACAAAGATATAATCGCCATTCTGGAACGGAATCTCATCAGGATACAAAAATGGCAACATTCCCCAGTTAATCAGGTTGGAGCGATACCGCTTGGTTGCATATTCCTTTGCAATATTGGCAAAACCGCCTAATACTTTCTGGCAGGAAGCCGCCTGCTCGCGAGCGGAACCATCCCCCGGCTTGACCGCATAAATCATACTGCCGATCTGCGTTTCCTTCGGGTCCACAGTAAATTTCTCATTAATCTTAGCAAAAACATCCTGTACTTCCGGCAGAGCAGCATAGATATCTTCTCCGGCAATCCTTGCCTTTTCCCCTAACTGTACCGCTTTTGCTTTTCCAACATATTCCGGGTCCTTACGGGACAGGGTAAACTCTGCCAGCCCTAGAGGATTCGAACGGAACGAAGATGTCTCCCCGGATGGAATTAATTCATCGGTCGTGGTAACCGGATCATGGATCTCGGAAACCACTTTCAATACCATGTTGTCCGTTAATGCGGACATCTCCGGCCAGTCTTTGATATTCGGGCCAAATTTGATCTCTACCGAAGGATCTGCCTTGCCCACTCCATCATAGACACGGTTCTCATAAATCGTACTGTCAAAGAAATATTTCGGTTTCTGATAGTCTACATCAATGTCGGTAGCCGCTGTCAGATATCCTTGGTTTGCAGCCGTTGCCGCAATCGAACGAGCATCCATTAAAGCGACGGAAGCAATCTGTCCGTTGGTTACCTTAGAACCCTCACGGTTCGGGAAATTACGGGTAGAATGACGAATGGATAAACCGTTATTCGGCGGCACATCCCCGGCGCCAAAGCATGGACCACAAAACGCAGAACGCACCGTGGCTCCCGTTGCCATCAGATCCGCAATCGCTCCATTTTTCACCAGTTCCATAAATACCGGCTGGCTGGAAGGATAAACACTCAGAGAAAATTCATCGGCACCGATATTCTTTCCACGCAGAATATCCGCTGCATCACATACGTTCTCAAATCCGCCGCCGGCACAGCCAGCAATAACTCCCTGTTCCACATATAATTTTCCATGGCGAACTTTATCTTTTAACGTGTACTGAATGGCATTATTATCCAGGCTAATTGCCGCTTTTTTCTCCACATCATCCAAAATATCCATCAGATTGGCATTTAATTCCTCAATCGTATAAACATTACTTGGATGGAACGGCATCGCAATCATTGGTTTGATCTCTGACAGATCCACCGTAACCATACCATCATAATAAGCAACTGCCTCCGGTTTTAACTCCTGATACTCCTCTGGACGTTTATGGATCTCATAAAATTCACGGATCTGCTCGTCCGTTGTCCAGATAGAGGACAGACAGGTGGTTTCCGTCGTCATAACATCCACACCGATACGGAAATCCGCTGACAGATTTGCTACACCCGGCCCCACAAATTCCATGACCTTGTTTTTGACATAACCATTCTGGAATACCGCACCGATAATCGCTAAAGCCACATCCTGCGGCCCCACACCCTTCTGTGGCTTGCCTGTCAAATAGATCGCTACCACATCCGGCTTTGCAATATCATAGGTACGGCTTAACAGCTGTTTTACTAACTCTGGCCCACCTTCTCCCATCGCCATGGTTCCCAAAGCACCATATCGGGTATGGGAATCGGAACCCAGAATCATCTTACCGCCGCCGGCTAACATCTCCCTGGCAAACTGATGGATCACTGCCTGATGCGGTGGTACATACATGCCGCCATATTTCTTGGCACAGGACAGACCAAACATATGGTCATCCTCATTGATCGTTCCGCCCACGGCACATAAACTGTTGTGACAATTCGTTAATACATACGGCACCGGAAATTTTTCCAGTCCCGAAGCTCTGGCGGTCTGAATAATTCCCACAAAAGTAATGTCATGGGAAGTCAATTTATCAAATTTAATCTGCAGATTTTCCATATTACCGGATGTATTGTGCGCTTCCAAAATGCGGTACGCCATAGTTCCTTTCGCAGCCTCCTCTTTTGCAGGAGCAGCGTTACCGGTCTTTGCCTGCAGTTCCTTTGCAGCTTCAGCGGTATCTTCAATAATATCCGTTCCGTGAACGAGATAGACACCATTGTCATATAGTTTAATCATACGAGTCCTCCTTGGATAAGTTCCTATCATATTACAAAAGGTGAGCGCACTAAGAATACTCTCCAGTGCGCCATTGCATGTACCATAGTAACACAATCTTAATTATTTGTCTATGCCCCGTATTTACAGTTTCTTCTTACATAGATCCTGTAAACAGCACCCTTCACAGTTTGGCTTCGTCCGGGCAGAACAGACGTCTCTGCCGTGATAGACTAATCTATGGCAGAAAGCGCTCCCCTCCTCCGGGGGAATCAGTTTCCACAGTTCCATTTCCACTTTTTTAGGATCCCGGATTCCATCCACCAGCCCCATCCGATTAACCAGACGGATACAGTGGGTATCCGTAACAATCGCAGGTTTCCCAAATACATCACCCATAATTAGATTGGCGCTTTTCCGCCCCACACCGGGCAGACGCAACAAGGCATCAAAATCCTCTGGCACCTGGCTGCCAAATTCATCCCGAAGCATCTTCATACAGGCACTGATATCTCGCGCCTTACTTTTGCCGAGCCCACACGGTCGGACAATCTCTTCAATTTCCTCCACTGCCGCTTCCGCTAACGCATCCACATCCGGGAATTTCTCATAGAGTTTCGGCACAATCTGGTTTACTCTGGCATCGGTACACTGCGCTGCCAGCCGCACACTTACCAACAATTTCCACGCTTCCCGGTCTTCTAATGTACAGTCTGCCTCTGGATACGCCTCTCGCAGGCGCTCTATGATCGCCTTTGCACGTTGTTTTTTCGTCATCGTTTTCTCCTTCTCGCATGATATCATTTCTCATTACACCCCCTCTTAATCCCCTTTCTATCTGCCTAAAAAATCCCCTCTTTTTTCTGTATAAAGACACCCTTTCTAGCCATCTTAGAAATAATTACTCCTTCATCAAATTCACAATGCAACAAATCTTCCGGTATGATAGCTACCGGTTCGATGGAGGGAATTGCACCATTCCTGATTTCATCCATCGAAACACTGCCCGCTGATAATTCTAACGACGTCTGTATCATACCCACAAATGGCAGCATCCAAATTTCCCGCATAAGCGTTGTTATTTTATGAAGCCTTTGATCATGGTATCGCCTCTTCCCCTCCTCGAATCTGATAAAATCATGTTCTGGAAAAATGATATGAAAAGAAAACACTTTCTTTTTCCTATCGTTAAGCATAAATACCCTTACTTCTGAAAATCCCTCATACGCAAAGCAAATTTGCCTATAATCATGAGAATAATGTTCCGAATATCCAAGCACAAAATTACTTTCTAATTTCTTTTGATTCCATGCTATGATACGTTCCAAGGATTCCTTTTCAAAACCGTAAAATCCGCTTAAAAATAGGAATCCTACACGTTCCAATGATTTACAAAAATCAGAAACCAAATTTCCATAAATATTCTCTCTGTCACAATCAATTTCTACAGAAAAATAAGCTGGCATCTCTCTCTTTCAATCCCCCTGATCATTGTAAAGATCACAACCGACGGTATATCAATTATATCATAGCGAGATCGAAAAGCAAGAAACGCTTGCAGAGAACGGAAAAAATGGGGCGTTAAACGCAAAATACATTGCACCTGCAACGAACTTGTAGTAAAATAACTGCTAAGCGACTATGAAATGAACTTACAACGGAGGTATCACATGAAGCATTTAATCAGTCCCTTAGATCTTTCGCCGGAAGAGTTAGACCAAATCCTATCTCTTGGGCAGCGTATTATGAAAGACCCCTCGAAATATTCCCATGTATGCGATGGAAAAAAACTTGCTACTTTATTTTATGAACCAAGCACCCGAACCCGTCTCAGTTTTGAAGCTGCTATGCTGAACCTGGGAGGCAGCGTGCTTGGTTTTTCTTCTGCCGATTCCAGTTCTGCCGCCAAAGGGGAAAGCGTGGCAGATACCATTCGCGTCATCTCCTCGTATGCGGATATCTGTGCGATGCGCCATCCCAAAGAAGGTGCTCCGACCGTAGCAGCCATGCATTCCGGGATCCCGGTCATCAATGCAGGCGATGGCGGACATAACCATCCAACCCAGACACTGACCGATCTCATCACGATCCAGACCTTGAAAGGACGTCTTGACCATCTGACCATCGGTATGTGCGGAGATTTGAAATTCGGCCGCACGGTACATTCTCTGATCAACGCCATGGTGCGCTACCCAGGGATCCGTTTTGTGTTAATTTCCCCGGATGAACTGCGTATCCCGGACTATCTTCGCCAGGAAGTGCTCGTTGACGGCAACATTGATTTTATCGAGACAAACGAGTTAGAGAAACATATGCCGGATCTGGATATCCTGTATATGACCAGAGTGCAAAGGGAACGTTTCTTCAACGAAGAAGATTATATCCGCTTAAAAGACAGCTTTATCTTAGATGCCGCAAAGATGCGCTTTGCCAAGGAAGATATGTATGTCCTACACCCACTGCCCCGTGTCAATGAGATCTCCACGGAAGTAGACAGCGACCCAAGAGCAGTGTACTTTTTGCAGGCAAAATATGGCGTCTATGTACGTATGGCGTTAATGATGACATTATTAGGATTGGAGGATGTAGTATGTTAAACATCGGTGGATTGAAAGAAGGCATCGTCATTGACCATATCCAGGCTGGCGGCGCTATGAAAATATATGACTATCTGAATTTAGAAAAATTGGATTGCTCGGTTGCTATTATTAAAAATGCCCGCAGTAATAAGATGGGAAAAAAAGATATCATAAAAATTGAAGGCCCTCTTGATATTGATTTAAATGTACTGGGAGTATTGGATCATAAGATCACGATTAACATCATCCGGGATAATGAAATTGTAGAAAAGAAAAAATTGTCCCCTCCAGAAACCGTGACTGGCATAATTAAATGTAGAAATCCCCGGTGCATTACCTCGATTGAACAGGAATTGGCCCATTCCTTTAAGCTGACTGACCGAGAAAAACGAATCTACCGCTGTATCTACTGTGAATCAAAATTTAAAGGAAATTAAAACAGACGTCCCCCTATTTCCCATGATATCTAATCTGGAAAATAGGGGGATATTATTCTGTCACCCTTCCCGATATGCCATCCTCTAACAGTTAAGCTTTGCTTAACTGTGGCACAAACTTATTTTCTCCTTAAGACCTCCTCTAATTTTTTCCGCCCCCGGTAATAAATTACCTTGGCAGAATTTTCTGAGATTCGAAGAATTTGTCCGATCTCCTGATAGGAAAGCTCGAAATACACCCGATAAATCATGACATCCCGATACTTTTTCCCCAACCTGCGGATTGCCATACGCAGTGCGTTCCTTTCCTCCCTGTGCAAAACAGTTTCTTCCGTGGACGCAATTCCTCCACTGTCCTGCAATAATGGCTGCTCCCAGGGAATTTCCCTGGTCTTTCTAGAAAAATATTTATAGGATACATTTTTGGCAATCTGGCAGATCCATGTCTTCACACTACAATCTCCCCGATACCGATGCAGGGATAGAAAGACCTGAAAAAAAGTTTCCTGGGTCAGTTCCTCTGCCAGTGGATAGTCCCCATTGCTCCATTTGAGCAAAAAATACAAGATATCCTGATAATATTTTTCATACAAAGATTCAAAATCCTGTTCTATTCTATTCATCGTATCCCCTCAGTAAGCTCCAGTCAAATCATTCCTTCCTGTGAAAGAAAGGAAGCATAAAAATGTACCGATTACTGTTGATTCATTGCATCTGGTCCATCCTCCTCTGTCGCATCTATCACGCTGGAATCAACACCCAGCTTCGGCAGCTTTGAGGTCAGAATATACTTTCCGATAATATCCTCACGGCCAGCACAGCCAACATATCGACTGTCATAAGAGATCTCATACTGGTCTCCCAGGAAAAAATATTGATTTTTCGGGACAGTCAATTTCAAATTCTCCGGATTTTTTTGATAACTTTCCGTTGCACCGATTCCATCATAACGTGGATCAATGCTTCCATTGACAGATAACTGCCCTTTTTTTATTTCAATCACATCTCCCGGAATTCCTACAACCCGGTATAAACCATACAGCTGACCGGAATCCATTTGTAACATAACAATATCCCCTCGCCGAGGGCCATGCAGGAGGTAAGAAAGCTTGGAAACTAAACAGTGATCCCCATTCACAATTTTAGGTTCCATATTATCCCCTGCCATGATCAAATCTTGAAAACTCATCTGATAGGCAAGAAACAGGCTAACCGTCAACAAAATCCCTAAACAGATATTCCGCACCTTTCTTTTTTTCAATCTTTTGGAAACAGCTTGATACCTTCCCCTCTCCTCGCTTTCCTCTCCAGATAATGACACCTCTGTTTTTCTTATTTTCTGTGAATACCAGGCTGCTATCTCTTTATTTTTCTTTTGACAGGCAGGGCAATTCTCCAGATGATCTTTGATAATTTTCTCCGTCTCTTTCCCAATATTGTGCTCCTGATACAACGGCAATAATTCTTCAATCAAAACACAATATTCCTTTTGCTTATCTTGCATAAAAAATCCTTTCTGTTTTGAACAACTAATTCCATGTGTCTCCTAACTCTGCAGCAGAATCATTTGTGATCACATAGATTAGTACCTTCAAAAACAGAAAGGTTACAAAAAACTTGCTCTTTTTATCAGGGAGAATTGCAAGAATTCATTATATCAATTCCATAATCCGCTTTTTATAGTCCAGAAATTCTTCCGTCAGCAAAAATGACGGATCTCGTGGTTTTTTCTGTTCTATTTGAATTTCCTCTCGAATCTGTCCCGGCTGCCCGGACAGAATATAGATCCGGTCAGACAACAAAATCGCCTCGTCAATATCATGGGTAATCAATAACGTAGATAGATGAATCCGCTCCATCACATCCAGATACCAATGGTGCATGGCACTTTTTGTCATGGTATCCAAGGCACTGAATGGCTCATCTAAGAGTGCAACCTCACCAGAAAACAGATAAGTACGAAGTAACGCTGCCCGCTGTTTCATTCCACCGGAAAGCTGCGCAGGATATTTCGCCTCATAGCCTTCCAGCCCAAATTCTTTGAAATACCGTTTCGCCTCCTGTCTGGCGGCCTGTTTCTTTACGCCCCGGATCCGTAACGGCAGGGAAACATTATCCAATACCGTTTTGTAGGGAAACAACATATCTTTCTGAAGCATATAACTGATCTTCCCCGGTCTGCCGGTAATATTCTCCTCCTCAAGCCAGACTGACCCGGATGCAGGCTCCAGCAAACCAGCAATAATATGAAACAATGTCGTCTTACCCACTCCACTGGCACCTAACAGACTAACCAACTCCCCCTGCGCCAGATGGATCTGGATATTTTCCAGGACTTGTTTGCTGCCAAAAGCGGCAGAAACCTTTTTTACTTCCAGTTTCATTCCATTCCCCCATCATTTGGTTGCTTCCGGCAGATAAGAATTATCAAAACCTGCATTTTCAGGAATTTCATGTTCCACCAACTTCTTTTCATTCAACCAGGCATAATACCGGTTCCAACGGCTGGAATCAATCATTCCCCAGTGCTCCGCTTCAGCCAGATACTGCCCACTGAGATATTCCTGGCTGCGTTTTACTAGTGTTTCATCTAATTCCGGCGCAGCTTTTAACAAAATATCTGCTGCTTCCTGCGGATGCTCTGCCGCAAATTCATACCCTTTTTGTGCAGCAGCCAAGAAAGACTTTGCCACATCCGGCTTCTCCTTCAAAAAAGTATCATTGGCAATGATGACCGGACTATAATAGTCAAACACCGGATTCATTTCCGCAAACGGCAGATAATTTGTCTCTATCTTTTCCAATTCCAGTTTGATCCCATCCCAGCCATGATAAATCCATACACTTTCAATGTCTGCATTTAAACCAGCGATAATATCCTCTACATAGGTAGAGATCAGATTAACCTTACCAAAATCTCCTCCATCTTCTTCCACAACATTTTTAAGTACCGCCTGCTCAATCGGAGAATCCCAGGTGGCATAACTATGTCCTTCCAATTTTCCGGGACGGTCAATTCCTGTTTTCTTTAAGGAAACCAGGCCAGAAGTATTATGCTGTAATACCGCACCAACTGCCGTGATCGGCAACGGATTCTCACTGCCAAAAGCAGCGGCAAGAGTATCCTGGAAATCCACGCCGAACTCTGCACCGCCAGAAGCCACCATATCGGTTGCCCCGCCATCCGGCGGCTGTACGATCGATACCTTCAGTCCGGCATCCGCAAAATATCCTTTCTCTTCCGCAACATATAGACCGGTATGATTCGTATTCGGGGTCCAGTCTAAAACCATAGTAATCTCCGTATTTTTATGATCTGCCGAGCGGTCCGATGCAGTATCTTTCTTTCCCTGATCTGCCCCACATCCGCATAATGCAACGGCCATCACGACACATAAGAATTTCATCCATCTTTTATTTTTCAATGTACTTTCCTCCTGTTTTTCACTCAATTACCTATTTTTTCGAACCACAACTCCCTGGCTCATTTCTTTTCTTCCAGCTGTTTCCATGGCATAACCGCCCTTTGCAACCAATCCACCGCTTTCATCAGAAGCAGGCTTAACGCTGTAATCAGGAAAATAACAGCAAACATTTTATCGTAGGCATAGGATTTCTTTACTCTGGTCATATATACACCCAGACCCTGGAATCCTCCTAACCATTCCGAAATTACCGCTCCTACCACCGCATAGGAAACCGAGATCCGCACTCCGGCAAACAAATGGCTTAACCCTCCCGGCAGCTTGATATGACGGAAGATCTGCAACCTGGAGGCCCCCATTGCCTGCATCAACCGAACCGCATCGGGATCGGCTTCCCGAAATCCATCCAACAGCCCCACCGCAATCGGAAAAAAGGTCACGATGACGACTAATGTAATTTTGGGAGCAGTTCCATATCCCAACCATAGTACCAAAAGCGGGGCGATGGCCACCGTGGGTACGGTCTGGGTAATGACTAGCAGAGGATACAGGGCTCGGTAAATCACATGGCAGTATTCCATCAGAAACGCCGCCAGAAAACCCAGCCCAATACCGATCGCCAGACCTGCAAACGCCTCCCACAAAGTAACCCAGACGTGTTGCATCAGCAGTGGAAAATCCTCTACAAAGGCACCTACCACCTCCGTCGGCGACGGAAGCATATACTCCGGCAGCACGCCTACCATATGCATCATCTGCCAGAACAACAGCAAAACTGCAATCGCCGTCAACGGAATACAATAATCAATGATGTTTCGAAACTTTTTTCTCAATGGTCAATACCTCGCCTTCCGGCTTATAAACAATCTTGACATACGTAGAAACCTGGTTACATCCTCCGGCTGCCATGGCAACCTTTTGGCATCCCGTTACGATCTCCATCAGCTGGTCATACTCTCCCTCGATCGTTGTCTCAAAGGGCCCTACATAGGTGGACAGACCAAAGCTCTTAATATACGCAATGACCTCGTCCACAATACGAATCACTTCCTCATCTTCTGTTACATTGGGTAATACCTGAATCGCTACACTTGCATTCATTGTTTTTCCTCCATTCTTTTTCCTGACCTGTAAACGGCTCAGCCTGTCTTCCGGTCATCTCTTGTGAACATGTTATCGCTGCTCTTTCCGTCGATTCTCTAAACAGAAAAAATCTTTGGAAATGCATCCAAAGATTTTACGCTCTCTTGTATGCGCTTCCTTCCGCCGGTATCAACCGGATCAAGTTCCGAGGGTCAATCTTTCGATTTCTCAGCCTTCTATAAAACCTTTCGGTTTCTTACGCAGGCTCCCCTAGCGATCTTCCAACTATTATACATAACTTTTTCCAAAAGTCAAATTCTTCTTTTCTGGCGCACTATCAAAATAGAAAAAACGGGAATAGTAAAAATAGAACCCTAAAAGTCTGTCTATTGTCTTTTTCCTAAATTTATTTTATAATACGGTTCGGAAATCCATAGTCCTCTGGGACTTAAAATAGAAAGTGAACTCGATTCTAAATGAAATCATTACAACGCAATTTATCCACTACCCAGATTATTGCCCTGGGATTTTTATGTGCGATTTTACTGGGCACTTTTTTACTGATTCTGCCCTGCTCCTCTGCATCTGGAACCGTTACCCCACCGATCGACGCTCTTTTTACTGCCACCTCTTCCGTATGCGTGACAGGATTAGTAACCGTTCCTACCTATCTACATTGGAGCCTGTTCGGTAAAATAGTCATCCTGCTACTGATCCAGTTAGGCGGTCTGGGTATCATATCCTTCACCACCGGTATTATGATGGTCATTGGTAGAAAAATCACATTGAAAGACCGAATCTTGCTGGAGGATGCCCTTAACCTGGATACCCTGGTCGGGCTGGTCAAGTTCCTCCGAAAAATTTTCTTGGGCACCTTCTTTGTCGAACTGATCGGCGCAATCTGTTACAGCCTGGTCTTCATTCCCCGGTATGGGATCGCTAGAGGTTCCTGGTATTCCCTGTTCCACTCTGTCTCCGCCTTCTGCAATGCGGGCATAGATATCCTGGGCGATAACAGTCTGGCAGATTATCTAACCCATCCCTGGATCAATCTTGTAACTATGCTTCTCATTATCCTGGGTGGTTTAGGATTTATCGTCTGGTGGGATGTTTTATCCGTATGGAAACAATACCGACATTCCCATCTTCCATTCAAAAAAATTCCGGGCAAACTTCATCTTCACAGCAAAATTGTACTTCTCACCACTCTCGCCTTACTTCTGATTGGTGCGTTATCCGTCTTTCTCCTGGAATATGACAATCCCGGTACGATCGGACTTCTCCCGGGTCCAGGCAAAATTTTGGCGGCTTTCTTTCAGTCAGTCACTACCAGAACAGCAGGATTTCTGACTGTTTCCCAATCGGCCCTTCAGGAATCAACCGTTATGATCTGTCTCATGCTCATGTTCATCGGTGGCTCCTCCATCGGTACTGCCGGGGGAATTAAAACTACCACATTTGTCCTTCTGGTACTCAGCACCAGAGCTACCGTAAAAGGTCAGGAGCATGTCGTTGTTTTCGGCCGGACGATTCCTCGTAAAACGGTACAAAAAGCGTTAGCGGTTACCAGTGTAAGTTTCCTGGTGCTATGTATCGCCATTATAGGGATGTCAATCGCTGAACCGGACGCCTCCCTGCTTGACCTTGCCTACGAAACCACCAGCGCCATCGGCACGGTAGGTCTATCCAGAGATCTCACATCCAGCCTGCATTTGGCCGGAAAGATCATCATCATCCTCTGCATGTACCTGGGACGAATCGGCCCGATCTCTTTAGCAATCCTGTTTAACAACCGGGCAAAACGCACTTTGATCCAGCATCCAGAAGAAAACATTACCGTAGGATAATAAAATAGAACTAGCAACGATAGAAAGGATGGAACAACATGTATCGGAATCAATCATTTATCATTTTCGGACTGGGCAAATTTGGTGAAAGCATCGCTACCGAACTCTCTTTGGCAGGTGCAGAAGTCTTGGCAGTAGACGCCGATAAGGAACGGGTCCATGAAATTTCAGCGACTGTAACCCGGGCCGTCGTAGCTAATGTCTGCGATGCCGAAGCCATGCACGAACTTGGGATTTCCAATATGGATGTCGCCATCGTCGCCATTACCGGACACCTGGATGCCAGTATTCTGGCGACCATTTTCTGTAAAGAAGCGGGTGTTCCATTTATCTGTGCAAAATCCAAAGACGATATTCACACCAGAATTTTGGAAAAAGTGGGAGCCGATAAAATTATCATTCCTGAACAGGAATCCGGAATCCGAGTTGCCAGACAATTACTGACCGGCAACATCATTGATATTGTTGAGATCTCCTCCACCATTCGTATGGCAGAGATCGCAATGCGCCCAGAATGGATCGGACATTCCTTGCGGGAACTGGATCTGCGGAACAAGCAGAATGTCAATGTGATCGCCCTTCGCCAGAACGGAGAAATCCTGGTTACGCCCGATCCCGATCTTCCACTGAGCCAGGAAATGTCCCTACTCATTATTGCAGACCAAACTGCATTAGGAAGACTGATCTGAGAAACTATTTGCATGTTGCGGGTAATATGCTATAATAAGTTGATTTCGTAAGTAATCACAAAGCAGAGACTTCCCTGCCTATGTGATGGAAATGATGGAGGAAAAACAAAATGGCAGAAAAGAAAAACATCCTGACCGAGGAAGGTCTGGCAAAGTTAGAGGACGAATTACAAGATCTCAAGGTTATTAAACGAAAAGAAGTAGCCGCAAAAATCAAGGAAGCACGTGAGCAGGGAGACTTATCCGAGAATGCAGAGTATGACGCTGCCAAAGACGAGCAGCGTGATATCGAGATCCGCATTGAAGAAATTGAGAAAATACTGAAAAATGCGGAGATCGTTACCAGTGAAGATGTGGACGCTAATGCGATCAACATTGGTTCTACCGTTCGGATCCGGGATCTGGAATTTAACGAGGAAATGGAGTACAAAATCGTAGGTTCCACGGAAGCGGATGTTTTAGGAAATAAAATTTCAAATGAATCACCGGTTGGCGTCGCATTGATTGGATCGAAAGCAGGAGATACCATTGAGGTAGAAACGCCAAACGGAGAGATGGTACAATACCAGATTCTTGAGATAAAGTAGAAAGGGGTTAATTACAGTGGCAGAACAGCAAAAGAAGCAGCAGGCATCGCAAGACATCAACGCATTGCTGCAGGTCAGACGGGATAAATTAGCAAACTTACAGGAAGCGGGCAAAGATCCGTTTATTATTACGAAATACGATGTGACACATCATTCCCAGGAAATCCGGGATCAGTATGATTCCCTGGAAGGCACAGAAGTATCCATTGCAGGACGAATGATGTTTAAGCGTGTCATGGGAAAAGCATCTTTTTGTAATATCCAGGATTTACAGGGCAAAATCCAGGCATATGTTGCCAGGGATGACATTGGAGAAGACTCATACAAAGACTTCAAAAAATACGATGCCGGAGATATCTTAGGCATCCGGGGAAAAGTCTTTACTACCAAAACCGGTGAAATTTCTATCCACGCTGAGGAAGTTACCCTGCTCTCCAAGAGCCTGCAGATTCTGCCGGAAAAATATCACGGCCTGACCGATACAGATACCCGCTATCGCCAGAGATACGTTGATCTGATTATGAATGAGGACGTCAAAGACACCTTTATCAAGAGATCTAAGATTTTAAGCAGTATCCGCCGCTATCTGGACGGACAGGGGTTCATGGAAGTAGAAACCCCAATGTTAGTATCCAATGCCGGTGGAGCCGCAGCCAGGCCATTCGAAACGCATTTCAATGCATTAAATGAAGACCTGAAACTGCGTATCTCCCTGGAGCTCTATCTCAAGCGCCTGATCGTGGGCGGTATGGAACGCGTCTATGAAATCGGCAGAGTATTCCGAAACGAAGGACTGGATACCAGGCATAACCCAGAGTTCACTTTAATGGAACTCTATCAAGCCTATACCGACTACCATGGAATGATGGATCTGACCGAAAACCTATACCGTCACGTTGCCAGAGAAGTAACCGGATCGGAGATCTTAACCTATGGTGAGCACGAAATGGATCTCTCAAAACCGTTTGAGCGCATTACCATGGTAGACGCCGTGAAAAAATATGCCAATGTCGATTTCAATGAAGTGGCAGATACAGAAGCAGCAAAAAAATTGGCAAAGGAACACCACCTTGAATTTGAGGATCGACATACCAAAGGCGATATCTTGAATCTGTTCTTTGAAGAATATGTGGAGGAACATTTGATTCAACCGACGTTTGTCATGGATCATCCGATTGAGATCTCCCCATTGACGAAAAAGAAACCGGAAAACCCTGATTATGTAGAACGGTTTGAATTCTTTATGAATGGCTGGGAAATGGCCAATGCCTATTCCGAGCTAAATGATCCGATCGACCAAAAAGAACGCTTTGAAGCCCAGGAAAAAGCATTTGCGGCCGGGGATGCGGAAGCAAACCATACGGATGAAGATTTCCTCAATGCCTTGCGGATCGGTATGCCTCCAACCGGTGGTATTGGATTTGGGATTGACCGTATGGTAATGATGATGACGAACAGTCCGGCAATTCGGGACGTACTTCTGTTCCCGACGATGAAAAGTATCGAGAAGTAAGTACCGTAAAATCAAGGCTTTTAGAGGTTGAAAGCCAGATTATACGACCGATTTACACCAATAAAGAGAACACGCTATTAAAATCACAACCACCAATAGCCGGTGGTTGTGATTTTTCCTTTGCGTACTGTTATACTACTTTTCATATTATCACAGTTTTTACCAATATTCAAACGTAACGAGACAAAAATTTTTTTCCTTTTGTATTCGTCCGCTTTGTGATATACTATACAATAGGGTTTGAAATATTACTAAAAGAAAGGTGTAGAGAATATGGGTGAAAAAAAAGAATTTAAGCCATTTATCCCTGCTGACAAGGTTGTACCGGAAATGACACTGGTATCCCTGATCCTCGGGATTATTCTGGCGGTTGTATTTGGGGCGGCGAACGCCTATCTTGGCTTGCGTGTAGGGATGACTGTGTCAGCTTCGATTCCGGCGGCAGTGATCTCGATGGGCTTGATCCGTTTTGTATTAAGACGGGACAATATTCTGGAAAATAATATGGTGCAGACCATCGGTTCTGCTGGAGAATCTTTGGCGGCAGGTGCGATCTTTACCCTTCCGGCACTGTTTATGTGGGCGGCAGAAAGTGAAGCAATTTCCGCTCCCTCTTTTTTGGAAATATCCGTGATCGCTGTGTGCGGCGGTCTGCTTGGCGTTTTGTTTATGGTGCCGCTGCGAACGGCATTGATCGTGGAAGAACATGGTGTGCTGCCCTTTCCAGAAGGAACAGCATGTGCAGAAGTTCTGCTTGCTGGAGAAAGCGGCGGAGACAAATCAAAAGTTGTATTTTCCGGACTGGGAATTTCTGCCTTGTATAAATTGATTGCTGACGGTTTCTGTCTGTTCCCTTCCGAGGTGGCATGGGAGGTCAAACCGCTTCGTGCTGGTTTTGGCGCGGACGTGCTTCCGGCATTGGCAGGCGTTGGATTTATATGCGGTAAAAAAATTGCCTCCTATATGTTTGCCGGTGGTGTGCTGGGCTGGTTTGTCATAATCCCGCTGATCAGTCTCTTTGGTGGGGACATAGTTATGGCACCGGGTACCAAGCCGATCTCTGCTCTGGGCGCTTCCGGTATCTGGAGTTCTTATATCCGTTATATCGGCGCCGGGGCCGTGGCCGCCGGCGGAATCATCAGTCTGGTCAAATCCATGCCAACGATTATTAAAACATTTACCAAAGCAGTGAAAGGCTTCGGGCACAAGAATGACACCGAACTCAGAACGAATAAAGATCTGCCGCTGCCTGTCGTCATGGGCGGCGCCCTCGTGATCGCCCTTGTGATCTGGCTGCTGCCGTCTGTTCCGGTCAGCCTGATTGGTGCGCTGATCATCGTTGTATTCGGGTTTTTCTTCGCCACGGTGTCCAGCCGTATGGTGGGACTGGTCGGTTCCTCCAATAACCCGGTATCGGGAATGGCGATCGCCACGTTGCTGATCGCTACGGCGATACTGAAAGCCACCGGGAAGACAGGATATGAAGGCATGGCATCCGCAATCTGCATTGGTACCGTAATCTGTATCGTAGCAGCAATGGCAGGAGATACCTCCCAGGATCTGAAAACCGGATATATCGTTGGCGCTACCCCAATACGCCAGCAGATCGGCGAACTGGTGGGTGCACTGGTATCTGCCCTTGCGATCGGCGGTGTTATGTATCTGCTGAATGCAGCTTGGGGATTTGGTGAGCAACAGCTTCCGGCACCCCAGGCTACCCTGATGAAATTAGTAGTGGAAGGTGTTATGGGTGGCACTCTCCCCTGGGGACTGGTATTCTGCGGTATCTTTATCGCAGTAGTCATCGAAGTGCTTGGACTGCCTGTGCTGCCAATCGCCATTGGACTGTATCTGCCGATCTACCTTTCTGTACCGATTTTTATCGGTGGCATGATCCGCTGGTTCTTAGAGTGGAATAAATCAGGGAAAAGCAACGAAGAAAACAAAGATGTCATCGACAGAGGCGTGCTGTACAGCTCCGGCCTGATCGCCGGGGAAGGCTTGATCGGTATCCTGCTTGCCGTATTTGCTGTGATACCATTAAAAGGCGGTAATACACCGGCAGATTTGATCAAATTGGATACGCCACTTGGAAACGCAGGCGGCGTTGTATTCTTCCTTCTTCTGCTGGCAACAATCTTCTATTTCTCTCTTCACACGAAGAAAAAGAATGAGGCTTAAAAAATATGGGTAAGAAAAAAAAGCTCGCTCCAAATTATATGGATACGGTATTTATTCCCTCTCCCAGTCGCCCCTGGCGCCAGGGAGAGGACGGCATTGTCGTGATTGATGTAGAAAACAAGGGACTGCACCATCGGATTGCCCAGAAATTCTGGCACAAACCAAAGGTAAGCCATATTTCCCTCGATGCATATGGGACGGCACTCTGGAATCTGATGGACGGCAAAAACACCGTATATGATATCATTATGGCGATGAAAGAACAGTTTCCCGGTGAAGAAGACCGAATGTTGGACCGTGTGGTAACATTTCTCGGCACACTCCAGAACCATCAGTTTATCGTTATCAAACGGTAATGCGTAATAGAACCAATAAGTAGTTTAAGAACTCCCCAGGTGAATCATCGCCTGGGGAGTAACTTTTTAAAGGACATAAAAACTAAATTAACTTACAAATATTTTCCATCTATCGTCGGCTTCAGAAATAGGGACAATAGGAATAAATACATGACAATTCCAAGAATATTTTCCCAGTATATTGAAATCGTAACATTTGCATTTAAATGGGAATTCCACAAAAGATACACAACCACCATTCCAAGAATGACACCCAAAATAATGCCAGAAACCATATAGCTCCACACTTGTATCCAACAGATCTTTCGTACTCGTTTTGCCGTTGCACCAAGCAATCGAAGAATTCGATATTCCTCTTTTCTTGCGACTAACATTCCCTTGGCAGAATTAAGCCAGCCAATTCCAGCAATGAGAATCAAAATGAAAATAACCACCTCAATCATTGCCGTTCGTTGCCTGGAGATGATCTCCGATTGTTCCATAATCTCCTCATAGAGATACCACTGACAATCTCTATGTTCTTTTTCTAACTGATAAAATTTCTCTTTTATTTTGTCTTTATCGCCATCTAAATAAACATCAACCTGACACCCACTCTCCTCTTCCTCCAAATCCATCTGGCATAGGTTATCCCAGTCAAGAATAGCACTATGATCCCATTGATATAAGGTATCTTCTTCTACCATTTCCACCAAAATAAAGTCTTTTCTCCCACCGAACCAATCGGAATCAATGGATACGGTATCTCCTAACTGATACCCCTTCTGTTCTGCCACAGACTCTTCCAGAATAATTCTCTGCTTTTTGGGAACTTTTTTTAAGTCTTTCCATACCTTCACGGATAGCATATCCGGTAGTTCTTCTAAATCAGCAACCGAAAATCCCCATATGGAATCATCTTTCTTCGCATGAACAGAAAACTCGCCAAAGATAGTATAGCAACGATCTGATACTGACTGAAATCTTTCCTCTAACTGCTTGACATAAGAAAGCGTCATAGGGCGATCTGTATTCATTGTCACATAAGCTGATTTTCCCTGCATAAGACCATAATAATAACTAGTGTTATTTGCTTCTAATAACTTCATGGATGCCTGTCCTGTATAAGCCAAGGTTGTAATCAGAGCAATAATAAAAATAATCATAAAATTCTGCCAGAATTTTGGTATCATGAGCTTTATTCCCAGATACCCCTCCGTTCCTATCAGTTTTCGCCATTCCAGGAAACGGTTTCCTTTCTTCTTTCTTCGCAATCCTGTAGAGGTTTCCTGAAATATCTGGATTGGCAATACCCTCTGTCCAAAAGTAAAGACACACATGACAAAACCATGGAACAGCAAAAATACCGCCAATGTCATATTCCATAACACTTTCCAATTGATCACAACGGTTCCGGGAAACAACTGCATCCTTTCGTTAAACCAATTCAGTAATACTCCCGAAAACAGCGCACAGGCGCCAGCTCCCGCAAGACATCCCATGGTACTGATTGCCAAAGACATCGAGAAAAATAGGATACTTACCTGCCATTGTTTTCCTCCCACGGTACGAATCACTGCCATATCTTTTCTATATTTACGCATATATTCCTGAAAGATACTTAATACAAACAGCCCACTCACAATAATCACAATGACAAATAAAGTAGTAATCATCCCCTTTACGATTGCCAACATTTTGTTGAACTCTTCATTCATTGCTGCATCGTATGCCTGTAATCCTGGATGATAATTTTGGATACTATGAACAACAGCCTCTCGAAGAACATCTTCTTTGCATTGCAAAAGCAAATAATTTACCTGTTCCATATCCTGATTTCCAAGTAACTTCTGCAACTGCGTCAAATCCATAATCACTGTAGGCATCTTATTGCCAGCCATAGGGTTATCTTTCAGGACTTCGCATATTCTGAAATCTTTTCCTCCCAGTGAAAGGATCTCTCCCTCTTGCTTATCCAGACGACGCCCAAGAGAGGCAGTAATCACAATATCATCCCCATTGATATTTTTGGAATACTGATAGAAACTCTTATTCATCTTATCATCCACCACACCAACGAGGTAGAGATCCTCGATCTCCAGCGTCCAATAACCCGACGTAACATTCGCTACTCCCGCAGTATTTTTGATAAATTCTACTTCTTCATTGGTAAACGCCTCACCACTTTCCTTGGTTACCTGGATATCAAAGTCTCCTTTTTCCTTTAATACCTGCTGCTCAAAAGCTTTTTCCGCACTACTTGAGAGCTGAAACATACTGATGCTCAAAAAACATGCAAAAAAAATGCTTAAAAATGCAGAAAAGGTCAACATTTTGCTATTCTTTAAAAAAACCATTCCCATTCGGCATAATTTAAGCATTGTATCCTTCCTTACCTGTTTGCCAGTTTTTGTGATTCTCTAAACGCTGCTAGAATTTCATCCATAGAATCCTTTTTTCCATGATTCTCGTATTCCCCAAAAATACGGCCATCCTGTAAAAATAAGATTCGATCTGCATAATTTGCAATGGTGGGATCATGCGTTACCAAAATCGTACTCTGTCCGTTTTTTTCTTTCAAATCCAGAAATATCTGCATAATTTCATATGCCGTATTGCAATCAAGATTTCCCGTCGGCTCATCGGCCAATAAGATCTTTGGGTGATTAATCAAGGCTCTTGCAATGGCAACTCTTTGTTGTTCTCCTCCGGATAGATCGGTCACCGGATTCCTTTCCTTATCTGACAATCCCACCATTGCCAGAATCTCCCTGGTACGCTTTTGAATTTCTGTACTCTTCTCTCCGGCGAGGATAAGAGGCACAGATACATTTTCTTCCACCGTAAAATCCTGTATCAAATGAAAAGACTGAAAAATAAAGCCAATATTTTCAGCGCGGATCCTGGTCGCATCAGTTTCTACCCCATAGTTTTCTTCCCATGTTCCATTCAAATAAATCTCACCCTGATCCGCCCTGTCCATCGCACCAATAATATGTAATAGTGTACTCTTACCAGATCCACTACTTCCCATAATTGCCAGGATTTCACCCTTTCGTAAGGCAAAGGAAACTCCCTTTAAGGCTTCCAGTGGTTCTTTTCCATTTTGGTAAAACTTATGAATATCCTTCATTTCTATGATATTTTTCATGATATAATCCTCTACCACGAACCGCCGCCGCCACCGCCATGGCCGCCACCACTGTGTCCTCCACCGCCGTGTCCTCCGCCACCGCCGGGAGAAGAATTCATTGCTGTATTCGCCGCTTTCATTGTCTGATTCATGGAACGTTGGAAACTTGCCATATGAAACGCTGTATGATGGGAACTATGATACCATTCCGGTGGTTCCATGGCAATGGATTCAAATTTATTCATCCACTTTTCCGATACCCCAAGCACATAGGTATAAGGCAAAATCGAATAAAAATACTTTGGATCCTCTTCCACCAATGTTTCCAAACGGTCTTTCTCCGCTGTCTGCAAGAACTCCCGGAACCCCTGAAGATAACCCAGAATTCGGTTTCCATAATCCGTTCGTTTCGGCATATAATGCTTAAAAAACAGGATAACCAGGCAGCCCAAGATCCCATACGCACTGGCAAAACAGTAGATCGGATCCGCATAGAGCAACCCCTGGATCACAAAGACAGAACACGATCCTCCCAGAAAGGCAAAAGACCATAGGACAAGATAGGCTTTCTGATACCACTTCCCCGGCCTCATCAAAGCACGCATAACAATCGTTAAGATGATCCCTGCGATTCCTGATGTCATAAGGGAAGTATAGATACTTCCTGTTGCCTCCATCAGCGGATGATACAGGGACAACATCAAAGAACCTATTGCCATCAGAATTAAAATCCAATCTTTATTGGTTGAATTTTCATAAAATAAGATATGGCTGTTTCTCTTGGAATTCATTATTCGAGTAATCTTATTTACCGTCTTATAAAAGGTATTTTTCAAATCAGCTTTCGTCACAAAATCCCTGTTCATAAACAGGGCGTAAAAAAACATCCGCTCTACCTTATTTGTTCCGTCATATTCTCTTACTTTCCGCAAAATAAAATCACCTTTGCCAGCCTCTGCAATACTCAGATATCCTTTATCCGCCAGATAAACGATCAGAGACACAACATCCTCCCCGTCTACCTCACCTTTATATGCCAATGCCGTTTCCAGACTGTTCAGTGCCGCAGGTGGATGAAATTCAATGGTTTCCACCACCGGATCATCCTTCCCATAAAAATGCCAAAGCACAAAAGCCAGCGCCATGGCAAGAGTAACCATAACCATAGATGACACTGCTCCCAGCGGAAATTCCGGGCGATACATAAAGTAACCGTCCGGCAGTTCCATGCGCACAGTAAGCCCCTGTCCCGGCTGCAAAACGACAGAGGGATCCAACGTACCCACCAGAATATTATCCCTGACCTCTACCCGCAGACCATCATACAGGGTAGCGCCCTCGCTTCCATAGGACAGACCTACTTTCTCCTGATCAATCGTCGTAGGCATAATAACGGAAAACGTTACGTTGGAGATCGTTGTATCCCATCCGGTACCAATGAGATTATAGTAAAACTCATCCATATTTTTTAACGGATCTTTTCCGACAGATAAATCATAGGATAACGTATAGGACTTTTCGCCATACTGCATCTCATTCTCATCCCCTATCCGCAATCGGAAGTTTTCCCTGGACCGACTGGATTCATAGGGATCGCTGCAAGATACATTTTTCACTTTGGCGCGAACGCGGTTGCTGGTGCCATCCTCCCGGCTTACCGTATAGGATATTGGAATATCACGGTAGATCCCATGCCGCATATCTTCAAAAAAAACCTGAATTTCTTCCTGGATATGATAGACATTGTCCTGAGATACCTGGACTGTCACAACATATTTTGTAATATGAAATGCCTCCATAGCCTTAGCCTGCTGTACATTCCCCAGGAACAGCAGAAATACAATTCCCCATAATATGACAAAATATCTTCTCTTCATTAGAATTTCACCTGCACATTCTGTCGTTCCGCTGTACTATCTACCTCAAACATGCGCTTGGTTTCAAAATGGAACAGACCGGCGATCAGACTGCCCGGAAACATCTGTACCGTAAAATTATACTGCTTCACTGCCCCGTTATAGTATTTTCTGGAGTTGGAAATATCGTCCTCAATTTGGCTCAACTGCCTGCTCAGATCCAAAAAGTTCTGATTCGCTTTTAAATCTGGATACTGCTCTGCCAATGCCATAATCTGTGGGATCATTTTTGACATAGTAGCGCCAGACTGCATCTTTTCCTCCTCCGACATATTGTCATAATTCTGGTTTCGCAACTCTACGATTTCCGCCAAGGTACTTTCCTCATGTTTCGCATACCCCTTAACGGTTTCCACCAAATTCGGAATCAAGTCAAACCGCTTCTTGAGATAGACATCCATCGTGGCAAATGCCTCATCCACTGTAATTTTGCCACGGATCAGTTTATTATAGGTACTGATGACAAATACCAGCAATAGTACGATAACGACAATTCCAATCATTAATCCAAATCTCATATGCTTTCCTCCACTTTTTACCAATTCGTTATTAAGCTCCAAACATCCCTTCCCTATGATTCCTCCGCAAATTCCCAACCGTTCCTGCTGCCGGTTGCCACAGCCCCGTCTGATCGTGATGTCCGAAACGGCGCCACCGGCATCTGATTCGCACCAAACAACGTTACCTCCCGGTAATTCGTCCAGCAATATCTTGCATACATTGGTTGGGAAACCTCTGGAGAAGAAATCACAATTTCCTCTCCCTGTATCTGGGCATCCGCTGGATAATACTTTCGGTCTGGCCCCGCTATTTCAAATCCGGTAATCTGGTCTGCCGTACTATGGATTCCCTGGTTAGCATAATCAAAACTGAGAATCATCTGATTCTGACAGATCCGGTAGGAACGGTAAATCGGTCCAAATACTTCTGAATCCTCTTTCTTTCCATAAACCTGACACAATGCCTGGTCTTCCAAGCGTTCTCCGACGAGATCTTTCCTGACCGGATGGATATTGGCAAATTCGCCCTGATCTAAAATCACAGCGATTCCAGTATTTTTAACCGTCTGGAACACACGCATCTGCGCCTCCCGAACAAACGGCCAGTTCTGATAGTCCGGTTCTCCTTCGCTCTGGAACATAGGAAGTTGGACCAGCAGAAACGGCAGGGTTTCATCCCGCCAATCCTTTCTCCACTGACGGATCAAACCGGACAGAAGTTCATAATATGTATATGGGCGATGATCGTCTTCTTCCCCCTGATAATAAAGAAAACCTGCCAGAGTATATGGCGTAATTCTCTGAATCATCGTTTCATACAACCCACATGGCCGAAATTCCGAACGAGGTCCCATCGGTCCCGGATACTGGTTCTCACCACACTGTTCCAATGCTCCCTCCCAGGTAGGATTCTCCGCCGTTGCATAATAATGTTCCACCCTTTTCTCAAACGCTTTCTGATAGACCACATAAGCTTCTCTGGCTCTGATATGTTCCTCTGGATCCTGCTCTGCCACAATCCGATCATAATCCTCAATATAATTCGAAATTACCCGATCATTCTCCAGTGTCTCTCTGCCAACCCAACAGGAAGCAGAAGTTCCACCCCAATTACAGCCGATTATGCCCACGGTAACATTCAAATCTTCGGCCAGTTTTTTGGCAAAATAATATCCTACCGCTGACCAGCGTCCCGCTGTCTCCGGCAGGCAAAGTTCCCATGCACTCTCCGCCTCTGCCTCATACAGAGCATCCCCAACGCAAGGAATTTTCGGCGTATAATAATAACGCAATCTGTCATTCTGTACATTTTTGACTACTTCCGCTCCATCTTTGCTGTTTTGCAATTCCAGTTCCATATTGGACTGCCCGCCAGCCAGCCAGACCTCCCCCATCATTACATCCTGAAATACCATTTCCTCGACAGGTTTTTCCGTTCCCCCGGCAGATGCACCAGAACCGTCCGCCGCAGTTATGGTCAGTTGATACGGCCCTCCTGCACCAAGCGGTGGAAGAAGCGCCTCAAAGTTTCCATCCTCTATGACCGCCTCTACAATCTGTCCCTCCAAAGATACCGTTACCACAGCCCGATCCGTCTTTCCCCAGACTGCGATATTTTTTCCACGTTGTAATACCATATGATCGCTGAAAATAGCTGGTAGTTGTAACATATTCTCCTCCGTTTCTGTCCATTCCACACGGTTCTAAACGATACTCCCCACAACATATTTTGCATTGTAACAGTCCTGATACCGTGTAATTACTTGTTGTACTAAATTCCATTATACGGGAAGAAAACGGTTTGTGCAATGTCCAGAAAAACCATTGCAATGCCGCACCGCTAATGGTATCATATTACTAGTGCAGCGTATATTAAGGTTCTAATACATTCTCTGTACTCATAGATAATATCAGCAGGCGATTCCTGCAGTCTGCTTTACACAGAAAGGAAGATCTCTTATGCCACAGACAAACCGTGCTTCTCATCCGATCCGTAATACCGTCATTACCGTTCTTATCATTGTAGCCTTTATCGGTCTATTTATCTATTCACAGTTACATAACCAGGTTACTTTATATGACGACCCAAATACCGAGGGAAACACCAGTGGCAATTTATTAAACGGGGGATACTTTTGTCTTTCTGACGATACCATATATTTTTCAAATTCCAACGATGACAATGCGCTCTATTCCATGGATACCAAACTGGAAAAACTAAAGAAACTCTCCAGCGACAAGGTCAGTTATATCAATGCCGCGGGTAAATATGTATTCTATACCAGACGAAACGACCAGAAATCATCTACGGGAGAGGGTCTGCTTTCCCTGAGTACCACGGGTTTATTCCGGATTACCAATGACGGCAAAAATCTATATAAAATATATGACGATCCCACCCAAGTGGTAAATCTGCACGGTAATTTTATCTATTATCAGCACTATGATAAAAAAGAAGGTTTGCAGCTATACTCTGCGAAAATTGACGGTTCCAGCGATGACCAGCTCAGCGAAGAAGCTATCGCCCCTTTTGCAGTAGAAGACGGACTGATTTATTATACCGGCTGGGATACCGACCATATGATCCACTCCATGAATATCAATGGATCTGAGAAAAATATTATTTATGATGGAAACTGCACCTCCTTAATCAAGGCTGGCAGCCATCTATACTTTATGGATATGCAGCAAAACTATGCCCTTGTCCGAATCAATCCGGACGGGAGCGAACCGGAAACTCTGGTTTCCAATCGCATTGCTACCTACAATGTAGACAAAACAGAATCCACCATCTATTATCAGGTTGATGACGGAAAAAACAACGGTTTATACCGCCTGGATTTGGAAAACAATGAGACACAGCTGTTAGCTGCAGGCGATTATAATTATCTCCATCTCATTTCCAACTACCTGTTCTACAAATCCTATAACGGTGATACCACCTATGTTATGGATCTTGCGACGGAACAGTCACAAACATTTTCTCCTAAAACCAAGAAATAAGGTAGTAATCTATTCCGCTTTCCTTATTTGCTGCTCCATTTCTGTGATCGTTTTTCGAAAAACGGGATGGACGGCATAAGGAGCAATCTCTGCCAATGGTTGGAGCACAAAAGAACGTCTATGCATTTCAGGATGCGGAATCGTCAATACATCGGTATGCAGGAGGATTTCATCATACAGAAGAATATCCACATCAATCGTCCGGGGCCCCCAATGAACTGTTCGGACACGTTTTAACTCCTCTTCTATCCTGCCAATCTGATCTAGCAGCTCTGTCGGGGTTTGCAAGGTCCACATTTCCACTGCCCCATTCAAAAAATCATCCTGCGCCACCTCTCCAACTGGTTCTGTTACCAGATATCCCGATACCACCAGGTCTCGATTCCGGGGATCACTCCGCAGCAATTCCACTGCCCGGTCCAAATTTGCCTGTTTATCCCCCAGATTCGATCCAATCCCTAAATAGACCCGATGCCATTTTCGATGTATGGTAACCGATACGGTTTCTAACGGTATCCGTACTGGCGCCCAGGGCTTTTCGATTTCCAAATCCACCGATTGTACCAGTGGAAATTCCAGCAAAATCCGTTCTGCCAAATGTTCTGCCAATCTCTCAATCAAGCGAAACGTATGTCCCTGTGCCTCTCTGCAGATGATTTCAGATACCTGGGCATAGTTTACGGAGTCTGCCAATTCATCTGACTGTCCCGGCGTTCGGGCATCCACGCCCATCCTAACTGAGACCAGAAACTTCTGCCCTAATCTATTTTCCTCCTCCAGCACTCCGTGGTTTGCAAAAACCTCCAACCGTTTGATCTGTATTTGATCCATCCTATTCTCCTACTTTCCTCGTTGCAACCTGACATGCCAAACGCTAACAGTTCATACAGGTTCTATCTGTAGTATAAACCGTCCATCAAAGATCCTCCTATAACCAATGGCGGCCCTTTATTTCCAATACCATTTGCTTCCCGTGCATTTCATGATCAGCCACTTGGGAAGTCTCGTATAATGTCGTCCTAATCGAAAGCCGATCAGCTTACATCCGCATTGCAGCATGAAATATACGGTCATCAGTATATTTCCACGTTTAATTAAATCCACAATGATATGTTTAGCATAGCCGGCCCCCTCTTTTTCCGAAGAGATTGCCGCAAAAATTTCCTCGTACTGCTTCTGGGATACCCCCAAATCAAAGTTACGGTGAAACTGCTGCATACAGGAATAATCATGAGAATGTATCACCTGCGCTTCTGCACAGTATGCCACGGAATATCCGGCATGGATCATATGATATGCCATAATCATATCCTCATTAAAAATAGCCGGATGTACAAACCCTCCCAATTCCTCATAAAAACTGCGGCGATATAAAGCACAGACATCGGAGCAGAAATAAGTCTTAATGCCCATTTGTTCCTCATCGTCAATGGTTTTCACGATATTTTGAGGCGGGTAATTATACCCCCTAGTCATTCTCTCCAACACACCTGCTGCTGGTCTCGCCAGCTGTCTGGCATAGGCAATCCCTGCCTTTTCATCCTCCATCGCATGCAGAAGATGTTCTATCAAATGTGTGTCCACCGGCATGGCATCCTGCGTCATAAATAGAATAAACTCGGATTCTGACTGACGTGCCCCCAGATCCCTGGTCCCCCCATGATCAAACTCTGCCTGCAGCACTGGAATCACAGTAATCCGGTCATCCTGTGGCTGTAATAAAGGATCCCCTGCCTGCTTGATTGTCTGCAACAGCCAGATATGGGAAATCTCAACGGTCTGCTTCATCAACCTGCCCAATAATTTTTGCAGTTCCTTTCCCGGCTGATATACCGGAATTACCACATCAATCATAGTTTCCTCCGTTTCCAAACATACAACATTTTCTATACTCAGGATTCTTTCGATCCTTTATCTTCCATCAACCGGGCCGCCAATGCCACTGCCTCCTGTGCATCCTTCGAATAACCATCTGCCCCGATTTCATCCGCAAATCCCTGGGTAATCACGGCTCCTCCAATCATGATACTGACATCCAGGTTTCGTTCCCTGACGAGAGCTACAACTTTTTTCATCTCCATCATCGTTGTTGTCATCAATGCAGACAGACCAATGATATCTGCCTGTTCGCGTTCGGCAGCATCGACAATCACCTCTGCCGGAACATCTTTTCCCAGATCAATGACCCGGTATCCATAATTGCGCAGCATGAGCGCCACCAGGTTTTTCCCAATATCATGGATATCATGCTCCACCGTGGCAATCACAACCGTGGCGAGTGGCTCACTTGTCCTCCCCTGCGCCAGAAGTGGTTCCAGAATACCAATCCCCTGTTCCATCGTTTCTGCACTGGAAATTAGTTGTGGCAGGAAATAGACCTGCTGCTCAAACAGTTCTCCCACATAATTGATGGCAGGAATCAGACTCCCGTCGATCATAGCCTGTGGATCCTTCCCTTCGGAAAGCGCCTCGGACACTAATGCCTGAATCCGATTCTTTCTCCCTCTGACCACTGCCTCAAAGAGTGGATCTGTCTGACGCTCGGGAGGAATCCATTGCTTCCCGGAGGAAGAACTGCCCTTCTGCGAAACAGCAGTTGCGTCGACTTCTCCGCTGACCACCGTAACCTTATGGCGGCTGACACGATCAATATAGCGTAAATCCCCCTCCGGCTTATTCATTAACAAATCTGCCGCATAGACAGTATGCATCAATAAATCCTGCGACGGATTGGCAATTGCCATCGTCAGTCCGGCACCAATTGCCAAAGCCATAAAGCTGCTATTGACATAGGAACGCTCCGGCAATCCAAAGGAAATATTCGAAAGGCCACACACCGTAGCCAATCCCAATTCCTGTTTACAATAACGGATCGTTTCTAAGGTTTCCCTGGCCGCATTGGAATTCGCCCCAACGGTCGCAACCAGACCATCTACCACAATATCTTCGGGACGCAGTCCCTGTGCCACTGCCTCATTCAGGATCGTATGGATAATGTTCTTTTTCTCCTCCAAATCCTTTGGCAAACCCTGATCCGATAATGGCAGCAAGATAAACATGGCGCCGTATTTCCTGGCAATCGGAATCAACTTCTCAAACTTCTCTTTTTCCAGGGAAATGGAATTGATTAACGCCCGCCCCGGATAGATCCGCAGGGCAGCCTCCACCACATTCACATAACTGGAATCAATGGACAATGGAAGATCACTAACCATCGTTAGCTCCTGCACTACCTTAATCATCATTTCCTGCTCATCAATTCCGTTCATCCCCATATTGACATCCAACACGGCAGCTCCGGCTTCCTCCTGTGCCTCAGCAAAATCTGTAACCAGATCCAACTCTCCCCTGCGCAGCTGTTCCTGCAACTCCTTTTTCCCAGTAGGATTGATCCGCTCTCCAATTACGAGAAACGCACTGTCCAGATCAATGTTGCGTGTGTTTCGTTCATTTGACAAAGCCCTGCGAATCGTATTCCCCCGCCTGCCTGAAAACGCTACCTGCCGCTGCAGATCATGTTTCCTTAACTGATCAGCCAACATTCCGATATGCTCTGGCGTGGTTCCACAACATCCACCTAAAATATCTGCCCCAGCCTCTACCAGTTCTATCATTCCCTGGGCATATTCTGGCGCATCCATATCATATACCGTTTTCCCTCCCTGTAGCGTTGGCAATCCGGCATTCGGTTTAGCAACAATTGGGATATCTGCATATCTTGCCATTCTTCGAACAACATCACACATCTGTTTCGGCCCAGTAGAGCAATTGACGCCCACGGCGTCCACTCCCATCGACGTCATTACCAGCGCTGCCGTTTCTGGATCCGTACCAAATAGTGTCCTCCCATCTTCATCAAAGGTTAGTGTGACCATCACAGGGAGATTACATACCTCACCGGCAGCAATTACCGCAGCACGACATTCCTGCAGGCTCATCATTGTCTCAACCACCAGCAAATCCACACCAGCTTCTTCCAAGGCTTGGATCTGCTCACGGTAAATAGCAATCAATTCCTCGAATGGCAACGGTCCCATGGGTTCCACCTGCTGCCCAGTCATCGTCAGATCCCCGATCACATAGAGAGGCCGCTCTGCTGTCCTCTCTGTTTCTTTTGTAGTCTCGGTCTGTCGCTGCTTTTGCGCCCTCATTTTTTCCCTTGCTTCTGCAATTGCTTCTCGGGAAATCTGTACCAATTCCCGATTCATCTCCACCAGACGGTCCTGTAATCCATATTCTCTCAGTTTAATGCGGTTTGCAGAAAATGTTGGGGCATAGACGGCATCGGATCCAGCCAAAATATATTCGATCTGTAGTTCCTTCAACACATCCCGATGTTCCAGAATCCATTCCTCGGGACACACCCCGGTGGGCATCCCACGCTCCTGTAAATTGGAACCGGTTGCTCCATCCAGTATTAACTTTCCCTGCATCATTCGATCTCGAAATTCCCGTTTCGTCATATTCTATTCATCCTCCGACAAACTTTCCCACTGCTCCATCAACATTTCCAACCGTTCCTCATTTTGCTCTCGCTCCTTTGTAGACTCCTGCAGCAAGGCCACATTTGTTCCATTGGCGGGATCGGCTAGAATTCCATCCAATTCCTCATTGCGCAGTTCCAGGGATTCTATCTCTGCCTCGACCTTTTTGAGCTCATTAGCTATCTTCCTCCTGCGTGCCTGCTCCTCTTTCTGCTGCTGCCAGGAAGCCTGACCACCAATCGGCGCATCCTCCTGTCCCTGCACGGTTCCACTGTCTTCCGGTCCCAATTTTAGACCAGAGCCTTGCTTCCCCACATCTAAGACATTCCCGGCAGCACGTTCCACATCTTCCCGTTTCTCCAGGAAATAATCATAATTTCCAATATAATTATCAATCCTTTGATTGGTCAAATTTATTATCCGCGTCGCCGTTGTATTGATAAAATACCGGTCATGTGACACATATAACACGGTTCCCTCGAAGTGGCGGATCGTATGTTCCAAAATTTCTTTGGAATCAATATCCAAATGGTTCGTCGGCTCATCCAATAATAAGAAATTTGCATCGGACAACATCAGTTTTGCCAAAGATACCCGTCCACGCTCCCCTCCACTTAAGGACTTAATCTGCTTAAAAACATCATCCTCTTTAAAGAGAAATGCGGCCAGCGTATTTCTGACTTCCGTGTTGTTCATTGTGGGATAGTCATCTTGAATTTCCTCAAATAACGTTTTCTCTGGATGTAATACCTGATGCTCCTGGTCATAGTAAGCAACCTGAACATTTGTTCCAAAGCTTACTTTCCCGGCATCAGGCGGCAGCATCTCATTGAGAATCCGAAGTATGGTCGTCTTGCCGGCTCCATTATCTCCAATGATCGCAACATGCTCTCCCCGTTTTATTTCAAAGCTAATGTCCTCAAACAGGGACATCCCATCAAAACTTTTGCTGAGATGTTCCACTTGAAGTACATCGTTACCACTCTGTATCCTCGGCGTAAAGGTCAGCTTCATCTGCGTATCTTCTTCCATCGGCTTCTCAATCCGTTCGATCTTATCTAACATCTTTTCCCGGCTTTCGGCCCGCTTGATTGATTTCTCCCGATTAAACGATTTGAGTTTTTCGATGACGGCCTCCTGATGCCGAATTTCTGCCTGCTGATTCTGATACTGCTTCATCAGGGCATCCATAATCTCCTGCCGTTTCCTGGCGTACTGGGTATAATTCCCCTGGTACATTCTCCCATGGGTCTGCCGCAGTTCAATAACCTTAGTCACAATTTTGTCCAGAAAATACCGGTCATGCGCCACAATCAACACCGCTCCAGCATAGGCGGAAAGATAACCCTCTAACCATGCAATCGCATTGATATCCAAATGATTGGTAGGTTCGTCCAAAATAATCAGATCCGGCGCCTGCAGTAGCATCTTCGCTAATGCCACACGGGTCTTTTCCCCCCCGGATAACGTATTGACTGGTTTGGAAAATTCCTCCTCCATAAATCCCAGCCCTTTCAATACCCCGGTCAGTTTACTTGGATAAGAATACCCGTCTAACTGTTCAAAACGATGCCTGGCATTGTCATACTTGCGGATCAATTCTTCGAGTTCTCGGCCCTCACATTCCTCCATACGTGCCGACCAGGTACTCATCTGCTGTTCCAGCCTTGGAATTTCCGGTTTAGCATCCTGCATTTCCTCAAAAATAGTCTTTCCCGACTGATACTCCTGGTTCTGTGCCAGATACCCTACGGTAATATCTCCCCGCAGAATAACTTCTCCTTCGTCTGCCTGGATCTGACCCATGATAATTTTTAACAGGGTAGACTTGCCCGATCCATTTATTCCGACAATCGCCGCCTTTTCCTGTTCATTGATATGAAAAGTCACATCGGATAATATCACATCCGTACTAAATGCCTTGCTAATATGGCTGCATTGTAAAATCATCCTGTTCTCCTGTCTGTATGCCTCTCCACCCAAAGCTTTTTTCAACTTCATCATCCTATTCTCACTTCTATTTCGCAAACATAGATTACCTGCGCATACGGTCTATGGAAGCATTGACTCTCTGATACACTTCTGCTGGATCCACACCAATCTGAAACTGTCCATTCTCATATAGAATCTTCCCATTTACCATGGTTAATTTCACATTTTGCTTACTTCCACTGTATACCAGATTCTTGGCAATATGATTGAGCGGCTGCATATTCGGCTGCTGTAGGTCAATCATAATCAGATCCGCATACTTTCCAGCCGCCAGGGTATCACATTCCGGCAGGCACATGGCATGTGCACCACCCACAGTCGCCATTCGCAGCACTTCCATGGCATCCATGGCAGCTGCATCCTCTTCCTGAAACTTTTGTAAAGCCGTTACCAGAAACATCTCCCGAAACATATCAAGACAATTATTGCTGGCCGGGCCGTCCGTTCCAATCGCCAGACCAATTCCCTTGTCCAGCATCTTCTGGATGGGCGCAATACCACTGGCGAGTTTCACATTGGACGCCGGATTGGTTACCACCCAAATCTTTTTGTCCCTGCATATCTCCAGATCCTGCTCCGTCATATGGACACAATGGAAACCACCGCCGCCATATTCCAACAATCCTAATTGGTCAAACAAAACGGTCGGCGTTACCCCGTACCGTTCCACACACCCCTCCACTTCCTTTCTGGTTTCGGAATTGTGTGTATAAACCGGAGCTTTCCGTTTCTGGCTCAACGCTGCCATCTCTTCCAGAATCTCTCTTTTTGTATTCCGCATGAAATCCCAACTGATAAGAAATCAGAGGATCATAATCATTAAAATGCAGGTACTCCTCCTCGATCTCTGCTACTGTCCCCCCAAAGTCATTAATGCTTCCACACAGAACTGTTCGAAATCCTGTATCCCTGGAAGCCTTAGCATTGGCTTCATTTTTCAAATACATGTCAAAGTTGGATGTAATACCACTGGTTAGATATTCCATATTTGCCAGAACCGCACACCAGTAGACATCCTCCTCCGTCAACTTGCTCTCCATAGGAAATACCTGCTCATACAGCCATTCCTGCAGCGGCAGGTCATCCGCATACGAACGCAGAAACGTCATCGCAGAATGTGTATGGGCATTCTTAAATCCAGGCATTACCACATTCCCCTGGGCATCTATCTCCCGATCCCATTTCTCTCCCTGGCTAGGTTTTTCCGGTCCCACATACACAATACGTTCCCCATCAATCTGGATCTCGCCCTCTATGATCTCCGTCCCCGGCTCCATCGTCAGAATCCGGGCATGATATATTCTTGTCTTCATCCACTTAACTCCTCCCTGGTTTTATTCTTTGTGCATCGATTCATGGATCGCTTTGATGCTTTCCGTCACCAGACGCCGAAACAACGGTGCAACTCGGTCCGCCGTCTCCTGCACTTCCTTATGTGTGAGAGGAACGGGTGAAATGCCGCTTGCCAGGTTCGAAATGCAGGAAATTCCACAAATCTTCATTCCCATATGATTCGCCGCCACCGCCTCGCAAGCGGTACTCATGCCCACAGCATCTGCACCGATCATCCGACACATTCGAATCTCGGCGGGTGACTCATAATTCGGGCCAGACAACTGGATATAAACCCCCTCCTGCAGGGCAATGTCTTGCTGCATCGCAGTTTTGCGGATCACCTTTTGTAAATCCTTATCATAGATATTGCTCATATCTGGGAAACGCACTCCCAGATCATCCATATTCGGTCCAATCAAAGGCGATGGCACAAAATCCGAAATCTGGTCCCGGATCAGCATGAAATCTCCCGCATGAAATTCCCCGTTAATACCTCCGGATGCATTGGTCAGGAATAAGACCTTTGCTCCCATGAGTTTCATTAACCGAATCGGCAACACGACATCAGACATTTCATATCCTTCATAATAGTGCACCCGTCCTTTCATACAGACCACAGGAACCTGATCCACTATTCCAAAAATATATTTCCCCTGATGTCCTGGCACAGTAGAAACAGGAAACCCTTCCAAATCATGGTAATCCAGTTCCGCAACCACCTCAATTCCCTGCGCATAATCCCCCAGTCCAGAACCCAGCACCAACGCTACTTCCGGGGTAAAATGGATCTTCTCCTGGAATGTCTTGTAACATCTCATCAATTTCTCGTATACATCACTCATCGTATCCCATCCTTTCTCAAGATAATTAAAAGCCCCAACATAACTACAGGCTGCATCCACTGCCGGAAGAAACCGTTCTCCCAACCGTTCGCTGAAAAATAGCAGCCTTAGCTATCCGTCAATTTGTTTTAATTGAATTCGAACGATTCTGCCAACCCGCATCGCATCCGCATAAGCCAGCAGACGATCCATCTGATCTGTCCCCCGCTGTAAAAAGCGTTCAATAATCAAATGCAGCATTTCCTCCCCCACATCCGAACGAAAACGAATCGCATCGCACACACTCCGCTCCACATCATACACCCGGATCACGCCATAAGGTGTTTCCACCTCCTGCATATCCTGCTCAAAAGCCAGATCGGAATAATAATGGCGGCATACCGGAAAATTAAGCTGCATCCGGGAACGGTCTGTCTTCAATGTCGCAATGGATAACTTTTTTGTCTCTACATCAATCAAACCATGATAATAACAGGCACTATCCGCACAAATTACCGCTCTCGGATTCACCCGGCATGCCTCAATCATCTGATAATGCTTCGGCTTTCCATTTTTCTCATCCACCAACCAATAATGCCCGTGGGAAACCCGTTCCACAATCCCCTTATTGACCAGTTCCCTGATCTGCACCGTAGTGATCTTGGCTTCCTTTAATTCAGATGCGCTCCGGTATCCATTCCCGCTTTGAAATAATTCGATCGCTTTCTGATACGTATTTAAAAGCATAATCCTCCTCCTTTATCATCCTGCCTGTGTTAATGGCCTTGCTCCCCTGCCGTTCCATTTCAGAACAACCCTGACATAGGAATTACAATCTTAATATTTATTATATCACTCGTTATGAAAATTGCAAGATATTCCCAGAGAGTACACAAGATGAAAAAGAAATCGGATAAAAGACAGATCCATCGACTATCTTTTATCCGATTCCTTATACAATATATTAATTTCCTTTAATCCAGGTCAAACATATATACATCCTTGGTAGTTCTCTGTGGAGTAACCTGATCATTAATCGCCAGATACGTTACACTTGACTTTTTCTTATTCCATATCGTCATCTTGATGTAACTGTACATTTTGACATAATTTTTGTTAAACGGTATGAAATACTGCGTGCTATCAATCAAATGCCTATTATCCGCTTCTGCAAAGATTCCTCCTGCCGGAGAAGTAATCTGATAGGTCTTCTTCTCAGCACCAGCTTTTTTCTCCCGGAATACTTCATTAATCGGTTGCGTCAACGTATTCGCATCATTATTCTTATCCGATACAAATTCCATCTTCACGCTTCGGATATTACCGCCCACTAAATTGCCATCGTAAGGGGTGAAGTAAATCTTATGCGTATCCGTATCTGTTAATATTTTTTCTCCCGTTTTATCTTCCTCGCGGTCACCCTTTGACGGATCTCCACCCGTAATATCACCAGTACCTAAGGACGGATCGTTACTATCGCCAAAATCCATACCTGGTGCATACAAACGTACCGATAGCAAGACAACATTACCGTTCCAATTATATGGGAACAGATTCACGTATTGCAAATCATCCGTTAACGCTACCTGTGGAGAAAACGACTGCTTAAATTCGCCAATGGTCATCCTGACTACCTGTACCTGGGTAGAATCAGTAGCACCATCCACACAAGCTGTATATATTTTCCCTTGATTCCATCCATCATAACCACCACGAGTATCCAATACATATTCCGATCCATCGGACCGGTTGTTACACCGATAGGTAATCTGAATCACAGCATCATTACTTAAATCTTTCATCCATGTAGCATACTTGCTCTCCCAGGATACATAAGTAGAGCCTAAGGAGTTTTCCATCAAGGTAACTGGCGTCGCTGCTGGCGTTGCCGTTGGAACTGGTGTTGCATTTGGGTCCTGCGTCGGTTTTGGCGTCGGTGTCGGCGCTTTCGTTGGTGTCGGCATTGGTGTTCCCGTCGCCTGGGCAATCGGCGCTGCCCCTGCCTTATATTCTTTATAGCGGTAATCCGCAACAAACTGGGAACTTACACCGGATACAGAGAACGAATAATTACGTTCTTCATCCGACGAATCAATTAATTTAATTTTTAACTCCTCCTCCGTCGGCGGATCCGTTGGTGCTACCGTCTCACCCGGCGCCGGTACCACTGGCAGGATTTCCAGTTTATCTGCAGTGATATATGGGTATTTATAAGATGCCTCATAAGCACCAATCAAAATATTGACAAATAACTGCATCTCCAGCTTCGTGGTCCCACTGTTTTCCAAGGAAATACCATCGTAGAATACATTATCTACATTATACAGATAGTAGTTATTCCAGGCATCATTTGGAGAAATACCGTAGGTGGTATCCTCTTTCCCAGACAGGCAATACCAAACATCTGCCATAGGATCATTCAAATTCAACTGATAATCCTGAGAAGCATAGCCACTGATCGGAACCTGATTCTTATCTTCAAAACGGTCTAACACATCCATCCCCGGATCGGTAATAGTATACGGATAAACACAGACCGTTCCTTTATTGATCTGACTCAAAGTATCCGTAGACTCTGTATTTGACCCATAAGCTACCGCAGAACCATCCTTCTTCTTCCAGGTATCATTCTTAAACGGTAGATACTGATTTCCGGTCTGTCCGGTTTTCGTCAGTTTATTGTAGGTATATTCCAGATTCCGATAAGCATTGTAGTCTGCGGAATCGTATTCCTCTGCTTTTCCATTCTTATCATAGGTTGCCTTGTCATTGTGCTTCTTCGTTGAATCACTGGAAGAAGAATAACGGCTTAAACCTGCACTATCCTTAAGCAGCTTTGCCACACCGTTGACTGCCGCATTATCGGAGTCATAGATGGAATTTGCTGTATAGATTACGCTGCGCCCATTCTCCGACAACCAGGATGCAAAAGCAACTGCTCCATTACTGTTATCTGCCTTTTCAAATTCTTTCCCACAACTAAACAGGTACACACCGTATTCTTTATATTGCGAAGGATAATAGTAATCCCCTCCGGAAGAGAAATTCTCCCTGGAATTGGTAGATTCCTCATACTGGTCGGAATTCACATGTTCAAACGCATCCAGATAGCCCATCTTATCCAGGGTTGTCGCTGATTTTTTCAGTGGTATCGTTGTCACAGAGATTTCATAATCATCCAAATCTTTTGCATATTTTGCAAACAGGCTGGCACTCTTTGCCTTGGCCAATTCTTTTTCCAAATTTGCCTTGGAAGAAGTCTTGTTATACTCCTCGGTAGTTATGACTTGCAACACATTGATCTTGTTTTTCACTTTCTGATCATTCTTTTCATTCCCATTATATCTGGAAACTCCGGAAACAACCGTCTTAATGTTTTCATTATCAATGCTGAACACCTCAAACTTCCAGGCAATTGCTCCATTGGTACGTTCCGGATCAATGGTATAATTAATCGTGTACTTCGCAAGCTGTTCTCTGCCAGAGGAATCCAACGTTCCTGCCGGATACACAGCACCGGTTTCTGCATCGCTATCCCAGGTGCAAATCTCGGAACCATCCTCCGCTTCGGTAATAATACCATCGCCATTGGTATCCACGAAAAGCCGAACACCATACTTTGTATTCTTTCCGTTTTTGACGTTCTCATCACCCGGATAACCAATCGAAAAACCAAACGTTAATGTTTTACCTTGCAGGGTTACTTCATTGATACTTGGCTGCTTATCACTATCTAAATCATTGATGTACGGTCTTGGTGTCGTTATGGACACAGCAGCACCTTTAACTGTAGTTGATACGATATTTGAGGTTTTAATATTTGTCAGGGAAACAACATTTTCCCTGGAAGTCACATCCTCAATGAAGCCATGCATATTGGAAGATACATCCACATTCTTCTTATACAAATTCGTACTCGTACCATGATAAAGCACATCTGCAAATACTAATACATTACCGGATTTTGTATAAGATTTCAGTTTCTTTACCTGCTCCTTGGTAATATCTGTACCAGCGAGACGGTAATTATTACTTCCATTTTTGATACTATCACCCACATGGTAATACAGCTTACTGTTCAAATTGGAATCATTATACCGTGCATCCTCCTCTTCAAACCAACCACCAAGGGAACCATGGTCAAGATTGGTCATCTGGGTATTCATTTTGCCTCTACAGGTTCCTATATACACCAGATCATACTCACTTAAATCAATCTTGCTGCCGTTAAACTCTGCCGTTGTCATATGTACCGGCGGTTCAATCTCCATCTTATACTGAGATGGCGGGAACAAGGCTTTCAACGATGTTTCATTCAAGTAAAAGTCATTACCCGGCTCTATTTCCAGAGATTTAATGGATTTTTTGGTTCGGGATCCTGTGGTATTGCTTCCACCTTTCTCATAATTCAACAGGAAGAACATAATATCCAGTGGCGATAATTTATCCTTTCCTTCATCACGATCATCAAACCATTCATGAACACCTGAGGTAAATTGCTCATCTCTGCCAAAATTATCATTGGTTCCCAGGACAAAAATCGTATTGTTACTATTATAGATATAAGTATAGGTCAAAATCGCCTCACCAGGGAAATTCATAAACGATCCCCCGTAAAAATTGATTTTGTATTTTTCCAGCAATTCTTTTCCTGCTGCAGTTCCCCATCCATACTGATTGGTAATTCCATTAATATACGGAAGAAACGCTTCCGGACACCAGAATGTCTGTGCATCACCCTCCTGAATGGTATTACATCCTTTGCCGTCTATTGTCTGGATGACCGGCTGATGTGTGGATGCCAGCGGAGTATAGAATAACTGATAGAATACATCCTGGTCCATCAGCGTATCCATGAGACAGAACTTATAGAAATTATTCTCTCTACCCCTGTTTCCACCACTATAGGATTTATTTAATGTCATTTCATCATAATTCAGAAAATAACTAGGGTCATTATGTGGTTCGCCACCCTTGATTTCATCCATCAACGTCTTTGCCATGACAACCGGTGCATATGCATACTGATTATCTCCAGAATAATCAATTTCCGGTGTTCCTACAACAGCTCCCTTTTCATCATAATGATACTTTGTCAAACCATTGGCTTTGAAATACAGTTTTTCTGCCACTTCCCAGCCAATATCATTATTATCATCAAAGAAGGAAGATGTCTCATTCGCCTCCGTCTTCTCATCTTTCATAAAGATTTCAAAATCTTCAGCTGCACCCACGTTTTTGTAGATACCAGACTCGGAGCTCTTATGGATCCAGATCAAATCAGAATAGTCAATATACTCTGGATGCTCCCGTAACTGTGCTGGCTCCACAGACTTAATGACAATCGAATAATTATCTACATCCTCAATCGTCTTAATTCGGAGAGTGTAGCGCAGAAAATCATTATAGTGGACAAACTTAGATTTTGGCTTTAAGTCATTCCCCTCGTATATGGTTCCATCTTCATCGATTTGATAAACATTTGGCATAAACCAATACTCATCCTCGGTACGCTTCGTATACTCCCTGTCGCCGGAAGCATATGCACCACGCACTGTATCCAAAGAAGCATCGGCAGCAAAATCAGGTTTATTCTCCTTTTTTGCATGGAACTCATAATTCGGCGCCTCACCACCTAAGCTGACCCAGAGGAAATCACCTTTTCCAAATTCTACCTGTTCAAATGTTGGACGTCCCTGATCATCCACGCCTGTAATATTAAAATTACCTTTTACCGCAGTTCCTGCAACTTTTTCATAATATCCCTGAATCGTCTTTGATCCGGTCTTATGGAACCAACGATATTTATAATCGGGATTGTCCTTATCCTCTTTCGTAAACCCCTTACCTGGGTAATCTTCATCAGCAAAACATTCCTTTACCACGGCACCCGAATTCGCCCAGCTTAAACCACCCGTCGTACCACGATAGGAATCATAGGTATCTTCTTCTCCAATCGAACGATAATATGCCGCCTTTTCCTTGCTATAGCATCCTGCGCGGGAATAGATGTCTACTGGCTCACAGCCTTCAATCATGTAACCCATTTCACCGAATCCCTGCCACGGAACCAGCTCCAGAACCATGAATGGATTTTCTGCGGTTCCCATAGACTTCCGGTCTCCCGATTTGGCATCCATATTAATAATTCTCATCGTGTCTTTGTCTGCATCGCTGGCAAAAGACTTAACACCATATCGTTCCGTTTCTGACTTATTCCCATCATAACTCAGAATCCCTCGAAGCGTATTCTCATTTGCAGCTTCCGAGGTTAGAAAGTGAAATCCAAAATACGCCCCTGCCACAGCAAGACAACAGACAGCCGCAACCACCGCTGTCTTTTTGTTTCGCAGTATATTTCGGAAGCTAATCCTGCTTTTCTGCTTATTCCAACTCATTTTGCAACCTCCATTCCTGTGATGAATATCCCGGTTCCATCTATCATGATCCGTTTCCGTTCATATACATTCCATTAATCAAGGATACTCGACCCATTTGTTCCGAACGGTAATTCCTTCTTTCAGTTCATATTTCCGTGAACGTGCTTTCATACCAATGGATAACATGATCGTATTATCGGGAATCTTTCCGGTTGATGCATCCGTATCAACCTCAAATTTCTCGATATAATTGCTAAACAAATGCTTCGTACACCAATCAGCATCTGACAAGGAAGCTGTCGGAGCAGTTACCGAACTACCTGCCACACTGGGATCTGCTTCGTCCTTATCATAATACAGCTTTTTGGTCGAAGGATCCCATACCACGATCTCCGCTCTGGTAATCCGTTTAGAAACGGAAGCCGGTACCCCCGGATCCCCTGGCACTGCCGGATCAGGAGTAACCTCCGGTGTATAATCCTGTGTAATGTGATACAGTGTAAGAATATGTTCCGAACCTGAATCGTCATACTCTGCATAGTTTGCAGAATACGTCATATCACGAATCTGGTTAATCAACATCTGAGATTCCATTTGCAGGTCTAATTCATTTTTAGCACGTTGGTAGCTGTTTGTTCCTGTTTGCATAAACATGATAATAACAACCGCTACAATGGAAAATACTCCCATGGAGATCACCAATTCAACTAGTGTAAAACCATCCTCTCCTGTCCTCTGCACCGCCATCACCTCCTAATTTCACTTGCTTACCACATGTTTTCCTGTCATCTTCACTAAAGTAACCTTAAATTTTTCCTTGCCAGAAAATTCAATTTCTGAAATAAACTCAGAGTCCGCTTTTCCATCAAACTTAGCATACCGATAGGCACCTGTAGCCTTATCAAACGCAATTCGAATAAAATTAGTATCTGTTAATTCCGGGTTCGTCCCAGATCCATCATCGGCTTTTACAATAACCTGAGCTCCCCCCACTTCTGTAGCATTCGTATTTGCCTGTAATTGAGCAAGCGTTAACCCTTCATTGTCAGAAAGAATAGCTTTTATTCCATTGTTTTTGAATAGATATAAATAGATTGGCTTCTCCCTCGTCATTGTTTCTGTCTGCGCCGTACTCAATTTTGAATTAAATCGAGCGGCAGAGCGTTTGGCATTACCAGCACTAATATATCCCATAGTTACAACAATGGATCCCACTAATATAGCACTGATGGCGATCGTAATGATCATTTCCACCAGCGTAAAACCATCTTCACATTTTTCCCACTGTTTCATCTCCATCACCTCCTAATCTATTCCGACTCTTTCTTCCATTGCTCATAGAATACAACATCTTTTACAGCCTTATCATCCTGCCCAATCGCTGAATTCACAACTGTCTGAAAATACTTACTAAATAAATTATAGAAATAAGGTGTTGCCATGCCCTTATCTTCCGTAAACATTTTTTCTAAATGTTCACTATCGGAAGAAACCTTTACTCCGGCTGCTGCCATCGTTATATCCCCACCTGCAATAATCAAACCAGAAAAATTCTTCTCAATTTTGACATTACCTGCAGAAATGATAATCCCCTTATTCAACCCGTCCAGATTGGCTTGCTCTGTACTATTCCAGGTATATGTTTCCCCCGCTCTTGGCTCGATAATTATGACACCTGTACCACTATTATTTTTCTTTTTTTCTATTGAGCCTTTCGCTGCCATCTCTGTCGCATCAATTAACAGATTATAAACATTCGTATCATCCGCTGTGCCTGATTTAGACAAATTCACATCCTTGTTTAACAATCGGTACTGTGCACTAGAGGCTGTAACCATATCCGTTGCTTTCTGATAACTTTCCACCAGTGCCAACTGTCGTGACAAATATTCACTGTTCTTCTGTCTGGCATATTTTTGCAGCGTTGGTGAATCTACCGTAATGGATTCATTTTTAATCTTAAACGTAGTATTTCCAGCTGCAGGATCACGGTATAAAACATTACCGGAAGCACAATATACGATACTTCCGTTATTAATACGGATTCCCGATGTCCCCATATAAGCCGCATTTGTATCTTTTACTGCCGAATAACGCGGTATAAAGTTTTGAAAATCTGGATAGAAGGAAACTAATTGTTCTTCATCCTTAAAATTCAAATAAAAATAGGTTACGTCATTGGTATCGACATTCGTATCATTACGGTAATACATCTCTAATGGTCTGCTTCCATTCAAATAATTCATGATATGAAAGGAAGAGGAACCAGTTACACTAGATATCTTTGCATCAAGTTCAGCATCAGTTGCTGTCTGAGGATCCAATCCGAACAGATACTTCATATATCCACCATAATCAAAGACATATTCTGTCGTCAGATCATCCGCATAGCGAAATGTAACAGTCCTGTTAGCCTGATCGTCATGGTTTTCTGACGGATTCCATGAAGTTGTTACAGAAGAAATCTTGATAAAATCGCTAGGCACATAATAGGCAATTTGGGCTCCTTTCACGGATAGCGATTCTCCCATAGCAATATCTGGATTCACGATGGGATTAGAATGTTTATCTAACTCCGTTGCCTCTGTCTTCCTAGAAATAAAGGTTCTGCCCGATAAGATCAAGGTGTTCAGTCCGGAAAGATTCAAATCCGCTCCGATACCATTAACCAAGATAGAACTGCTATATTCTGACTCCGAGGAAACCGTTTTCAAATCAGCATCCCTATAGTTCTTATTGTAGTTATATCCCACATATTTACCTTCAATGGTTACAACGTCATTTTTTCCACCAAGTTCCATATCATCCGAAACATTGCATACTGAATTTTTCAGTTCCAGTGTGTTTTTACTGTTCCCCCTCGTAAAGATATTTTCCACCCATAAATTTGCTTCCATTTTCTTTAATCCATTTAACTGAAAAGTCGAGCCACCATCCACTACCAGGTCTCCTCGGGTAATAAGTTGGTCCGCCTTGACATCCAATTTATTGCCGCCCCGGATCAGAATACCTGTCTCCGGATCCAAAGCGCCTGATACAAAGCGCTTGACCGTTCCTGCATACATATTGCCCTCTACAGATGCATTGGCATCAGCGATAATCTGGTTATCTGCGATCAGCGCATAATTCAAATATTCTGAACTAGTATTTGCCGCCATCGGTGGTACTGTTACTCGAATATCAGAAGTCAAAGTCGTCTTATAAGATTTCGTTCCCTCTGTCATGGATACTTTTACATTCTTAAGCAACAGCGTGTCATTTTGCATCATCAAAAATCCATAGGACTTGCCCCCGGACAGAATTCCTGGTGCACTTGTGCCGTTGTGTGGGATATAACGGTCCACACTGCCCGCATCTTTTTCCATTAAATATTCCTGGAGAATCTCATCTTTATAGTATAATGTAGAATCCCCATAATGGCTCTTCCCGCCTGACAAATTCTCAATCATCTGCTCCAGAAATTTCTTCTGATATTTATCCAACAAATTTGTAGAAGTTCCAGATAGAGAATCATTGTAGGAAGAAAAAGCTTCCATATAAGCATCCACAGCCGCATCGGCCGCCAAGTCTTCAACTCCCGCACGAACTTCATCCATAATGGAATCCGTATTATAAAAATTTTTCTGAGATCCTTTCTGTGCGATCTTCAGACGGATATTCGTCACTGTCAATGAGATCACAGCCACCGCCAATAACGAAATAAACGTCATGGTAATAATCGTAAGCACCAAGGAAGAACCCTGTTCATCCTTATAGAATCGTTTCATACGCTCCCCGTCCTTTCTATCACATCAGATCTATTGACTTTGCACCTTTGTTCCATTTACCGTTGTATAAATAGTAGCTTCATCTATGGAACCGTCTCCCTTATCTTTATACACAGATACCTCTATTTCTGCCATCCGGTTGACTTCCGGACTCTCCAGCAATGTTTCACAATGAAACCCCGAATCAGATTGGCTCGCTGCCGGAAACAAGCTATTGATTGCAAAACCAGCACTAAATTCCACTGAAGGAGACTTTTTCAAATTAGTATAAACCTCTGAAATATAATTACAAAAATTATCGCCAGAAACTTCATCCAACTCAGTCTTATAGGTTGGATTCAAGGTGCGATCTACCATACCGTCTGCAACCAGATACAAGCGATATTGTAAATCATCACTGCCTGTACCCGGATCCCCCAACAAAACCTTATGACTGGCGTCGGAAATTTTTATCAAATTCCCTCCCAAAACAACTTCATCATTTACCACAGTGGATGCGTCATGGAGCGGTGTATAGAATAAGAATATATTATGCATTCCCGTTCCACTCAGAACTGCTCCCTTGATATTTGTCGAATACGTCGTAGCATCCGTAATCCCAGGGATATGAGTCACACTATCTCTCCATTTATACTCATAGGAAGCAACCAGAGCAACTTTGCCAGTCTCCGCACCGGCATCATCTTTATCCGGTTCTGCCTTGATGATAATCTTACGTTTTAAACAATTCTCCAGGGAATCAATCGTAATGGATGGGTCCCTCGGCTGTCCATTATCATCACAATGTTTTGTATATTCATGATAGAAAAAGAGCTTCGCATCTTCCATAGCTGTCGCCTTTTCCGTGATAATCATATCTTTCGCCGAATCCATTCTCGGCGCCTTTGCTTTATGATAAACCTTCTTTGTTGCGCCTGACAAATCTTTCGACTGACTCCGTGACGTAATTTTCGCCTTTATCATATAGCTTTGCTTATTCACGGAATATTGTCCCTTTACTTCATATGTATTAGGGTCTGCCGCCGGCACTGGAGGTATCTGCTCCCAAGTAACCAGCGTTGTCGGAAATGGAGACGCTCCGGGCGGAGGGGTTACCGACAACGTCAAATAATCGACATTATCCAGGCTCATATCCAATACTTTCAGATCCTCCAACACATTCTGCGCAGCTATAACTGCATTCTGCTGCTCTTTCATCCTAGCGCTATGGCGCATAGAATCTGTAAAATACATTAACAGAGGAACAGAGATCACTGCAAGAACAGCAATCGTAATGACCAACTCTATTAAAGTAAAACCATTATTCTCATTTCTGATCTTATGCTTCATCTACCTGCTCCTCTCTTTCTTTTCCTAATTTCTGCTAAATAAATCTTCTTTACCAACCTGACTGGTCGTGACATTTGGATCACGGTATTCTTTCTCTGTGCCAGTAACCGAATACATATTAATACCTATACTGCATGTTAATACTTTTTTTCCCTCTCCCCGAGTGGCAGCAATAGTTTCTATTGTCATCCGGTTCGTACTACTATTGATAAATTCAATGATTTTTTTCAATGATTCATAGTCTGTTTCACAGGTTGCCGTCACATCCGAACAATATCCTGCAAGCATCGCATTACCAGTCCCTGCCGTTTCAGAGGTGGTCTCTGCCACGTCCTGCACTGCACCATCAATCAATGCACCATTAGCAAAAAAAGGCTGATTCATCGTAAAAGACTCTGTCTTTAATTCCAATCCTTTAACCGCCTGTTCCATCAAATCTAACTGATAAATAGCATCCTGCGTCCGCAGTTCCGGTGGATAGTTTACCAATATTTTTTCCACATCCGTTCTACATTGTTGTGTTTCCTCTTCCACCTGTGCTTTTTTAGCGACCATACCCATAAGTTTTTGAACTTCCTGCTCCAGTTGAATATTCTCTTCTACCAAAGTATTTTTCTTTTCCATCATCTTCTGGAATCCCAAAAAATATGCCAGAGCCAAAATTACGACACCCGCTACTATAAATAATAACTTTTTATCCCGATCCGATATTTTTGCTTTATTCGCTGATCCTTCTGCCATCTCCTTCATTCTCCTTTCTATTGTGCTGTCTGGCTATCCGGCTGAACTGCATCACCAGTCTGCCCTTCTTCCTCGGTCTCCGCAATAACATACTGTGCTGTTACCGTAAAGTCATATGTAATCTCATTATCATGATCATTCATCGTTACCGTTGGTATCACAAAATTGGTTAGTGTCGTCAATTTCTTCTCCAATGTAATCAGCATCTGCGCCACAGAAATTTTGGTCTTCGTACTAATCGTCATGGAAACCCCTTCCGAGCTAGAATTAAAATTAGTGACCATCATTTGCCGCGGCAAATTATTCTCTAACTGTTCCAACAGCTTACTTAACTGTTCATTCTGATTCTTGGTCCCATCGTTTAACGTTTTGACTTCTTCAAATGCCTTTTTTGCTGCCGCATTTTCCTGATATACTTCATTAATATACGCCAACTGGCCCTTTTGTTCCTTAAATTTTGCATTATCTTTCTGTGCACGACTTAACTGAATCCAAGCAACCCCTACTAAAACGACCGCAGCAGCCACCATCACGCCAAAAATCAGATGCACAATCTTCATACTTTCCGCCTGGCTCTGCTTCGCCGTCATAGATTTCAAACGGAACCCTACCGGCTCAATCGCTGCACCAATCGCTGCGATGTATTCCGTCTGATCCTGCAAACTACGCGCAAAGCCGCGGGAAAACGTAATGTTTGACAATTTCTCTAAACGACGTACCGGCAAATCCATCTCTTTCTCAAACAGGATATCAATGCCACGGATCTTGACGCCCATACCAGTAATATAGGTATGACTGAGTGAACAATCCGGGTAACGGGAATTAAAGTAATCAACGACTCGGATTACACTGAGAAGAATTCCACCTACAGCATCCGTTACCGCTTTTCTGGCATCTCTGTTATAGTTAGAACGGCTGATCTGGTCTTCCGTCATACGGGTACTACGCACCGCTTCAATATCATCATAATCCAAAGTGGTAAAAATAATATTTTCCCGGCACAGCATCTCCATCGCTTCTGTCTGATCATGGACTCCTAATGCCGTTTGCTCAATCATGGTATCCAAAATTGTATTCACACCATACGGTATTGTACGCTGCATGATCTGCTGGCTTTCCCGCAATACACTTACCATGGTGTTCAGAGAACCAATCTGTACGCTGACGCAGTACCCGGATCCAATATGCTTCTGTAACACCTGCATGGAACCATTACCATAGTAATCAATGGATTCCACATGTACACCTAATGTATCTGCCAGACTGTAATAATTCTGAATCAAAGTATCCGGTGCAGCCAGAAGTAATAACTTCAAACTCTTTTTGTCTGCTTCCTTGACAATGTCCAAAACATTATAAGCCAGAGTATATTCCTCCATATTGACTGGAAAATAATCCTGCGCTGTGGCATTAATCAAGTCACCAATCTTATTTTCCGGCACATACGGTACAACGGTCTCACGGCTGGCAATCTTGCTGGAGGCAATCGAGAAGACCACATCTTTCTCCTTGACTCCATTCTCCCGAATCTGCGCTTTAATTAACTGCGCAATCGCATCTTTATTCTTGATATAACCATCTTCCATTGCATCCGGTGGTGTATCAAAAGAAAATGCATTATACACATGAGGATTCTTCCGCAGATAATCCACGACTACCGCCTTGGTTACCTGCTGTCCAATTTCAATACTCAATACCTTTTTTGCCATCTATTCTGTTCCTCCCTGTTTTTTCTCTTTATCCACAGTAAAACTTCATCTGTTACCATTCGGTATCACATAGAAAAGTAACCTTGTTCTCAGTTTCACATCACACAAGATTCAACATATGTGCGTTTACTGTCAAACCCTCTGGGAAATGAAACTAAATTCCACTACTTCATCCTGGCATCGCCAAGCCACACAGTTCCAGATACCACTGAATGACCGGTTCCCCAAATAACATCGAAAACCAAATACCAAAGGCCAGATAAGGCCCAAACGCCAGTTTTCGGTCTGCATGGAACGCCAACACCCTTACCGAGTGAATGATAGACCCTGCCACACATCCCACAATCAATGACAGAATGATTGGTAACGTCCCCAGTGCCAATCCAGCGCCTGTCATCAGCTTGGCATCGCCGCCACCCATCGCGCGGCCAACGGATAGTAGAAAAATCATCCACAAGACTGCACTGACACATACCATACCGATGAGATGATCCCGCCAATTCGGCCAATCCAATAAGGTCACAAAAATCCCCAACACCAGGATCACATAGTTTACCTTGTTAGGAATCCGTTTTGTTCGCCAATCTATTACACTTACCACAATTAGGGCGGATGTCAGGAGACAATACACGATGCTAGTCAAATTCCAACCGTTTGCCAAGAAAACGATTACATATAATGTCCCATTCAGTCCTTCCACCAGGGGATACTGAAGTGATAATCTGGTATTACACTTCCTGCATCTGCCCCTTAAGATCAAAAAACTAAATAGAGGAATCAGATCATACCAACGGAGTTCATATCCGCAATGCATACAATGGGAATTTGCCAAGAGTGTCTCTTTCTTTGGTTCACGGAAAATACAAACATTTAAGAAACTTCCGATTACCAGGCCGAACAGAAACAATGTTCCATATCCCAATGTCATAAAAAGCCATTCTGGCATGATCTGATCTCCTATCTGTAATGCTTATCCTTTTTCATTATTATTTCAACGTCATTCAGACACACTGAAAAAATAATACCTTCACAAGACTTGCTACTAATTAATCTTCCTCAGATGCAACAAAAGATTTAGAATTCGTCTTATCTACATTACCACTTCCATCCTTAATAAGGTATATCACAGTCTTACCTGTCGTTGCATCAACAGATATGTTAATATCCTTACCAGTAAACGCTTTTGATTTTAACTGCCCCTTTAATTTTGTATTCAAAGTAGTAATATCTGTGTTTCCAGGTCTTAATTCCAATAACTCTGTCTCTGTCTTTGCATTTGTTACATCTTTCAGTTTATCAAATGTTGTGTCTCCGCCAACACATGCCTCACCAGACTGTGCAATGGCTGATGTAACATCTGTCAACAGTGAGCTAATTACCTGCTGATCCTTGGACTGACGAGATTTCTCCATATAAGGGATAACCTGGCTGGCTACAACACCAACTAAGATCGCCATGATTGCCATAACGATGATTAACTCTACCAGAGAGAAACCTTTTTCTTCATTTTCATGTAACTGTGTTAAATACTTCTTAATTGCCTTCTTCATAACATTTTCTCCTTTTCTTTCTATTTATTTATTACAAGCTGTCCTTGGCAAACAGCCAATAATACAAGGGTAAAGTTATGCATTCTCTGCCATGTTGTAAATACTGAGCATCGGCGCCATGATCGCCAACATAATCGGCACCACCAATGCTGCCATTAACACGATAATTAATGGTTCCATGATCGCAGATACCGCCTGTGTCGCACGTTCCACCTCTTCATCGTAGTAATCTGCTACTTTCTCTAACATTTCCTCCATATTACCCGTTTCCTCACCGATCTGCATCATATGACATAATAACGGGGGGAACACTTCGGACTGCTCCAATGGCTGGGACAGCGGAACCCCTCGCTCGACCTCTGCCTTGGCATCCTCCACCACCACCTGGACTATTCGGTTCGTCATAATCTTAGCCACAATATCAATAGCGCCTACCATGGAAATCCCTGATGCTAACAGGGTACTCAGTGTACGTGCAAGTCTGGCACAGGCCTGTTTAATAACCATGTCACCAAACACCGGAAGTTTAATGATCAAACGTCCAAAAAACTGAGCTCCCGACTCCGTTTTCATAAAAACCCGAATTCCAATCACAATGACTGCGATCACTCCTACAAATATGTACCATCTCTTAATTAACATATTGCTCATTGCCACGACAGCCAGGGTAATCGCAGGTAGTTTTCCACCAGCCTGGTCAAAGGTCTCCTGGAACGATGGCACTACCTTAACCAGCATCAGGATGACTACACCAATAATGACAACCAACAAAATAATTGGATAAATCATTGCCTGTGTAACCATGTTTTTAATCTTGGAATCTTTTTCAAAATGTACCGCCATACGTTCTAATGCTGTCTCTAAACTACCAGATGTCTCGCCGGCCTCCACCATGTGAATCAGGATCTTTGGAAAAACATCATCCCTGGTTCCCATCGCTCCGGCCAATGTATCACCTTTCTCCACCAGCGTCCTGACCTCCGTCAGTGCATCGTGAAGTTTCTTGTTCTCTGCCTGATCTTCTAACATTTCCAGAGCCTGTATGACGGTTACGCCGGCATGAAGGATACTCTGGAACTGTTTACAGAACAAAGCCAAGTCTCCAGATTTAACTTTACCTCCAATATTAAAACTAATCTCTTTATTTAATGCATTCGGAACGTCAACCGAGATTGGTGTCAGCCCCTGCCCTTTCAGGTTTGCTCTAGCCTGATCTAGATTATTCGCTTCAATGATGCCCTTCTTTTGCTTACCGGAATCATCCACCGCAACATAAGCAAACTCTGCCATGTGCCTCACCTATTCCTTCCCTGAAACCTTAAGTTCTTACTTCGATTATCTTATCTTCCAAATCTTCCTGCCAAATTTTCTGACACTCTTTTGACACGAAGATCATATTTTGTTCATAATTTATTAAAAATTATAACACATTAGACTGGTTTTTTTTACATTTTTCTTGACCACTTTGTTATTTTTGTCAGTATTACACAGATTACTTGCGGTTGAATTAGCAAAAATGACGAAGAAAACATTGCATTTAGAATAGTTTTTTGCGTAATGTGTCTGGATCCTGTGCAAACTCAACTGCCTGCGTGGAATCAATCCTGCCATCCATGAAAAGTTTGAAGATTGCATCATCCATCGTAATCATACCCAAATTCTTGCTGGTCTGAATGGATGAACTGATCTGATGAGTCTTATTCTCACGAATCAGGTTCTGGATCGCCGGTGTCGTATGCATGATCTCGAACGCAGCCACACGTCCTTTCCCATCCGTTGTAGGAATCAACGATTGAGAGATAACGGAAATCAATACATTCCCCAGCTGCACACGAATCTGCTGCTGTTGATGCGGCGGAAAAACGTCAATCACACGGTCCACCGTAGCCGCTGCGCCAATCGTATGCAGGGTAGAGAACACCAGATGGCCTGTCTCAGCGGCAGTAATCGCCGATTGGATTGTCTCCAGGTCACGCATCTCACCAACCAGAATAACATCCGGGTCTTCACGGAGCGCAGCGCGCAAACCATTGGCAAAAGACATGGTATCCATTCCAACCTCACGCTGGTTGATAATGGAACTCTGGTGAAAATGCTCGTACTCGATCGGGTCCTCCATCGTTATAATATGTTCACAGCGTTCCCGGTTAATAATATCAATTAGGGATGCCAATGTCGTAGATTTACCACTACCGGTCGGCCCCGTTACCAACACCAAGCCACGTTTCTTTTTGGTCAGTTCCACAACAGACGGCGGCAAGCCGAGTGCATCCGCACTGGGAATCTCCGTACTGATCAGACGAATTACCGTACCCAGCGCTCCCTTCTGCTTCAGTACGTTTACACGGAATCGGCCATTGCCGGGAATGGCATGGGAGAAATCCGCCTCTCCCTCTGCTTCCAGGCTATCCCGTAGCCGCTCCGGCACCATCGGCATAATCAATTCCGCTGTGTCCGCAGGAGTTAGCGGCTCTCTGGTAATTTTCTGCAATGTGCCATGAACACGACATTTTGCTTCTGTACCTGCAGCCACATGCAGATCGGACGCTCCGATCTTACGTGCCTGTGCCAACAAGTCGTTGATTGTAAAACTTAGCATATTTTTGTCCCCCATTCATTATTTCATTCCCGTGCCCGGATGATTGCATAACATTCCATTCCATGCCATATCAGCAACGGCTTAACATCCGTATATTTATTACGCAAATACACTGCTGAGTCACACCTATATCATGGAATAATGAAACAACCCAATACCTTCTCAGACTACGGAATTTTGATCTTACTACTCATCACCATAGGCCACACGATGTACCTCTTCAACCGTTGTGACACCTTGCAATACATATTGATTTGCAGACGTTACCAACGTCTTCATCCCTTCTCTGATTGCCTGATTCTCAATCTCCTCTGCTGATCCTCCCCGGACAATGACACGTTTGATCATATTGGATACCGGCAGGATCTCATAGATACCAATACGCCCCTGATAACCGGCACCGCCACACTGCATACAGTCCCCACCTCTGTTTGCCTCTGGCACCAGGATTTCCCTGCTTCGGAATTCCGGCCGAATATGCATCTCCTCTTTTTCCAAATCAGTCAAAGGCACCATCTTTTTACACGCCGGACAAACCCGGCGCAACAAACGCTGCGCAATAACTCCAATCAATGCATCTGCTATCATGTAGCTCTCAATATCCATATCTGCCAGACGGGTAATGGTGCTGGCAGCACTATTCGTATGCAGTGTACTAACCACCAAATGACCCGTAATCGAAGCCTCTACCGCAATACTAGCTGTCTCCTGGTCTCGGATCTCACCGATCATGATAATGTCCGGATCCTGTCGCAAAATAGAACGGAGAGCAGAAGCAAACGTCAGCCCTGCCTTTGGATTGGTCTGCACCTGGTTAATCCCGGCAAGATTTGCCTCCACCGGATCCTCTACAGTAATAATATTTACCCCGACGGTATTCAATTCACTTAACGCCGTATATAAGGTAGTGGATTTACCACTACCAGTCGGCCCGGTTACCAGAATAATCCCATGTGGATGGGAAAGGATCTTGTCAAATTTGATCAGATCCTCCGGCTGGAACCCGAGATCTTTCTTATCCCTGGTCAACGCTTTCTTTTGCGTCAAACGCATTACGACTTTCTCACCATATACAGTTGGCAGGTTGGACACACGGAGATCGTATTCCTGACGATCCACCACTACGCTCATACGGCCGTCCTGCGGTTTCCTCTTTTCAGAAATATCCATACCGCTGACAATTTTGATACGGGCAACCAAAGCCGGAAACAAGGTAATATCATGTTTCATCGCTTCCTGTAACACACCGTCAATACGGAAGCGGATACGAAGCTGTGTCTCCATTGGTTCAAAATGAATATCACTGGCCCTTCTATGTACTGCCTGCTCCACAATCTGATTCAGCAGTCGGACAATCGGAGCCTGTTTGATCTCCTCGGACTCTTCCTCCTTCTGCCCCCGGTTTCCATACCGTTCATTGTGTTCCTGCGTGAACTGATCCGCCATCTTCATCGCTTCTGCGTTTCCAAAGTAACGGTCCAGAGCCTGCGCCACATCTGCAACAGTGGTAACCTTCGCCTCAATTTGCAGGCCCGTCACAATGGATAAATCGTCGATCGCCGCCAGATCCATCGGATCACTCATGGCTACTCTGACAACATTGGCATTCCCCGGCAAAAATTCGTATGGCATCAGCATATACTTGCGCAACATTCTCTCGTCCACCAATGCCAATACCTGATCCTCAATATGATAATCAGACAGCTTAACTCGCTCCATATTCAACTGCTGGCATAAAGCATCCGCAATTCCATCCTCGGATACCATTCCCAACTCTACCAAAGTCACACCCAGTTTCTGGCGGACATCACTCTGCTGTTGTGCCTGCAACGCCTCCTGAAGCTGCTCTCTGGTAATGAGGCCTGCATCAATCAACAAATCTCCTAACCGTCTTTTACGGCGTCCTCTGGAACTAAAACTATCCATAGTCCCCTCCTTCACTATCGTAATCTATCTATTAACGATCTCAGGGCATACAAATCCCCAATTTTAACGATCCCTTTCTACAATTATAGTTAATTTTCTAAAATTACGCAATACCCAACTGTCGGAAATACTGGGGAATCATTTCATCCCATGCAAATTCCAACTGCTTATCCATGGTAAATTCTGGATAGGCCACTCCGGTTACCACTGACAGATGATCCTGCTCATACCGGAAATTCAAAACCAAATCCGGGCGGTACTGCTGATACAGATCCGCCAGCCCCCTCTGTCCCAATATTTCTGCTGCCCAGCCAGTATCTGCTTTGAGAATTATTTTCATCAATGATGGCGTCTTATCGCCTTTGATATAGGAAAATACGGTCGGTTTCATTTCTGACCACCGGACCCATTCTGACAGCAAGGCATCTTCTGCCAGCACATCACTGTCGTACCATGCAGTATTCCGGCGTCCCCGCAGAGACATGGAAGCATAGGTGGTAATCTCCGCACTTTCCAGACAAAAGTGGTCAAAACTGTCTCGTACCAGCAAATGCACCATCGCTAATTTAATATCAGAAATTTCTAATAAAATCATAAAATCCTTCTTTCTGTACATACTATTCCCACGACCAATGTACCGCCAGAAAATCTTCTTTTCATTTCATGGATTTCTGCGGAAACAGACATTTGGTCTTTTTCATAGAGGACACGCAGGCATCCTCTCACTGTCAATGCCTGCTGTTCACATGCATTGTGGCAAAGACAGCGAAAACTGGCTAAATCAAAGAGAAATCTGACGATTTAACCAATTTGCTGTTTTTGTCACAATTTAATAGACAGTGAAAAAACAAACATGGAAACGAGGTGAATGATTTATGAAAAAAGATGCAAAAAGTTTAAAAGCCGTTGCGGAACATTGTACCCGCTTCAGCCCAAGTGACTGCAAAAACTGTGACTGTTCCAATTCTACAGCCAGCGGGGTGACCTGCAAAAACTGCAAGCACTATGAGGAAAAAGATGTCTGTGATCTGGATCTGTACCAGGAGATCATGAAAAACCATCATCTGTAAAGACTAACCCTCACCGGCACTGGTACAACAGGTATTACTACCTGGATGCAGCAATCCATTTTTCGTCCAGGCATGCAGTAAAGCAAAATCCATCCCTTGACGCAGAGTGCCAAATGGGATCTTTCTCTGCGTCAAGGGGATTTTTATATTAACGACTTACATATACCACCACCGACCGGGGCGGCACCACAGTTTTTCGTTGAATCCCCATCTGTTTCCGCCTCTTTTTCGTTTTCTTTTTCGGCTTATGGGGCGGCAATTCTGAAAATGTTTCATCATAGGTTTCCAGATATACATGCCATTCATTTCCATCTGGCAGCATGGGAAGATCAAAAGACTTTGTCTCCCAAAACATATTAAAAATGATATAAATAGAATCTGCCGGCTCTCCTTTTTCATCAGTCACGTATCTTCCACTAATGAGAATCCCCAACATTCGACTATAATTCGAAAAATCTGGACGCCAGGTCTCCAATCCATGCGCCGAGAGATCAGGCACACCACAGGAAATCGTATCCATCAGATGCATCTGTCTTCCCTGATGCAAAACCGGGTTTTCCCGACGAAAGGCAATCAACCGTTTCACATAATCATGAATCTGTGTTTTCTGTTTTGATTCCCTCCAATTTAACCAGGTCAATGCATCGTCATGACAATATGGATTATTATTGCCCTCCTGTGTATTGCCAAATTCATCCCCCGCCAGAATCATCGGAGTTCCCTGACTGAACAACAGCATCAAAAAGGCGTTTCGGATCTGGCGCATCCGCTGGCTAACTACCGCCTGTTTTCGGCTCTTTCCCTCCACGCCGCAATTCCAACTATAATTAAATTCTGTACCATCCCTGTTATGTTCTCCGTTCGACTCATTGTGTTTGATATCATAGGAGACAAGATCCATCATCGTAAAACCGTTGACATGTGTCATATAATTAATGACATCTGCCCCCTGCGGCTTATAATAAAACCGCCGGAAGAAAGATTCGGTCTGACCTTCATCGCTCTTTAAGAAACGTCTGGCATCATTCATAAAGCCATCGTTATACTCTGCGAGCGCATTTTCCTCATGATGCACACCGGCATCAGAAAGCGCCTGGGCATCCCAGTAGGAAGCCAGCATCTTTACTCCTGAGAGAATGGGATCCGAGGCAAGGGAAAGAGATGGCATTACCTCCGTGTTGACACGAAATCCATCTACATGATAGTTCAAAACCCAACTCCGAAGACAATCAATCATGAGGGCAGGATTTGTTCCAGGCAGAAAATAAAAATCTAACAAAACCTCAATTCCAGCCAAATGTAAAGCTTTAATCAGAGACTTCAGTTCCTGGTCCGCCTGTTCCACGTCACTGCTGTAGGAAACTTTCGGTGCAAAATAATAGGTTTCCGATGCACCATATCCCCAATAATTTAACGTCTGTAAATCTGCTTCCACTTCCCCGCCCGGCTGATAAGATGGCTGTATCTCCTGGAATTCATAAGCTGGCAACAGCAATACCCCATTGATCCCCAGATCCTGAAGATATGGAATTTTTTGCCGAAGACCTTCAAATGTTCCCGGATGCTTGACACGAGATGTAGCATGACGTGTATAGCCTCGAACATGCAACTGATATAGAATCATTTCAGAAAAAGGAATATGCAGTGGATGATCCGTATCCCAGTCAAAATCCCGCAAACAGATCCGTCCTCTTGTCGAAACACCTGAATTTCGCCTGCCCCAGACATTACGGCCAGTGACGGCAGCGGCATACGGATCCACAAGATCTTCCCCATCTGCTTCATACAAATATTCATATTCGTCTGTCAGAATCTGAGATAAGGATGCAGCAGATTCGTTAGAAGAAAGTTGACTCTCTAAGTGTAATAGAACAAAGTATACGCTGCCGACACGGTATTCATCGGTTAAAGGAATCCGATATTCCGGCTCCGGTTCTCCCAACCGGTATAATTTCAAAAAACATCGTTTCCTGTCTGGTAGATAGATCGCAAACTGAACATCATCCTGGACCCTGGTCACTCCCAGCGGCAACGCATGACCGGGTTTTATCTTAAATTTTTGTTTTTTCATTTCATTGCTCCATTCTATCCAGTAATTAAAACATATTTATCATCATGCTTGAAATGCCACCACCGCTCACGAAACAGAGCTGGTTTCCTGACATGTAAAATTCAATGTCTTTTGACAATGAATAGTACCATTTTATCATAAGCCCCATAGGGTTTCAACAAAAAAACCTTGCAAATCAGTTTAATTCCTGTAAAATAGTAGACGAACTAAAATACCGTGAAGAAATGAGGTTTATTATGATTCAAGCAAGTAACGTGACATTACGTCTGGGAAAAAAGGCATTATTTGAGGATGTCAACATTAAGTTTACCGAGGGAAACTGTTATGGACTGATCGGTGCGAACGGCGCCGGAAAGTCTACGTTCCTAAAAATTCTGACAGGAGAAATTGAGCCGAGCCAGGGAGAAATTATTATTACGCCCGGCCAGCGCCTTTCTTTCCTGAAACAGGACCATTTCCAATTTGACGAATACCTTGTGCTGGATACCGTCATCATGGGAAACGAACATCTTTATCATATTATGAAAGAAAAGGATGCCATTTATGCCAAAGAAGATTTTACGGAAGAAGATGGAATCCGGGCAAGCGAACTGGAGGCAGAATTTGCAGAACTGAACGGTTGGGAAGCAGAATCTGACGCCGCTACTCTGTTAAATGGCCTGGGAATCTCTCAAGAACTGCATAGTAAGCAGATGAGCGAGCTGACCGCCAGCGACAAGGTAAAAATCCTGTTAGCACAGGCATTATTTGGCAACCCTGATATCTTGCTGTTGGACGAGCCAACCAACCATTTGGATCTGGATGCCATCCGGTGGTTGGAAGAATTTTTAATTAATTTTAACAATACCGTGATTGTTGTTTCTCATGACCGCTATTTCCTAAATAAAGTATGTACCCATACCGCTGATATTGACTATGCCAAAATACAGCTTTATGCAGGAAACTATGATTTCTGGTATGAATCCAGCCAGTTGATGATTAAGCAGATGAAAGAAGCAAATAAGAAGAAAGAAGAAAAGATCAAGGAGCTGCAGGAATTTATACAACGCTTCAGCGCCAACGCTTCCAAGTCAAAACAGGCTACTTCCAGAAAACGTGCCTTAGAAAAAATTGAACTGGATGAGATGAAACCTTCCAGCCGAAAATATCCCTATATTGATTTCCGGCCAGACCGGGAGATCGGTAATGAAGTACTAACCGTAGAGCATCTTTCTAAAACCATTGACGGCGTCAAAGTCCTGGATGATATTTCCTTTATCATCGGCCGGGAGGATAAAGTGGCATTCGTTGGAAGCAACACCATTGCCGCCACCACCTTATTCCAGATCCTCGCGGGGGAAATGGAACCGGACGAAGGCAGCTATAAATGGGGAGTAACGACCAGTTTTTCCTATTTCCCTAAGGATAATACGGAGTTGTTCGACCGAAACGAGACCATTGTGGACTGGCTGATGCCATTTTCACCAGAAAAAGATCCTACCTATGTGCGCGGTTTCCTGGGACGTATGCTCTTTCCAGGAGAAGACGGCATTAAAAAAGTAAATGTCCTGTCCGGTGGTGAGCGCGTCCGTGTGATGCTTTCAAAAATGATGATTTTGGGGTCCAACATCCTGATTATGGATGAGCCGACGCCGCATCTGGATATGGAATCCATCACGGCATTGAATAACGGATTAATCAAATTCCCGGGCGTGATACTCTTTACCTCCCAGGACCACCAGTTTATCCAGACGATCGCGAACCGCATTATGGAGCTGACGCCGGGCGGCCTGATTGATAAAATCACAACCTATGATGAATATCTGGATAGCGATGAGATGGCGAGAAAACGTCAGATTCTGACTGTACAGGCAGAGGAAGAAGATTAGAGCACTCCTAAACATGAACTATTGAAAAACGGCTGCATAATATGGTGCAGCCATTTTTCATGCTTTTAGAGAAGATGATTCTGAAAAGATCTGTATAAAAGATTGTTTCTGATAGCCAATTCCCTTCCTAATTCGGAAATGAAAATTTCTATTTATACACAAAAAAACCACAGATCTCTCTGTGGCTGATAACTGGGCTACAAGGATTCGAACCTTGAAATGCTGGAGTCAGAGTCCAGTGCCTTACCATTTGGCGATAGCCCATTGTTTTGCCTGCCTTACCGCAGGCACTAGTACATTATATACTAGATCATTTTTTTTTGCAAGCACTTTTTTCAAAAATTTTGATAGAATTTTACAATACATTTTATACCAAAAAATCCACCGAAAAACCTACCGTTCTTCTGGATGATTCATGATTTCCCGAATACTCTGCACAATCCGTAGAATCAGATCCACCCGGCGAAACGGAGTAATCAAATAGTAACCGTCCACATAGGGCGTAATCTCTCTGGCAATCTGCGTCGAGATCTTCCAGGCCAGTTCCTCTCCCTCCGCCCGGTCTTTTTCCCGATAAGCCTCTATGATCCTTGGATCAACATCAATCCCTGCCATTTCATTATTCATGAAACAGGCATTGCGATAACTGACAACAGGCATAATACCGCCTAAAAGTTTGACATCCAATTCCTCTCTGGCCCGCTGTAAATTTTCAAAAGCCCTGACGGTCAAAACAGGCTGTGTAAACAAAACACTGACTCCGTTTTCCATTTTCCGTCTGGCGTGACGAAGCTGGCTGTCAAATTGCAGGGCATTAATATTTAACGCCCCACTGACCATAAACGGATTATCCTGGAACACTTGCTGGTCCAGCGTTCGGATATGATTGGCCAAAACAGCAGAATTATAACTGAATATCGTCTTGATATCATTTCGTTCTGCTGCCGGTACCGGATCACCAGTTACTGTCAAGACATTATTGACCCCCTCAATATTCAGACCCAGTAGCAAAGCCTTGGTCGCATTCATGTTGCGGTCTCTACATGTCATATGCGGAATGACTGGTATTCCGATCTCGCGCATCACTTTGCAGGCCAGGACACTACTGTCAATCCTGGCTCTTGCAATAGGACAATCTGCAATATCAATGGCATCTACCCCTGCCTGTCGATATCTGGCAGCACCCTCCATAAAAAATCCAATCTCCGGCTCTACCGGTGGATCCAACTCCACTACCAGTACTTTTTCCCCACGCAGCAATTTTCTGGCAAAGGCATTGCGGTCATTGTTCATTGGATCGGAAGAATCTGAGTACTCCGGCTCCAGGTCTTCCCGCATGGAAGAAACCTGAGAACGATCTCTCCCGGAAAGCGGTCTATTCTGTAATTCCTGCTGCAACGCCCGGATATCCTCCGGCCCTGTACCACAACATCCTCCCAAAATAGAAACTCCTTGTTCCGCCAATGCATGCATACTATGTGCAAAATAACCATGGCTGCTGCCAAAGTAAGTACGGTTACCAACTACCGTTGGATAACCAGCATTAGGCATGACAGTAATATATTTTCCAGCGTTCTGCACCGGTAATTTTTGAATCATTTCCGAAATATGCTTTGGCCCGGAGATACAGTTAAATCCCACCGCATCCACCTCTGGCAACTGCAACGTATTCTGATACAGACTTCTACCGTAAAATCCACTTCGGGTAAATCCTTCCGGCGACACTCCATAAGATACCATTACAAAAGAGTCTGATATTCTCTTTTTAATATATGCGGTAACTTCTGCTAAGCCTTCCATGGAATCCATTGTCTCAAAGATAAAATAGCGGACATCCTGCTCCAGAAACCGATCTACCAGAGAAAGATATATCTCCGCTGCAGATCCTCCGTCCGGTGTCTGCACGGGTCCAATATCGGCAAATAAAAAATGCGTATTGTAGCCTCCTGCCGTTTCTGTACTGGCAATCGCCTCTCTGGCGATCTGTATCCCCCTTTGGATACTCTGCTCCATCTGGTCTGGATCCTGTGAAAAAGTAACTGGATTTGCTCCAAAAGTATTGGTTTTAATTGCCACTGCACCTGCATCCAGATAAGCACGATGGATTTCTCGAATCACTTCCGGGTGCGTTATATTTAATCTCTCACAAATCTCCGTTTGGTATTGTGGATACTGTTCTGAGAGATACGTCCCCATGGCTCCGTCAAATAGCAACGGCTGTCCGGCCAAATATTCCCAAATGTCTTTTTTCATGATAATCCCCACTCCGAAGCGTATGCAACGGGGAGATGAGATATTCGCGCTGGCGATTTCTCATCTCCCATCAAGGCTTATTTGTGACGCTCCAGCACAAATAGCCAACATAAACATGTACAACGTGACGTCATTGCCGACGGTATAAATGGTATTCCCCCTCCGCATGTTCCAGTTCAAAATTGGAAGAAAAAGCGCTTTCCTCAGAAATTCCATAATTATAACGTTCGCTTGGCCCAACCAGAATATAATCTACCCCATACTGATCCAGTAATGCCTGATCTGCAGGGTTGGCATACATCTGCCCCACAGCAATCTCAGCCTGCTGATATGGCATTCCATGATAATATAGGATGGAAGAAGATCCGCACACGATGTTCCGCCCCGTCAGGGAGGATATCGCATTATTGTGTCGGGTATCTGTCAGAATAACAGCATCCGGCTCCAGCACATCTTCAATATACCTGCACATTTTAAGTTCATCGGCAGGATACAATTCATAATGTGACACAGCCTCCCGCCCCATCGTAAGAATCGCCGAGATTGTCATGATGAACAGGGAAACTGCCAATAATACTCCACGCACTACTTTTCGCCTTTGTAATTTCTCCCAAAGTTTTAGGATCCATTCCGAGACTAACATTGCAAAAAACAGATAGCCCACGAGAAGAACCTTATTGTTATCATATGAATTTGGCTGAAAGATCACTAATTCCGAAACATACCAGATAAAAAATGCCGGGCCAATCTTCCATAAAGTTTTCCTATTCATACTGAAAACTGCCACTATCGTAAACACAAACATCAATCCTAAGTTTTTCAGATAAAAGGAAAGAAAATGCTCATTCTCATTACACCAGTTAAAACTCCCCCGAAGAAATTGTTCCCCTTGCGCCTGTTGAAAAGTCCAGATAAATAACTGTGGCAGTGCAAAAAGCAGAACCAACCCCAAAAAGATTCCCCATAGAATGACAGTCTGTTTGCCGCCAGAAAACCCTGTCCATCTATTTGCCCGCGTTTTCCTCCCTGCCTTAGTTTTATGGTCCGCCTTGGCAGATGTTCCACGCCTGGTCTTCTGTGGCTTTGCGTGAACAACTGCCACCTGTTTCCATCCCTGCCAGACCATCCAGATACATAATGATGTGATTATCACTGCTCCACCCACAGCCAACCCCAACAATAGATTAGGACTGAGTTTTGTGGTTTTGGATATATGCGCAAAGCTCAGAAAATTAAAGAGCAGAAATCCTAATAGAAAGAGCGCTCTCTCTAACACCGGTTTCTGATCCATCCAGTCCGGATGCATCTCCTGCAGCAGAGAACCCAATAACCAGATCGCACCAACAAAAGCCATGGCAACGAACGAATGGGTATGAATCATCGGCAGGGCTCCCGTCAAAATTCCTGCCAAAACGATATATGACCGCTTTTTCTTTTTGAGCGCTAAAGCTAAAACTAAGATCGTTGGAAACAGAACTGCCCACCCAAACAGCGTGGCACGCTGGGGCAGAAGCATATCCACCACAACATTTGTCCAACGCACGTTATCATCAATCAAATTCGTCGGTGTCTGGTAAAATTCCGTAAAAATACGGGTAAAATTACCGATTCCTTTCTCGCCAAACACATTTACGAAATATAAAAATCCCAGCCCACCGTCAAAGAAAAACAGGATCCAGGTTAAAATACCACTCCATTTGCGGAACAATGTGGACGCCAGCAGGTATACACCACCCATAACCTGCCAAAAAGCAACCAGCATCGGTAAATTATATGCCAGCCGTAGACTGGAACCCCAGAGATAAATACTAGAAGAAATACTATCACACAGAAATGGATAACAGATCCGATGCCCTGGCAAGATCGAATACTCTGGCGGGAAAACTCCCTGACGCGCAATACTGGTAATAAAAGAAAAATGCATGTTCATATCACCATACGTAGCTTGTCCCGTACCATATGCGCCAGAATCTTCCGGCAGTAATGTATGTGTTTTTAATAAGTAGCAGAAGAATAGGAACATAATCGCAGATAAAACCAGAAACAACTTATCCTCCCCCGAAATTTTTGACACAGACTTTTGTCTGGCACTTCCTTTCTTATTTCTGGTGCGTTTCGTCTGTCTGCCTGTGTTGTTTTCGGCAGTTACCGTAGTTACATACCAGGTCACTCCAATGGTAAGAGCAAGCAAAAAGACCAATGCCATCGCATGGGCGCCAACCGTGAACCCCATCGGAATTGCACATAACAAAGGAAGCCACTGCAGCAAGACCGATCCTGCCACACTTCCCACTAAGACACGTACTCCTAAACTCTCTTTTGCAAAAAGACGCCAGGAAATCCAAATGCCTGCAGCCATAAACAAAGCCCAATATCCAACTCCTACCATATTCCCCCACAATGAACCGTCCATAACTAATCCTCATTTCTGCACTGCCGTGTAACTCCTGTCCTGTCTGTACCGCAGTGCAGGAACAGACAGGACATATGTTATTATATTACGACATATTTCCATACTGCGCAAGCAGCATCTGTCCCACCCAGATATCCTATCGAAGACATATTTCCCAACCAAGTCTGGACGACATCTTGACATTTTTTCATTTCCTTTGTAGAATTAGCTTGATATCTTGCAGTTGTTATTCAGGCAAGAACCGGATATTTACTATGACTACTTGATTTCTTTCAAAACTTCAACCGGTACCTGCCAGAGTAATTTAATTACATCCATACAGATGGGAGTTGATTATTTGGATCCTAGTGACGCCTCGATGATTACTATTTTATTAATCTTACTGATATTCTCTGCATTTTTTTCTTCTGCAGAGACATGTTTAACAACAGTAAATAAGATGCGCATCAAATCAATGTCCGAGGAAAATATCCGCAACGCATCGCTGGTGTTGCGGCTCATTGAAAATCCAACGCGGATGCTGAGCGCCATCCTGATTGGAAATAACGTCGTTAATTTATCGGCTTCTTCGCTGACAACTTCGTTTGCCATTAATTTGTCTAAAAAAGCAGGTATGACACAAAATGCCAGTCTTTGTACTGGAATCGCAACAGGTATCCTGACATTATTAATCTTGATTTTCGGTGAAATTGTCCCGAAATCCATGGCAACGATCAATGCAGAAAAATTGGCTCTGATCTATGCGAAACCGATTTATGCGATCACAACTCTTCTACGGCCGGTCTCCTATATTATGAACAAGATCTCAGACGGTCTCCTGATCCTGTTACATGTGGACTCCAAGGATCGTCCAGCGATTACAGAAAACGAGCTATTAACCATCGTGGATGTCAGCCATGAGGAGGGAGTCATTGAAAGCGAAGAACGCCAAATGATTACTAATGTGGTTGATTTCGGTGATTCTCTGGCAAAAGATGTTATGGTTCCGAAAATGGATGTGGGGTTTGTCAATGAAGACATTACATACAAGGAATTGTATGAATGTTACAACGAGTACAAATTTACCCGGATGCCTGTTTATCGGCAGAACCGAGACAATGTCGTAGGTATCATTAATTTGAAAGATCTGTTTTTTTACCAGGGCGCCCAAAAAGATTTCAAGCTCAGTAAAATTATGAGAGAGCCCTATTTCACTTATGAATATAAGAAGATTTCGGAATTGTTTTTTGAAATGAAGCAGGATTCCATCCCAATGGCCATCGTTTTGGATGAATATGGCGCAACAGCGGGTATTCTTACGCTGGAAGATCTGATCGAGGAGATTGTTGGCGAGATCCGGGATGAATATGATGCAAATGAGGAAGATGATATTACACCGTTAGATCATGAAAACTATATTTTGCTCGGCGTTGCAAAGTTAGATGACATTGATGCCCAGTTGGGGATTCGCATTGAATCCGAAGATTATGATTCCATCGCTGGACATATCATCAAACTATTAGATCATTTCCCGGATGCCGGTGAAACGATCAGCGATCAGTATGCGGAATATCGGGTTTTGGAAGTATCCAAAAATCGAATCGAAAAAGTAAAACTGCATCTTCTGCCACAGGATCAATCAGAAGATGAAACCGATGCCAACGGCGAAACCGAAACGATATCGGCATAGGAACTCAAAAGCATTGAAACAAATTTGATACATGTAGCCCCTTCCTAGACGAAGGGGCTTTTTGATGCAAAAAACCTTGCTACTTTTCTTTAATAACCAGAGTTTGCATGTAAAAGAGTTTTGAATTTATTTCCTGTTCAGTACACATTATCCGGCTGACAATCTTCAAACAGGCAGGAACGCACCTTATGACCGATCCCCCGGTCCACGGCCCCTCCCCTGGAATCTGCCACACAACGTTTAAAATTACACTGTTCGATCATACCAGGTGTATTTCCATACATTCGAATTCCGGCACCATTCTTCTCCCGGCAGTTAATAAACACACATCTCCGCAAGGTACCGCCCTGCGTATAGACTGCCCCTCCCTGACAGAAGTTAAAGATAGAATCCTGGATATCTGGGGCATAGGCATTATAGATCGCTCTCCCCCCCTGCGTATTCCGAAAAATAGAACGGCGAACCCGCAGTCTCGTGCCATTTGCATGAATAGCACCCGTCTTGAGCATACCATCAAAATCACAATGGCAGATCTCCGCATGTTTTGCGTGGTCCAGGATCATCATATCTCCTTTTTCCAATCCACCACAGACAATTCTGCTGTTTTCCATCTTCAGGGTACCCCGGCACCGGATAGGATAATTCAGATATACTTTGGAATTCTCAATCAGAAGTGTTCCCTGGGATTTGACATCTACCGGACAATCCACAATCACGGACTCCTGAATTGCTAACTGATCTGTAACCGTAATCCCTGCTTTATCGTATAAATACTGTACCAGCTCCGCACCGGACGGATGACAGTCTGCATATTCCAAATGATGCACTGCATTTCCAATCATCCCGTTGTAAAATACGGCAGCCCCATATTCGGACACACAACAATCTTCAAAATGACAGTGGTGCACGGAAATCCCTGGAACACTGTATACCGCCCCACCACGGTTTGCCTCACAATCCCGGAAATAACAATTCTTGATCTCTCCTGTTCCACCCCGGAGCATCAATGCTCCTCCATCCTCAGGGGAATAACACTCCGAGAACCGACACCGTTCCATCTGTATCCGCTCTCCCCAGAAACGGATGGCAGCCCCCCTTGTCGTCCGATATATTTTCGTATCCGTCATCTCTACTGTTCCATCCTCTGCCCGGAGAAACATTCCCAAGTTCCGGCAGTCAGCGGCACTATCTCGAACCGTCAATCTCCCCCCCTGCATATGGATATTGATACAAGCTCGATGACGGTTACTCTTACGGATGATTTTGCTATTCTCAATCAAGAGCTCCCCACCCTCCAGAGCAATATTTCCATAGATCCTGACCTCCGCATGGTCAATGACCAGACGCATACCGGATCGCAGAACCAAATCCTCATGGATCTCACTGCGGTCTACCAGATGAACCTCCCGCTCCTGCTCTAACTGCTCCTGTGTACAAACAATTTCTTTTCCTAATGGCATACTATAAAACTTTAATTCCGACTCTGACAGATCCGCTTCCAGACGATAAATCTGTTCCGCCCATTTTTTACTCTGCTCCTGCTCCTCCTGCCTGACACTACCGATATAATCCCGTAAAAGCTGAGACCAGTTTTTATAGATCCCCAAAATCCGCTCCCACAGGTCGATCCATTCCTGTGCCTCCTGATCCCATCCACCGTCAGTATAGGATACGCTCAAGAGATCCAGCATAAATAATATCTTGTCGTGCTCTGTCACGATCAGATCGGATACCTGGTCAAGAACCTTACTCTCTTCGCCCGCAAGCTGAATTACCTTGGTCATCTGATTCCCAGACAACCCTAACCCTACCTGTAGTACTCTCTCCAATTCCGTATTATTCAACACATTGCAATCCTTGCTGCGCTGCGCCTGTAAGAATAACGCCGCTCCATAATATTCTTTGAATTGGGAAGAACGCAGATAAAAACTATGTTTTGGCGTCATCCATAAACGCTTTTTTTCATTAAATTTCGTCAATATGTCCTGCATCTATTCACCTCCCCTATCGAATCTGCATCTCAACATCATCGGAATATACATGAAAAATCGGCTTTTGCTCCGGAGTACACGACTGGCAGATGCAGTCTTTCACTAACTGACCAAATTTATGATACTTGAAATAAATGGCCGCACCCAGATATTTTGCCTGACAACGGTCAAAACGGCAATGGGTTATTCTCACATTTCCGATGGAATCGGAATAAACTGCCCCACCATACTCTGCACTTCCCTCGATAAAGGTACAATCTTCCACATTCATACCTGCGGCCTGCCCAATCGACAACAGACCTGCTCTGCCATGCCTGAAATGACAGCGGCTAATATTCGCAGAATATCCTGAAAAGGTAAGCATATATGCCTTGGCCGCATGTAAGATCCGAGAATCGGCCATGATTAGCCTGCCCGCATCCTGCGCCAGAAAACCACAATGTAATCCCAGATCAATTTCCGTATTTTCTATCTTAACTACCGCTGTCCGATGCAGTGTCAGCCAGTAATCCGTTTCACATCCTCCAATCCGCACCGTGGCATCACGCATCCGAAATCTTCCACCATTCATATAAACCGATCCCTTCATCGAGATGTCTGCGCCATACAAAAGCAGGGAGCCTCCCCGTTCCACAATAATATCCCCGTCAATCTGAACAGGCCTGTCTAGCAGCAAAGTCTCCCCTGCCGCCACAGTCAATTTACCATAGCTGGTTTCCAAATGAAATCCGGGAAAGAAATGTTTGAGCGCCGCATACGATATTTCATAACCCTGCTCACAAAATCTCTCATAGGTCCGTACTGCAAGCGAACTATCATTGCGTTTGGCTGCTTCATTAAACTCTTGAAAAAAGGTTCGCTCCGCACCAGAAAAATGAAAAATCTGTATGTAATTTTCCAAAATATGTTCACAATAGTCCTGCGACCAAAGAGACAGATTATACAGCCGATATAGATCCAAGATAAAACAATAACGTTCCTCCTTGCGCTGCACACGATTGACCACCTCTGTCAAACGAAATTCCAAATAATTATTGATATCAACGATGATCTGCTCTCTTTGCTTCAGAGGAAGATGAATCTCATCCAACATGGATCCAAAATAATCCTGCAACTCTGTAATGGCACGCATATTCCCCATTGCCATAACCCCCAAACCAAAACAATATAAATATTGGAAAGACGGTTCCGCCTGCGCATACGGATGCTCATAGGTACGATATCCTGATAACTGTTCCTGCTCCATTGACACCACACTCCTTACGCTCTGATCCTATTTCGTCTATTGTACCATGAAAAGTTAGTTCCCGAAAAGACAGGAAAGAAAAATTAACGCTGCTTTTGTCTTTTTTCGCTTTGAACCGTCGGCGCCAGATCTGCAAAATTCAAATGACGGCTGCGTCTGACCCGAAGCATATTATCCCGCAGCATAATAACCGCTTTTTTAACCTGCCTCATAAAATAATCATTTTCCCGCCCACAAGCTTTATAATAATTCATACTAAGAAACTGCAACAGTCTTCCCTGTGCTGCTGCGGACATTAACTCGATATTAAGCGGCACAACGCCTATCTGTCCTCGGCTGATTTGATACTCATAGCAGATCCTGCGTAAATTCAATTCCAAATCCTTTTGATAGGCAGCAATCAGAAAGACCGATTTTTGTCGTAACGAGGCATGACCTTGAAAGAAATCATCTAACAATCTGGGATCCTGTCTGAGAGTAACCACTACCAGATCTGCATCTGATAAGATTGCGCTGGAACTTAAGTTCTGGTTTGTCTCGGTATCTACAAAAACATAGTCTGCGGTCTCTTCCAGACAACGGAACAACTCTTCCCGTACCAGGCCAAAATCATAATTAAACACTTCCCGATTGACAATATAGCTTTGAGGCAAATACATCTGTCTTTCATACAGCAGGGACACCGCTGACTGATGGATTACGTCGATTCCATTTCTACCGGAATAAATCTGTTTCAGCACATATTCCAATCCGTATTTTCCATAATAATTAGCCTGCTCCCGCAGCTCACTGCTCTGTTCCGCAGGTAAGACGACATCAGCAATGTTCCGTGCGGCATAATGATTTTCCAACAGGATAGTCCGACTGGCCCCTGACATAGAGGCAATCCCCGCCATGCAAGCCATATTTGTCGTTACCCCCAAAGAACTTCTCACCGGACTCCAAAATGCAATTTTCATATACGTTCTCCCTTTTTCAATGATGTGGTAAAAATCTGATACAAGGAATATTAAATCGTTTCGAATCTTTCCTGGAAACAAATTTCGTGTTCTTGTACTTGGTACTGCTAATAATAAGATTTTTCCAATCATACGTAAAGGGTTTTTTATCCAATTTTTGAATTTCTACATATTTGATAATTTGAGCAAAAAATTTCTGTAAAAATAACGAAAAAATACCCCAATCAAAAGGGTACCTCTTCTTTTCTGCCATATTTATTCATGACCCAAACATATATTCTGAAATACGGTTCGCATCACATCCTGGTTCCAAGAAGAAAAAAGCAGATGAATTCTATCCGCTAATTTCTGTCCATGCGCGGAGAAACGATACACCCAAAGAAGGATGTCCTGCCAATCTTCACGTACACAACCACCATGTAGAACATATCTGCTGCATAGCATCATCCTCATTAAGCACAGTTCTCCCTGTATCTGCCGGCTTCTCTCCTCACTAGATTCTGTTGGGAACTCCAGAAATCGGCTGGGATAGCGATAGTATGTATATTGCTGTACAAAGGCATGCCAAGTTTTATCTGTTTCACGGAAAAATTGGGAAAAAAAATCTAAATCAGGTTCCTCCATTTCAAACAGGTCAAAAGAATCCTCCAGATAAGGAATCTCCCGAAAGCATACCAAAACTTCTAACACATCAAAAGCCAGATCCACCAAAACTTCAAAAAAAGCGGACGCTTCCCAAACGGATTCCGTAAACGTTTCCACTTCGGGCATACCCGTCAAACGCTGTAATTCGTTCCGCTGCCGTTGCGATATCGGATGAAGATGGTTGATTTCATCCAGCCATAACCAGGATACTGTACCATCAAGAATAGATTCTGCCACCACAGGGCAGGAGGCTGCCAAAGACAACCATATCGTTTCATGATCTCCAGACACCTTCTGAGAAACAGAGGCTGTAATACGAGGAAATTTTCGACAGGTATGGCATAACATCTTCTCTCCGGCATTTCTCTGGATACGACACAAACCATCGGCATCCAACATCCTACAAGTGCCATCGGTGCGATTCGCAAAACGGAACTGCCCATCCTGCTCTACCAGATTTCCCAATATATCTTGCCGCAATCCATCATCTGGGATTTGCGTAAACCGTTGATAGGACGCATCATCCACAGTAATCTTCCAGCCCGAACAACAGGTCGCTGGACAACGATCTGCGATACAGGTAAATCCTGGATAGATACCTAACACATAGCCTTCCATCAGAATGTCAGATCGGACTTATCCCGAAGCAGCTTGGCACCTCTGGTAATCACAATGACACCCGTTGCAATTCCTGAAAGAATCATCAAAATACCCATAACAATATTAAATGCACCTACTGATTTCATCGTCTTATATACCTTCTCTGCCATAATACCCTCCATTCCGTTTTCCCTATGTTTCGTTTCATTGCCTGGTATCGTATCAATGAAATTGCTATTTCTCCTGCTGATACAAATATCATATCAAAAATAGCGGCTTTACCGTTCCTTACTTAATGTACACCATATTCTTCATAATATGCATCCATCCTTGCTTTTAATGCATCGTCAATCAGGATCTTACCTTGATATTCCTGATTGTACAGACAAGTTATTACATCTTCCATCGTAACAATCGCATTGGCAGCAAAACCATATTTCTCCTGAATTTCTTCCAATGCACTGGCACTAGATGATAATCCCCGCTCCATACGATTCAGGGAGACCATTAAACCAATGATTTCTACATCCCCCTGTGCCTGGATAATCGGGAAAGTCTCTTCTATTGATTTACCGGAAGTAGTCACATCCTCAATAATGACCACTTTATCCCCATCCTGGATCGGACTGCCTAACAGAATACCCGTATCTCCATGATCTTTTACCTCTTTACGGTTAGAACAGTAACGGATCTCTTTCCCATATAATTTGGCAAATGCAATTGTGGTCACTACGCTAAGTGGGATCCCCTTATACGCTGGACCGAATAAAACATCAAAGTCTTCTCCATAGTTTTCATGGATTGCCTTTGCATAGTATTCCCCCAGCCGCATCAACTGTGTCCCTGTTACATAAGCTCCTGCATTCATAAAAAACGGAGATTTCCGTCCACTCTTGAGTGTAAATTCTCCAAACTTTAATACATTACTATCCACCATAAAACGGATAAATTCTTCTTTATACTGCTCCATATCTCATTTTCCTCCTAAATCAATATTTTGTATACCACGGTATCACTGATGTGCTTCCATATAGGACAAAATCTGTTCGACAAAACTCAATCCCATCCGATAGAAAATATATAGCAAAGTGCATGCCAGAAGGAGTACCAGCAACCGGTACAATATATATGCCCTGGCAAATGCCTTTTTTTCCTTTGGTGTCTTTCTGCGGCATGCAATCACAACCATATACCAAAACCCCACAACAGGAATATGCATCCAGCAAAATGTTTGAAACCAGGTACTCATCCGTCCCCAGGATTCCAGCCTTTCCTCCGGTTCTTCTACCATATCCTCTGCATCTTGAACCGCACGTTGTTCCCGCCTTTTTTTCTCTAGTACAGCTGATGACTCTGGTTGTAATTCACTGCCATGGACATCCATAATGACCAGATCACTAAAATCCTGAATTCCATCCGAATCATTTTGCTTGGTATCCGCATTTGTTTTTTTCTGGGGCATCTCGCTCCCCAACACATTCTTCTGTTTTTCTTTTGGTACTTTGACTGTTTTGCTTCCCTTTTGTTGCGGATCAGACGCTTCTCCGGCATCTTCCGGCTCTTTTTCCTCCATGATATCTGAAATCTGCTGCAATAAAAGATTCTGCAATTCTCTGGTTTCCGGTGAGGTATGATGTATCTTTTTTTCCGCTTCTCTCTGCGCCGCAATTAATTCTGCCGCTTTTCTTGCTGCTTCTTTCTTCTCTGCACGGCGTTTCGCTGCTTCATATATCATTGCCTGTCTGGCAGCCTCCCGGGAAGCCTCCTGTTGTTTTAAAGCTGCCGCAGATTTCCCCTGCTCCTGACTCTGCATAGAGTCTGTGACACTCTTACGGCTGACGGCAGCTTCCTGAGCAGCCGACTTCTGCATGGAAGCTTTCTTGGCAATCTCCTGATGTCTGGCAAGTTCTCTCGCTGCAGCCTGAAGTTCCCGCTGCATTTTTTCATTCGCCTGCTGCGCTTTTCTGGCTCTTCGCATCGCTTCCTCTGCCTTCTGGTTTTTGATTCTGATTTCCTCTTCTTTTTCCATCGGTTCCTCCTATCCCTATTTACTGTGCAGGAGCCGCAGTCGGCAAACCCGCTTCCGGCGCCTGGGTTGCCGGTACATTTGGCACCGACGTTCCAGCTGGCGTATTTCCTGTATTATCTGTCGGATTAGAAGCAGTTCCCGAAGAGTGTGCCTCATCATATTCTGCTTTCGTTGGTAAAGCCTGTAACGCATTCCGATATGATTGATAGGTCCGGTTCAGTGACGCATATTCACTATACTTCCGACATGCATCCACAGCCTCTTTCGCTGCACGGAGTAACGCCTCCATATTGGAAGGCTGATAACTGTAACCAGTCAATGCCTGCAGTCTCGTTTTCGCCAAATTAATTCGATTCTGCTTCTGCTGTGCTTCCCGCGCCTTTTTCGCCGAAGCCGCTTTCTTTCTGGCTAACTCCTCATTCGCCTCTTTCTGCTGCTTTTCGTATGCTTGTACTACTTTTTTCCATTCAACCGTTTCATCCTTGAGCGAATCATATTTATCCTTGACACGCCTTGCATACGAATTACGAATTTCCTCGTCTTCAATCGCCGAAATCATATCCCGCAGTTCTCTGTATTCGGTCTCCAGGGTATAATAATCTGCAATACTTTCTATTACCAATTTTTCAAAAGCTTTTAATCTTTTCAAGACTTTTTTCTGATACTGCTCTGCTGCCAGTTCTGCCGCATAACTCGCTTTATCCTTGAGGATCGTCGTAGAAAAATAGTCTTTTCCTTCCGTCCGATGAAGGTCCGTCTTATCTTCCGTCCCTTCCACAAAATTACCGTCACTGTCGTAGCTCGCCAGACAGATTCCCGCCGGCGCAATGAAATCCTCTGGCTCTTTGTTCTTGTGAATTTTGTTCATATAATCTTTCCAGATCACACCAGGCAGAGATGCACCAGATACCCCTGGCATTGCCCGCGGCGTATCGTATCCACACCAGACGACGGTCGTAAAATATTTGGTATAACCACAGAACCAAACATCTTTGCTGGAGTTCGTAGTCCCGGTCTTGCCGGCTGCAATCTGTCCACCATCCAACTTTAATGCCCGACCGGTTCCATACCCTTCCTCAATGACGCCCTTTAAGACATCTGTCATCATCCAAGCCGCATCTTCTGAATATATTTGGGAAGTTTCCTCTGTGTTATTGTAAACCATGCCATCCGATGCATGACCAATCTTTCGGATGCAAGTGCGGTCACTGTATGTTCCATTATTTGCCAGAGTAGAAAATCCCTTCGCCATATCCACAACCCGGACTCCCTCTGTAAATCCTCCCAGGGAGAGGGAAAGATTATCATTGTCAATATAGCTCAGATTATGAAAATGCATGGCATCCAGGAAAGACATTCCATATGCTGGAGTAATTTTGTCCAGAACCTGCCATGCCACCGTATTCAGAGAGCGCGCCACTGCTTCCCTGACATGTACCCTGCCATAATAATTTCCACCGGAATTTTTCGGACCATCTTCAATGACGTGGTCGTCAACCACCGTAGACGGAGAATATGCTCCACTTTCAAATCCCGGAGCGTAATCAATTAATGGTTTGATCGAACTGCCAGACTGTCTTGCCGAAAGATAGGCACGATTATAGGAATCTTTGGTTCCTCTACCTCCCACAATAGCCACAACGTAATTGGAAGAATTGTCCACGCAGACTGCCGCCCCCTGTAAGGCATATTTCGTCCGCTCTTTATTTTTTTCGGTGTTAAATGCCAAACCTTCATTGACAGATTTTTGCAGCTTTTTCTGCTTCTTCATGTCAATGGAAGTATATAGTTTATATCCACCAGAACGAATCTCACTGCTCTTCTCACTGTAGGCATTGTTATAGCGGGTCTGATATTTTTCGTAATCCTCCTTATTTTGAAAGGTATATTGAAAGACAAAACCTTCTTTTTCCATCATGGCCAGAGCAGCACAATGAATTGCATAACTGACAACATATCCTTCATTCGTTCCCTCCGTCGTGATCTGAAGAACCTTGATTTCCGTTTTTTGCGCTACATTGTACTCTTTGTCGGTAAGCACTCCCTCTTTATTCATAGATGCCAATACTTCATTCCGTTTTTTGAGCGCTGCCTCGGGATGATTGATGGGATCATATGCAGCAGGACTATTAGATAATCCAATTAACAGAGCCGCCTCCTGAGGTTCCAGATCCTTCGCCTCTTTTCCAAAATAATAAGCACTGGCGGCACCGACTCCATAGCATCGATTTCCATAGAAATTACTGTTACAGTAAAATTCCATAATCTGATCTTTGCTATATTCCGCTTCCACCTTTGGCGCCAATAAAATTTCTGCCATTTTACGAGTATAGCTCTTTTCCTGCGTCAATAAATTATTTTTGATTACCTGCTGGGTAATGGTACTCCCACCCTGTGTAATTTCTCCTTTATGCTTAACCAGGGAAATTCCGGCACGCATCGTGGCAAGAACATCCACACCGGCATGCGTCTTAAAACGTTTATCTTCCACTGCAATATAGCCTTCATAGATATAGGGCGAAATATTTTTAATCTCAACATATTGGTATCTGCCGGCATTTACTGATCCTACTTCCTGGTCATCTTTATCATATACCACCGTATCTTCTTTCATGATAAAGTCATCCTTACTCATATTGACCAGTTTGTCAAACACAGCTTCCCTGGCTTCTGTAAAATCAGGAAGGAATTTCGCATAGAGACAGATTCCCACGATCGTACAGACAATTAGAACAGACGCCAGAATTCCCAGAATCGTACCCAGAATATTGGATACCACTCCCAGATATCCTCCTATGACACCGAAAACCAGACGAACGACATCGCCTATTCCATTGACATATTTCTTAATCTGTTTCATTGATATCCTCCCAAAACTCCAAAATCAATTATTCATCAATAGAACCCACTGTGTCCTACCGTAATCTTCCCACTTCGCCGGCCCATAATGGCACGGTTGAGTTACGTCAAAGTATATCATGAGACCATACAGGCGTCAATAAAAGTTCGAATTTTGCTACGACATCTCCAGACAGGAAAAGTCTTAGTTATTTTCCAAAAGAATCGTTTTTAATTCCTGATACAACCTGGCTACCGGCAATCCAACGACATTGTTATAATCTCCATTGATGCCCCTCACATATACTGCAAAATCCCCCTGAATCCCATAAGATCCCGCCTTGTCAAAAGGATCTCCGCTTTCTATATAATGTAGGATTTCTTCTTCCGAAAGAGCCGCAAACGATACCTCGGTTTTTTCATAAAAAGAATGCCTTATCACTTCTCCCTTGGAGGAATCCAGGATGATACAAATTCCTGTATAAACCTGATGGGTCGTACCAGATAATAGATGCAGCATTTTACAGGCGTGCTCTCTACTCTGTGGTTTTCCCAAAATCTGATTTTGATACACTACAATGGTATCCGCACCAATTACCAGAAGGCGCCTTTGATCACAAGATCCGTCATCCTGTTTGCGCAAGTAAACCTCGTCCGCTTTTTGTCTTGCCAACTCCAGTACTACCTTTTCCGGCGAAACGGCATGAATCTGCTCCTCCCCTGTCGCCGGTAATATTTCAAAGGGTAGATGTAATCTCCCCAATAATTCCTTTCTTCTTGGCGACTGGGAAGCCAACACAATCTGATAATTTTCTAATATTTTTTGTAACATCGTTCCTCCATTCCATGAATCCTCTCTTACTAATTTGTGCTAACTATTTCTGATCTTTTACCAGTATATGGTTTGTTCTAAAATTACGCAAGCTGCTGAAAACTTCAATTTTTCAAATGATCCCATATTCCTAGATTGGTCATATTGTATCTTTTTCCAACCCTTTTTTGTAACTATTGTACGAAATTCAAATATTTTTCCAATGCTTTTTTGACAAAACCGATCTTTTTGACCGTATTTTTCTATTATTTTATCAATAGATTTTTAACAACTATATCATTATACTGATTGCATACGGTAGATTTTGTGTCATAACAAATAGAATCGAAGACAAGTATCATTAGAATAGAAACGAGGTTATTATGGAAGAACAACCGAAACAATTTGAACTACAGGAACTATCCAAACTACATGGACCTATTGATATTCCACTGACAAATGATTATCTCTTTCGCGCCTTGCTACAAAAAAATAATCAGGTATTAAAAGCCATTCTCTGTGCACTTCTTCATTTAAATCCAGAACAGGTGAAAAAAGTATCTGTCGAAAACCCCATTGAACTGGGAAAAAGCTATGAGGAAAAAGATTTTATCCTGGATATCAAAGCATTACTGGATGATAACTTGATAACTAATCTGGAAATGCAGGTCATTAATGAACACAATTGGCTAGATCGGTCTTTATCTTATCTTTGTAGGTCATTCGATCATTTAAACAATGGCGATGCATATACGCAGGCCAAACCAGCGATACAGATTGGTTTCCTAAATTTTACTCTCTTTCCGGAACATCCAGAATTCTATGCCACCTATTCTATGATGAACGAAAAAACATATCAAAAATATAGTGACAAACTCCGACTGATTGTGGTAGACTTAACACAAATAAAATTGGCAACAAAGGAAGACCGCGTATATGGCATCGACCAGTGGGCTAAATTTTTCAAATGCAAAGATTGGAGTGAGTTAGTCATGTTAGCAAAAGAAAATTCAGATATCCAGGCCGCAGTAGGAACCGTGTATCAATTAAGCAGAGATGAAAAAATACGACAACAATGCGAAGCAAGAGAAGATTATTACCGCCGGGAATTAGACCGCCAGCTACAAAATGAACATATGGAAAAAACGAAACAGGAAATTGCACTGAATTTGAAAAAACTATTGCTGGGCAGAAAAGAATTGGCTCAAGGACAACAAGAGTTAGCCCAAGGACAACAAGAATTAGCCCAAGAACAGCAAAACCTAGCTCAAGGACGGCAAGAGTTGGCTCAAGAACAACAAGAGTTGGCTCAAGAACAACAAGAGTTGGCTCAAGAACAGCAAGACCTAACCCAAGGACAGCAAGAGTTAGCCAAAGAACAGCAATCTCTGGCTCAGAAACAGAAAGAATTAATTCAAAAACAACAGGATCTAGCACTGGAAAAGCATAAAATAGAAGAAAGCAAAAAAATGCTTCACGAATGGGAACTAGCCATAGAAAAAAAGATACAAACATTAGAAAAATTATCGGAAAACGAATCTAATTAGTACACCTTTTCTCCATACTGGGCAGACCACAAAACGGTTCTGCCCTATTATCATATACAATGTCTAAAAAATGTTTCAAAGAACCAAGATAGAGACAACCTAACGAAATTCTCTATTGTCTTCCCATGTTTAATCATTTATAATAATCCATAGAATTCAGAAAGGGAGATAAGACCAATGAAAAAGATACATCCGCAGCCTATGGCGGTCCGACTGCTGATCCCATGCCTGGCATTGATTTTGGCGCTGGGAGGCTGTAGCAGCAAAAAGTCAGACCAGAAGCAAGCTTTGAAAGTAAATAATGTAGATGAACTGGAAGGCAAAGCAATCGGCGTACAGCTAGGAACCACTGGTGACAGCTATGCCAGCGATTACGAAGGAGATGATGCCGGAACAGTCATTGACCGTTTTAACAAAGGAAACGATGCTGTCCAGGCTCTGAAACAAGACAAATTGGATGCGGTCATCATAGATGAGGAACCCGCCAAGGCATACATAAAAGCAAATCCCGAATTAGTGATTCTGGATGAAGAATTTGCCAATGAAGATTATGCTATCTGTGTTTCCAAAAACCAGCCGGAGCTGAAAGAAAAAATCAACGAAGCGCTTGCTACGCTTAGCTCCAACGGAACCCTGGAACAGATTCAGAAAAACTATACCGGTACCGATCAGGAAAAGGGAACGTATCCTTACCTCAAAAAAGAGGGAAAACGGCCAAATGGCAAATTAGTCATTGCAACCAATGCCGCTTTTAAGCCTTACGAATACTATGAGAATGGCGTGATGACCGGCTTTGATATCGATCTGTTACAGGCGATCTGCGACGAGCTTGGCATGGAACCGGAAATGGAGGATATGGAATTTGATTCCATCATCAGTGCCGTACAATCCGGAAAAGCCGACGTGGGAGCTTCCGGAATGACAATCACAGAAGAACGCTTAAAAAACATAGACTTTACAGATTCCTATATTAATGCCAGACAGGTTATCATTGTCAAAGATCCAAATGTCAAAGTAGATCAGCTTAGTTTTACGGAAAAATTTAAACAAAATTTTATGGAGGAAGGCCGTTGGAAATATCTGGCAAAAGGACTTCGAAACACCATAGTGATCACTGTCTTTGCTGCTATCATCGGTATCATCCTTGGATTCGTGATTGCAATCATCCGATCCTGGCATGACAAACATGGCGGACTGATCATTCCCAATATTATCTGTCAGGCTTATCTGACCGTGGTACGCGGTACTCCAACCATGGTGCAATTATTAATTATTTACTATGTCATATTTGCCAGCGTTGACGTAAATAAAATTGTTGCTGCTGTTATTGCATTTGGACTCAATTCAGCCGCTTATGTTGCTGAAATCGTCCGCTCTGGCATCCTGTCCATTGATAATGGACAATTTGAAGCCGGACGCAGCCTGGGATTAAACTTTACGCAAACAATGCGCTTTATCGTACTGCCACAGGCATTCAAAAATGTGCTGCCTGCACTGGCAAACGAGTTCATTGTCTTAATCAAAGAGACATCCATCAGCGGTTATATTGGACTGGCAGACTTAACCAAAGGCGGCGATATCATTCGAAGCATTACCTATGAAGCGTTGCTTCCATTGTTGGCAGTCGCCTGTGTCTACCTGGCGATCGTCATGGCTCTGTCTGCAGGAGTTCATAAACTAGAGAGGAGGCTTGCAAACAATGGAAAATAAATCAAACAGCAGTAATCCGGTACTTTTAGAGGTTTCCGGGCTAAAAAAAAGCTTCGGGGAAAACCATGTATTGCAGGGAATTGATACCACAGTCAGAAAAGGGGATGTCATTGCAATTATCGGTCCATCGGGTTGTGGAAAATCAACCTTTTTACGCTCTCTCAACCTTTTGGAGGAACCTACTTCCGGCACGATTGCATTTGAGGGAACTAATATTACGGATCCATCGGTAGATATCAATAAAATGCGGGAAAAGATTGGCATGGTATTTCAACAATTCAACCTCTTCCCCCATATGACCGTTCAAAAAAATATTACACTGGCTCCGGTTCAGCTTGGCATCCTGAACGAGGAAGAAGCCACAGCCAAAGCGAAAGAACTTCTGGAACAAATTGGTCTGCCCGACAAAGCAGACACCTATCCATCCATGCTATCCGGTGGACAAAAACAGCGAATTGCAATCGCGCGTTCCCTTGCTATGCAGCCGGATATCATGCTTTTTGACGAGCCAACGTCCGCATTGGATCCAGAGATGGTCGGCGAAGTATTGGAAATCATGAAAAAATTAGCTGAGGATGGAATGACAATGATTATCGTAACCCATGAGATGGGATTTGCCAGGGAAGTATCCAACCGGGTAATGTTTTTCTATGAAGGTGTCATCGCTGAGGAAAATGATCCCGTATCTTTTTTTGACCACCCGCAAAACCCAAGGTTACAAGATTTTCTCTCCAAAGTATTATAACAACACAATAAAGAAATGAGGATTGTTATGGAAACATCGTTACATTTTACAAAATTTGGATTTATTGGATTTGGCCTGATCGGAGGCTCTGTTGCCCGCGCGATCCGGGAACTCTACCCAGATGCTGAAATCATGGCATACAATTACTATAAAACCAGGCCGCATCCCCGTCTAAATCAGGCATTGGCAGACGGGGTCCTGTCAACAGTTTCCAATCAATTAGAAGATTTTTCAGACTGCCATGCAGTCTTTTTATGTGCCCCTGTGAAAACCAATGTCAAATATCTCCGGGAACTGGCGCCTTTCCTGAATGAACAATGTATGCTGACCGATGTCGGCAGTGTCAAAGGCGATATTGTGGCTGCCATCCGGGAAATCGGACTGACACGCCAGTTTATCGGCGGTCATCCCATGACAGGGTCTGAAAAAATTGGATATGAATATGCGGATTCCCGTTTTTTTATCAACAAATACTATTTACTAACTCCCATGGCAGATACCAGGCCCGAATATATCGAATGGATGAAACAATTTATCCATGCCGTGCGCTCCTACTGTATGATCCTGGATCCTGCTAGACATGATGCGGTCGTCGCTGGGATCAGCCATGTTCCTCATGTCATTTCTGCCGCCCTGGTCAACTCTGTATCCGCCCTGGATCACGATGACACCTATGGCAGACTGGCGGCTGGTGGATTTCACAGTGTAACTCGGATTTCCTCCTCTTCACCAGAAATGTGGCAGAACATATGCGAGGCGAATCAGGAAGAAATTCTGCGGTTTCTGGACCAGTTTTCTGACCAGATCGCTAACTTCCGATCCAAAATTGAATCGGGAGACTCCGAGGCATTGCTGGAATTATTTGAACGGGCAAAAACTTATCGGGACCATATTTTACAATAAGCGCCAAGGTTCCCTTGTACGGTTAAAATATCGTATTCAGGAAACCATGTTGTAATTTGTTTCTATGAAAACAATGGACAGATCGCTTCTTAGAAAGAAAGGGAAAGATACATCATGAGAATTTTAGAGGGATTAAACGCAGAGCAGGAAAAAGCAGTCAAACATTTCAAGGGGCCTCTGCTCATCCTTGCCGGCGCCGGCTCTGGCAAGACCCGTGTCCTGACCCACCGCATTGCCTATCTAATCGAAGAGTATGGTGTCAATCCATGGAATATTCTTGCAATTACATTTACCAATAAAGCTGCCGGCGAGATGCGGGAACGTGTGGATCAAATTGTGGAAAACGGCGCAGAATATATTTGGGTCAGTACGTTCCACTCTACCTGCGTCCGTATCCTACGCCGCTATATTGAAGCGCTGGGTTACTCGCGCAACTTTACTATTTATGATGCCGATGACCAGAAAACTCTGATGCGGGAAATCCTGAAATATCTGCAGCTTGATCCAAAGAAATACAAGGAACGTGCCGTCCTCAGTGCGATTTCGTCCGCCAAGGATGAACTGATCTCCCCAGAGCAGTATGAACTCCGGGCACAAGGAGATTTTCTGAAAGAAACCTACGCACGCGCTTACCGGGAATACGAGAAACGGCTGCGGGACGCCAACGCATTGGACTTTGACGATCTCATCTGCAAAACCATTGAATTATTAGAAAATCATCCGGAGGTACTGGATTATTACCAAAACCGCTTCCGCTATATCATGGTAGACGAGTACCAGGATACCAATACCGCACAATTCCGTCTGATCTCGCTATTAACAGATACTCCGGGAGAAAATGGAGAAACGGAACAAAATCTCTGCGTCGTTGGCGATGATGACCAGTCTATCTATAAATTTCGCGGCGCTAATATATATAATATATTAAACTTCGAACAAGAATATCCAGATGCCACGGTGATCAAATTGGAGGAAAATTACCGCAGCACCCAAAATATCCTGGATGCTGCCAATGCCGTAATCCAGCACAACTCCATGCGCAAAGATAAATCTCTGTGGACGGAAAAGGAAAACGGTGATACCATCTATTTCTCCCAATTTGAAAATGAATACGAAGAAGCCGCTGGTATTGCCGAAGGGATCGCCAATGCGGTCCGCTCCGGGGAGGCAGACTACAGTGACTTTGCCATTCTCTACCGAACCAACGCACAGTCCCGGGTGTTCGAGGAAAAATTGGTCAGTGCCAATATTCCCTATCGAATCGTAGGTGCGGTCAACTTCTACCAACGCCGGGAAATCAAAGATATTCTGGCCTATCTGAGAACCATTGACAATGGATTGGATGATATCTCGGTGAAACGGATTATCAACGTCCCAAAACGGGGAATTGGATTGACAACCATAGACCGCATTACCCAATATGCCAATGAGCATGAAACCAGCTTCTATGGCGCCCTGCAAAGCTATGAATACATTGACGGAATCAGCCGCAGTGCTTCTAAACTGGGCTCTTTCGTCAGCCTCATAGAATCCTTCAAACGGCATCTGGAGGATCCTGCCTACGGTCTGGAAGACCTGGTACGGGAAATCCTGGAAGAGACTGGTTATCTCCGCAAACTGCAGGAGGAGGATACCGAGGAAGCCAACGGGCGAATTGAAAATATAGAAGAACTCATTAACAAAGTTGTCTCCTATGAAGAAAACTGTGAAGAGGAACCAACTCTGGACGGCTTCCTGGAAGAAGTTGCCCTGATTGCCGACATTGATACACTGGATAGCGATACGGACCTGGTTCTTCTGATGACCTTACACAGCGCCAAAGGACTTGAATTTCCATATGTCTATCTGGTCGGCATGGAGGATGGTATTTTTCCTGGATACAGCGCTGTTATGGGCGATGACCCCGAAGAAATGGAGGAAGAACGGCGCTTATGTTACGTCGGCATTACCCGCGCAATGGAAAAACTGTCCTTAAGCTGTGCGCGCAGTCGCTTTCGAAATGGCGAACAACAGTACAACCGTCCCTCCTGTTTCATTGGCGAAATCCCTCGTTTTCTGTTAAAACAAAATGCTTTGCCAATGCGGGACAACCAACTCTATCAGATACCGTTTGATAAACTGCCAGGAAGATCAGAAAACTTGTCGTTTTCTAATACCGCAAATCATCACTCTCTGTCAAAAAACGCACCATCCACAAACAACGCTTCCACCTGGAATCCGCTTTCTGAAACCCAGGCAAAGCAAGCGGTCAGACGCAGTTCTGGGCAGGATCTTTTTGCGGGGAATCCATTCATTTCCCGTGGATTCGACAAAGCATCAACGGACTCACGCTATTCCGGAAACCAAGCTACTGCTGCCACCCCTTATACCAAATCAGGCAAAACTACCGGCAGTTCTCAAACAGTACACATTAGTTATGGCGAAGGAGATCGTGTAAAACATATGAAATTCGGCGAAGGCGAAGTGACTGCCCTGGTGGAGAAATCTGGCGATTATGAAGTGACCGTTTCGTTTGACAGTGGAACCACAAGACGTATGATGGCCTCTTTTGCAAAACTTACCAAACTTTAAATAAGATTGGATGGTATACCACTGTATCTGTGAAGAAGGCAACTGGTTTCTTGACAGATTTATCCTAAAATACATGAAAAAGGATAGATATTATTGCAAATTTATGATATACTTTTAAATATATGAGATCCTGAGATTCATTATCCTGAAACGAAGGGATCAAAAACAGAAAGGATGTGGAGATATGAATCTGAACATGAGCAACAAATTAGACGAACTGATGAATGTAGCAAAGATTAATGAATTACTGCACAAAAAGGAATTAGAAGAAAAAAATAAGAATGGTATTCTAATTGCCTTGGCAGTGATTGGAGCAATCGCTGCGGTTGCTGTCATTGCTTATTTTGTATACGATTATTTCTTTGTACCAGATTATCTGGACGACTTTGATGCAGATGATTTTAACGACAACTTTGAGGATGATTTCATCGAATTCTCTGATGAAGAAACCAAACCGGAAGCAGAGGACTAGTGTAACCGTACACCGTACCCGATCTTCCAAACAACGGAACGCAAATTCCGTATCCGGTTTTTCATTCGGGAATCCGGCATCGTACCTAACTATCCTGATACCGAAATGGTTCTGCCATTTCGGTATTTTCATGAGACAGACAGATCTCTGCTCATTGAGATACCAACAGAATCATGGAAGCAACCAGCATTTTAGCCATCTTCCATGGCACAGAAAGGAAGGACCTATTATGAAACTCTGGGGAGGACGTTTTACCAAAGAAACGAATCAGCTCGTACATAACTTCAATGCTTCTCTTCCATTTGACCAAAAATTCTACGAGGAAGACATTGCGGGAAGTATTGCCCATGTTACCATGTTGGCAGAACAAAACATTTTGACACAGGAAGACTGTGACCTTATCATTCAGGGGCTGGAAGGCATCCGAGAAGACATCCGCTCAGGTAAACTAGAATTTTCCGAAGAACACGAGGATATTCACAGCTTTGTAGAGGCACATCTGATCGAACGTATCGGCGATGCAGGTAAGAGACTGCATACTGGCCGAAGCCGTAACGATCAGGTTGCACTGGATATGAAGCTGTATACCCGCAAAGAAATTCTGGAAATGGATGGATTATTAAAAGATCTCTTATCCAGTATTTTGAAAATCATGAAAGAGAACACAGGCACGATCATGCCGGGGTTTACCCATTTACAAAAAGCGCAGCCAATCACGTTAGCCCATCATCTGGGAGCCTATTTTGAAATGTTTACCAGAGACCGTTCCCGCCTGCAGGATATCCATGACCGCATGAACTACTGCCCTCTTGGATCTGGCGCCCTTGCCGGCACCACTTATCCCTTAAACCGGGAACGCACAGCGGCATTACTGGGGTTTGCCGGACCAACGCGTAACAGTATGGATTCCGTATCCGATCGGGACTACCTCATTGAATTTTCTGCTGCTATGTCCATCATCATGATGCATTTAAGCCGTTTCTGCGAAGAGATCATTATCTGGAATACCAACGAATACCAATTTATAGATATTGATGACTCCTATTCCACGGGAAGCAGTATCATGCCGCAAAAGAAAAACCCGGATATCGCTGAACTGGTTCGCGGAAAAACCGGACGTGTCTACGGCAGCCTGATCTCTTTGCTAACCACTATGAAAAGCCTTTCCCTGGCCTATAACAAGGACATGCAGGAAGATAAAGAATTTGTCTTTGATGCCATTGACACGACCAAGGGCTGTATCGTGCTCTTCCATGGCATGTTGGATACGATGACTTTCCATGCAGACCGGATGCGTGCCAGCGCAGAAGGAGGATTTACCAATGCAACCGATGCTGCGGACTATCTGGTCGGCAAAGGTGTCCCATTCCGCGATGCCCATGGTATTGTCGGACAATTGGTACTATACTGCATTGAACATAACCTGTCGTTAGGAGAAATGTCAATAGAAGAATACCGAAAGATCAGTCCGGTATTTGAGGAAGACATTTATGATGCTATCCGTATGGAAACCTGCGTGGAAAAGAGGAACACCATTGGCGCACCTGGCACAGAAGCCATGGCAGAGGTCATAGCGGAATACGAAAAATATCTGGCACAGTAAGACAGCGCAACTGCTCGCCAGCTTTTCCTGTATTCCACAACCAAATTCACATTCTGAGGAACAGAAACCTGATCATTACAACAGAAGACGGATACAAGCGATTCGATTTCCCTTTATATCCGTCTTCTATATTCTTAGGAAGATATCAAAATAAATCTGATGTTACAAAAGTAATGATAAACTTAATCATAAATCCGTTCTTCATCAACGAAAACAGGAAGATCCGGGTCATCGGATGGAACCCTGTTCTCCGTATCCATCAGACGAATGACGGTTTTTTCACATCCCTGTGACAATCCGCGTGGAATCTGGAAGAAATAGCTGTAATATGGCATATCGCAAGTCACGCACTGACCTTCTTTCACATGATCGATCCTCTCCACGTTCAGATGCAGCGTCTTCTCTTCGATGTCCACTTCAACCGAAGCCAAAGTATATTCAAATCCTCTGGAAACATTCATCGTATTGACATAAAGAACATGATCTTCAAAATAATCCTGTTCGATCGTCCCTAATTGATCAAAATACCCCAGCAGCGTTTCATATCCGAACCTATAATACTCGAAAACTTTTTCATCGGCCATTTTTTCCTCTATAACGTTGATCTGGTCCTGTATTTGGTTCATCAACGTTTGTAACTGCTCATACGAATCAATCCTCTGATTCCCCAGGAAATTTCCGTCAGGAATATTATCGTTATAATTCCCAAACAGCAATTTTGCTTCTCCGCTGATAATCGCTCCTCCGGTTGCAGAATCTGCAGGATCCTCCGGTATCAACGCACCTCCTGGCTGCGTTGGCTCTGACACAGATGGATCTGTTCCCGGCTGATTTGGCATCTGCCCAGCCACACCAGACTGTCCAGTTCCCGACTGATTCGGCATCTGCCCAGCCTCGCCGGACTGACCTGTTCCCGACGGATTCGGCATCTGGACCGCATTACCGGACTGCTCTGTTCCCGACTGTTTGGACATCTGGACTGCTTCCTCAGATCGATTCGATCCCTCCTGGATCGCTGGCGTAGAATTGCTCTCCATTTTGCCGGAAGCAGAATTCTTTCTTGTCAGTTTCCTTACCGATACCTGACAGGAAAGACGATAGCTCTTACCACCTTTTGACGGCTCCATGACAGCCGTGATTCTGGCAGTTCCCTGTTTCTTTGCTTGAATCTTTCCCGCCTTTGACACAGTTGCAATTGCCTTTTTGTTACTTCTCCAGGATACAACAAAGCCCTTTTTGTTTTTTACCGTCAATTTCGTCTTTTTCCCAACACCCATCTTCAATTTCTTTTGCGATAATGCCGGTTTTTTTGCTGCGGCCTTTGAAACTTCCGGCTGTATCACGATTCCCAACATCCCCAGGAACAATACGCTTCCTGTCAGCAGTCGCCGGAAAGAATATGTTTTACTACGATTCTCTATCTCTCTGCATGTAATACGTTCTATTTTGCTTTTCATTATCATATCATTCACCTCATTTCTGTCTTGCTTTTCAAGTTACTTTGTTCCATGGATACTCCAGTAACTACATCAGAATACTGAAAATCAACACGATCACACTGTCTGGCAATTTTCTTCGAAACACGCACTATGCTAACAGAATACTGCCATCCACCCCCAAAATCCTCTTGACCAAGTATACAGTCAAACTGGATATTCAGGCGCTTTCCCCCCTCCTCTGCTACATCCAAAAATACACGGTTTAATTCCAATTCCAACCCTTCCTTTTTTATGACGACATCCATACAAAGTGTATCAGAATCAAAATCTTTGGGTTGATACTTCTGCAAATACAACAGAATTCTCTGCAAAGAAGCATCGGGATCCTGATCTAGCTTATTCTGAATCACTCCGATCATGAGTTGCAACTCTTCATAGGAATGAATCATCTTTTCTTGGAAAATCTCCCCCAAAACCCCTGTTTCGACATCAACAGTAGGCTTACCCTCCGGCTTACCGCTAGGAAAAAGTATATCAGGCCGAGTAAAAGAAAAACTCTCCACACTGCATAATGCAACATAATTCTCTGATGGAAACACCATACTCGGCGGTACGGGTACTTCCGGTTCTACCCCTGGATGGACTGGCTCCTTGTCCTGTGGCCTCTCAGGATCCCTCCCATCCTCCTGCTCTCCCGGCTCTGTATTACTAGTTACCGGTGGAACAGAAGGTTTGGATCCTGGCTTTTGTTGCTTGGAATCAGATTTCCCTGAAAAGGAATCTACGGTTTCTTTTGCCTCTCCCTCATTTTTTTGTGACTTAGTGTACTTTCCAGGAAATTCTCCCACCCCCGTTGTGTTACTGTTCCTTTCGCTGCTTCCTCTTCCGTTTTCCTGCGGAACATCCTGTTTCCGATCAACATCCGTTTCCTCTTTTTGATCTGTCTGTCTCTTTGTTTCTACCTGATCCTCTCGACCCACGGGATGTTCCGTTTCCCTTGGTACTTGATCCTCTTTGAGCGCTACATCCTGTTTTACAGGCATCCCAGGATTCCGTAATTTCTCCCGCCCAAAGATCTGTATCCCAAATCCCACCAATAAAATCATTCCGGCACAAGCAACAGCCAGGAACATTTTATGGTACCTCTCTTTTTTTTTCCAAAAAGGCGCTTCCACCTCCCTTTTTTTCATCTCCAGGATCACGGTCCGGCAAAACTCCAGGGAAGGTGTCTCCTGATCCTTATATGCCTGCTTTAACAAATCATCCAGACGATACTTCATATCCCCGCACCTCCAATCTTTTACGAATCTTATTTTTTGCCAGCCGTAGCCTGCTCTTTACAGTCTCTCTCGGAATATGCAGCAAACCAGCGATTTCTTCCATACTCATTTCTGCAGAATAAAACAGATGTACTACCAGTCTTTGTTTCTCTGGCAATCGGCCAATCTCTTTCTGGACTTCTACAACTAATTCCTGCTTTATCACCTGATCCTCTAACATCATTTCATCCGCCTGATGGACAAAGGTCTCCTCCAGGGTTTCCTCCGGTGCTATTCTTTGACGCCTGCGCTTTTTTCTCTGGAGATTTTTCCAAAGATGTACTGCTATCCCAATCAAGTAGTTTCTAGTATCTCGTTCTGTGCCACCGCAAGGGAATTTGTGGCTCAATTCCATTGCTTTTAAAAAGGTATCCTGACATAAATCTTCTGCGTCTAACCGATTTCCTGTCAGATAACAACAAAACTGAAAAACAGAAGAAAGGTGTGTTTCCACTAGATATTCTATTTTCTCTGAAGACACGAAACCCGTCCTCCTCTCTCATTCCATTGCTCTGTATGCCTTTCTATCATATATTGTCCTAACCAGAGCAAGGGGGTCAAATTATTTTCAAACCAGGAAAAGTAAAAGAGCTTTTATCTAACAGACGGAAATCTGTCAGGTAAAGCCCTTCCAATTCTGGCTATCAATCAAAAAAAATTTTCATGATCATCTCTATGAATATTTACTGCCATTCCCTACCGCCGATTCGACAGTCAAAATATTTTCTTCCTTTTTAAAACGAACAACGTTACTGTACAAATTACCATAATCAACAGACAGATAATTCCAAACCCATATGGAGCCGCCGATAAGGGCATCCACTCTCCCGCCACGTTCATGCCGTACAAACCGGAAATTAAAGTAGGAATACCCATAACCAGTGTTATGACCGTCAATGTCTTCATCACGTTATTCAAACGGTTGTCCAATACCGACGACATCAGCTCCCGGGTACCGTTTATGATATCCCGGTAAATCATTGTCATCTCAATCGCCTGCTGGTTCTCCACAATAACATCCTCTAACAGATCCTTATCATCGGGATACTGTTCCAGCCTCTTATAACGGGTTAGACGATCTAAGACAACTGCATTGGCGCGCAGAGAAGTGGCAAAATAAACCAGTGTGGATTCCAGTGTATGCAGATCAATTAAATCAATATCCTCGGTCGCACTGTCAATTCGTTCCTCAATCTCTGTACGCTTTTTGTCAATAATGCGCAGATTTGCCTGATACAGAGAAGATACTTTATACAAGATCTGATACACAAACCGCAGCTTCTTTTTCGTGCTGAACTCCTTGACCCTGCCGTTGATAAACGCCATCAATACAGAAGTTTCCTCCGTACAGACCGTAATAATCTCATCCATAGTCAAAATGATACCCAAAGGTACTGTCGTATATGCTTCCTTATCATGTCTGATTTCTTTTGCCGGAATATCCACCAGAATCAAAGTATATCCATCCTCCAATTCTACACGGGAACTTTCCTCCTCATCCAAGGCTGCCAGTAGATCATGGACATCTAAATTTAACTCCTCTGCAATTTCCTCTGCCTCGGTCACGGTAGGATTGACCATATTGATCCAAACACCTGGGGCAATCTTGCCTTCTTCATGGATTTTCCTGTCATCTGTACGATAAATCGTTACCATCTGATTCACCAACTTCCCTTATTATTCCATCCAGATTTGTCGCGGGAAAAGCAACATCACTGCATGTATTCTATCCTCTCCGGTCTATTATTTCTTTGCCGGTTTTTTTGTCTTCTTCTCGGTTCCGTCTTTCGGCATCTCTGCCCTGGTACAGCGAAATACACAAATGCTCAGTGGTGGCACCGTGATGGACAGGGAATGTTCCCTGCCGTCCCAGGCTACCTCTTTGGAAGACTTCTGCCTTGGATTCGTAAATCCATTTCCACCATATTCGGTATGGTCACTGTTAAAGATCTCTTTATATTTTCCTTCATAGGGCACTCCCATTTTAAAATTTTCATATACCACTGGAGTAAAGTTACAGATTACCAGTAGATCTTCCGCTTTCATTCCCTCCTGGCCAGAATAACGCATAAAGGAAATAATGCTGTGATCCGCATCCATGCTACTTAACCACTCAAAACCTTCTGGATCATCATCCAGCCGATAGAGCGCCGGATGAGACTGATAAAACTTATTCAATGCCCTGACATATTTCTGCATATTTTGATGGTCTGGCAACGCTGCCTCCTCCCACGGCAGACTGCACTTCTCATTCCACTCACTCTCCTGTGCAAATTCCTGTCCCATAAAGAGCAATTTTTTTCCCGGATGCATTGTCATCAAGCCGTAGGCAGCCCGCAGGTTAGCATACTTCTCCTCCATGGTTCCCGGCATTTTCGTCAGCATGGAACCCTTGAGATGCACTACCTCATCATGGGAAAATACCAGAATAAACTTCTCACTGTAGGCATATACCATGCTAAACGTCAACATTCCATGCCTACCCTTGCGGAACAACGGATCTGTCTGCATATAAGTGGTAAAATCATTCATCCATCCCATATTCCATTTCAGGTCAAACCCCAGACCATCCTCTTCCGGTAATCCGGTCACCTTAGGCCAAGCCGTGGATTCCTCTGCAATCAGTAAGGCACCATCCTTTCTCTCGTGAAAAGCCTCACTCAAATTCTGCAGTAACTCAATGGCTTCCAGATTTTCATTCCCACCATAGAGATTTGCCACCCATTCTCCATCCTGTTTCCCATAATCCAAATATAGCATAGATGCCACCGCATCCATGCGGATACCGTCTGCATGAAACTGGTCCACCCAGTACAGTGCATTGGCAATCAGAAAATTTGCTACCTCCGGCCGGCCATAATTGTAGATTAACGTCCCCCAATGTGGATGTTCTCCCTGTCTGGGATCCAGATGCTCGTACAGACATGTCCCATCAAAGCGTGCCAGTCCATTGGCATCTTTCGGAAAATGTGCCGGCACCCAGTCTAAGATCACACCAATTCCCTGCTCGTGCATATAGTTCATAAAATACATGAAATCCTGCGGGGAACCATACCGCGATGTCGGCGCAAAATATCCGGTTACCTGATAGCCCCAGGATTCATCCAGGGGGTGTTCCATCACAGGCATCAGCTCAATATGGGTATACCCCATTCTCTTGACATAATCTGCCAGATCCGGTGCAATCTCCCGATAATTTAAGAATTCTTCTCCAGGCTGTAACGTTTCCTGTTCGGTCGCAGATACAACTCGTTTCTTCCAGGACCCCAGATGCACCTCATAGATAGAGATTGGGGAAGTCGATGCATCCAAGGATTTCCGGGCCCGCATCCACTTCTGGTCAGACCAGGAAAAACCGGCCAGATTTGTCACAACACTGGCGTTCGCCGGACGAACCTCACAGGCAAATCCGTAAGGATCTGTCTTGAGCAGCGTTTCCTGATGAGCCGTCTGTATCTCATATTTATACAATTCTCCCACAGATACACCGGGAAGGAACAACGAAAACACGCCGGAATTTCCCTGACGCATCATCATATGCTGCCTTCCATCCCAGTGATTGAAATCGCCTACCACGCTGACACGCCGTGCACAGGGAGCCCATACTGCAAAATGAGTACCATAGACCGCCCCTGCCACATTCTTTTTTCTGGACGACTTCTTTTCCGTCTGGGAAGCTCCTCCTGCCTTTTCCTGACCTGAAGCTGCCGCCAAATCCATACAAGCAGGATTCTCCGGTTCCACGTCCATAAGTATATCACACTGATCCAACCATCCGGTAACCATAGCCGGATGCGCCCCCATATGACGATAGATCTCGTAATGAATCCCCTCTTCAAACCGCTTTATATGATTCATTCCAAATAAATCCTGATATAAATAGGGATCTGCCAGAATCTCCTCCTTGCCGTCACGATCCTGGACGACAAAACGGTAATCCGGCACCTCCTTGCCGGTAAAAGAACGCGTCGATAACAGCAGTGCATAGACGCCTGCCTCATCTGCCTGTTCCATCTCATACCGTTTTCCATTTTCCATAAGTTGCAGAAATACCTTGGCTGCCTCTGGAAAAAAAGCATGTACGAGAACTCCGCCCCGTACTTTATGCGGTCCCAGAATCCGTTCTGGATGATCCTCATCCGCATATACGATTGCCTCAATCGCCTCCCAATCCATCAAATCATACAACCTCTGTTTCATGCTCTTCTCCTCTCGTTGGCAATATTTACTCTGGAACTATACTAATGTACGGACCGGCTAATATCAACAGGTCCATACACTAGTTTATTCTTCTTTTGACAGACTAGCCTCAGAACAATAGGTCTGCAACACTGGTTCTAATACCTTTGCCTGGGCATATCCCAACAGACCCGGCCACAGGATCACCAATGGCGGAAAGGTATAGAACGCAAAAGCCATACCAGCAAACAGCATTATTTCCATAACGGCTAACCGGAATGTAACTCCTCCATGTAAAACCGACATCTGGAAACTACTTAGAAGCAGTCTTCCTACGGTAACTTCAAAACGAGACAATAATGGAAATCCATAGGACATCAAAACGAATAATGTAATCAGGATGGCCAGAAATAGGGCTCCAAAAATCATTCCAACATTCCCCAGATCCATGGTAACAACCAGATAAAGATTGCCAAACATCAGGCTCGCCACCAAAACGCACAGGATCCCTACTCCCATTCCCTGTTTGAAATTTTCCTTAAAACAATGGACAAATGCTTTGACAGCCTGTCCCTCGCCATGATAGATGGACTTGACTACCGTATAATATAACGAAGTCAACGCACAGCCAATCGTGATTACCGGAAGACAGGCAACCGTAAATAGAATACTGACAATTACCATATCCAGGATTTTGGCAAAAAACTGCATGATCGGTCCATCCGGCGCTATTATTTCTCTCATGTTGTATCCCCGTTTCTGCCCTATATTTTATGAATCAGCAATCCGCTGCGCAATTTTGGTTCAAACCAGGTCGATTTTGGCGGCATGAGTAATCCCGCATCTGCAACAGAAAACAATTCCCCAATGGAGGTCGGATACATGGCAAAAGATACTTTCATATCGGAATCTGCCCGTCTCTCTAATTCCTCCAGTCCACGGATCCCCCCAATGAAATCAATTCTCGCATCCGTTCGCGGATCCCCAATGCCCAGGACAGGCTCCAGAAGATAGTCCTGCAGCAAAGAGACATCCAATGATTTTACCGGATCCTGAATCATCATCAGTTCCTCTGACGCTTTCAGCTGATACCAACGTCCCTCCAGATACATCGTAATCTCGCCTTTGTTCTGCGGGTGTTCTGCCTGATTCAATTCTATAACGGAAAAATGCTCACTAATCTGCTGCAGAAATTCCTCCACTGTCCGTCCATTCAAATCCTGGACAGAACGGTTATAATCCATAATCATCAACTGCTCATCGGGAAAGAGCACCGACAGGAAATAATTAAATTCCTCCGTCCCGTCATAACCAGGATGCTCCTCTCTGCGTTTTAGACCTACCTTAACTGCGGAAGCAGCACGATGATGTCCATCCGCAATATAGATATCCTGTATTTCTGCAAACGCTTCCTGGATCTGTGCAACCTGATCCACTCCCTGAATTTTCCAAAGTCGATGCCCAATCCCATCCAATGAGACAAAGTCATAGAGCGGCGATTCCTCCACCATAACCTGATTCACAATACTGTTAATCACTGCATTGGCACGATAAGCCAAAAAAATCGGCCCCGTCTGAGCACTCAGGGTATCAACATGCCGAATACGGTCCTGTTCTTTTTCCTCCCTGGTATTCTCATGTTTTTTAATCACACCGGACAGATAATCATCCACACTGGCCAAGGCAGCAATCCCGGTTTGCTTCCTACCATCCATGGTCAACTGATAGATATAGTATGCCACATCGGTATCCTGAATATAAATCCCATCTGCCTGCATTTGTTCAAAAATTGTCCGGGCTTTGTCATAAACCTCCGGTGCATAGGTATCCACTTCATCGGCCAACTGTGTCTCCGCCCGGTCAATCCGCAAAAAAGATAACGGTTCCCGTATCGTTTCCTCCTTTGCCTCCCTGCGGTTATAGACATCATACGGTAATGCCGCCACACGGTCCGCTACCGTCTTCTCCGGTCTGACTGCCTGAAATGGTCTGATTTGTGCCATGATAAATTCCGTCCTTTCTGTATCTAACGTTGCATCTTTTCCTGTAATGCGTTATACTTATTTTATGAAAACTAATACCCTGGAAATCAAGGGATGGTCCAATACTGTTGATTTTTCAGCATTGCCCGAAACTTTCTTGAACATTATACCATGAATCTGGATTGGGGAAAATGGGAAAGGGGAATTTTTTATGTTAAAAGTGCTAATTTTTGAAATGAATGGGATCATTGTAGACAAGGAATACCAACACGCTCAAGAAGGTTATCAGCCGCTTCCCGGCATCATTGACCTGCTCAGGCGGCTTTCACAAACTGATATCCGCTTAGCCATCGCTTCCTCCGCAAGCAGGGATGAAATCCGGGATACCATTATGTCTCTGCACATCCAGGATTATTTTGAACAGGTCATCTCTGTGAACGAAGTCTCACGGAGCAAGCCTGCACCGGATCTCCTGAAACTGACTTTGAAAAAAATGGGAATACATGCTGAGGAAGCTCTGGTCATCGAAAATACTGATAACGGTGTAGAGGCAGCAATCGCGGCCCATCTGCCCTGTATCGGTTTCCTAAATCCACGATTTGGCCAACACAATTTACCTCATGCCGATTATCTTTTGGAAAGTTTCGATGGATTAAATCTGTCATTTTTTTACCAGGTCTATCAGCGTTACCATAATCTGCCACTCCAAATCGCTTCCACCAGTCGCCTGACTATTCGGGAACTAAAGACTAAGGATCTTCCCAAATTCTATCAGCTCTGCGAAAGCCCGGCTATTCGCCCCCATATTACGGGATTACTAGACTTTCGCAAAGACGAATTGGATCGACAAAAGGCATATATTCAATATGTATATCGATTCTATGGCTATGGACTATGGGGAATCTTCCCCAAAAACGCCAATACCCTGATTGGTGGATGTGGCTTTGAAAACCAGATCATGGATGGAAAGGAAGAAATTATGCTATCCTATTTCCTCGATAAAAACTACCGAAGACAGGGATATGCATTGGAAAGCTGTAGAGCAGCCCTGCACTATGCAAGCGAGGAACTGGAAATTCATCGTATCGTGGCCGTCATACGTACCGATAATACATCCTCTAAGAAACTGGCCGCACATCTGGGAATGAAGCCCGAACGGGAAGTGATTTTTCAAGAACAACCTTCCATTCTATATGCGATCTCATTATAGATTTCCCCGTCCCACTGCCATCATGTTCCAATCCAGATTTAGAAAAAGAAGAACGGTCTCCCGGTTCTTCTTTTTCTATCTGATCAGATTACCTGTATGACATTTTTCGTATTCGATCAAAAGGAACCATGAGGGTCTCTATGCGAAACGATTACCTGTTTTTCGTATCTTTTGTTCGATCATTCGTCTTATTGTCTTTTGTGCTGTCCGTAGCATCATCCACGGTATCTTCAACAGCATCCCCGGCATCTTTGACAGCATTGCCGGCATCATCCAGCACATCCTCGGTACCATCGACTGCATCATCCAGCACATCATCCGCACCATCTACTGCGTCATCCAGAACATTATCATCCGATTGATCTTTTTGCGCACGATCAGTAGCATCCGGTGTTTTTTCCAACGTATCAGCACTTTCACTGGGAGATGTAGCAGAATTATTGGAATCCTTGGCTCCACATCCAGTTATGACACCGATAGTTAATACACATGCCGCTGCTAAAACGATTAATTTTTTTCTCAAAACTTTTCACCATACCTTTCTTTCCGAAATCTTTCCGTCATATCGTTGACACCAACTACTATGTCCAAAACGGAAAAAAATATACATCAGAGTGATTTGCAAACCAATCTGATGTATATTGGAAAGAAATTATATCCAGAAATAATTTTTTATCATAATTGCAAATTTATTCCACACATCCGATCAGTTCCCGAATGTCCGAAACACCATGCCGGTCCATATATTCACAAATTCCTTGCAGAACCTGCATCGTGGCTGCCGGCTCATGAAAGTTCGCCGTTCCCACCGCTACCATGGATGCACCTGCCATAATAAATTCCAGGGCATCCTCTGCTGTACGGATCCCGCCCATCCCCAAAACCGGTATCTGTACGGCATGGGCAACTTGATAAACCATTCGGACAGCAATCGGCTTCACCGCTGGCCCGGACATCCCTCCGGTCTTATTTGCCAGGGCAAAGGTCCGGCGTTCCACATCAATCTTCATTCCCGTCAGTGTATTAATCAGGGAAACTGCATCAGCACCTCCGGCTTCTGCAGCCTTCGCCATCTCTGCAATATCCGTTACATTGGGACTTAATTTCATCATGACTGGCTGTTTTGCTGCCTGTTTGATCTGTGAGGTAATCCGTTCCACCTGTTTCGGGTCCTGGCCAAACGCAATTCCACCCGCTTCGACATTCGGGCAGGATATATTGATCTCCAACAATGCAATATCCTGTTCCGCCAAGCGTTCCACCACGGCGATATATTCTTCCGGCGTCCTGCCGCATACATTCACAATAATATTGGTATCATACTGCTGTAAAAAAGGAAGGTCTCTCTGGATAAACAGATCTATTCCGGGATTTTGCAGACCGATCGCATTGAGCATACCACCATAGGTCTCACAGATCCTCGGCGTAGGATTCCCCGGCCAGGGTTCACTCGCTACTCCTTTCGTCGTCACAGCGCCCAACCTGTTCAAATCCACAAACTCACCGTATTCCATCCCGGAACCAAAGGTGCCGGAAGCTGTCGTAACCGGATTATTCATTGTTATTCCTGCAAAATCGACTGCCAGATTCATTCATTCATCCTCCCTGTCGTCTCTCTCTCAAAAATCAATTTCTTCCGCATTAAAAACCGGACCGTCTTTACAGATCCGCTTATTATGCACATTACTATGACTGTCAATCTCCTTCGATTGACACACGCACCCCAGGCACGCTCCAATTCCGCATGCCATCCGTTCTTCCATGGAGATTTGCGCCTGAATCTGATGTTCCGACGCATAGGCCTTAACTCCCCGGAGCATGGGAAGCGGACCACAGGCATATACGGTATCAGCCTCCAACCCTTCCGCCTGTATCGCATCAATCACATTCCCCTTGGTCCCCACGCTTCCATCCTCGGTAGATACTGATACCTGTGCATATTCTTCAAACTCGGATTTCAAAAACAAATTGCCATCCCGGTATCCCAAAACCACCTGTACTTCTCTCCCCTGTGCCTGGAATTCTTTTGCCAGTTGTAACATCGGAGGAATCCCAATTCCCCCACCAATTAAAATGGCTTTACCCTCCTGCAGTGCAAAGCCATTTCCGAGAGGCCCTACCACTTCGATCGCATCTCCAGCCTGCATTTCGGAAAATTCCTTCGTTCCCGCTCCGGCTACCCGATAGACCAGCCGCAGCCTGGCCCCTTCGGAATCAATCTCACAAATACTGATGGGACGTGGCAACAGCCTGCTCCCCTCCCTGCTATATAAGGAAACAAATTGCCCTGCCGCAGCCATCGCTGCCATATTATAATCCGCAGGGAATTGCAGCCACATACTGTAAATCTTCTCTGCCAGGGCATCCTGGCTGGCAATCACTGCCTGCACTTTCCTTTTTTCCGCCATGCCTGCACCTCCTCATCCATTTTCCTTTTGTTTATTACCATCTGATCCAGCGGAACGTTCGCTATATTCCTTACCATACCGATCTAACAGGACCCTCCCACTTAATTCCGGATTGCCCCATTGATATCCTGAATCATATCAACCACTGCCTGCCTGGAAGCCTCGGCATAGTTTTCTGCCCCATACTTCGCATACTTCTCCTGCTGATAAGCACAGATGATCCCCCGCGAAGAGCTCACGATTGCCCCCAGGCCATCCTCATTGAAATAAGGCGCCAGTTCTGCGGCAGTACCACCCTGTGCGCCATATCCCGGCACCAGGATATAAGCCTTTGGCATCACTTTCCGCAGTGTTTTTCCCATCTCTGGATAGGTGGCGCCCACAACGCAGCCAACGGCGCTGTAGCCACAGCTACCCATACATTCTGCGCCCCACTCATTTACCTTCTCTGCAACCCATTCATAGAGCGGTCTTCCATCAATCAAACGGTCCTGAAATTCTCCGCTGGATGGATTGGAGGTTTTTACCAGAAGAAAAATCCCACGATCCTCCTCCTGGCAAACTTTTAGAAACGGCCTGACACCATCCGAACCCAAATAAGGGTTCACGGTTACAAAATCCTCATTAAAGGCGGCATGGGACTGGCTTCCTACCGTTACCTTTCCCAGATGTGCGGTCGCATAAGCCGCCGAGGTCGAACCGATATCCCCGCGCTTCGCATCCCCGATCACCACCAGCCCTTTCTCTTTACAGTATTGTACTGTTTTTTGAAACGCCTGCATCCCTGGAACACCAAACTGCTCATACATGGCAAGCTGAGGTTTTACTACCGGAATTAAATCATAGACCGCATCCACAATCCCCTTGTTATACTGCCAGATTGCTTCCGCCGCTCCCTCTAAAGTCTCGCCATGCTCCGCAAACGCAGCCTGCGTAATCTGCTCTGGAACATAAGAAAGCATCGGATCCAGCCCCACCACGACCGGGGCATCTTTTTCCTGAATTTTCTTTACTAACTGATCAATCATCTCTCATTCTCCCAATTTCTTTTTTCAACTGCTGACGTAGATGTTCTTCGGCGATATGCCCACACGCACATCGTCGATATTAGAACATCTTTTTACTATTATTTACCATAGTGCACATGCAATAACTCATGTGCACGATCACGCAGCATACCGCTCTCATAGAGATTCAACAGTGTCGGATTTTCCTCGGCACGTTTCACGATGGCAGATTTATCCGCCTTATACATTCCGTTTGCACGTTCCTGTTTCACCGCCTGGTAACCAAACGGCTGGCCGGCACCGCCAATACATCCGTATGGGCATGCCATGACTTCCACAAAATCCAGTTTTTCCTCTCCCCGCTGTAATTTTTCAATCAGGACTTCCGCATTGCCAAGGCCGTTTACCACACCGACGCGGAGCATTTTTCCTCCGATCTCGACCTCTGCAATCTTGGTCCCTTCCAATCCACGGATCCCGGAGTATTCAATTTCCCGCAGCGCTTCATTATTTTTGTCTGCCACATGACGGAGCGCTGCCTCCATCACACCGCCAGTCACGCCAAAAATCACGCCGGCGCCGGAACTAATAGAAAACGGCATGTCGGGAGCGCCTGGTTCAATTTCATGAAACTGAATTCCCAACTCTTTGATCATAGCAATCAATTCTTTGGTCGTAATAACATAATCCACGTCCGGAACATTCTCGCGTTTGAATTCCTCCCGGCTTGCCTCATATTTCTTCGCCACACAAGGCATTACCGCTACAGACACCGTTTCAACCCCTGTTTCCTGATCAGCCGGTTTATAGTATTCCTTAATAACCGCACCGAACATCTCCATCGGAGATTTGCAGGTAGAAACATATGGCAACAATTCAGGATGCTTCGTTTCCACAAAGCGAACCCAGGCCGGACAGCAGGAAGTAAACAATGGCATGGAATTGCCCAAAGGATACTTCTTCTCACCATTTTCCAATTTATACACTAATTCCTCGGCCTCTTCTTTGACCGTCAAGTCAGCGCTAAAACTGGTGTCAAAAACGGTATCAAAACCTAACATCCGCAGGGCCGTAAAGATCTTGCCCACACTGTTTTTGCCAGGTGCCAGCCCAAATTCTTCTCCCACAGCCACACGGACTGCCGGGGCAATCTGCACAACCACTCTCTTATTCGGAGCATAGAGGGATTCCCATACTCCCTTGAGATCATTTTTGATCGTAATCGCCGCCGTTGGACAGACCGCCGCACACTGCCCACAGTTGACACAATCGGTATCAGCAATCTTGCGGTTAAACGCCGGACTGACGATCATATCCGCTCCGCGGAATGCAAAATCAATTGCGCCTACATGCTGTACCTCGTTACACATCCTCACACAGTCGCCACAGAGAATACATTTGCTGGGATCCCTGACGATGGACAGAGAGGAATCGTCAATGCAGCGTTCCGGATGAGTATTTGGGAACCTTACCTCCGTCAAATGGAACCTGGCAGCCAGCATTTGCAGACGGCAGTTCCCGTTTTTATCACAGGTAGTACAATCTCTGCAATGGGACGCCAACAGAAGTTCCAAAATCATCTTCCGGTGCTGATGCAATTTAGACGTATTAGTTTTAATTACCATCTTATCTTTAGGTGGAGTAGAGCAGGACGCTAAAATCCCTCCTCTCTCATCCTCAACCACACACATCCGGCAAGCACCATAGATCGACATATCGGAATAATAACAAAATGTAGGTACATGAATTCCTGCCTTATGAATTACTTGTAGTATATTTTTTTCATCGGTAAATTCGGTGCGAATCCCGTCAATTACCATGTATTTTTTTGTCGCATTTGTACTCATGACACAATCCTCCTTTCTGTTTATACTTCCATGACCGCACCAAAACTGCAGCCATCTTTGCAGGCACCACACTTAATACATTTTGCAGGATCAATGACATGAGGCTCTTTTACTTTGCCAGAAATTGCCCCCACCGGACACATTCTCGCACATTTCGTACAACCACGGCACAAATCCGGATCAATCTGTAATGTCATCAATGCCTTACACTGTCCCGCCGGACATTTTTTATCTACCACATGAGCAATGTATTCCTCCCGGAAATATTTCAGTGTACTGATGACCGGAGAAGCCGCCGTCTTGCCCAGACCACAGAGCGCGGTAGCGGATATCGTATCCGCCAGTTTTTCCAGCAGCTCGATATGCTCCATCGTACCTCTTCCCTCCGTAATATCCGTCAACAGCTCTAACATTCGTTTCGTTCCCTCTCTGCATGGAACACATTTACCACAGGACTCGTTCTGGGTAAAATTCATAAAGAACCGGGCCACCTCAACCATACAGCTCTTATCATTCATTACCACCAGACCGCCGGAGCCGATCATAGCACCAACCTTTTTCAGAGAATCAAAATCTAGTTTCATATCCAGGTGGTCTTCTGTCGCGCTGATACAGAGACATCCACCCGACGGACCTCCAATCTGAACTGCCTTAAAATCACCGCCCTTGACTCCGCCGCCAATATCAAAAATAACTTCCCGCAGCGTCGTTCCCATCGGCACTTCAATCAGCCCGGTATTCTGTACATTTCCGGTCAACGCAAACGCCTTGGTACCATGATTTTTATCCGGTCCATAACCTTTGTACCACTCTGCTCCATTCAGGATAATTGGCGGTACATTACAGAATGTCTCAACGTTATTTAACACCGTCGGCTTGTCAAACAGACCATGTTCTACCGTTCGAGGTGGTTTCACCCTTGGCATGCCTCGGTTTCCTTCAATGGAAGTAGTCAACGCACTTCCCTCACCGCAGACAAAAGCTCCCGCTCCCTGGCTGATATGTAGATCAAAATCAAAACCAGATCCCAGGATGTCCTTTCCTAAGAGCCCTCTGTCCATCGCCTTGTCAATCGCTTTCTGCAACCGTTCCACTGCCAGAGGATATTCCGCGCGGACATAGATATAGCCGTGATGCGCTCTGGTAGCAATCGCAGCAATCAACATTCCCTCAATCACTCTGTGGGGCTCCCCTTCCATCATGGAACGGTCCATGAACGCACCGGGATCTCCCTCATCCCCGTTGCAGACGATATACCGTTCCTCCTCCGGCTGGTTGAGTACCTGCTGCCACTTTCTGCCGGCCGGAAATCCGCCACCGCCACGGCCGCGCAGGGATGCCTCGCTAATTTCATCTACAATCTCCTGCGGTGTCATATCAAATAACGCCTTTGCCACCGCACTGTATCCTCCCAACGCAATATATTCCGCAATACTCTCCGCATTAATACGGCCGCAGTATTCCAATGCAATACGGGTCTGTTTTTTATAAAATGGAATATCTTCCTGTTTTACATAGGATTTCAGAGTATGATCCTGATAGACCAGATGTTCTACCACTTCATCATGGACAATGCTCTTTTCCACAATCTCTTCGCAATCCTCTACCTTTACCTTGACATAGAGCCACCCCATTGGCTCAATGCGAAGCAGCGGCCCCATCTCACAGAAACCATGGCATCCGCTCTTTTTCAATCCGACACTCTCATCGTGTGGCTCCTTTTCGAGCAGCACAGCACAGCGCAGACCTTTTTCTTCTATTATTTCCTTCATTCTGTCATAAATGTTAAGGGAACCACCTGCCACACATCCGGTTCCGGCACAAATCAAAATCTGTTTTTTTTGGCTGTTTAACGAAGCCTTATATTCTTTTTGTTTGGCAATCAGCTCTTCTCTGGTATTAATTCTCACCTTCCGCTTCCTCCTTTAATGTCTGTATCAATTCCCTGGCTTTTTCTGGTGTCATTGCCGGATGTACATGATCATTTACCGTACAGACCGGGGCCAGTCCACATGCTCCCAGGCAGGAAACCGTTTCCACCGTAAACAGCATATCATCTGTCGTCGTCTTCTCCTCGCTCACTCCCAATGTCTTGCGGAATTCTTCCAGAATCGGAACAGAATGACGGACATGGCATGCCGTGCCGTCACAGATCTTAATAACATACTTTCCTTTTGGCTCCAAAGAAAAGTTTTCATAGAATGTTGCAACCCCATAAATCTTCGCTTCACTCAATTTCAGTTTCTTGGCAATATAACATAATGCCTCCTCCGGCAGATACCGGTATACCTTCTGAATGTCCTGCATAATTGCAATTAATAAGGTACTGTTGTAGTCATGTGCCTGCAGGATTTCATCCAGCCTGGCAATTTCCTGATGTGTCAAATTTCCCTCTCCTTTCCTGACATTCATGGCGCCCATGGAAAAATCCATGGGCGTATCCATGAAGTAGTCGGTATGCTCTTTTGTTCTATTCTATTATATACTGTACACCCATTCTCCGTCTACCATTGTTTTTTCAATTCTTCCATAGACCCGTTTTCCATTAAATGGTGTATTCTTCCCTTTTGAGACAAATGTCCTGCTGTCAATGGCATATTCTGTATCCAGTTCCGCAATCACTAAATCAGCCGCACTCCCCTCTGTCAGCCTACCTTTCGGAATCCCCAACACTTTGGCAGGATTCACACTCATCTTTTCCACCAAGGCAGATAAAGTCAAATACCCACCCAACACCAGCTGGGTATAGGCTAAGGCAAAAGAGGTTTCCAGACCTACAATACCAAATGGTGCCCGTAACATGGACTGATTTTTTTCTTCAGCTCCGTGAGGTGCATGATCGGTGGAGATTACGTCCATAATACCATTTGACAATCCCTTTTGCAGTGCCTGAACATCTGCTCTGCTACGCAGCGGTGGATTCATTTTGAATCGTCCATGATCTTCTGTAATCTCATCGTCTGCCATCGTAAAATGATGCGGACAAACCTCCGCAGTTACTGGAAGCCCCTGTTCTTTCGCAAGCGCCGTCAGAACCACACTGTCTGCCGTAGAACAATGGCATAAATGTAATTGGCAGCCGGTCTCTTTGGCCAGAAAAATATCTCGCGCCACAATCACATCCTCCACTGCATTGGTAATTCCCGGTAATCCGAGTTCCTCTGCTTTCGGTCCGGCGTTCATCACTCCACCATCTACAAGTGCCTTATCTTCACAGTGGGAAAACATTGGCAGCCCAACCGCTGCTGCTGCCTGTAGTCCATGACGAAATACCAGGGTATCCATCACAGACTTACCGTCTTCACTCAGAGCAACCGCTCCTGCTTCTTTCAAACCTGCAATATCCGCCAGCTCTTTCCCATCCTGCTGCATGGTTACTGCGCCAATCGGCAGGATATGCACCGGCGCCTCCTCTGCCCGTTCCAATAAATCCCGAACCCGCTCCGGGCTGTCAATCACCGGATTGGTATTTGGCATCGGACAGATCGTTGTCACACCGCCCCTGGCAGCTGCCTGCGCACCTGTCATAATCGTTTCCTTGTATTCAAATCCCGGTTCCCGGAGATGGACATGAAGGTCTATCAACCCCGGCATTATAATCCGCCCTGCCGCATCAACGACCTGCGCCGCAGGATCCTCAATGGTTTCTGCCACCTGTTGTACCTTTCCGTCCACGATTAACAGATCCCGGATGCCGTCTATTCCACCAGACGGATCCACCAGTCTTCCCCCCTGTATTAAATATCTGCTCACTGGCATCCTCCTTTATTTCAGCAAAAGAGAAAGAAAGGCATCCGCCAGTATATTCTGACGGGTGCCTCCTTCCCCTTAATAAATCTCTGCACGCTCCAGATCTTCCAACATTCGGCTGTTATTGATCCATTCCTCAAAATCCTCGGGAGAAATCCATTTGGCATCCCGCAAATCCTCGGATAATTGTACTCCATCTTCATCCATATCGGTCAAACACAGATATGCCAGACCCAGATTGCACTCCGATCCAATCATAAAGGTCCAGGTATATAATACGTGGTCCATCACAGTAATCAGACCGGTCTGCTCCTGCACCACACGAACCACGGCGGCATCTGGAGATTCACCAAATTCCGCTTCTCCATCAACGAACTCCCATTGATAAGGCTCAATAATATTGTCATCATACCATTTCTCAACGATGAGATACCGGTCATCCCGTTTCACAATTCCCTTTACCAGAATACGATAACGCTCCATTAGTTACCCCCTATTCTTTATATTTTTTTCCGCTACCAAAATGAAAAACATCAAAACTTATCCATCAACTTTCATTTGGCTTTGATATATTCCTTTGCCGTCAACAGTTCTGCAGTCAGAACGGCTCCGCCCGCTGCACCGCGTACCGTATTGTGGGATAAGCCTACAAATTTATAGTCGAACACCGTATCCTCCCGCAGACGCCCCATGGAAACACCAAAACCATTTTCATAATCCACATCCCGGGAAACCTGAGGACGATCCTCTTCTTCCAGATACTGAATAAACTGTTTCGGAGCACTTGGCAGACCCAATTCCTGTGGTAAGCCCTGAAACTCCCTCCATGCTTTCAATATCTGCTCTTTGGTCGGCTTGCTGCCCTCCTTGAATGTCACAAAGACGGCTGCTGTATGTCCATCCAATACCGGAACACGGATACACTGTGTGGTAATTACCGGGCCATCCGCTTTGACGATTTCGCCATTTTCGATATGACCCCAAATACGAAGCGGCTCCTGCTCGCTCTTTTCCTCTTCCCCACCGATAAACGGAATAATGTTATGCTCCATCTCCGGCCAGTCAGCAAAGTTCTTGCCTGCCCCGGAAATTGCCTGATATGTCGTGGCAACGACGGTCTCCGCCTCAAATCCTGCCTGTTTCAAAGCATGTAATGCCGGCGTATAGCTCTGAATGGAACAGTTTGGTTTTACTGCAATAAATCCCCGCTCCGTTCCCAAACGCTTCTTTTGGGATGCGATAACTTCCAGATGCTCTGGATTCAGCTCCGGCACCACCATCGGCACATCCGGTGTCCATCGGTGAGCGCTGTTATTGGATACCACCGGTGTCTCTGTTTTCGCATATTCCTCTTCAATTCTTTTTATCTCGTCTTTCGTCATATCCACAGCACTGAATACGAAATCTACCGAAGACGCTACAGCGGCAACGTCACTGACGTCCTGCACAACAATTTTTTTCACACTCTCCGGCATCGGCGTCAGCATTTTCCAACGTCCTCCGATTGCTTCTTCGTAAGTCTTACCTGCACTTCGCGGACTGGCGGCAATCGTTACCACCTCAAACCAGGGATGGTTCTCTAATAAAGAGATAAACCTCTGTCCTACCATTCCTGTACCACCCAGGATACCTACTCTCAACTTCTTGTCCATAGTTTCCTCCACTATTTTAATCTCACCGGATCTGCCGGCTCTATTTCTCATTCCTGACATATAGGGTTATAGTACACTATTCCTGGGAATAAGTCAATTTATCCAAAAAATTTTACGCCATCTTCCTGTCCGTAAACAGCAAAACCGTCATACCCTTCCGTTTCCAAACGATTGAGGAATTTTCCCAGTTTCTTTGGCCTGGCAATGACAGACACAATATATTCCTGCCGCAGTTCCTCGGCATAGGAAAGCGCCTGGGCATAGGTAGCCGTATCATAAAACACGGCAATCCTCTTTTTCTGGCCTGGAATGGCAAACCCCTGTTCCATCAGAATACTGAATATCCGTTCAAACCCAATGGAAAATCCCACAGCAGGGATATCTTCATTCAAAAATTTTCCGATCAGGTTATCATAGCGGCCGCCCCCGGCGACTGCCCCCGCATACCCCTCGGCTTCCACCTCAAAAATCGTGCCGGTATAATAGCCCTGTCCACGAACCAGGGAAGGGGTAAACTCGATTGTAAATGCACCGTTGGATACCGTATTTACTGTATCCATAATATATTGCAGGGATTTGACATCTTCCGCATCGCACACACGGGAAACGGCATCCAGATCCAGGGAATCACCTTCCAATAACCCCATAAATTTCTCCACGGCTGGTTCCGCAAAACCATTCTCCATCAATTCTCCACGCACACCTTCCATGCCAATTTTGTCCTGCTTATCAAAGATAATCGCTAATTTTTCGTGATCGGCCTCCCCGAATCCCGCATACGAAAAAATAGATTTCAGGATCCGTCTGTCATTGATTTTAACGGTATAATGGGAAAGTCCCACCCGCTCTAATGCTTTCGTCGTCGTCAGAATCAATTCTACCTCCGCATCCGCAGAAGCATTGCCTATAATATCAATATCACATTGCATAAACTCCCGCAGACGTCCTTTTTGAGGACGCTCCGCCCGATACACGCGGTCCATCTGGATTACCTTAAAGGGCGCCATCAGATCATTTCTGTTGTTAGCATAATACCGGGATAACGGCAGTGTCAGATCATAACGAAGCCCCATATCTGACAGTTCCATCTCTGTCACGTCTGTTTTCTGTAAAGCGGAGGATAACTTCTGACCCCGCTTTAATATTTTAAAGATGAGATTCAGATTTTCTCCACCCTCACTCTTATCCAGATTGACCGCATCCTCCAAAATAGGAGTCGCAATCCGCTCAAATCCTGCCTCCTCATAGGTCTGTCGGATCACATCCTGTAGATAATCCCGGATACGTACTTCCTTTGGAAGATAATCTCTGGTTCCCTTGACGGGTGTTGCTTTCATATGGTTCCATCCTTTCTGTCTCTGATTTCATGGATATCAGCACTCATCGCTTCTAGTGTACTAACCCGTGATCTTTACCGAATAAAATTCGTGCGAATCGGTTCTTCTTTTTCCGGCAGCCCATATTTTTGTTTTCCAAGGGCGATACTCCGAATTAAAAATCCCATATTCCTACCCAATGCACGCATGACCTGTAGACCCTCTCCATCTTGGGCTGCCTCCTGCGCATTATTTCCATGGATGCTGTTCCAATACTGACTGGAGGCAATCGGCATGCCGCTGATCGCAAAGAACTTGTTTAACTCATCGAACGTGGCAGACAAGCCACCTCTTCTCGCAGAGACAACGGCAGCGCCTACTTTCATTCTCTTATCAAACGGCGTACTGTAGAATAATCTAGTCAGACAGGCCACTAATGTGGCATTGGCAGAGGCATAATATACCGGAGATCCCACCAGCAACCCATCTGCTTGTTCCAATTTCGGCGCTAATTCCCGCACCACATCGTCAAAGACACAGCAACCGTTTTTCCTGCACTGGCCACATCCAATACAACTGCGGATGTCCAGATGTCCGATCTGGATCATCTCCGTTTCGATCCCCTGTTCCTCTAAGGTCTTTGCCACCTCTCGGAGAGCCAGCGCAGTCGAACCATCTGCATGTGGGGAACCGTTGAGGATCAGCACTTTTTGCGGACCAAGATCCTCTTTTTCTTCCAAAGGCACACTCCCAGCTTCCTCTGGCATTTCCTCCTGTGCTCTATCCATACTGCTTCCTGAACTGCCAGCCTGTGTTCCGTCAGACATATTTGCCCGGACATTTCCTGCCCCATCACTTGAGGTTCCATTCTGTTCAGAAATTACATTACCCTGTTCCAGTTTCCCAGATCCTGCTGCCCGTATCGGTACAGCTACGCTTCCCTCTGTCGTTGGATCTGTCTGTACGGTCTCCGCTCCCAGGTAGATGACCGTCCCTCGGTTCGCCGGGACAGTCACACGCAGATGCCCGTTTTCAAAGCTAAGGTTTTCTGCTATCCCAAGCAGATCCGTTGCCGCTTTCGCCCCCACCGGTGCGTTGATTTCTACCGTAGCAGAAGCATCATCGTTATTTAACACGACCACAACTGCCGTATCGTTTAGGATTCTTCCATAGGCAAATTGGCGGTTCGTCAAGACAAGCTCCTGATATCTTCCCTCTGTCAGTTCCGGGTAATCTTTCTTGCACTGCCCCAATTTTTTGCACAGCGCGGTAATGACATTTTCCTTTTCTGCATTTTCATAGTCCCGTAGATCCAGGCAAGGGCGCAGATTCCAGTCAGAACCGTTTTCCTTTCTGCCTTCGATGCCAAATTCTGAACCATAATATAGGGAAGGAATCCCATAAACGGTATAGTTTAACAGTGTGACCAGAAACATATGCTCTTTATTGGTTAATTTAGAATAAATCCGCTCCACATCATGGTTATCCATAAAGGTATAAAGACGGAAATCTCCGCAGATTCCCAGCAAACGTTTGATCGAATGGGCAATTTCAAAATAGTTGTGGTCGTTATGCCCGGAATAGAGACCCTTATGCAGTTCATAATTAGTCACGGAATGAAGCATCTGATCATTGACCCATCGGCTGTAATCTCCATGGATCACTTCCCCCATCAGCCAGAAATCAGGTTTCAGACTATCCGTCAACTGGCGCATATTATGCATCAGCCCGTGATCCAGGACATCCGCTGCATCCAGGCGAATCCCATCAATATCAAATTCAGAAATCCAAAAGCGAATCGCATCAAACAGATAATTCTGAACTTCTGGATTTTGCTGGTTTAACTTTACCAGCAGATTGTATCCCCCCCAGTTATCGTAGGAGAATCCATCGTTATACTCGTTATTGCCGCCAAAGTTCAAATTGCAGAACCAGCTGCAATATGGTGAGGACTCTCTTTTTTCCTGCACATCCTGAAACGCAAAAAACTCCCTTCCCACATGGTTAAACACACCGTCCACAATGACATGCAAACCAATCTCATGACAGTAAGCCACAAATTCCTTAAAATCATCGTTTGTCCCTAAACGGCAGTCGACTTTTCGATAGTCCGTGGTTTCGTAGCCATGCCCTACTGACTCAAACAGGGGGCCAATATAAATTGCCGTACAATTGATTTTCGCGGCATGCGCTGCCCACTCCTTCAACTGGCCAAAATGAGATTCCGAGGTTCCTGTATTTTCATGTGCGCATCCACATAACCCCAGAGGGTAAATATGATAAAAAACTGCCTGATCATACCATGCCATACTTTGTTTCCTTCCTTTCTGATCCATCGAAATGAACCCGGGTTCTACCGATCCGACGCATCCGATGTTTTTACTGTTTCTCTCTTTTTTGTATATGCCTGTATAGTATACCACAAACCTGCCGCAAAGCAAACGACCCCCACTAGAAATGTTACAAGGTACTGCGGAACCGAAACTGCTTTGTCCGCAGGAAACAGATAACCCAGTAGATAGTTGGTCGCATTAAACGCTATATGGGTCAGAATATTAGCCAAAATCGTATCGGCAGCCCGACACACCAGACCCAGGAGCAGGCCGCACAGGAATGCATAGATCCCCTGGATTACATTCATATGATATAGTCCAAAGAAAGCCGCCTGAAGCAGATTTGCGACCCAAAACGGATATGCCAGACGCAACCGGTCCAGAATGGCACCTCGGAAAATCAATTCTTCGGCGGCCGGTCCCACCAATAAAACATAAACCAAGGTAAGTAAGGTTTCCCCCTGCTCAAACTGGTCCATCGTCTGTTGATATCCTACAAAAAACCGGGGAAATAGCATTTGCACGACGGAAAGCACCAGAGCAACCACAATGCATCCTCCCACCCCCACTCCCAGGAACGATGGAATCATTTTACCCGAAAATGCCTGCCGGTAATCAAAGGGGCGAATTCTCCAGGTAGAATGATAATATAACATCCCACACCATATCATGGTCAGAAAGGCACTAGCCAGGGACATCTGCATCAGCTTCGTACTGGAATCGGTCGTATCATGCAACAGCGAGGTAACTGCCATCCATAGCGCTGCACATAGGATCTGTACCAGAATCACGCCGAGCAGAATCATCAAAACCTGTGCCAGACTCCTTATTCTCAATAATTTTAAATCCTTTGGCTCCATCCTCTTTCCCTTTCCTAACATCCAGGCGAAAAAAATGATCCGAAAACGCACTTCCGTTCCGAACCATTTTCTCTTTATTCTCATTTACTGAATGTCACTGTATCAATCAATAACACAAGAACCTTACCCTATTAACGTTTCCGCTGTAAAAATTCTGGAATTTTGATTCCCTCATCATTTTGGCGGTTATAAGACGGCGTTACCGGAGCTGCCTGTTTCCTGGCAGCGGCTGTCTGGGATGCTCCCAACGCTGACGGAGAAGCCGGACGGCCGGACATCTGTCCCTCTTTCGTCGGGAAATTTGTCTTCGGCGCCTTCGTATTCTTTAAGAAACCTGGAGTAGCATCCATGGAAGCAGCCGACAGAGCATCTTCCTCCAAACCGGTAGCGATTACCGTGATCTTGACCGCTTCACTCTCACTGTCCTCACACATGACACCAAAGATGATGTTGGTATTCTCCCCAGTCAGATTTTCTATGTAAGACGCAGCTTCATAGGATTCCTGCAATCCCACATCTCCCGAAATATTCAGAATCACATGGGAAGCTCCCTCGATCGTTGTCTCCAATAACGGACTAGATACCGCTTCCTTCACGGCATCGACACATTTATCCTCACCGGTACCCATACCAATACCAATGTGGGCAATTCCCTTATCTTTCATTACCGTCTGTACATCTGCAAAATCCAGATTAATCAGACCTGGTACGTTAATCAGGTCGGTAATTCCCTGAACACCCTGCTGCAACACTTCATCTGCTTTGCGCAGAGCGTCCGGCATAGAAGTACGCCGGTCCACAATCTGTAACAATTTATCATTAGGAATCACAATCAGTGTATCTACACTTTCCCGAAGAGTATCAATACCGGATATTGCATTATTCATACGGCTTTTGGCTTCGAAGGTAAACGGCTTGGTAACAATACCTACGGTCAAAATCCCCAGCTCCTTAGAGATCTCTGCCACAACCGGAGCCGCACCGGTTCCCGTACCGCCACCCATACCACAGGTAACAAATACCATATCAGCGCCTTTGACCAACTCCGTGATTTCTTCTCTATTTTCTTCTGCTGCCGCTTTTCCCACTTCAGGATCTGCTCCTGCGCCCAGCCCCTTAGTCAGCTTTTCGCCGATCTGGACACACTGGTTTGCCTTGCATTTGGATAAATGCTGCTTATCCGTATTGATACAGACAAACTCCACACCCACGATTCCCTCTTCTATCATACGGTTGACAGCATTATTCCCACCACCGCCGACGCCGATAACCAGAATCTTTGCGGCCATATCTGTCTCGTTTGTTTTAATCTCTAACAACGTTGCTCCTCCTTCATTATGCCTATGCAATATACCATCTAAACGTAAATTTCCAAGTCATGTACAAAATTCCCTAAACTATATAATACAAATTTATCACAGAATAATCAAGAGAATATGTGTTCTTTTTTTTAATTTTTTCGGTATATAAAATATCTTTGGATTTTTTATTCCTCTGGAAGATCCGGTGATGTCGTTGCATCCGGATCCGGTGATGCGGTATTTTTCGGTTTTTTCTCCTTGGAGTTCTTCGCGGCAGGCGGTGTAATCACAATTCGGTTTCCCGGCTGATAGTTTTCCATGTTGATCGATCCGGCCAGTTTGATCTTTTCCTCCTGTGCCTTCTCAATGACTCCCGCCAGATCCGCTAACGCATCATCATAGCGCTCTTTTTTTCCCAGATCGACTTTCAGGGAGGCAATCACCAACCGGACGGCCCCATCCGAAATCTTGATTTCATCCACCGGAATTGCATAGTGACTGATCTGCTGGGATACATTCATAATGGAGTCAAACACGGAATCATCTGCTACCTGAAACGGCTGTCCCACGGTAAAATTGCCGAAATTGATTCCGGTTACCACCGGAATTCCTTCGATCTGTTCCGGAATGGTCTGCAGAACGATTCCATCCTTATCAAAGTATACATACTGCCCCAGATAATTAATACACCCACTGATCTTCTTGTCATAGACATGCAGGGTGATAGAGCGTGGATTGTGGTACTCTGCCTCAATTTCCTCGACAAATGGCAGCCTATTGATTCCAAAGAGCTTTTCATATAGAAAGAACATGATCTCATTATCAGAGAAATCCCGGACAAAAACTGCCGCCTTGATTTCCTCATCGGTATAATATTCTGTTCCCTCCACTGTTACGGTATCTAAATGAAATATAAAGTAACATAGCAAAACCGCTGCTGCCAGACTGACGATTCCAATTAAAATCCTCTTTATTACTTTCATACTGCCTTTCCTTTCCTCTCCTGTAACCCCTCGCCGGAAGGTGCCTTAACGAATCCGATTAGACACCCCTAACACCAATCCCATTTCGGCCATCATGATTGTCGCAGAAGTACCTCCATAGCTAATGAGTGGCAACGGAATCCCGGTAGATGGAATGGAATTCGTTACCACGGCTACATTAATGACAACCTGGATGGCAAGCTGGATCAACACCCCCATGCACAGCATTGTTCCAAACAGATCAGGCGCATGTAGGGCGATCGTCACGATACGCCAGAATAACACCAGAAATGCCAGAATCAGAAAGACCGCCCCGACGATTCCCAACTCCTCGCAAATCACTGCAAAAATCATATCGTTATAAGCCTCCGGGATATATCCCAGCTTTTGCATACTCTGTCCTAATCCTTTGCCAAACACGCCCCCGGAAGCAATCGCATACAAACCCTGCTTGATCTGATGGGCATTTTCATTAGTTTCCACATGCAGCCAGATATCAATCCGCTCCGCACGGAATCCTTCACCCAGAAAGATATAAGCCGTCCCGCCTACCAGAAGAATCACCATGCAGGCAACGAAGTATAGCTTTTTTCTACTGGCAATGAAGCACATTCCTACCACGATGCCCGCTACAATAATAGCGGAACTCATGTTTTCCACCAGAATCAGCACAATCGACGGGCCCATATAGAGCATGACCCGCAGAAAACCGGTAAAGTGATCCAATGACTGCCGGTTCCGGTAGACGGCATATGCCACAAACAAAATGGCGGCAATCTTGGAGATCTCAGAGGGTTGAAACTGAACAAAACCCAAATTCAACCACCGCTTTGCACCATTTTTTTCCACGCCGACCACCAATACGGCAATCTGCATGGCAATCGCCACCAAATACGCAATATGTACCAGATTGAGACCAAATGGCCCCCACGGTTTTAGAAAAATCTGATAATCAATCTTGGAAACTGCCAACATCAAAACGATCCCCAACCCCAAACCTAAGAGCTGCTGGGAAACAAAGCGGTAAGGCGATCCTACCACCTCCGCCGCATAATAGCCGGCACTGTATATCATGAGTACGCCAAACAAGGCGATACCGATCGTCATAAATAGTAATGCATAATCATACTTGGAATGATATTTTCCCGCCATAGATTTCTATGCCTCTACATTTCATGAACTATTTTTTTAAACAGATTCCCCCGCTCTTCATAATTCCGAAACATGCCCCAACTGGCACACGCCGGTGATAACAAAACTGCATACCCGGGCTTTGCCTGTTTCGCAGCCTCCTCTACCGCCTCCTCCAAGGTCTCCACCTTGGTTACAGCAGTAAAACCGGCCTCTTCTGCAGTCTTAGCAATTTTATCCTTGGTCTGCCCTAACAGAACCAGTCCCCTGACAATATCCCCAAACGAATCAATCCACTCCTCGTAGGTGGAATCTTTATCATAGCCGCCCCCAATGACTATCGTCGGAGAGACCATAGCCTCCACCGCTTTGATTGCAGCATCCGGGTTCGTCCCCTTGGAATCATTGTAGTATTTTACACCGTCTACTTCACGGACAAATTCAATGCGATGTTCTACCGCCTTGAAGTTCCGAATTACTTGACGGATCACTTCTACCGGCACTCCCGCCTTCATGGAGATAGCGACAGCCGCCATTATATTTTCATGATTATGCACGCCCAACAGTAATAATTCATCTGTTTGGCAGATGATAATCTCTTCGGTATCTCGATACACAATCTCATGTCCCCGCAGAAAAATACCATGATCCAATTCCCTGGCACTGCTAAACCAGAATATTTCAGCCGGGATTTCCCCTGCCAGTTTTTGCAGCCAAGGATCTTCATAATTGAGTACACAGATCTCCTGTTTCGTCTGATTCATTGCAATCCGCGCCTTGGTCTGCGCATAACATTCCATGGTGTGGTGCCGGTTCAGATGGTCCGGCGTAATATTTAAAATGGCACTGACCTGAGGACAGAACCGCTGTACTGTCTCTAACTGAAAACTGCTGACCTCCGCCACCGTATATGTGTCCGGCTGCATCGCGGAAACATATTCTGTATAAGGCATCCCGATATTGCCTACCACAAACACACTGTCATAATAGGCTTTCATAATTTCTCCGGTCAGAGCTGTTGTTGTAGTTTTCCCATTCGTTCCGGTAATCGCCAGGACATGCCCCTGTCCACACAGGTAGGCAAGTTCAATCTCTCCGATCACAGGAATCCCGGACTCCTGCAGCTTAACGACAAATGGCAGATCTGTCGGCACTCCCGGACTGAGCACAGCAATGTCAATCCGGCAGATCGTTTTTTCCGGCAAGTCTCCCAGAATCAAATCATATGGTACTTCCGGTGGAAACTTCTCTGCAATCGCCGCCGGATCTAACGATGCATTTCCATCCATCAAAATCACGGAAGCCGACTGGGAAACTAACAGCTTCACTGCTGCCACTCCGCTGATCCCTGTTCCCACCACCAATACTGTCTTACCTGTAAAATTCATATTCTTCCTCCATACCGTTCTGCCTATAGACCGGCCAGTCCCAACAGACAAAATAACGCCGTAATAATACAAAACACTGTAACAATTCTGGTCTCTGACCATCCACACTGTTCAAAATGGTGATGAATCGGAGCCATCTTAAAGATCCGTTTTCCATTCGTCAATTTATAAAATACCACCTGAATCATGACGGATAACACCTCGAGCATATAGATCACGCCAACGATCAAAATAAACATCGGCAATTTCAACAGAAGCGCAATGGAAGAGACAAAGCCACCCAGCGCTAGCGACCCGGTATCTCCCATAAACACACTCGCCGGATAGACATTAAATACCAGAAACCCCATCAATGCTCCTGAGACTGCCGCTGACACCGGCAATACGCCACTGCACACTCCGGCAGCTACTACGGTAAAAAAAATAGATACCAGCAAAGTCACCCCGGATGCCAGACCATCCAGGCCATCCGTAAAATTGGTTCCATTGACCGTGCCCAGCATAACAAAAAACACAAACAGAACGAATAACCAGTCCGGCATGGAAATATACAACCCCCGCTCCAGGCCTCCCGTAAAAGGAACCAGAAATTCCGGCTCTGCCTGAAGCCGAACCAGGTAGTAGTAGACAAAGACAGCCGTGACCACCGCCTGCAACAGAAGTTTCCGTAGCGGCGTCAGCCCTTCCGAACGGCACATGATAATCTTAATATAATCATCCAGAAATCCAATCAGGCCAAATCCAATCGTAGCGAATAGCACCGGGAGAATTTCCTGCACATCTTTTCGAAATATCAGAGAAGTGATGCCCACTGCAGCCAGGATAATGATGCCACCCATGGTAGGCGTCCCGGCTTTTTTTAAATGTGTCTGTGGTCCGTCTTCCCGGACATACTGCCCAAATTTCATTTTACGCAAAAACGGTATGACAAAAGGACACAGCACCATACTGAGTCCAAAAGATATTACCAACGGAAAAATTGCGGTACCATAAGATTCCATATCTGCCTCCCGGATTTACAGATGCTTGATCTGCCTAATCTTTCGTGCTGCTTTTCTGCAACCGTTTCCTCTCTGGTAATGGTAAGAACCGTCATGCGCCTTTTATTGTAATGCAATCAGAAAGAGAAATCAACCCGTTCCCAGCATGTAGTATAGCAACAACATTCCCTCGTTGCCCAGCCTCTGTTTTTTGCGAAGTGTTTCCAATAATACTACTCTTCCTCCGATTTTTCTTCGGGTACTTCTGGTGATTTCTCCACTCCAAGATAAGGCAATGCATTATCCAGGAGATCTGAGATAACCGGTGCGGCAATCTGCCCGCCATAGTAAATCCCCTCTGGTTCGTCGATCAACACGATAGCCAGAACCTTGGGATCATTTGCCGGCGCAAATCCCAGACAGGAGGCAATATATTTATTGCTGCGCCTTGGCAGCTTTTCCGAGGTTCCCGTCTTAGCACCTACCTGATATCCTTCCACGGAGGCTTTCGAGCCGGAGCCCTCGGAAACCACAGTCTCCAAAATCATTTTCATATTCTCCGAAGTTTCCTGGGAGATTACATTTTCCGTGACCGAATATTCCAAGGCATGAACCGCCTGCTCCTGCACGTTTTCCACACTGACTCCAAAATGTGGAACGATCATTCTTCCCCCGTTAATAACAGAGCTGACGGTCGTCAACAGACGAATCGGAGAGAGCTGGAAGGATTGCCCAAAGGATACCGTTGCCAGTTCCACCGCACCCACATTTTCCTGCTGATGCATGATTGTCGAAGCCTCTCCCGGCACATCAATCCCGGTTTTGGATAAAATTTGCAGTTGTTTCAGCCCCCGGAACATACCATCCACCCCTAATCTAGCTCCCACTTCCATAAAAACCGGATTGCAGGAGTTCTGTACTCCCTGCACAAATGTTTCGCTGCCATGCCCACGGGTCTTATGGCACCGGATCCGGCGGTCCTCCACAATTTTATAGCCAGGACAATGAAACTGGTCGGTTAGTTTTACCACACCTGCCTCCAGTGCGGATGTCGCCGTCACAATCTTAAACGTTGAACCCGGCTCATAGGTGTCGCTGACACAGGCATTCCGCCACATCTGATTTAATCTCTCATTTTTCTCTTTCTCGGATAGTTTTTCCATTTCCTGTTCGCTCATACCTGTTAATTGGTATGGACTGCCCAAAGAAAACTCCGGTGCGTTTACCATGGCATAGATCTCACCATTTTGCGGGTTCATCATAATGATTCGAACTCCGGCAGCATTTTTTGCTTTGCGCACCTTTTCTGCCGCCTGCGTCGCAAATTGCTGCAAATTGATATCCAGGCTGGTATACAGATTATGTCCTGCCACCGGCTCCTGCCGTTCTTCTGCCTTCCCCTCAATCTCGATTCCTCTGGCATTGGTCGTCGTCAAAATCGCGCCATCCTGTCCCTGCAGCGATTTATCATATTTGACTTCCAAACCGATAATCCCCTGGTTATCCGACCCCGTAAAACCGATGACACGAGAAGCAAGATTGTCAAAAGGATAATACCGTTTGTAATCTTCATCCACCATTACCCCAGCCAAGCCCAGATTTCGAATTTCATCTGAGACCTCTTTTTCGACATTAGTCTTGATCCGCTCAATGGAGGACACCTTTTCTACCCGTTTCCGCACGGTTTCTTCGGATAATTCTAATAATTCTGCCAAATGATGAATCACTTCTTCCGGCTCTTTGATCTGATTGTGAATCACAGAAATGGTAGAAACCGGTTTATTTCCCGCCAGAACAGTACCATTCCTGTCATAGATCACGCCCCTCTGTGCCTTGACACGGCGCTCCCTCTGCTGTACGTCCTTGGCCCTGTTCCCATAATAGTCTGCTCTGCCAACCATCAAGTAGGCTAATCTTCCGGTCAAGGTTAAGGTCAGCGCTACAATACATACATAGGCAAAGATAATTCTCTGCCGTTGTGCTGTCTTACAATTTTTCAATATTCCATCCCCTGCACTTTTCGATCAATTGCGGATACGATCTCTCCGCTACTATTACCTTATTATTAAGATGCAAGGGTTATGACTGCTATCCTGGATTTCTCCACCCCATCCGGCTACTTACTCTTCGTCTGGTTCCCCCATATGATCTGGATCTGCACTTTCGTCCGGTTCTGCCGTATGATCAGGGTCTGTGGTTTCGTCCGGTTCTGCCGGTTCGTCCCCCGGATTCGGGTCTGCCAAGCTGTCTTCTCCGTCCTCCCCGGATCCTGCCGTTCCATAATCCCTGTCACTATATCCACCCTCCGGCACCTCCGGAAGCAGATTATCTTTCCTGGTAGATGGCAGGGTAATGTTTGTTTTACTCTTGCCAGCACTTTTATATACTCCTAACAACGGCAGAATTTCCTCCAATACCTCACTGGAAAACTGTGTGGCATAGGTGCTGTGCGCTTGGTCCTGTACATGTGGCTGGTCAATTACCGTATAGATCAAAACCTCTGGATCGTCTACCGGCGTACATCCAATGAAAGAGACCAGATAATTCTTGTCTGCACGGGGCAGCTTTTCCGCTGTTCCCGTTTTCCCACCAATCTCATATCCCTTGACCTGGGCCAACGACGCAGTACCTTCTTCCACCGTTTTCAATAGATAGCTTCGAATTCGCTCACTGGTCTTCTCGGTAATCACCTTACGCACCAGTTTATTTTCCATACTTTCTATCGTCGCTCCAGATTCACTCTGGATCTCTTTGACAACATGAGGTTCATAATAATTTCCACCATTCACGACTGCTGAAATCGCGGCTGCCATTTGAATCATCGTCACCGTCTGGGATTGCCCAAAACTGGAAGTTGCCAACTGCGTACTTCTAAGGGTGTCCTCTGTGAAAACACTGCCTGCAAATTCTCCCGGTAAATCAATTCCTGTCTTGGAACCAAATCCAAAGGCATTGACATACTGTAAAAATTTGCTTCCTCCCAGATCAGCTCCCATTTGCATTAATGCGTCATTACAGGATTCCATCAATGCCTGACAGATATTGACCGTACCATGACCACCTTTGCTATATGCGACGCATTTGATGGTAGCATCCCCCACCTTTTGCGCACCGTCACAGACATAGCTTCGGCTCGGCGTTGTGACCCCCTCATCCAGGCAAGCCGCAACGGTAACCGGCTTAAATGTGGAACCAGGTTCAAATCCATCACTGATACAGAAATTGCGCCAGATTTCATTCCTCCAGATCTCCTCGATACTCTCGTTTTTTTCCTGGTCACTCATCGATCCAATCTCTTCCTCGCTATACCGCCCCTTCTTCTTCAGAATTTCATTTTTCTCCTGATTGCCCATCTGTTCTATTTTATTCTCGCTATAGGGACCTGTCAGCTCATTGGGATGATTTAAATCAAATCCTGGCGAGGAAGCCATCGCATAGATTTCTCCATTCTTGGGATTCATCACAATGACCCCCATATGCTCGGAACCAATTTCCCGTTGAAATTTCTGCATATGCTGTTCCACCATACCCTGCACATTGATATCTATGGTAGAAATCAAGTTATTACCATCGACGGCATCTTTTACCGATTTGATTAAATTCAGATCCGAGTCATAGTATCCATAGCTTTTTCCCGGTGTACCATTCAATGTGGAATTATACTGGTTTTCAATCCCCCAAATTCCATGATTATCCGAGGAACAAAAACCCAATACATTACTGGCTACAGAGGAATACGGATATTTCCTCACATATTTTTCCTCAAACCAAACCCCCTGAATCTTCTTATCTTCTTCCGCAAGCGATTCAAATTCTTTTTTGACTTCAGAGGAAAATTCCTTTTGCTCATCCATCTGTACCATATAGTATCTGGAATTGGGATTGCTCTGAATGATTTTATCAATAGATTTCCTTTTCAAGCCCACGATATCGTTTAATGCCTCAGCCGTAGTATCCAGAATACCACTGTCAGATCCCAAAATCTGCGGATCTAAGATTAAATTATACATTTTGATATTCGTGGCAATCTTATTTCCATTGCAGTCTAAAATCTCACCTCGTTTTGCCGGAATCGGATTATTCATATAACTTTGCTGCTGCAAAACCTTTCTCTCATAATCCGAACCCTGGTCGCGGTCCAGCAGGACCATTCTGACAATCAGACCGATGCACGCCAAAACAATAGCACCAAACACAATCAGTAGCCGAACATACATCATGTGGGTGCCTCTCCTATTACGCTTTCTCTGCCTTCGTACTTTTTTCCCTGTTCCCCTGGCCTGTTTTCTCATACTATTCTCCAAAATTACCAATATGTTACGGCACCAGACTGCTGCCTAAACTGCTGTACTAGTGTCTTGTCTCGTTGATATTTGATAAAACAACGCAGGCATATTTGTTCATCTGCAAGGCGAATTTTCGACAGCGTAGCGGTGGCTACGGTTAGAAAATTCAACGTAGCAGATGTGCGAATTGGCAAGTTGGTTTGCCTAATTATCAATGAGACAAGATACTAGTGCCGTTTCCCTTATCGGACTTCCGGGATGACCCCATACTGCTTAACAGTATCACTTTTCTTACTTTTATAGGTGTGGATCTGGTTATCCCTCGCCTGTACCATACCCAGTTTTCCGGTTGCCTTGTCATAGACCTCCGATAAATCCACAGAGTCCAGAATCTCCTGGTAGGCATCCGCATTGCCCTCCTTCTGAGAAGCAATGGAATACTCCATCTGAACCACCTGATTCTTTTGCTCATACACCTGGTTCTGCGTCTGGATATAGGTAAAACATACATATAATGTCACTGCCACTGCCGCTGCCACAAACAAAACAGAAACTCTGTCCATTCCAGGCATTTGGACAGGTTGTTGCAAAATTCTTCTACGAATGAGCCGTTTCCGACGTTCTTCCTCCCGTCTGCGCTCCTCTTCCCTTCTGCGTGGAAGTGTATCTACACGGCGTACCGTATTTCCATCCACATAAGTATGGCGTTCGGTCGCAGAATAGCCTCGATAACCGGAGCTATATCTACTCGAATTTCTTCTAACTGCCATTTTTCATTAACTCCTTTCCATTTTCACAATGCTCCACAAAATATCTAAATAAAATCATACCTGTTTAACAATGCTCAAAAATTCGCAGCTTTGCACTTTTTGAGCGGGGATTCTCCTCTTTCTCCCGTTCTGTCGGCAAAACCGGTTTACGTGTTATGACCCTGCCTCTGGAAAGATTTCCACACACACAGACCGGAAAGTCCGGCGGACAGGTACAAGGGTTCTCCGCATTGCGAAACGTATTCTTGACTATTCGATCCTCCAGGGAATGAAAAGTAATAATACATAATCTTCCTCCGGGATTTAACAAATCAATCATATCGTTCAACGTCTGCTCCAAGACTTCCAACTCACGGTTCACTTCTATCCGAATCGCCTGAAAAGTCCGCTTTGCAGGATGTCCCCCCTGCTTTTTTATTTTCATCGGTATGGCCCGACTAATTACCTCTGTCAGTTTGCCTGTGGATCGAATCGGTTCTTTTTCCCTCTCCGCCACAATATGTCTGGCTATATTTTTTGCAAATTTGTCTTCCCCATATCGACGGATCACATGAAACAGTTCCATCTCCGTATATTCATTAACTACCTTCTCTGCGGTCAACTCCTGCCTGTCATCCATCCGCATGTCTAAAGGGGCATCCATTCGATAGGAAAATCCCCGTTCAGAAGTATCCAGTTGAAAGGAAGATACCCCCAGGTCCAACAGAATCCCATCCACATATGCAATTTTCTCCTGGCGAAGCACAGAGACCATATCAGAATAATTACTACGGATAATTCTTACCATATTCCCATAACTGCTGAGTCGTTCCGTCGCTGCCGCGATCGCATCTGCGTCCTGGTCAATCCCGATCAATCTGCCGGATGTTCCTAATCTGCTACACACAGCACTGGCATGCCCTGCGCCCCCCAGTGTGCCATCCACATAGATTCCATCCGGTTTTATCTGTAGTCCTTCCATCACTTCCTCTAATAATACCGATACATGCTGAAATCCCATGACGCTCTCCCTCCTCCCGAACTGCATTAGAGAGAGATATCCAATTCATCCATGGCGTTCTCTAACAATTCTTCGTTTTCTGCAATATTTTCCTGTTCCAGACGTGCCTTGTCCCATATTTCCACATGGTTCATCATGCCTACAAAAACTACATCTTTCTCCAGATTTGCGATATCACGCAGTAAAGCCGGAATCAAAATACGCCCCTGCTTATCAAGCGTCACTTCCATCGCCTTTGATAGAAACTGTCTCTGGATTTGACGGTTTTTCAGGTTGGAAGGCAAATGCTGCAGCTTGTCCACAAATTCCTGCCAAGCCGGTGATGGATACAAATAAAGGCAACCGTCCAAACCTCTGGTTACCACAAAGGTATCTCCTAAATCTTCACGGTACTTTGCCGGGATGATAGTTCTGCCTTTGGCGTCAATGGAATGTTCATATTGCCCCATAAACATCGCTATCACCTGCCCTTCCCAGTATCTTTGCCCCGGTTACCGGGTTACTAAACAGAACGTTTCTTGTATTTTTCACACAAAAAACACTTTCACGATGGAGAAATGAATTTTAGCTGTTGGAACCCACAGATACTAAGTAAGTGCACCGTCCACCACTTTTTGGTTTTATCATCCACTTTCTCCCACTTCCCACCACTTTTCATGTTATTTTACTATTTTTTTGGGAATCTGGCAAGTATTTTTTCTATACAGACACAAAAAAAGTGCAAAAACAACGTTTTGCACTTTTCTATTTCAAGGCAGTCAGGTGAAGATTCACACCATTGTAATCCTCTGGTTTTTCTTGATTCCTTCCAACAAAATATTACCCTGCCGGTTTATGTTTTCGCTTCCCCATTTGATACAACAGGCATCCTGCTGCAAACAACACGAGAAGGCCGGATAACAATTGAGAGACCGGAATCCCGGTTTCAAATAATAAAAGCTGGTCTGTCCGCAATCCTTCAATCCAGACCCTTCCCAGACCATAGGTCAATAGATATAGCAGAAAAATCTGGCCATGATACTGTTTTTTGGGCATAAATACCAGCAATAGTACTAGCCCAAGCGAATTCCATAACAGCTCATACAAAAAGGTAGGATGAACCTGAATATAGGAAACGCCGTCAATGGATACCAGGTGGGACAGAATCGAATTCGTCAGATCCGATGGCCGGACATCCCGCTTTGGAATCTGCATGGCAAACAGAGAATTGGTATAATCTCCAAATGCCTCCCGGTTAAAAAAGTTGCCCCAGCGCCCAATAATCTGGCCAATCAAAAGACCGGGACAGGCGGTATCTGCCAACTGTAAAAATGACTGTTTTCGAATCCGGGCAAAAATGAAAGTAGTAAGCACTCCACCGATCACTCCACCGTAGATCGCCATGCCACCTCCACGCAAATTAAATATTTCCGCTGGATGTTCACTATAGTAACCCCAACTAAAAATCACATAATAGCAACGGGCCCCAATCACAGAAAAAATAATATCCCACAATGCCAAATCCAGATAGAGTTCCGGGTTCTGCCCCGTCCGCCTGGCCTGCCATGCGGCCATAAAATATCCAGCTGCCATGCCCAAAGCCATGATAATACCATAGTAGGCTATTTCAAAACCACCAATATTTAATACCTTCCCTATATGCGCCAATTCAATCCCCAAATGGGGAAATCGTATATCCATTGTCTCCTCCTTATGAAAGTGACTGCCGCAAGGATTAGGGAACATCCGATGGAGGTTCCTTTCACAGCGGCAGAAACAGAAGGTTGTCCTCCGATATCAGACGTTAAACCGAAACAAAACCACATCTCCATCCTGAACCACATATTCCTTGCCTTCCGAGCGAACCAGCCCCTTTTCTTTGGCTGCATTGTAACTACCCTGCTCCACCAGGTTATCATAACTAACTACCTCGGCACGGATAAAGCCACGCTCAAAATCCGAATGGATTTTACCAGCCGCTTGCGGAGCTTTCGTCCCACGTGCAATGGTCCATGCTTTGGTTTCCATTTCTCCGGCAGTCAGATAGCTAATCAGGCCAAGCAGTGAATAGCTCGCAGCAATCATTTTTTCCAAACCAGATTCCTGCAGCCCCATTTCCTCTAAAAATTCTTTCTTTTCTTCCTCGTCGAGTTCCGCAATCTCCTGCTCAATCTGAGCACAGATCACAAATACCTCGGATCCTTCGTCCGCTGCATATTGCCGCACCTTACCCACATTGGCGTTGGACGCTCCATCATCGGTCAGATCATCCTCTTGTACATTCGCTGCGTAAATCGTCGGTTTATAGGTCAAAAGATTGAAACTAGCCAGCAGTTCCTCTTCGTCCTCATCATCACACTCAAATGTTTTTGCCAGACCACCATCCTCTAAGTGTTTCTTTAATTTCTCTACCAGCTCGGTCTCTTTGACCAATGTCTTATCATTCTTGACACTTTTGACTAATTTTGCATATCTCCGCTCTAAAATTTCCAGATCGGAAAACAATAATTCCAAATTGATTGTCTCAATATCCCGAAGCGGGTCAATACTTCCGTCGACATGAACGATATTAGAATCTTCAAAACACCGCACGACATGGACAATGGCATCCACCTCACGAATATTAGATAAAAACTGATTTCCCAACCCCTCGCCTTTGGATGCTCCCTTTACCAGACCGGCAATGTCCACAAACTCAATGGTAGCATGTACGGTTTTGGCAGAATGGTGCATCTTCGCAAGAACATCCAGTCTGGAATCCGGCACCGGCACCACGCCGATATTGGGATCAATCGTACAGAATGGATAGTTGGCTGATTCTGCACCTGCTTTGGTTAATGAGTTAAATAATGTACTTTTTCCTACGTTCGGGAGACCGACGATGCCGAGCTTCATAGCATTTCTTACCTATTCAGAAATCCTCAGTTCGTGTAGATTTCTGCCTTTCTATATATTTTGTTTCATACTTATTTTCATCTTATATTTAGGACCATTTCCATGTCTTTCTATACGTCAACCAGGGTTGGGTTTGTCCCAAATATCGTCCTGCTATCAGGCAAAAGTGTATCATATATGGGAAAAAAAGTAAACGTTCGCAACTTTTGCAAAATTTGTACAAGTTGATTCCCACCATCATAGCTCCCCATTCCCTACGCATAAAAAGCCCAGATCCATCCCCTATCTCACAGTCACTTTTACCGTCCCTGCCACACCGTTATCCGCAATGGCATAAATCGTACAAACGCCCTGCCGTCTAGCCTTGATCCTGCCCTTTTTCGTAACGGTTGCCACCGTTCGGTCATCAGTATAGTAACGGATTACATTCTTCTCATGATTCAATAATTTCTTTTTCTTATTGTCTTTTTTCACTACCGCCTTTATCTGGAAGGATTGGTTGCTATTCAGCGTTACCTGCGTCTTTTTCATCTTAATCTGTTTCGCATTGGTATGGGATTCCTGTTTCATCGCCACATGAATTGATGGAGACTTGGATAGATAATACTTCCTGCCATTCTCAATCCGATAGGTAGCAATATAATATTTGTATGCCCGGTCTTTCTTCAATTTCTTATGAACGCACACTCTCTTTCCATTACTTTTAACCGTTTTTAATTTTTTGAAATTCTGTTTTCCGTCACAGTAAGACCAATACACCTCATAACCGGAACAATTTGTAATTTTTCTCCATGTCAGCTTAATCCCTCTGCGTCCCGATTGTTTTCCAACCGCAAGCTGTAAAGACAAGTCTTTTCTTTTCTCAATCTGATTTCCGCTCTGATAGGATTCATCCGGTTTCACCGTCGGCGTCAAAGTCGGAGAAGGTGTCTTAACCGGAGTCGGTGTAGGCAGTTCCGGCGCCAGAGTTGGCTTCGCCGATTCCGATGGTTTTGGGGTGTCCATAGGTTCTGGAGAATCCGATGGCGCAGGAGTGTCTGACGGCGTCGGGGTACTCGTTGGTTCTGGGGTATCTGACGGCTCTAGGGTCTTCAATGGCTCTGGAGTTTTCGATGGCTCTGGAGTCTTTGTTGGTTCCAGAGTTGTTGCCGGTTCTGGTGTCTCTGTCGGTTCTGTCCCATCTCCCATCACAACAACTGAAATATCAATATTGTCTATGGTGGTATAGTAATCTGTATTCTTAGGAGTATAAACTGCCTTAAATACATGCGTTCCTACTGCTCCCACATCCAGGGAAGAATCCATCCATGAAAATCCCTCTGGCAAAACAACGTCGGCAAGAATATCCCCGACTTTTGCCGTCAAATTATTGGGGACATTATAATAGGGGATAGCCTTTAGGGGAAATGTGATCTTAGAATCCCTCAATCTTCCACTCGTTACCTTTACAGACGCTCCACTGACGTTCGAATGGATGAAAAGCTTTTTTCCATCCTCCGTTATGTTGCAATTTTCGAAACTAACCTTTCCACGCAGCACATCATTCTCATCCAAAATTCTTTTGATCAAATCCGGAATTTCATATGCTTTTCCCTGATCAAATTTTGTCTCCCAACTCAGTTCCTGATATTCCAAATTAAAATTTGTGTTACCTTCCAGACCAGCGAAATCCATAATATAGTTCTTTCTAAAATCAATGGTAACATCTTTTCTTACATTCTGAAAATCCTTAAGCGAAGTAATTCTTAATGCGTATAATTCCAGGGATTCCAACTTCTGAAAGTATACTGGAAGCAGTGCCAGATTAGCAAGGTCTGTAAATTTATTCGAGCAGGAGAGATTGATATAATCTACCGCCCCCACATTATGTACTTTTTTCCCCAGATTGAGAACCTTTAAACCAGATAAGCAAGACCCGCTCAAAGCAATCAGCTGCTCGACCGAATCATCCGTGAGTTTATTATCTCCTAAAGACAACTCGTACAGATTTTTCACATTTTTCATATTTTTCAGGAAAGCTACCTCTGAGATCTCACAGTCATCCAACAGCAGACGAGTCAAAGCAGGAAATCGCTCCCCGGTAAGGGCAACACAAGCATCCGTAGCGGATAAATTGTTCTTTGACAGACACAGAGTCTGCAAATTCGGTAATGTGATTGCAGGGATCTGATCCATTTGAACATTTACCAAATACAGATACTTCAAACTTTCTTTTTGGTCAAAAGTAGAAAAATCAAACCCTTTCAAATTGCATTTTTTCAAATAAACACCTTCCAATGAAGTACAATCACGAATCAACGTTTGAAGAATACTCAGAGTATGATTGTCCTCTGTGATATTCACTTCACGGATATCAAGCTCCTTAACACAATCTTTGTCAAACGTAATAGTATGACTTTGATCATTCTGGGAAATCCATGCCCCTGGGTTTTCTTTGGACTTCAGGCATGTTACGAGTTTCTCATAAAATGTCGGGTCATCTATCGTCAGCGTCTGTTCCGCCTTTGCCAAAGCAGTTTTCTGCACCCACGGAAGAATCGGGGTAAGCAGAATAGCCAGCACCAGTACCATGGATAATAATTTTCTTCGAATATGCATATGAAATCCTCTTTTCTAAACGTTGCATTGCAAAGCACGACATGAGAATGTAAACAAATCCTCTCACTCTGCGAGATTCCCTGCCTTCCATATTGTTAAAAATATTAGATTTCTCATGTCGAAACTCAGCATTACCTCATTATTTCATCCTGCACATTAGACTAACACATTTTCTTAAATTTTTCTACCGGTATCTTTCTCTCTGATGATACTCGTTCCTGAAGCCATGCCACAGAAAGATCCATCGCCGCACGACACGCTTTGGTCTGATCCAGTGCATGAAGCATTACAAAATCATGGATCATTCCCTGCATCCTGACTGCCGTCACATCCACACACGCTTCCCGCAGTTTTCTTGCATATGCCTCACCCTCATCCCGCAATACATCTGCTTCCCCATTAATGATCAAAGCAGCCGGAAGCCCCCTGAGCTGTCCGATCTCTGCCTGAAGCGGTGACGCCGTAATCTCCCGCCGCTCACATGCCGACCTCGTATACTGATTCCAGAACCAAATCATTCCCTCCCGATATAGATAATACCCTTTCGCAAATTGACGATAGGAATCGGTACAAAAGCAGGCATTGGTTACCGGATAGTATAGCAGTTGATTTTGAATAAACGGCCCTCCGCAATGTTTTGCCATAATCGTCATGGCAATTGCCATATTGCCGCCCACACTGTCTCCAGCAACGGTCAGGGTACATGGATTCATCGAAATATTCATTCCTGCCAGGATCTCCGGTATCTTGCAAAGTACTTCAAAACACTGTTCAATCGCAGTAGGGTAACGTGCCTCCGGCGACCGACTGTATTCTGGAAATACAATCACTGAGTTCGTCCGGGCCGCCAGCTCCCGCACCAATTTCTCATGCGTATGAAAACTTCCGAACACCCATCCCGCACCATGAATATAGTAGATAACATTTGCCGGAGTGGAAATACATTCCGGGCAGACAACACAGACTCGGATTTCTCCCCATCTTCCCGTATCCACAATGACACTACTGACATTCGCCGGATACATGGCAATTGGTGTACTCTGCACCTGTTCTAACACTTCCCGTCCCTTCCAGGGAGGTAATTGAAATAAAAAAGGCGGTGTCGCATTGGCATTACAAACTTCCACCGCCTCTGGTTCCAGAGAGATTCTCTTTCCCATAAATTGATATCCTTCTCTATTTTCTTCCTATCATTCTATTCCATAGGGGAAGAATGGTACCCTCTTTATTTTCCATCTCTGGAAATCTCATAGGCAACTTTTAACAGACGATTTACCATTTCCAAGGAATTCGGTTTAAATAATTCCAGGGTAGCCACAATTTCATCATCATATTTTCGACTCCCTTTTCCTATCATAATATAATCCAAACTGACCTCCAATGCCTTGGAAAGGTTTAGGAGAGTCACTGCAGAAAATCCTTTCCTGCCAGTCTCAATCTCATACAAAAACTTTTCCGATATCTCTGCTCGCTCTGCCAGTTGCTCCCTGGTATATCCACGATCCATACGCAGCAGCATAATTCTTTCACCTGCCGTCAATCTTTTCACCCTCTCTGTGATGCGCAAACTATTGCTTTCTCTTCTGTCATTATATTTCATAATAACACGTAAGTCCTGATGGGAAAATGTGCCATTGCCCATAAAATCCAGAATCATTGCATCCCTATTGTATCAATTCCGTCCCTCCATCTTTGGTTCACAACTAATGTCACAGTATTCTTATTTCATGTCTTTCTGCCTTTTATCCACAGTAATGCCAACGAACAAAATCTACCTGTCCCAGCACATTATATATTCCAAAAAAGTATAATTTTCCAGATTATTTTGCAAGTAAAAAAGATTTCCAGCACCGACAACCGTCAGAACTGGAAATCTTTATTCTCTTTTCTCTCCGTTTTTTACCGCCATCGTACCAACCGGCGTCTTGGAACCAAAGGTAAGTTTTGTTACCTTAAAATCTGCAAGATTTTGCACGCCACCCGTTCCAGGTCCATAAGGATTGCTAATCCTTGAATCGGTAACATCTTGGCTCACGGAAGAAAAACCTTCTCCCTTACTGGTTTGTGGTGCCACCACAGGAATTGGATTGAGATACCTCTCCCGGTACCATTGGGCTGCCCATAAATTCCTCTTTGAATTTCTTTAATTTCCTGCCACCGATTGGAATCACACTGTCATTGCGCATATAAACTTCCCGGTTACGAAAATCCACACTGGAAATATAATCAGCATTGACATAGGAACCGTAAATTGGTGTCAGAAACCTGGTCTGATGAATCATATTATGAAACTTTTTTGCGGAGAGATTGGGAATTCGAATCTCATCATCCACCAGATGAATAAATAAGGTTCCCGATTTATTTTCAAAGAAAACTACCTCATCTAGAAATACCATGTATCCAATGCCATCATAATGCAAAGGTACATATTCTCGGGAATCCTGCTTCTTTCCAACGGAAATTGCATCCAACACCTCTTCCACCCGTTCTTTTACCAGTTTTCCATCCCCGATTGGCTTTTCGATATAATCATAACAATGAATCCGTTTTAACAATTCCCGTTCTAACCCCATTAAAACAGTAATAAAAATAATCGGCGTCAATTTATATTCGTTATACTTCCGTATACTTTCTGCAAATAAAATACCGGAACTATCATTGCTCTTGTCCGGTTCTAAAATGATATCCACCAAAAATAGATCGATATGATGTTCCATCGCGGCGTTCCACGCATCCGTTCGCTTACCATAGCTGTACACCCCTGTGACTCCGGTACAGGAGGAAACAATTTTCTGCAATGCCTGCCGGTTGTTTTCCCTGTCCTCCAAAATCAAAACATTCATGATTCACACCGTATCTTTTCTCTCTTCATCCTCACAAAAATCATCTGCCATTACCTTTACCAGATCAAAAACCTTTTTCTTTAAACGTTTATCAACTTTTCGATAGTATTCTACCAGACAGATTTCGTCCTCTGCATAATTATCTGTATTGATTCCTAAAAAATAGCTCAGCGGAACGCTAAACTCCTTTGCAATATTCTCCAACACTTCATTGGGTATCGGATTTCCACCATTTTCATATCTACTGAGAGTTTGCTGCGTCATGTGCATTTTTTCAGAAAATTTAACCTGTGTCATGTTATTCAGTTTTCGAACATCCCGGATCCTCTGACCAACAGATTTACTATCTAACGCCATCACCACACCTCTTTTTGCTTTATTTTCTATTATAGTGTTAATAATGGTGTAGTAACATTCTGGCTTTGGGTATTTTCACTTATTTATTAGGTATTTCCACGCGGTTGCTGATTATGACACCAAACGTAGTAGCCAGAATACTCCATGTCCAGGAATTTCTACCCCTCTGGCCTGCATTTCCTTGCCGGTAATCAAATCAATATATTCTCCATCCTCCTCATTAATCCATGCCGTCTTATCCTTTTCGCTGAAATTGAACAAAGCCACCAGCTTTTCCCTGCCTTTGGATCGTACGATCCCCAGAATCGAAGGATCCCAGGTATCCAAAGTCCAAACTTCTGCATCGGAATCAAAGACCTCATATCGTTTCCTGATCTCCCCTAATGCGCCGATTCCATGAAACAATTTCCCCACAACGCTCTGCAGATCTAATCTTTGTTCTGCCAGATCCCAACGGAATTTTCCCCGGTGCAGATAACGGGAATCCTCACATTTGGCAGAATCCTCATGGTAAGAGACATCATTGAACTGCCCAATCTCATCGCCACTGTACAGAATTGGCACCCCAGACTGAACCAGCATATAGGCATGAAGCATGAAATCCAGCTTGACCGCCAACTGCAGGGCTGCTTCATCTCCCTGCTCCTGCGCCCGCTCGATTCCGCATAGCGAGGCCGTCGTCCCGCACAACCTAGCATCTCCCGAAGCCGGATCGGAATTGTATAGCTCTCCTTTGGCAAATGAGCCCGGGTACTGCCCAGTGAAAAAATCATTCAGATATTTTTTATGGCTGACCTCCCCGATACCGAACTGCATCAGCCATGGATAATCCAGTCCCCAGCCAATATCATCATGACACCGCAGATAATTCAAAAAAACATAATCCTTCGGCAAACTGCTCAGAATATCCATCTGCTGTCTCAGAAGCGGAACCTCTCTGGTTGCCACACAGCTCCAGGTGGACGCCATTGTCGTCACATTATAGAGCATATGGCACTCTGGTTTTTCCACGGTTCCAAAATAAGGCACAACTTTATCTGGAGCCATCACAACCTCTCCTAATAGCAATACCCCTGGACAAACAATTTCACAAATAATCCTCATCATCCGCACAATATTGTGTACCTGTGGCAGATTCCTGCAATTTGTCCCCAGCTGCTTCCAGATATAAGGAACCGCATCAATTCGAATGATATCAATGCCTCGGTTAATCAGATGCAGAACATGGTCTATCATCGTATGAAACACCACAGGATTCCAATAATTTAAGTCCCACTGATACGGATAAAACGTCGTCATCACATATTTTTCCAGTTCCGGCAGCCAGGTAAAATTACCAGGTGCCGTCGTCGGAAACACCTGTGGGACTGTCCTCTCAAACTCTGCTGGAATACTGTAATCATCATAAAAATAATATCGGTTCTGATACTCCTGTTCCCCCCGTTTCGCACGTTTCGCCCATTCGTGTTCCTCGGAAGTATGATTCATCACAAAATCAAGACACAAGCTGATTCCCCGTTCATGACAGTCATCTGCCAACGCCTCCAAATCTTCCATCGTTCCCAGTTTGGGATTCACTTTCCGAAAATCTGAAACCGCATATCCACCGTCATTTTTCTCCTCCGGCGAATCTAACAATGGCATGAGATGAAGATAATTCACATGACATTCCTCAATATAATCCAGCTTGCGCCGAACACCTTCTATCGTTCCGGCAAAGGCATCAACATACAGCATCATCCCAAACAGGCGGTTTCCCTTGTACCACTCCGGATCCCGCATCCGTTTCTGATCCAATTTTCTCAGAGATTCCCTTCTATTGTGAAAATACTGCTTCATCATGCTACAGAGCGCCTCAAAAGAATCCAACGAATTCTCATACAACTCACAATATAGCCATTTTAATTCATCATAATACCGTGATAATCTGTCCTCAAATTCTTTTGTATCCTGTTCCCATGTTCCCGCCATAACCATTCCTCCCAACCAATAAAAGCATAGACTGCCAAAAGCGATAGACAAACCTATTCTCCATGACACTGCTGCCAAATTTTCGATTATTTTACCAGTATACCACCATTCCTGTCAAATAAAATCCCCACTGCTTTGTATCAAAATGTCAATAAGGCGGTACCTATTCGAACACTCGAAAAAGGACCGCCTTATTCTTCATCCGTTTCCAGTCACATAGGCTCCGCCCCGTTTCTGGACAATTCCTTGCGATACTAGAAATCACACCTTAAAAGAAGCCACTGTCTGATTCAAAAGTTCACTCAAACGGTAGAGTTCTTCCATCTTGGCAAGCACTGTATTGGAATTTTCATTAGAACTCTGGGCAGACTGTTCCATCCCCTGGATATAATCTGCAATCTCCGCTACCAGCGAAGTTACCATATGAATCGTCTCATTAATCCCCTCCATATTTTCGCTCATCTGCCGGGACGCCATTCCCAAGTCATTAGAAATACTACTGTAAAATGCGGCATCCTGTTTATACATTCCCGCCAGTTCCGCCATGTCCTTATAATCCTCCATGACTTTTCCATTCATGAATTCCAACAATTTTGCAGAACTCTCCGAGAGAACTGAAACATTATGCACCACATCCTCCGTTACTTTCCGGATTTTATCTACAGCCTCCTTAGAATGGTCTGCCAGATCACGAATCTCATCTGCCACTACAGAAAACCCTTTCCCCGCTTCTCCGGCTCTGGCTGCCTCAATCGAAGCATTTAACGCCAGAAGATTGGTCTGGGAACTAATGGAGAGGATCTCCTCCGTCAGCGTATCAATATCCCGTACTCTCTGGCTATCCGCTATGGCACGCTCCAACTCTCCCTTCGTCTCCTGGTACAACGCAACGGCTTCCCGTCCCGACTTCTCAGAATTTTCATGCTGTTTCCCGGCACGGTCCATAATGCTACCCGACTGCTCTGCGGCTGCTCCGGCTTTCTTTGTCACATCCTCCACTAATACCCCCAGATCCTGCCCCGTATTTCGAATCCGTTCCGCCAGCTCCTCCGCCTCCGTTGTCTGCTTCATGACCTGGACAACGGATTCCAGAATCTCCGAAATTCCCTGTGTCAACACCGCCATCTCTGCCGAGGTACCTTCCGCAATCGTGCCAATATTTTCCGCTTCCTCTTTCGTATTCAAAATTATACTGCGTATCTGCTGCTTGACCTCCACCGTTGCCGTTTGGATCTGCTCAGTCTCATTTTTATATTCCTTTGGAATTCCTTTCTCCTGCACCGTATTCTCTGAAAAATCCCCGGATGCAAACTGCTTTAACATCTGTATTGGCGCCAACATTCGGCCAATCAGCCCTGCCATAAACACCGTAACCAGGACAATAATAACCAACGCAATCACCAATGCCACAACTACCATAGCCGTCAGGGAATGAATGACATTTGCCGATGGCACTACCACGCCGAGCTTCCAACTGCTGCCTGGAATATCGGCTATCGCAAAATAGCAGTCACTACCGTCATAATCTTTCATTCGGAGGACGGAATGATCCTTCCCCTCCATCAGCGGATTCAGTCCTGGCATCTTATCAGCCACGGCAACTGCTGCATCTTCCGAAGGTTCGTATTCTTTATTTCTATGGGCAATATACTGTCCACTGCTGTCCGCCAAAAAACCATAAACCCCTTCCTCATAATTAATGCTGCCCGTCAGATCTGTCACTGTCTGCAAAGTTACATCCAAACCAATGACTGCCGCCAATTCTCCCTCTATGTATACCGGAGCTGCAATGGTAGCACACATCTGATTCGTCAAAACATCCCAATAGGGATCTGTCACAATTGTATTTTTCTCCTCTGCCGCCTCCTGATACCATCCACGCTGCACCGGATCATATCCCTCCGGTATTTCCGCCTCTCGGTTCGACTGAATAAAACGGCTGTCTTTCGTTCCACAATACAGATTCAGTAATTCTTTTCTGCCCTCTGCGTAGGTATCCAGTACAGACTGCAAAAATGTGTTCCCTGTATCCGCAGCAGCCTCAATGCTATTCGCCGCCCCGTCTGCCAACATTTTTTCCTCTGCAATCCACGTATTAATTTCCTCTGCATACTTTTCCGCGTTGAGCTGCAATGCCTCCGTCTGATTTCGAATCAGAGATCTCCCTGCCACAATAACGGTTCCCACCGTTGTCAGCATGATGCTGACTGCAACAATACAGATCACACTCATTGTCAATTTTCCTTTAATTGTCCTGCTCATGATAAACCTCCCTGTTTCAATCCGCTTGATCACTAACCGATTTCAGCAGTCTCTCTTTCATTAATTTCCGGTATATTTAACAATATCTTTACAACAAACTGGCCTTCCTCCACAGCAAATTCTGCTTCCCCATTGTAATAAGATACTATCTTTAACACACTAGAGATCCCGATACCGGTACTCGACTGTGGAATACCACCCACCAATTTTACATCCGTTCCACAGGTATTTCTACATTGGAACACAATTTTTTTCTTTTTTCGAAGCAAGGTAATATGAATCTCCGGCTCTTCTTTTCCCGAAGCCAGGCATCCGTGAATGGCATTCTCAAAAACATTTGCAATCACGGCGACTAAATCAATATCCCGCACCGCAATTTTCCCTTTGATATCCACATCTGTTTTGACAGTAATTTCTTTTTCCCTCGCCCATCTCACATAGACAGACATAATGCTGTTAATTGTTTCGTTCCCACATATATTCTCCGTTGGCAGACGTTCAATATCTTCCCGATATTGCTTCAAATAGGCGAACAATTTATCATGCTCCCGATTTCGAATATATTCTTCCATCAACAGACAGTGGTGACGGAGATCATGACGAACCCTTGCCGTTTCCTCTTTTGCCTCCTGCATTAATTCCAACTGGCGTTGCAGCAAATGTTCATTCATTTCCAACAATTCCTTCTCCACCTGAAAACGCCGTTCCTTCCCTCGGTGCAGATAGAGCTGATATACCATATATTGAATGATCCCCGCCATAAAAAACAAGATGATCGTGCGCACAACATGGAACATCGAAAATGCATGGCGTCCCGGCCAAAATGCCACCAGCGATGCAATAAAAATTGACAGTACGACCGTAATCGTACTAAACCAATCCATTTCCTCCCACAGATAATCAATGCCTTCCAAAAAATTTTTCCGAACCTTTCGTGCAATCACATAGAGAATCACACCTTCCATCACAACCCGTATGATGATATCCGCCCACATATTCTTAGAAAAGAAAATCCGGGAAAAATCAACGCCACAAAAGACGGTTAGGGACAAGAGATAAAATCCTAACGTCAATTTATACAGGGATAAATAGATCGTATCCCCACTCATGAAAACACTAAATAATCCAACTACAGGGATCGCTACCATCCCTGAAAACCGAACATAATATTCAGGACTGTAGAGATACCACAAACTAAATATTACAGCAGCGGCTGCTCCAAAAACGATATAACACCACAATGTTTTCTTCATAGACAGTCTTGGACGGTCTAACAGCAGAAACACAGCCATCATCAATACTGCCCCCATACCATTTCGCAAAAGTGCAACCCAGAATGATCCACCTAACATCTTTCCCCCGATCTGAAACAGCAATACCATACTATGCTGGTATGTTCTTTCTCTATTCTCATCATCCTATGTAAAATAATTCTATCTAATCCAGACACTAGATAGAATTATTTTAGCGAACTGCACTGTCTTTGATAAGATTATGGGAACAAATCGCACTTTTCAGGGTACCATTCGCACCATTTTCAGCTAATATTCGAGCAATTTCCTATACCGTTTAAAAAAGCAGCCACAAAAACATATGTGGCTGCCCTGATCCCGGCATGTTTTGTGCCGTTATCCCTCAATCGCAATATAGCGTTTCTGCTCCTCCACCTGCTTCTCTTCCCTAGGAAGCTGGAATGAAAGAATACCGTCTTCATATTTCGGATGAATATCATCTTCTGTCACATTTCTGCCCACGTAAAAGCGCCGGCTCATACTTCCCGCATAACGCTCTCTTCGGACATATTTGCCCTCTTTATTTTTTTCCTCCTGATCAAGTTCCTTTGCAGCGCTGACCGTCAGATAACCGTCATCCAGGCGCATCTTGATCTCGTCTTTTTTGAATCCCGGCAAATCTATTTCTACCGCATAGCCATGCTCCGTTTCTTTGACATCCGTCTTCATCAGGCTGTTTGCACTTTTGCCAAATAAGGTCTTATCCATATCAGCAAATCCCGAAAAAGACGGAAAAGAAAAATCTCCCATCCAATGATCCAATAAATTCTCTCCAAAAATGCTAGGTGTTAACATAAGCCATATCCCCTTTCTGTGAATAAAATGTTCAGCACGATCGGAGAAGTCCGAGGTGTTGTCTTCCCATGACCGAAATCAGAACCCAATACCTGTCAATGGATTCCTTTTTCCTGGTTACAAGGATAGTATAGCACTATTGTTAGCACTCGTCAACATCGAGTGCTAACAAATCTTGTGAAACTTCTGTGAACACACTCTCTCCGATATCCTGATCATAAGTATCCCCAAAAGATTCCAATTCATGCAACATCCTATTGGCAAATGACTCATTTAGCTTTTTAATTCATTAGATTGCTGTATTAAGAATTCCAGAAAAGCATCGCCCGGAAGCGGTTTCGAAAAATAATACCCCTGGATATATTCAATTCCCAGTGCAGTAATTGCCTCCATCTGCTCTCTGGTTTCCACCCCTTCCGACACAATTTCCAATTCCATATCATGAATCATATGCATCGCAGCTTCCATCACAAACTTCGCTTTCTGGTTCGCAAAATAAGCCTGGCTCATATCGCGGTCAAACTTCACGATAGACACCGGCATGTCCACAATATAATTCAGATTACTCTCCCCATTCCCGAAATCATCCAGAGAAAAGGTAACGCCATACTCGATTAACCGCCTCATATTTTCTAACAGGTTCGTTCTGGCCTGAATGGAAGCAGATTCCGTTATTTCCAGATTAATATGGGCAGGATCCAGTTGATACCGCTCCATAATCTCAATATAACTCTCTGCCAGATTCAGATTCTCACACTGCCTGACAGACAAATTTACCTCAATATAATGAATCCCATACCGTTCCCTCAGTTGGTTCTCCTGAAGAAATGCGCAGACCTGATCAAACACAATCTCACCAATCTGAACAATACAACCCGATTGTTCAGCTATCGGAATAAACTGTCCTGGCGGTATGATCCTCCCCTCCTGATCCCGGATACGCACCAAAGCCTCCGCGGAAACAAACTGTCCCGTTCGGGTGGAATATATCGGTTGATAAAATACTTCAATCCGCCCCTCCTCTATGGCAGAGCGCAGCAAAATCTCTGTTTCATTCCTCTGTTTATACTGCTTGAGTTTTGCCTGATCCACAATGACACAGTTCTTCTCCGCATTTTCTCTTCTGTCTGCGCGGAAATGATGCAGAGCCTGAAAGAGCTCGTCCACATTCCTAAGCAGCAGGGAATCCGGCAACAGGACATAACACACTGCATTACTCCGACCTGTCGTCTGTTCTATATGGGCTTTGACATCCTGATAGACTTCCTGCATACGGAGTTCATCTGAAGTTAGAAGTACCAACTCCCGCTCTAAAGTTTTAAAGATCTTGACATCCCGGATTTTCTCCACGTAACGAACCACATGCCATAACGCCGTATCCCTCTGCATGGAATGTTCTTCCGTTCCAGTGGCAGAATCATTCCAGGTCAATAGAATGGCTGAAAACGCCTCCCGCTGCTCGTAAAACTGTTTTGTATACTCCCCTAACGCATGTGCATTATATGCGCCCGTTTCCCGGTCCAGATTTGCCTCTGGATTTTCCAGTTCAAAAAACAGAATGACCATACCTACGACGGACGCAAAACCAACCAGAAGCAAATTAGCATTTAAGAACTGCGTCACTGCTGCAATGATCCAGATTGTCATCCAGATAATAATGGCCCTTCTCCGGTTCGGATTCATCCGGCTTCCCTTCAAACCAACCTTATACAGAGTAACCAGAACAAAGAGCAAAGCAAATAGGTAAGTCGTAGTACAACTCGGTCCATATGTATATACCACGTTCCCTTCCAGATAATAATGAATCGGCAGAGAATAGATCAACACGGTTCCCAACAGGACGATAACCGTATAAACTCGGTTTTTCCTGGTACGTTCTGCCCGCGATTCAATAAAATCGGTACTGGCATAGACTAACCCGAAATAACCAACCCAGATCAGAGAAACAATATAGGTTTTGCAGATGAAAGCTAATAGTAGTCCCGGAATTGTCTGCTGGGAATGAATCGCCACAACAGAGGCAATATCCATTGTAATACAGAATGAATTGACTGCCATGGTAAGCAGAAACAGCTTTACCGATTCCAGTCCTAACAATTTCTTTCTCAAAGAAAAATACCATATTAACATTAATATCACAACACCGCAGCATTGTACCTGAATATTCATCACGTTCTCCCTCTGATGTAGTATCGTATCTCCCTGCCCTGTTTTTTATCTCACAAATTCAGCTGTAGCAACAGCTAGTGTGCTGACATGTTTCTATCTGATATAAATGAGTCAGCACACTAGTCCATTGTCTCCCGGATAAAATCAATAAATTCCTGTTTGGGAATCGGCTTAGAATAATAGTATCCCTGTATGTATTCACACTGTAGTTCTGAAAACTGATGTACCAGCTTTTCTGTCTCAATTCCCTCCACCACAATCTTTAGGTTCATATCCTTAATCATTTTAATGGTATTCTGCAGAACAATCAGTAAGCGGGGATTCTCCTCCACATCTGTAAAACTCTTATCCAGCTTCACAATATGAAGCGGTAACGAGGCGATCCTCCACATATTGGAATAGCCTGTCCCAAAATCATCCAGGGAAAAGCGAATCCCTGCCTCGGTCAGTTGACTCAAATTGTCTACCATCGCTTTCTGCGAATAGGAAACCGCTGTTTCCGTAATTTCCAAATTAATCTGATCCGGTCTTACATGATATCGGCCAAGCATTTCTAAAACCTGAGAAGCCAAATCATTTTGCATGCACTGTGCTACCGAAAGGTTAATCTCAATATAGTCTAAATGCAGCGATTGATATTCCTGACTGGCGATGAACCGACAAACCTCCTCTAAAACAAAGGCACCAATTTTGTGGATCGTTCCATTTTTTTCTGCTGCGGGAATAAAAATCTCCGGCGAGATAAAACCATACTGGTCATCCTGCAAACGCAAAAGCGCTTCCGCCGAATGAAAACGCTTCTCCTCTACGGAATAAATCGGCTGATAGTAGACGGAAAATTTATGCTCTGTCAGCGCCCGTTCCAGGATCCCGTCCATATCCTTCCTGATATCATAATATTGTTTGCTAAATATTTCCGAAGCATAGAGTATCTTTCCATTATATTTCGACGTATTCAGATCATTTCCAAAGGCAAGCAGTGCATCCACATCGGAAATATCCTGGGGGCATTTGGCGATACAGACGCAAGTCGTCAGTGCCAGCTCCATCTTGTTCCAATGGAAATCCTTTTTCATAAAGGAATTAATGACCTCTGCGGTTTTCTCCGTCTTATCAAAATGCCGATCATCTACAACAAAACGAAATTTACCCACACCCAGGTAATACAGTTCTGCCTCAATCTTCTGCTTCCTGTTGATTGCCACCATCTTATCCGCAATGGCATGAAGCATCTGATTCATTCCCTCGTAACCTAACATGGAACGGATACTTTGATAATTGGTCACATTTACTAAGATAATATGAATGGGTTTTTGATTCGTAAAAATTCGTTTCATATCGCGGGCATAGGCACTTAACTTTCCCAGTCCGGTCTCAATATCAATCGTTTCCTCCGGCCTCAAAATCATCATGGAAATAAACAGCAGGCCGCATGCACTGGCAAACATCTCTACCAACAGCTTTGGGAAGAAGAATTGTATGACTACGGAGGTAATCATGAGAGGAAACACAAACATCATAGCAAAATATCGTCTCTTGCTGAACAATGTCCGGTAACGGTATAATAATACCATGCCAAAGATAATATAGAACGCTACTGTCAGATATAACAGACCAAACATAGCTCCCCGGACATAGGTATCTGTTTCATCCAGATAGAATACGATATGCCAGAATGAATTGCAGACTAATGCCAGCACAACAGCAAGCAGCGGCATCCAGAACAGAACTCTCTGCAGCCGGTTTTTAGTAATCTTATATCCGGTATCCGTCTGCTCCATCAGGTATACAGCATATAACGGAGAGAGAACACTATGAAAGAATAAATATAGGGTATGAAAAATGTATTTTGCAGTGACATGGCCAGCCCCCATGTTATCCAGAGTAACTGCACCAATATCAGTAATCACAGAAAAAATGGAGATAAGCAGCATCGCCAGAAAACAGCGGTTCAGTTTCCCCTTCGTCATCCCGCGGAATATCGCAGAAACCAACAATATCATAAAAATGATACCTGCACAATAATCAAAATAGATAATTTTATCCAACCCAACACCTCCTGCCAAATGGATTAATCCATCCTTAAGTGTGGTATCCTGTTTCAAAAAACAGCTTGTCCTTCTATCTATTATTATACGATAGCCCGATAGAAGCGTCAATCTATTTGAATATTTTTAGGCAGATTCGTTTATTTTTATCTTACTTCCGATTCGAAAAATAAACCCCGATTTGAAAATAGGAGACATTTTTTATTTTGATATTTCCCATCTCGATCCGGCCGTGATATTTTTTCACAATCTTTTTCACGTAGGGAAGCCCTAATCCCCGATTCGGACCTTTGGTTGAATAACCTTTCTGAAAAAAACGACAGTATTCCGCGTATGGAATGAACTCATGTTGATTAGAAACTGAAATCATCGTTTCTTGTCCGACTTTCCTAATCTGCAGCAAAACCTGTCTTTTTTCCAACAGACGGTCCGATTCCTCTATTGTGTTATCTATTAAATTATAAAGAATCTCAATTAAAAAAACATCCGGTATGTTTAAATCCTGTATTCCGCATTGAAATACAGTCTTTACCGGAATTCCTCTTTTTTCTGCCTCACAGATTTTATTATGAATATGTGCGATCACCAAAGGACGTTCTAAAATCAGAAGATCAACAGGCTGTAAATACTCTCCCAGACAATCCAACTCCTTTTTCTGCTGATTGACTAGAGTATCATAATCGGTATACAGGAAAAACATTCCATAGATGGCATCCAGCTGATTCGCAAATTTATGCTGGCGTTCCCGTATTTCCAAAATAAGCTGATCGTACTGTCTCAAGTAAGTTTGGTACTTTTGCAGTTCTATGCGATACCTGCCCCATACAAACAGTGCCGAGATCATTCCTCCCATCATAAACACTGCGAAACTAATCAACAATAAAATATCTGTTTTCCATTCCAAAATTTAGATTCCTCTTTAAAAGCAGTCGTTATTTCATCTGGTCGTCTGTCAAAACCTTGACCAGTTCAAAGATACGCTTTTTTATCCGATCGTCCGACTTTCGGTACAATTCAATTAATAACAGTTCATCATCCGAAAACTCTATTGCTTCCACTCCGAAAAAGTAATTTAAGGAGATATCAAATTCCTGCGCAATCCCAGCTAATATTTCATTCGGCACGGTACTTTTTCCATTCTCATACCGACTCAACGTCTGCTGTGCCATATGTAACCGATTCGCAAATTGTGTCTGTGTTAAATTACATACCTCTCTGACACTCCTTATCTTCTCTCCAATTTCTGTATCATCCAACGCCATGGCAACACCTTCTTTTTATATTTATTATATATTATAGCGGTGTACAAACCACAACATCACTCTACATATGTATTCGTTTACGCTCTATGTGAGTATCTATGCATATTTTGTATGATACAATAAAAAAAGAGAGCCCCCCACCTCACTAGCAGTCCACCAAACCAGCTTCACCAACACGAAAAAACCTGGTATACAAGACTATCGTCTTGTATACCAGGCAGCTATCCATACACGCCTAATCCAAACAACACCATATTACCACAGCCCCATGGATCAGTAGACACTTTCCAAACGCACTGAACTAATCCCTGGACTCAATCAAAATCAAAATTCCCTCTCGGAAAGAAACTTGTGCAGAATCTACCCCTTCCGCCATCTCATTGCTGACCCCCAGACTGTTTCCAATCGTCAACGTATGCTCCTGCAGGGGATACACAAATCCCTGCAAGGTGACTGGATAGACGGTTTCTGTCAGAGGAATCAGGGAAAGATACGTTCCAAATAAATCCTCCCGATGCAATTCGACGGTACGGTCCACCAGACGGACCCGGTTATTTCGGTCTACGATCCATGCTGGAATTTTTGCCGCCAAGGGCTTCATCAGTACATGAATATTCGCCAACAGATGATCCAGCCTTCCTCCGGTTGCCCCCAAAATGGTAATTTCCTCAGGCCGTTTTGTTACGAGCCACTCAATCACCATCTCTGTATCGGTTGCATCTTTCGCCGTCGGATACTGGACAAACTGTACCTCCTCCGACCCTGTTACCTGCCGCTCCTGATAGCTTTTCAGAATCTCCCCGGATACACTGTCAAAATCCCCCATAATATAATGGACTGGCAGCTTTAGGGCATCTGCCGCATCCAGCCCGGAATCCGCACACACTATCGTATCAAAATGGCGGTCTGCGAGATAGTCTGCCGTGAATTTCAGATCCATCTGACCGCCACAAAATAATAAAGTTTTGCCGAACATAATCGCCTCATTTTCAGTTTCTGTTTTTGTTGCGTTTTAACGCCTCTCTCTGTAAATCATAGATCATTTTAATCAAACGGCGGTCTGCCCTTTGAAATACGCAGCCATAGTAATACTTGAAACGCAGGTTACTAGCGCGCAGATACAATTCATCCTTGCGGATGATCGTAGCCTTGATCTCCAACAGACCATACTCTGATGGAAGATCCAGAAAAATACCATCCTCCGTATCAAATTCAAAATCAGAGAAAATTCCAATGCCTGTTTCACTGACATCCTTAATCATTGCTTTGACATAGTGCGGCACCACGGATTCAGGATCCAACTCCCTCTCCTCCGCCTCAGTACCACCTTCTCCTATCAGTTCCTCATAAATCGGAGAATCAAAATATTTCCGGGAAGATCCTGAAGACATATAGTACCCAACCTCTACATGCTCATTGACAGAAACCCGGTAAGCATTGCGACGGTTAAATGACCGTCCCGGATTTGAAATCTCAAAATAATGAACCGGCGTCTCCTCTATTTTTGCCAGACCACCTTTTACATCCGGCCATTCCCAAATATGGTCCTCGTCACGGTATACTAACCGAATATCATCTTCCTGGCGGAATTGAAACGCCCTCCCATTGGCAGCAATCAGTGTAACACAAACTCTCTGCTTCGAGGTTTCCTCCACCTTGCTGACTAAGCGATACCGATACCCTTCCCGGTCAATATATATTTCCAATGTTTTTCCCAATGGAAGTTTTTCAAGAATCATGACTCATAACCTCCTTTAACATTCTGATGTTCTCTTTAATATTCCCTTGAAAAACAGCAGTGCCCGCCACCACTAAATCAGTTCCGCAACGCACTGTTTCCACAATATTCTCTAAATGAATCCCTCCGTCTATCTCTATCCGGTAATGATGTCCCTCCTGGCTGCGGATTTCCTTTAATTGTTTCACCTTATCCAAAGTCTCCGGAATCAAAACCTGCCCGCCAAACCCCGGATGAACTCCCATAATTAACACCATATCAAGTTTGGGCAGATAGGGTTTCAGCACGGAAACCGGTGTTTCAGGACAAAGGGAAACCGCTGTCTCGGCTCCGGAAGCACGAATGGCGCTGAGCGTCCCATCCAGATCTTCACAAGCCTCATAATGCACGGTAATACCGTCTGCACCCGCATCGCGAAAATCCGAAATATAGCGGATTGGCTCCTGTACCATTAAATGGACATCAAAAAATAAATCCGTAATTTTTCGCAGGGAAGCGATGACTGGCATGCCAAAAGAAATCGCTGGCACAAACATACCATCCATCACATCTATATGCAGAAACTCAATGTTCTCCTGCTCCAAATCACGGATTTGGTCTCCCAAACGACTAAAATCTGCCGACAATATCGACGGTGCTAACTGACTCTTCATAGCGGCTGCCTCGCCTTTCTATAATATATAGGATTAATAGCGTTTTTTGTGACTCAGTTCCTCATAAAACATCTTATAATTTTCGTATCGGTTTTTCGGAATCTCCCCCCGTTCCAGTGCCTCTTTCACTGCACAATCCGGTTCATGGACATGCACACATCCCAGAAAACGGCACTGTTCCTGGTAAGGAATAAATTCCTCATAATAATGCCGCAGATCCTCCTTTTCCAGATCTGGCAAACTCAGGGAAGTAAACCCCGGCGTATCCATCAAATAAGTATCTCCTCCCAGGGAAAACAGCTCCGAATGTCTCGTTGTATGCTTTCCCCGCTTGATTTTTTCACTGATCTGTCCGGTCTCCATCTGCGCTTCCGGAAAGATCGCATTGATCACAGAAGATTTTCCCGTACCGGAAGGTCCCGCCAATACCGTTGTCCGATGAAGGAGATTTTCCTGCAAAACATCCAGTCCTTCGCCTCGGTACGTACTGGTCAGGTAAATATCTGCACCGCTCTTTTGGTATTGCAGAATCATTTCCTGTACCTCATCTTCTTCTACTGTATCCATTTTATTAAAACAAATTCCTACCGGAATCCCCTGGGCTTTCATCATCAAGAGAAAACGATCCAATAAATTCAGGTTTGGTTTCGGATAAGACACCGCAAAGATTACAATTGCCTGATCCACATTCGCTACTGCGGGACGAATCAGAACATTTTGTCTCGGCAGGATTTGTTCTACATTTCCGATCCGTTTTTCAGGATCAATCAGATCCACTTCCACATTGTCTCCGACGTGCGGTTTCTCCCTGCGATTACGGAAAACCCCCTTCGCCTTACATTCCAACACTCCCAAATCCGGGACATGAACATAGTAAAACCCTGCAATTCCACGAATGATCTTCCCCTGCATTATTGTTTAACCTTCTTGAACTCAACATTGTACGTTCCACCAATCTGCTGGTCATTCTTAAACAGCTTGACTGTCCCGTTATTGTCACTCCATCCATCAATTGAGAATTCTCTTGGAAAATCACTATAACTCAATGTACCGCTGAATACTGCCCGGCTCTTACCATCCTGCTCCATAACCAGCTTAATATTTGCCGGCTCCTCGTCCTCGTAATCAAATGGATTACTGTTGATCCGCAGACGTCCCTCATATTTATAAGATTCCTCCGGCGTTGGCTCAGGGGTATTCTGGTTTTTCGGTCCCAAACTAACCGTAAATCCAATCTCTGTACCCACTTCCACACGGGTAGAAGCCTTGACTGTCTGGCTCACAATATAGTCTTTCTTAACAGTATCACTATATACATAGCTTGGATTATCCGGCGCTTCTAATCCCGCATCCGCCAATTTTTCTAAGGCAACCGAAAGTTTTTTGTTCACAATATTAGGCACTTTTACCGTATTGCTCTTTGGTCCCTTGCTGATAATCAATTTCACAGAAGAATTCTTCTCCACGCTAGATCCCACAACAGGATCTGTACCGGAAACCTGACCTTTCTCTACCGTATCACTATATGCCTCGGACGTTCCAGATACGGTAAGCCCTTTTCCCTCTAAGATACGGGTCGCTTCAGAAACAGACTTGTTAGCAACATCCGGGATCGTAATACCGCTCTTCCCCTGGCTGTAATAGATTTTGACATAGGAATAGGCATCAACCTCTTCTCCGGACGCCGGATCCTGGTCTGTTACCTTATTCGCATCCTCTGATGACTCCACAGGTTCCAATCTGGCTTTCAGATTTGCATCTTCCAGCAGCTTTTCTGCATCTTCTAAAGTATGACCAATCAGGGAAGGTACGATTACCTTATCCTCAGAATCCGCCGTTGCCTGCGGTTCCTGGGTATCACTCACAGCGGCAGAAGGGGTTGCTTTTGCCGGCTTCTTACTGCGCCCGCTGCCCCACCAGCCTAACACGGTACCAATTAATAATATAACGATTAATACGATAACTATCGCTACCACTCCACTACAGATCTTCAAGATCCGTTCCAGTTTCGGATCAATCGCATCCTCATCCAGATCATCCACAGCATCCTCTTTCCCTTCCTCCGGGCTCACATTCCGGGGAACCTCTTTTTTCAGGTGAGTAACATCATCATCCTCCAAAACAATCGTCGGAGAATCATCTGCCACATCGCTGATAATCACATAATTTCCATCTGGTTCCGTTAATGCCCTTTTTAAATCGACAATTAAAGCCGAAGCGGTCATATAACGCATATCCGGCTTTTTCTGCATACATTTCATGACTATTTTTGCAAGACTGTGCGGAATCTCGGGATCCACCTCATCTAAGATCTGCGCCTCCTCCTGGATATGCGCAAGCGCAACAGTAACCGTACTGTCTCCTTCAAACGGCACGGTCCCTGCTAACATTTCATATAATGTCACTCCCAGTGAATAAATATCACTCTTTTCATCACTATAGCCGCCCCTTGCCTGCTCCGGGCTGATATAGTGTACGGATCCCATAGCATTCGAGGTAATTGTATTGGAGGTTGCCGCTTTCGCAATCCCAAAATCTGTCACCTTTACTTTGCCCTCTTTGGAGATAATGATATTCTGTGGTTTGATATCACGGTGAATAATGTTATTATCATGGGCCGCCTGCATCCCCTGTGCAATCTGCACTCCGATACCGACAGCTTCATTTACATCCAGCTTCCCCTTCTTTTCAATAAATTTCTTGAGGGTAATTCCTTCCACCAGTTCCATAACAATATAGTATAAATCGTCATCTTCCCCTACGTCATAAACATTGACCACATTAGGGTGTGACAATCCTGCCACAGACTGCGCTTCTCCGCGAAATTTAGAGACAAATTTGACGTCATTGCTGTATTCCTGTTTCAAGATTTTAATGGCAACATAACGGTTTAACCGCTGATCCCTTGCCTTATATACATCCGCCATCCCGCCGGTTCCCACCCGGTCAATGATCTCATACCTATCTCCTAATAACATTCCTGGATTAACCATATTCTCCTCCATTCTGTCCTGGTGTACTGGCACATTTATATTTCGCCAAATGGCTTGCCCGAATTTTCTTCTGCCACGTTGTCGTCGATCAACGATGCCACCGCATCGCCTCTCTCCTCCGCCTTGCAGATTGAAAAATCGTTCTACGCCATTTAGCTGAAAATAAACGTGTCAGTACACTAGTTTCGACATTCCTCTATCTATTATGGCTCACAAAATGCCTGCTTATTTTCTAATATTATTCTTTTCACATTCCAAAAAAACTAATTCTGCCGTTTTTGACAGCATCTACCCACGGAAACCTTATACCGTTACCTTTGCCAAAACCACAGTAATATTATCACTACCACCATTTTCGTTTGCCCTCGCAATCAAGGTGTCTCCTGCGTCCTGCAAAGATTTGCTGTGTTTCACAATATATTCCATATCTTCATCTTCTACCATATTCGATAATCCGTCGCTGCATAACATAACAATGTCTTTGGGACAGATCTCTACCTCGAAAAAGTCAGCCTGCACAGACTGATCAATACCCACAGCACGGGTAATAATATTTTTCTGCGGATGAACTCTGGCTTCACTTTCTGTAATATTTCCCTGCTTTACCATCTCTTCGACCAGGGAATGGTCATCGGTTATCTGTAAAATATCATCATCCCGCAGCAAATACAAGCGGGAATCTCCAATATTAGCTACATACAAGGTATCCTCCTGCATGGTGCACGCCACAAGCGTGGTTCCCATCCCCTCGTATTCCTCATGTTCCTGGGACTCTGAAAAAACAGCACCATTGGCAGAATCCACCGCCTCCTCAAAAATAGAAACGGGCGTCTTGTAATCGCTCTGTTCAATAGATTGCACCATCTTCTCCACACAGAGCTTAGATGCATAATCTCCTGCTTTATGTCCCCCCATACCATCCGCTACAATAAATAAATTACGGAAACTACCTACGCTATTCTCACTACAATACATATAGTCTTGGTTCACTGCCCGTTTCGAGCCGACGTCTGTCTTTGCATATGCACTCATGTAGTTTCCCTCCTTTGTTTTTACTATCACTGTCTGTCATCACACCGGTTCCAAACAATCTTACCGATAACAAAAAACAGTTTAGTCATTTTATCTTGAACATTTTAGCACAACCCACGAAAAAGGACAAGTAAAAAGGGTTTTTGTTTCCCTTTTTTATACTTTTTCCCGAGCATGGGAACGCCGTAACTGGCCACAGGCAGCATCAATATCACTGCCCATTTCTCTGCGGACTGTTGCATTAATATGATGTTTTTCTAACACTGCCTTGAATTGAGTTACGTTCGACCGCTCAGAACGGTTCCCCATTCTGCCTTCCACAGGATTGAGTGGAATCAGATTGACGTGACACAGAAGCCCCTGCAACAATTGACTTAATTCCTCCGCGTATTTCGGGCTATCATTTTTCTGCTCCACCAAACTATATTCAAAAGTAACCCTTCTTCCGGTATGTTCCACGTACTCCCGACACGCCTCGAGAATTTCCTGGATCGAATAGCGCAAAGCGATTGGCATCATTTCCGCTCGCAGCCTATCGTTTGGCGCATGAAGAGAAACCGCCAGGGTAATGGACAAATCTTCTGCCATCAATTGTCGAATCCGGTCTACCAGGCCGCAGGTAGACAGCGTTATGCTTCGCTGGCTGATATGCAGGCCATCCTCCCCCGACAACATTCGAATAAACTGCATGACATTATCATAGTTATCCAGAGGTTCTCCGATTCCCATCAGAATGACATTGGATACCCGTTCCCCTGTTACCCGCTGTATCGTATAAACCTGATCCAACATTTCCGAAACATGCAGACTGCGCACCAATCCTCCTACCGTCGAAGCACAGAACCGGCACCCCATCCGACAACCTACCTGAGTCGAGATACAGACACTATTTCCATGGTGATATTGCATCCAAACGCTTTCTACCGTATTCCCATCGGATAGTTCCATCAAAAACTTTTCCGTGCCATCCTGTGATATCTGCCGACGGATTACCGTTGTCCCACACATGATACAGCGTTCCTGTAATTTTTCCCGGAAGGATTTGGATAAATTCGTCATTTCCCCAAATTCCAACGCCAATTTTTGATGCATCCATTGATATAATTGTTTGGCGCGAAATTTCTGTTCCCCCAATTGCTCCACAAAAACCTGGAGCTGCTGCAAATTCATACTTTTAATATCTGTCTTTTCCGTCATCGGCTTCCTCCCTGTTCCGTCTGAATTTGGCAACAAAAAAACCATCCGTTTGATCGGTCGGAAGGATTTGTAAATATCCCTGTTTCCCGGTCCTGCCCTGTAGTTTCGCCGGAAGGCAGTCCTCGATGGATTCCGGTTGAAAAGGCAGATTCTCCCGAATCCAAACCGCATTATTCTGATTCTCCTCTGCACCCATCGTACAGGTACTGTAGAGCAGGACTCCACCCGGTTTTACATACCGGCTGACAGTCTGCAAAATCTCCCGCTGCAATTTCGCCAGAGCGGTTACATCTCCCCGGTCAGTATGATATTTTATATCACATTTCCCACCCAATACTCCCAGACCGGAACAAGGCAGATCGGCAATCAGAACATCCGCTGTCCCGATCCATTCTTCTCTCATTACTCTGGCATCCTGCTTATATAAGGTTGCCGTTTCCGCCCCGGTGCGGTCTAAATTTTCCCGGATCAGCTGCACTTTTTTCTCACTGAGATCACATGACAGCAGAGTTCCCTTTCCCTGCAGCAGATCAGCCGCATGAACCGTCTTGCCGCCCGGAGCTGCACAGACGTCGATCACCGTCTGTCCCGGCCGGATTCCGGACACCCTTCCAACCACCATGGAACTTTCTGCCTGCACTTGAATCCATCCCTGGCGAAATGCATCCAGTTCCCCAAGCCTGTCATATCCTTTCAGACGCATCGCTTCCGGAAATAGAGATCCCTCCTGCACCTGCACTCCCTGTCTCTCCAGGGAATCCCTGACTTCTTGGATCCTACCGATATCGTATTCTCCCTGGTCTTCCCCAAAAGGACAGGGTATTACAGAAGATGCCACCACTTCTGTCCCTTTTTGGGGACCAGACACCCGCGATGGCTCCCAGTGTCCCAAAAACTGGTTACAGCGCACGCATATGGAATGATCTCGTTCCAGATAGCTTTGCAAAATCTGCTCTACCTGATCCTGCGAATACTCCTGCAATAAATATTCGATAATCCAGGGCGGCATGGAATACCTGATCCTGGCATATTCTTTAAAATTGCTCCGGTCCGGGAAAATCAACTCATCCAAATGCCTCTCAATCCCACGCAGGACCCCATTGACAAATCCGCGCAACCCCTGCATCCCCCGTTTCATAACCAAACGAACTGCCTCATCACAGGCGGCATGGTTCGGCACCTGATCCATGTACCGAAATTGGTACACTGCCATACGGAGAATACAGCGTATTACGGGTTTCATTTTGCGAAGAGGTACTTTTGAATACTGACCAATCCACTCATCCAATTCCAGGCAGCGCTCTACGGTTCCCTCCGACAGCCGGGTCAAAAAAGCCCGGTCCTGCCTGGTTAAATCCGCATTTTCCGCCAAAACTCGGTGTAATACCTGATCGCAGTACTGATCCTCCTCCAGCGTCTGCATGATAACCTGCAATGCTAACGCCCTGACATTTTTCCCCTGCTTCGGTTTCCCTGTTTTTCCGCTCATATCTCTCCTCCAGACTCGAGATCAATCAAGCATCATGCCTTCTCTCAAGGAGTATCCTCTGAGAAACGCTTCCGTTTCCATTCGTTTTTTCCCGGCCAGCTGTACCGCAGTGACAGCCAGATAGCCGTCCCCGGTCTGCACCACAAAATTCTGGCGATTTACTGCCACGATTGTCCCCGGTTCTGCAGAAGGGTATGACGCCGCCTCCTCCATTCCTGCCGAAATGACCTCCGCTTCCCATAGTTTCAACATCTTGTCTTCCAGATGGGTGTAAGCGCTCGGCCACGGATTCAGTCCCCGGATCATCCGTTCTATCTGTACCGCAGACTGAGAAAAATCTATCTGTCCGGTCTCTTTGGATAGCATTTTCGCCCTCGTATGTTCCGCATGGTTCTGTGGGACCGGATGCAATGTCCCTGCCTCCGCCTGCTCCAATACTTCCAGAATCATCGGCCCGCCATAGGATGCCAGGCGCTCAAACAAACTACCTCCGGTCTCTTTTTCATCCAACGTATATTTCTTCATCAGCAGAATATCCCCGGTATCAATCCCTGCATCCATCTGCTGAATTGTGACACCGCTCTCCCGGTCTCCATGAATGACCGACCACTGGATCGGCGCCGCACCCCTCCACTTTGGCAACAGGGATGCATGTACATTCAAGCATCCATATTTTGGCAGTTCTAAAATTTCCTCCGAAAGGATCTGGCCAAACGCCACCACAACGATGACATCGGGATTCAACGTTTGTAACACACGGACAAATGCCGGATCTTTGACACGTTCCGGCTGATATACCGGAATTCCAAATTGTAGCGCAACTTCCTTGACCGGTGTAATTTGTAACTTGCCACCGCGTCCCTTGGGCTTGTCCGGCTGCGTTACCACTCCCACGATTTCATGTTTGCTCTCTGCCAATGTCTGCAGGGTCTCTACCGCAAAATCCGGCGTCCCCATAAATACAATTCTCATATATCTTTATTTATCCCTTAAAAGCCCTTTATTATAAGGGGTTTCTCCTTTCATAATATTTTTTCTACACCAATTACTACACCAATTTTAGATGATTTTGAGCATTTTTTCAATGTTGCGTACTTCTTTTGCTCTTTCATCATCTGTCACATGGACATACAAATTCATCGTTACGCCAATGTTGGAATGTCCAAGTATCGTCTGCAGTGTCTTTGGACGCATACCAGATTCAATACATCGAGTGGCAAATGTATGTCTCAAAGCGTGCATGGAGAAATGCCTCATTCCAACCTTATCACAGTAATAATATAACTTTGTGTCATAAGCAGTATTTTTTGTTGGGGAGCCATCTTTGCAAAGAAAAACCTGGTCAGAAAATTCTACTGATATTACTTTCATTTTTTTAATTTTGCTTTGTTGATTTCTCAGAATCCGAACCGCCTCTTGTGTCAGCGGAATATCTCGCATCCCGCTTTTAGTTTTTGGCTCTCCAATTTTCCACTCTCCAAATTCGTGTCGATACTCCATCGTTCTGCGAATATGCAACACTCTATGCTCAAAATCCACATCCGACCATCGCAAGCCGATCATCTCGCCAGTTCTTAAGCCTGTCTGCAAAATTAACGCCCATTGGTTATAGTTGCTCGTTCCTTTAACTGTTTCGAGAAATAGCTTCTGTTCCTCAATAGTCAGCACTCTTACGTCTTTTGGTGGTTTTCCTGATCTGCACCTTACATTCTTTGTAACAGGATTCTTTTCTATTAACTCATTTTCCAAAGCACTGCTAAACATTGCTCCCATAGATACCCTGCAATATTCGATCATAGAGTTAGAATAAGTTTCTGACATTTTTAGTAAAACATTTTGACAATGAATAGGTTTAACATCTCTAATCAGGAAATCTCCTAAAACAGGCTTAATGTTTCGTTTGTACCGCTCAAGATAATTTCGCTTTGTATTCTCTCTTATGGTCTGTCCTTTTATATTTTCTATCCAATAATTGAACCATGCATCCACCGTCGGATTTTCGCATTGAAGAACATTTCCATGCTCATTCTCAAACTGCGCATCTGCGAGCCATTGTCGGCACTCCTGTAGCTTCTTAAAATATTGCTGTCGGCGTTTCCCTGACTTATCCGTAAACCTTGCTGTGTATAATCCGTCCTTCCTCTGGCTTATGCCAATGCCTAGCTCCTTTCCTTTTAGATCCTTACCCATGTTATCGCTCCTTTCTTAAAAAAAAGAAGCCTTAATACAGCAAGATCATGTTACTATAAAAAGGCTTAAAAAACAATATATCTGATTATATTTCTATGTTTTTCTCAATAAATTCCTCGAACTGCTTCCTTTTTATCAACCGTTTCTTCCCTATGTGCAACACAAAATTACATCTTGGATTTCGCATCATTTCATCTAATTTGTTTAGTCCAATATTGCTGTAGGCAGCTGCTTCCTCCTTGGTAATTGCGACTTTTTCCCAAACCGGAATATCATCTTTTTTGCTCAAAATACTCACTCCTTCCACACATCTTGCGTGTTTACCTGTTTTATATTAAGTAACAAAGCGAATTGCGGAAATAAAAATCAAACAAAGACCTATCTTCCGACAACCTTCGATCTTCTTGTAATTTCATCCATCAAACCATAACATTGTTTATCTACAAATGGTTTTAACAACTCATTTCCATCGTATCTATGCATCAAATCCTTACAGTCCTGACAAAGGCAATCCCAAAACTCTAAGGCTTGGGGGCTGTCGTTTTCCTGCTTTGGCGGATTCCAATATTTCTGCAGGATTTTCCACCAGGACTGAAAAAAAAATTAGTTCCTCCTGCATGCGATCCCTCCTATATTTTAAAAGGTGTCTCCATATCATCGGTTGCATTTATAAAACCATCAAAACTATACTGCTGCGGCTCTTTTGGCTCCCAGCCGACTTCAAAATCAAAATCCATTTGGCTCTTATCTATCAATCTCCTGGATTTTTTGTCATACCGCAGATCTATCCCGTCCTTTTTAGTCAGTTTGCCAAACCAACGATTTTTACTGACAGAAAGATGGTTTAAGTCCTCTTGGTCCTCATCTCTTTTAAACGTCATAACAATGTCTGCCAAATTAGTAATATCCCCCGATCCACTAACAGCATCATTTTCATCCACCGTAAGACTGTTTTTTCTCGGATGGGCAACCAAAATAACAACTACATCATGTCTTTTTGTTAATCTGCTTAATTTCTTCACAAATTTACTCTGGCATCGATATTCATCTTTTGCCATATCTACGTCCAATGCTGTCATGAGGTTATCTACAACAACCAGGTCAATCCCATACTGCATAACGGAATTTTCTATCGTGGAAATTAAATCTGTTAATTCATCGTCATCTACTACATTATTATCAAATAAGTAAAACTTCCTCCGATACCAATCATCTATACGGTCTTGGTTGCTATTTGTTATAAATCGCCTCATCTCCCCGTCTTGGTTTAGCTGCTCCACAATATTGCCCGGCCCGGCTATCTGATAATCAATCCATGACTTATACTGCCAATTAGGGAGCTCTCCAGAGTATGCAAAAATCTTTTTTCCCTGTTGTAGTGCTGCTACGCATATTTGGTTAGCTACAGTTGATTTTCCCTGCCCACGCTTCCCCGTGAGGATGATTAACTGGCCACCATAAAAATAGCCGCCTAAATAGCTATCCAACTGACGGAATCCCGTTTTAAACTTTGGAATATCTCTCAAGTCCTGGCGCTTTACATCTGCAAGTTCTACGACCTGTTTTACAGGCTGCTCAATAGCGTTTTCGACCGCACCCCTAACTGAGTCTTTCCCGTGCTTTTGCAAAATCTCGTTTGCATCTTTACACCCCTTATAATCGTCCCTTCGAACATAGCGAATCTTATTCGGAAATCGTTTTCGGATACTATCTAGCAATGTCATATGATCACGCTCATAATCTCCAAAAACTACAATTTCTTCAAATTCGCAAACCCAATTCCAGCAATACGGAATCCAGCGGAAATTATTCATTCCACCCGGCACGCTAACAGCGCAATCTATACCTGCTTCGACCACAGAAAGACTGTCAATCTGCCCCTCGCAGATCACTAACCGTTTGCGATCCTTTTCGCACTGTTTCATCCCGAACAAGATCGGCTTACAGTCCTTTTCCGCCCATTCTTTAGGAGATGCCTGATGCTCTCCATTTTTATCTAAGTAAGTCTTTCCCTTGAAAAAAGACGTATCACGATATTTGACATATTGCATCTTCCCGTTTTCATCAAAAAACGGAAACACAAGAATATCATCTCTCTTGGCTTGTGTTGTGATCTCATACTTTCTTGCCACTACCTCCGAAATACCTCTGCTCTTCAAATATTCTACTGCTTTTGGCAGTGGCTCTATCGGCTTGCTTGGTGTTTTTAATCTCCTATATCGTTTTTTAGGCTGATAGTATTCATCGACCTCTATACCGAGAGAAAAATCAAAATCTCTTGCCAAAGTGATCATATTGCCAGAAATGCTGCAACTGGCTCTAAGGCACTTAAATTGCCCCGTAAGCAGATTGATGGAAAACGTTCCTCTATCCTTGCCATTTTTGCCACCTCTACAATATGGACAAATATAGAATTGTAGCTCATCGCCTCTTGTTTGTGTTTGAATATGGACGCTTCTGGCAAAATTGTAAGCATCTTCTTCTTTGAATTCATACAACCCCTTCATTTATTACTCCTTTTTATTCCAAAGATCCATTCCCGGTTCATCATCACTGTCCTCTGGCTCTGGCAGTTGCTCTGATCTAGTTTCATTATCCTGCACATCATAATCCGTATAAATCCCTTTATGCAGCCATGTATCAGGACAGTTCAAATACTTTGGTTCCGTATCTCGCTTGGCTCTTGCATAGGCTTTAGCGGACGCAATTAATAGATCTTCGGAAATCCCTTGCATGATTAGCTTAGCATATTCTTGCTCTGCCAGCGCTTTATGCTCTTTTCTCGGATACTCTTTCCAAAATTCTTCGAATTTTTGCGCTGTATTGCACCGCATCTGATCTATATCCATATCCGATATCTTATTGCTGTCAGTATTCAGGACATAAGCGTTATCGCTAATTTTTAGCTTCCTGTATTCACTTTGATGCACCGTAGGCTTGTATCGATCTTTGCGAATAGAATTACAAATCCTCCAATGCACAACAACCACCAGCCCATTTGACATTTGAATAAGATAACCTCTATCAAACAAACATTGATAATCCTGTTGCGATGCATCTACCACTCTGCGTATACGGTTTGCGTTGTTTACAAATCCGTCATCGTCCGCCTCCATACAAATATGTAAATACAGACCTTGCGCCGATAAAGGCAATTCTAAAAACTTATCACTCTCTATTACTTCTCTGGAAAACATGCGTTTTTCTGCCATAAATACTACCTTCTCCATTCTAACAAATCCATTTCCCACACCATATGTTTCCTATATCATTAAAAAAATGACAGGGACAGTCAATACATGATTCTGGCGTATCAAGTACTAAAATAGATTTACCCATTCTGATTCCTCCAATCCAATAATTATTGCTTGAATTCCTCTGCCGTCACTTCGAATGTTACCATATCGTGAAGTTTCCCATCCTGGAGCATTGCGACCTGTCTACGATACCCACATTCAGAGCCGCCATGTCTTTTAATAAAATTTCGATATGCTTTGACAGCTGGATTATCTGCGTATGCCACCCACTCAATCCTGTTCATATTATAAATGCCAAATAAATCGCAGATTGCTTTATATAGGTCTTTAATCAATCTTACATTGCCTTTGTCAAAGCTGATAACGGAAAAACCATATGCTGACATTGCGGGCCAATTAATGCTGTACTTTATGTAACCAATAATATTGTCGTTTTTATCAACTGATACAAATTGGTGTTTGTTATAGTTATCCTCATCAATATCAATATAACAGTTTCCTACTCCATCTTCCCAATAGATATTTTCCGGCTTGTACCAAGATTTTATATTTTCTTCCTGTAGCCTTTCTTTGTACATTTGTGCTGGTTTTAACATTCTTATCCCTCCGTTTCGTTCAATTTCTTTAAAGCCCGTTCCGCTTCCTCTTCTGTGGGAAAAATCTTTTTCCCTACTTCCTCTTGATAGTAAACTTTGCAACCATTTACTCTTGTTGCTGTATCATCAGATACCAGGATCTTAATAATACATTCCCCGGATCTTAGCATCTTTTTCCGAACCTCTGTTACAACCAATGCGATAATAGGTCTCTTGGCATCTTTATCAATGCGGAATACGATATCCCCTGGTGCGCAAGGAAATTTTAGCAGTCTTTTCTGTTCCTCCATGTCCTCATATTCTTTTAATTTTTTCAACGCTCTGTATATCGCACATGGTTGTATCTTCCTCGATGCGCAATTATTCATGCTTTCGCACCCAAGACAAGGACTTGTGCATCCCCCGCCAAGATCCTTTACCAGGATGCTTCCGGCTTTTTCAATCGTTAATCTCTCCATTCTTCCTGACCTCCATTTCATTCAATGTCTTTTCAGCAGCTTCTTTTTCCAGAAAAACGGTTTTACCTAATTGACTTGCACCAAATCCCCTTACATTCTGATAAATCCCTATTCCGTCTTTCAATTCCCAATTAAAGTACGGTTCGCCCATCCTACCGATATTTACGGATATGATTTCAAGCGGTTGTATTCTGTGTCTGATTTCCTGCAACTCATAAACCGTATCGCCTATCCAACAAGGAAACATTTCCTCATACCTCTTAACCAATTCATACGTCTTTTGCAGTAAGCCTTCGCAAATCAGTTTTGTTTCTGCTTCCTCGTATTGGCATTTGCCGCAACGGTCCGATTCCATGCAATGTCTTAATTCCTCTGATAATTTCTTTTTTGCCATAGGTTCCCCTTTCTATGTGGTTAATCTCTCCATGGATTACCTCCTTACCAATGCTTAATAATCAAATTAAATTATGTTTTTTTCTGTAGTCTTCTGTAGTTCTTACCTCAACCTCATCGCTAATTGTCTTGCCGCAGTCAGGACATGCCTGGACTTTGCCAGGTACATGCTTCATGCAGTAAGGACATAGATATACGACATCATCAGATAATAAATATTTAATTAGTTTTCTTGGTTTTCTCATAGCTGGATCCTTTCTCAAAACCTCCTGGTCTCTGTTACTGATTGTTTGCATCGTGGGCACCGGATCTCTGCATGCGCCTCTCGCATAGGTGACTTTATAGACAAAGCCCGGCCCATTTGCGATATACCATATATCTGCGATCCAATGCCGATCTGTACGCCTTCTCGTCCAAATACACAGCCGCAATTCCGGCATCTTATAACCCCTGATGGACTGCTGCCATTGTGATTACTTATAACTCTTGGTAGGCTGCTGCCAATGTGATCACTTATGCTCATGTTATATCCCCTCAAATTTTGTATACTTCTGTTTTGCTGTGTCGTAATCCCAATACACCATCTGATCTTCTGCTTCCTGTACCAGCTGTATCATTTTGTCTTGTCCAATTTCCGCGGCTACCAGGCGCTTAAAAACGTAAAAGGTTTGCAGCTTTATTTCTACCGCTGTCGCTTTTCTTGCTTTTTTTAATTCCTGTAGCTGAGCATTTTTAACTGATAACGCTGCCAACGCATTTTTTCTCCATTGATTTTTCTTTTTTTCTGCAGGAGTAAGATTTGTTGAGTTAAACGCTGTTATCTGCGCTTTGATATCAGAGATCTCACACTTGAGCTTGTCTATTTCATTCTCGATGTGATTCGTGTTGTAGGCAAAGTCATGTTTACATTTAGGGCATCGCAAATGTATTGGTTTCGTTTGCTTTAGATTCATGTTATCCCTCACTTTCTTCTAATTTTTTCCCGCAATAAGGGCAAAACCCTATTCCATGCCCCTGGTTGCCTTTCTTGTTATTCCAAAAAATCCAAGTCCAGCTTCCATTGATCTTTTCGATACTGATATCTTCTGCCTTGTTTATAGTTTCGCACTCATGATATTTACTTTTCATCTCAATCCCTCACTTTCATTAAATGTTTCCTGCACCGTCAGGATAAAATACTCCTTGCCTTTCTCTGCTCCCCATTCTTCCTTTCCTTCACCAACCGAAAGCGTACATTTCGCAATAAACGATGGGGAATCTTTGTTGTAGCCGTTGCGGAACATGATTTCCCTCTCCGGGTTTTCTTCAAATGGATTTATCAACTTCCCATTACATTCATTTATTACGTTGAATAAATTTAAAAATCTACCCTTGTAATATGGTGTGCGTTCTCTATACTCTTCTTTCTTCTCGCTTGACAAAATCATATCAAACCACTTCTTTTTAATCGACAGTGTTAGCATTTTGGCCGCCTCCCCTTTTTAAGTTTTATGCATGGAGCCATCAAAACCTGTTTAACTGGCAATCCATAAAATTTACCGTTTCTGTCTTTGCAAACTAACTCTCCATTTTCTTCCTTACTGCCCTTGCAATTAGAGCAGAAATTGTTATATCCTAATATTTCGCTCATTCTCTTAACCTCCCGTAAAATCAAATAAATTCATCTGTGCCAGTTCCTTGTCAAAGCGTTCCTTTGACAACTTGGTCTTACCCTGCTCATTCGTCTGCCTCTTCTCTTAACCATTCCATCCAGTCTTGATATTTATCTCCATCGGGATAAACCGGGGCCCATTCTTCGTAATCCCCCTTTACTCCACAGAGGAATTTCGCCATTTCTTTATTGCTCATTTCTCTTACCCTATCTGCATTTGTCATTTACTTGCCTCCTTTTCGATTTTTTCTACCCTAATGCCTGTGCATTGCTCAAAAATGTCTGCGTCAAAGTTTGGCAAGTCTTTAATGATCTGCCTGTCGCTTTCTGACAGCTCGTCCCACCAGATCTGCGCATATCCCTGTCTGTTTAACAATTTTAGATAACCGACAGTGGTTTTATACGTTGGATTTTTTGTTTTTTCTTCCTCCGACATGTTGGCAGCATGTACCCATTTTGTATTTTTTGGCATCTGATCTAAAAGCTGTTTTGCATCGCTGTTTATCCAATCTCTGTATGACCAGTCGGAAGGTTTGTTAAACATTGGGATATTTTGTTCTTCTGTTATAAAGCAACCCGTGTTACAGCTCCCAATATTCCAGTCCCCGGTGTTCCAGTCCCCGGTGTTACAGTTCCCGGTGTTACAGTTCCCGGTGTTACAGTTCCCGGTGTTACAGTTCCCGGTGTTACAGTTCCCGGTATTCCAGTCCCCGGTGTTACAGTTCCCAGTGTTCCAGTCCCCGGTGTTACAGTTCCCAGTGTTCCAGTCCCCAGTGTTCCAGTCCCTGGTGTTACAAAAACCTGTGCAATCTTTTCCTATGTTAACAATTCGCAGTACTTCGTCCCATGGAATTTCTCGGATTATCTTGATTTTGTCGGTGCACACCTTACTATCATCTTCTCTATAATCCACCATGCCAAGCGCAATAACTTCTGCAACCTTATTGTTTGGATCAAACTTATAGTATCTAAAGCAATCTGCGGGGGTTAAGCAAAAATGAAACCCTGCAGAGCAGCATTGCGGTGTAACGTTTTCCTTAAATATTTTTCCAACCTCATACTGATAGCCCCTGCATGTCCAGTCGTGATTAAATACTTTGTATCCTTTGATTCCTTGCATATTATTGTTCATGCCCATTCTCCTTCCTTGATTTCCAACCTGCACCTTATGGCGCCCATCAAATGGTCAGCGCAAAAGCCCCTTCCCTCTCCGGTTCGGATGATATGACAATTCGTGCCCACTCAATAACTTTTTTATCAATCAGATCTTTAGGGATATCCGCGAAACTCCCTTCGTATACTTCCGATGCAGGCCTATCAAGCCGGCTATCGTAGATCGCAACCTCTAGTTCGTTAGTTTCGCCATTTGCTTCTATCCAATCTCTTTTCCAATCTTTTATTGTTTCTCGCATATAAACCTCCTTTCCTGTGCTCAAATATCTACGCCATAGTCAGCAATGTGATACTGCCGCTCTTCCCAGGCAAATTGTTCTTCTTTTTCGTGGATACTTGTCTTTGTTAGCGTGTTCCATTGATTTCCGATTAGATTAGGTGTCTTTTCCAGGCCTAATAATTTGTTCCATAGATCCCTATGGTTATTTCTTAAATAACGCAATTCACAATCCCTTGCGTTCGGACAGAACCAGCACCCCCCCTCGGCGCAAAGTCGTAAATTGGAGATAGCAGGTCATATTTTCTACACAGGTCAAATGCCATTTGTTCTGTATATCCGTATTTTTGCAGTAATGATGTTTGATTTGTGCTTTTAACAATTCTGTCAAGCCTTACTGGTTCATCAACCGCAATACCTATGTACTGCATAAATTCTCCTTCAAAATTTTTCAAAAATCGCCTTATTGGAAGAACCTTTACACTACGGTTTATCTGACATCTGCCCGACATCGGAAAGCCAGTGATCATTCCAGTGCCGAACCGCTTACCCCTTGTCGGTTGCCTTAAAAATATGTCCATATAGGTTAAGTCGGCATGAAGTATCTTTGTTTCATACCCCCAGCTTTCAAACAGCGGAATACATTTGTTTTTTATAAAATCTAAATGCTCCGGCAACTCTCCACTGATATCCTTATCAAACATAACCTCGGAAAAGATGATAAGGTCAAGCGGTTCTTTGTGTTCGTGCGCCAGGATGATGCTTGCTGTACTGTCTTTCCCGCCGCTAAAACTTGCTATGTATTTCATATACCGCCCCAATCTATTTCCCTGCCGCAATCCCAACAATAATTAACTTTTTCTACGTCAAAAACCTGGCTTTCTTCCTCGTCTTTTATGAGCAATATTTTTCCACAGCGGGGACAGTGGCATGCTACAATGGTACGACCATCACGTCTTTTAATTAGTTCCTCTAAAGGTCTCTTTGCCATCTGCCTTTCTCTCGCCTGCCGACATTCCTCGACTGTGCCGATTTTTTCATATTTGGCATATTTTAAAAGCGTATGTAAAAGCCCCGTGCTGATACCGCTTTCGTCAACATCCTCTTGCCCCTCACTGATAATGTGCAATATCTCTTTGATTTCCTCGACCGTGCCGATCTGCTCATATGCTGCTAACAGTTCCAACTTTGGAATAACATCTCTGCACATTCCGGTTATGTTTGTCTGGCAAGTAGGGACAAAATCATTTTTGTGCTTATCCGCTACCGCCTCTACTGCTCTTATCATTCTTTCTGTTGTCATTCCGCTACCTCCGTTTTATAAACTCAACTGCTGCCCCTTAAAGATATTCCTCTATGCTCATCTGCTGCCCTTGATATCCCGGGTCAAAGTTCGCCCAAAGGACTTCTGTCTTTGCGGTACCAGTCTGCGTGCGGGAAGCAAATTCCATCCGTGTCCAGCTGGCTAATTTTGTGCTATATAGCTCTGTGTCATAACCACTGATTATGGCGGGTCCTTTGTGATTTAACAGGAGATCTAATAGTTCTTCATGATCTCTGGTATCCATTTCACACCGGTACTGCTTACCATGACGAGTTTCCAGCATATAGGGTGGATCACAGTAGATTAGTACATTGCTGTAGTTAAACCTCTTGATCAATTCCACCGCCGGCCTATTTTCGATCTGCACGCCTCGTAACCGTTCTGCTGCCTGCAGGATCTTATCTGGCAGATTACACCAATCTTGTGATGCATAAGCCCGTTCTCTGCCCTGTATATCATTCTTCCAGCCGACCTTTTCTCCGTTAGTTCTAAATCCATGTCCCATGTTGAGGCGGATGTAAAAGTTGACGGCTTTTTCCAGGCTGTCTTCCGGCCGGGATGCAAAGACGTCCTCATATACCTGTCTGGCATATGGCGTATAGTAAATCTCATGTGCCAGCCGTTCGGGGTCGTTTTTGATCCAGGTAAACAGATTGACTACGTTACCGTCCAAATCATTTACTGTCTCAATGTTTGACCGGGGCTTATTAAAAAGGACGGCGCCGCTGCCAAAGAAGGGTTCCAAATAACTCTGATGTTCGGGGAAGAGATTGATTATTTCCCGAGCTAACATCCATTTGCTTCCAGGGTATTTCATGACTGCTTTCATCGCATACTCCATTATTAATCGCATTTATTTTAATAATAATTACACAAGACAAACCCATCTGCTTTTACTGGATTTTACGCCTAGGCAATATCATTGGCATTAACACCAACTGTCGTTATCTGCACCATTTTCCAACAATTGAAACACCTTTTCCCCTGCTTCCAAAGGAGTGCAAAACAGGAATTTAACCCCGTACCTCTTCTCCATAGTAATCATACATTTTGCCAATACACCACCGGAGGTTGGTGGTCTCGTCGGTAATTTAACATTCAACCATTTTCCTAAGTGGTGCATCTGCCGAATTTTTTCATAACGTTGCAACCTTGGATTCTGCCATTGCTTCAAATCCTCCAGACAGGTCACTCCGTCTTCGTTTTCCACCAATATATACAGCAACACATTGTTATTCTGTGCCAAAATACATTCATCCTGAAATCTACTATGCGACTTTCCGCAAATATTGCTGACGATTTCTCCAATATTCTCTTTGGTATCTACAGCTATGGAATATGTGCCAAGAAAATCCAATTTCTTAGGTTTTTTCCCGCGTTTTGCCTTTCGCTCTAGCACATCCATAGCTCTTTCGCCTGCAACTGTATAATCTCCAACCGGGAGAGGTGCCCGCACAACTTCAATTCCGTACTCATAAAACCATTGATTCTTGGCGGTATGCTTCTCCACTTTTTGTCCCATATCTTCCAATATAATCATGCCATTATCTCCTACACCTTAAACGGCATTTCTTCTTCCATGCCGTCTGGAATATTCATAAATCCGCCATCTGCTCCTTGCGCCGTATCCGGTCGTGACGGAGCAGATTTTTGCGCGGAAATATCTTTGCTACCTTCAGACGCCGCCTTACTTTCCGCAAATTCCTGTGATTCCACAAACACGTCTGTTGTATACACTTTTTGTCCATCTTTATTGGTGTAGCTTCCGGTCTGAATCCGTCCCTCGACCACAATTTTGATGCCTTGATAGAGATATCTTTCCGCAAATTCTCCGCCTTTTCCCATCGCTACGCAGCGAATAAAATCTGCCGTCTGTTCTTCCCCCTGTCGTTTGAATTTACGATCAACCGCTAGTGTATAATTAGCAATGCAGGTACTGTTTTCATTATTGGCATATCTGATTTCAGGGTCTCTAGTAAGACGACCCATTAATATTACTTTATTCATATAATCCACTCCTTTTTCAAAGTTTTCAAGCCTAAAAAGGCTCTTTATTTAGCGTTATCTCCATTCCTGCATCCGCAGCATAAACATTTACTCCTGCAACTGTTTCATGCGCCCGCTTCACAAACATTTCCTCATCCGAGTTCCTATCGCTCAAATGCAGCAAAACTACATTCCTTAATTCAGGATTATCGTTTACCTTTAAAAAATCAATCGTAGTATCCAGCTCCATATGCCCCTTTACAACATGGGCGAAATTTGAATTCTCTGCTCCAATCAATTCTTTTGAATAATTAGCCTCCACTAAAATCTGGCTGATATTTTGGAATCTATATTTGCAGTATTCTAAGTCCGTCAGGAATAGAAGGTTCCCCATTTCCTCATGGTAAATCTTATATGCAAAACAAGGAGTACCATTGTGCGGAACATAAAATGGAGTTATGCGGAAACCACCTAGTTGAAACGGTCTTTTCTCTGGCACTCCACGAAGCAGTTCTCCATAAACTACTTCCACCTTTTCCACGGTTTCATCATTGGTGTAGATTGGAATGTTTGCGCCTAGTACATCTTGTAAATATTTACAATGGTCACCTAACCATGCTCGTGAGTAACAAGGCATCCAACAATCTGGGATATATTAAAATTCATGGCTTTCTGAATTTCCTTAAATTTAATACCGCATTCAACTATAAGCGTTTCATTCTCCGCCTTTAGCAGATAGCAGTTTCCACAAGATGACGAACCAAGACACTTTAAGAGCAATCAACCACCTCCTCTGCATATTTCCATACATATCCTCCTGCCTGCTTTCTGGTTTTCCCTTTCATATATTCTTCTTGATTGCATACTTGCAATATATTTCTTTGACAAATCCCAGTCAAAATGCTAGCAATCGTTCCATTAGCATACTCGGCAATAAAGTGACCATCTAAATCGTATTGTCTGATATGTTTAGGACGTATAAATTTGTTGTAATTGACCATTCCGCTTTCAATTTTTGGATTTTGTTTCAAAGTTTCATTCCTATGTTGTTTCGGATGAATGATTTCTAAATTCCCTACGTTATTGTTCTGTTTATTACCGTCTTTGTGATGAACATGCCAGCCAGCAGGAATATCTCCAATAAATGCCTCCGCTACCAATACATGTATTCTTTTAGTTTTTCTATTTCCAAAAAAATCAAAAAGATTTACCGTAAAATACCATCCATTTCTATTTGTTTGTGAGAGAATATAGCCATCTTTGTATTTGCGAAAACTTTTCAGCCTACCAAAACTTGAAATTTGGTATAACCCTTCAAAGCCTTTTACGTCTTTCCATTCCTCTTTCAAAAGCAATCACCTCGCAAATTCTGGAATCTAACCATCTGATTTTTCCACCTGATCCGTATCATTCTCCTCTGTTACTTCCTCCACAAAATCCTCTGAATTAGCATTTGCGTCGATTTCATACTCCACACTCTGACGCATTTCTTCCAGCGGATATTCTTTAAAATCTCCATCCACGACCTCATCTTGAGTGTAAAAGCCCAATGTCAGCTCTGGACAATTCATCCTAGCGAAAAAAGATGCTGCTCTATACCGGAGCATTACCTGAGGCATTGTTTTCCATTTAGATCCATTTTTGCCTAGCCACCCCTCATCCCTTGCCATGTCCATAGTAATTTCAATTCCATCAACCCTTCGCCCATCCTTGGTGGTCCAGCATTTGCAGGAAAAGGCTTTTCCGGTCTTATCCTGTTTTTCCTCGTACTGTAGCTCCATATCGTACTTGCCGCTGGCATTGACCGAAGCGATCAAAAACTGTGCCGACCATGACGGTCTTCCTTGGATGACATGTAGGTTCTGCATTACCATCAAAGGACTTGTTCGGAGCCGATTAGCGATTTCAATGGCAACCATCGCATTTGCTTGATTGTTCTGATAGTCTTTTGGGACAATGGTACTTTTAGACAAAGCCTGTGCCATTTGTCCAGCCATAATCCAATTGTCCGAGCTCCCAAAAATCCCCTTACTAAAATCTGTAATATGTTGTACAGCTACTTTCGTTTCTTTGCTTTCTGTAATATCTGCGCCCATCACGCTACCTCCACTCTCATTTCTTTATCATCTGATACCGACAACAGGATCATTTGCGAGTTTAACTTCGGCAAATTAAAGGAATTGATTGCCTCTGCGTTATCTATAAAAATTGGAGCAGAGACTCCATACAATTCTGACAACGAATTAATAATATCCAGGCCTGCAGCAATCCTATGTCCGGTATTCAACTCCGAAAACGGAATTCCGCTTACTGTGCACTCACAACACTCAACAACAGCACCATTAATCTGTTTTTTAAACAATTTCCAATTTACAAGATTAAATTTTTCATTGACAAGCCCGGAGACCATTGTCGCTTTTGCCTTGGCAAACTCGTCGAGAAGATATAACATTTCCTCCTGCTCGTTGGCCGCATTTGAAACATCTTCCATTTCCTTCTGTAATTCTTCCAAGCGCAGTTCCCTTGCGGAATTATCTGCAGAAACAAACTTCTGTTCCACCCGAAGCAATTCCTCTTTTAGGCTATCTTTTTTTTCGCGAATCTGTTGCCGCATCTTTTCCGCCTTGTTTTCAGGAGCAAGAGATTTCTCTTTTTCAAAAATCTCTGCAGAGAGATTTTGATACTCAGGATCATCGGAAAGGTCGATTTTATCTGGTAATCTTGACAGTGAATCAGATGTTTTTTCCTTTTTTTCTTGCAAAATATCTAACTCATTCTGCATAGTGGCAAGATCCCGCTTTGCCTGTTCAACCTTTTCCTGCATATTGTTTATTAGGTTTTTATACTTATTCCCATCAGAATGTATAGAATTCAGTTTTTCCCTATGCTGCGCTTCCCATTGCTCTTTTAACTTCAGCTTAGTTTTCTCAAAATTGGACCTGATTTCGGCCAATTTTCCCGGTGGATATATCTGGCCGCATGTTGGGCATATCGTGGCGCTTTCGTCCATCTCCATATGGGCTGCATATTTCTTAGCCTTTTCTTCTTTCCATGCGCCAAGAAGTTCCTGCCGCTTTTTCTCATATACAGCAATGGTTGCTTCGCCGTCTGTAATATTCTGCTCTAGCATCCCGATTTTTCTTTCAGCAGACGAAATACTTCTTTCAAGATCTACCAATTCGTCTTCATATTTCCTCCTGGCTGCATTGTTATCTTCATTCGCCTGACGTTCCATATCCGCCAACTGCATTTTCAATGTCATGAGATCCCCTGTTTCTTTCAGATAACATTCATATAGTTCCGTCAATTCTCCCTCGGATTTTTCCATCTCGGCAATCTGTTCTTTCAAGCTATTCCTCTGCAGCTCCAATTCTGCCAGATCAATAACAACCATAGATTTTTTCACTTCATCAATACGAGCCGGGATCTCTGCCTTTCGCTTGTTATACTCTGATAGCGCTTTTTTAGCCTTAGCCGCTAAATCCTCAGGGGTATGTAGTGCTAACGCCATGGATAATTTCTGCAAAACTCCTGGATTGGAGGCGATCACGTCATCATTATCAATAGCAGGAGCAAATTTCATCAGTTCATCTCTTTGTTCCTGCCATTTCTTGGAAACAAACGCTTGCGGATTTGTAATCAATCGAAACAAATCTTCTGCAATTAAGCTGTATATATATTCCTTAAAATCCTTCTCTGATTTCGGAATACCATCTACCTCAAAAGAATTGACATTTCCCTGTAAAGTTTTTTCCCTTGCGCCACGCTTTTTAACCCAATTCTGCTTTTGTATTTTTTGTATCATCACATTCCGCCCATCTACTTCTAGCGATAAAGACACCTTAATTTCTACATGGTCAATCTGACCACCGGAACAATCCAAGGGCCTTACCTGGAATTTACTTTCCCCTCGGCTGTTTTTGTCGAACAAACACCACATAAATGCATCAGCAATCGTCGTTTTTCCGGCTGCATTAGGACCAAAAATCCATGTTGTTTTACCAAAATCAATGCCTTTTTCCCTTATGCCTTCGAAATTTTCAATGTGTATATTTTTTAATACTATATTCAATGTTCTGTGTCCTCCTTTCTTGCAGACTTAATCGTTTTTCTGGTATCAATCTGCAAAATTGCCGTCAAAATACCAAGCGTTCCGTAATCACATGCTTCTTTGGATACAACATGCCTGACTTGATCCAATATAGTCTCTTTTGCAATCAAATCCGTGTATTCAGCCAAAGGGATTGTTATTTCCTTGGTAGAAATATCAAAAACAGTCTTATTCGACGAAACATTTTTATTGCTTTGTTCTTTCATAGTCATTCCATCCTTTCTTTTATACTAGAAATTTTCCCATCATTTAGATTAATCTCATAACCAAACGCACGCAGCTCCAGAACTTCTAAAATTGTTATTCTCTCTAATAACATGCAACAACCTCCCTTCCTGTGCATATCAGCTAAGCCGCCAAGAATTTATTAATAAAATACTGTTGACCTCTGCCAGTAACCTTGGTTGTCCGGTTAATACGGATTGAGCCATCTGGATTATTAACAGTACTTTCCTTAATATCAAATAAACCCATCTCCATGGATCGCTGCGTTGGCATATTCCAATCAGAGCCCTTGTGCCTAATCAGATACCCATTAGCACGAAGCCATTCAAACAGTCTCTTCTGTCCAATATCAACACCATTTTGTTTAAGTAACTTCGCCAGATCCCCAACTAGAATGGATGTATGGCTTGTTGACACCGCGTCTGCGAAGATTGTCTTAGGCTTGTCTTGCTTGATTTTTGCTACAAGAGCATGGTTTTCAGACTTTAATTTGTTGATAGTCTGGTCTGCCATTTTCAATGCCCTTGCAAATACCTGTTCCGGCGTGTTCCATACCTTTTCTAAGTCAATAAGGTACAGTCTAACCGCTCTTGCCCTCTTGTTCTTCTGCACCATGCAAATCTGCTTCGCCATATCGACGGAAAGATTATGGTCTGTCAGCTCCCTTTCCTGCACTCCACCGTTGTTTTGAACCTCCGTTAAAACTTTTACGGTGGTGTAATCCTCGTTTTCAACAAAGCCGAATTGCAGTTGACGGTCAAACCATGCAGAAAATCACTCAGTACTTCCAACTTGTTTATAAAGTTCCCTTGCCGATACTGTCTGTGTATCAACGTTGACTGTGATTAGTTCATTCATTATTTCTCTCGCTTCCTTTCTATGGTAAAATTTTTTATTTAATGATAAGGAGGTGGAATTTTGATATTTATCCAGACATTGATTATCCAGCCGCTGGAGACATAGCAGAACCGGGCACGTATTCTTGTTTGAATTGTCCTCATGACAATAGCAAAGAGGATAAGGCTATTGTGATTCTTAATCAAAAGAACAGTTACCGGTATGTCCAGTATGCGGCGGGCCTTACTGGTTTAAATCTTAATAGGTTTTTTAAACCAGTCTTTTTCCATTTCGAGTGTCTGTTCTGTAACCTCCAAGTTATCATCTAACAGATGCTCGATTTGGTAGGACTTTTTATCAACAATTCCATCTTTGCTTGTCCTAACTATCTGTAATATCTTCTTCCCATCCAGCTCTAAAGGGATAACTATTGTGCTCTGGACCCAATGAACTTCATGTCTTACAAAATGCTTATCCCAAAATTCTTTTAACCAGTTTTTGATTCGTTTCATTACTCTTCCTTTCCTTTAGCTATTTTTAACAATATCCCATGCCCAAAGATTAAGAAACAAAAGCCATATACAAAATGCAATTATCCATATTATCAGCATTATATCTGCCAACGACAGATTTTGTGACTTCATCCATTTTTTGATTTTGCGTATCATTTTCCCCCCTCTTGTTGATTGAATGATTATGATTTTTTGTATTGTTTTAACTCTTTTCCACTAAACAATATCTCCTTCTCTTTTCCCTGGCTATTTTTCAAAACAATCCAGTACCTGGTCCGCTATGTCCTGCAGTTCCGGGAAGTACTCCACCAGATCAATGGCATAGGTCGGCGCAGATCCCTCCCTGTCACGGTAGATCCCCTCTGCTTCGTCCAGGTCGTAGCACTTCTCACACTCTTCCAGGATGATATGGTACAGTTCCCGGAGTTCCATGTTCCTGTCACGACGGATGCGCCAGATCCGGTTACGGTTCTTCTGATACCAGGTATTCCTCTTGGGGGTCAGCCGGGTAAGCAGATGGATCTTGGGCTTGTTGGCTTTCTCCAGGGCTTGTACCCGCTTATGGAGGTCGTTGAGTTTCCAGTCTACGATTTCATCAGGGGTTAGTTTGGGCTTCTGCTTCGATTCCACTGCAACCTGCGTCATGGCCTGCTCCATTTCGTGGAATCTGTTGATGTATGCCGCAGTGAAACGAATACCCCTTTCTCCTTGGAACTTGTGCGCCAAAAACTCACAGCCTTTACGGGTGCAGTTGTAACATTTATTAGTTTTACCGCTGGCATCTTCATAGATGGATTCTATGAAAAAATCACTCACGCCCATATGGGCTTCAGTTAAAACTTCGATGATTCCTTTGATATGTTTCCCCTTTTCGTCACGCCCCTCCAACTTTCTCAATATGTTCCTGTGGCTTGTTTCCATCATTTCTGCAATTTCCAATGAAGTAATAGTCGTTCCGCTCAAATCATTCATTCCTACACCTCCTGCAATTCTTTCTTCTTTCCACTGTCCGCAATCTCCTTGTCCCTCAAATAGGTTCTTGCTTTCAGACCTTTCAGGATAAACATCAAAAATGTTAAGTCTGGCATATCTGAATTTAAGACTAAAGAAACAAATCTGTAAAAATCCCTGTCAAACTTATCTGAATTTTGCAAATATAGTTCTTTTACTGCGGATTCTACTTGTTTTCTCTTGTCTTCTGATGATTCGATCGCTGACTTTAACATATTACAAGCGCACTGAAAACCAATCTCAAAATACTCTCTTCCCATTTCGCAATCCTTTCTTTTGGGAGAAAATACTCTGTGCATAAATCGTTCTATCTCAAATGCGTTTTCAATAGGCTCTGTGCAATAGTATTGGCTTATTCTGCAAGGCAACTGATTTTTTCGCTGTTCTGCGTTGCACGAAACCCCGATCTTTACATATTCCTCGCAATCCATAATGTACACTCTTCTTTTAGATAAATCAGACATATTCCTTCTCACACTTCAATTAAATTGGATTTATCGGGTACAAAAATAAAATCCATTGGAATTCCGGATAATTCACTCATTTTCCGCAACTGGGACAATGTCGGTTCGGTGTTTCCTTTTTCCCAATTAATCACAGTAGCTTGTGAAACTCCAAGTGTTCTTGCCCACTCTTTTTGCTTCATCCCTGCATTTACCCGTACTGCTTCTAATGAAATCCTCGGCATTTATATCACCCCTTTCTCAATTTATAAATCCATTTTAATTGAATTACTTTTAATTGTCAAGCATAAATTCAAATATATTGAATTTATTATTGAATTTTTTTAAATCATGATGTATAATAAACCTTGAAAGGAGGTACACCAAGAATGACAGATGGCGAACAAAAGAAGATATTCGCAAAGAATCTGAACAAATATATATCTTTGAATCAGAAGCAGCAAAAGGAAGTTGCAGATGATTTAGGGATAAATCCAACTACGCTAAATATGTGGTGCAAAGGCAACTCTATGCCAAAAGTAAGTATTATCCAAAAATTGGCGGATTATTTTCGGATAGGAAAGTCTGATTTGACAGATGAAAAGGAAAATTCTGATGCTGATATGGAATTTATGGACAAGGTAATGAAAATTGCCTTGAACGACAAACGATTTGCAGAGATAGTAATAGGCTATAGTAAATTGCCAACAGAAAAGAAAGATTTGATTTGCGATTTCTTCGAAAAATTCATCTTGTAAGGATTGCAGGGATGAGAGTTACTCACTCCCTGCTTTTTCCTCTTTGTAACCACTTCTCACAAATCCGTAGATGAGTTTCAGTATACCTGGATTCTCAATTTTCTCCACCATCTCAATAATCTTCTTTCGATAAAAATCAACCATCTTATGTACCTCCATGCATTTTATATAAATTCTTTATATACTTCTATTTTAGCATGGTTTCACTAAAAAACGTCCGGTATACCGGACGCTATATGCCAGATTTCGACAGGATTCGACGATTCTAATTTTTTTACCTATATTCGGTATCAAACAAATCATTGACTCCACAGTGCAAAGCGATTGCTATCTGCTCCAGCTGATCCAGTCTAGGTGAACGAATCTCGTTTTCTAATTCATTCAGCGTAGACTTTGGGATGTTTGTTCTTCTGCTAAGCTCTGCACCGGATAGTCCCTTCTTTTGTCTCACATGAGATATCAGAATTTTCATTGGTCTCTTTTCCTGTGCATTTTTTTACTATTATAGTTTATATAAAGCCAGAAATCTCCTGGAAATTTCTGGAAATTAGAAAAAACTACAAATGAACTTTTGTAAAAACATAAAATCAAAACGATTTCATCAAAAAGCAAAACAAAAAAGAATAAAAAAGTTATTTTTAGCCTATTTCCCCTATACTATTTATTCTATTCTAATCTTATCTAAACTAATCTAGTCTATACTAATCTATACTACTTATGCGACCAAAAAGTAACCATATGGGGACAAAATGACAACCAGATATTAAGTTATTCTTCTGGAATATTATATTACTAATAAATAATGCAAGAACGTGATCTAAAAGACTACAAAGAAGTATTGACAAATTACAATTTCTTGGATATAATGATTTTATAAAATATAGCAGCACAAAAATTTCATAAATAACCCTTTACCCAGCAAAAGCGCAGAAGTGATGCCCTGCGCTTTTGCTTTTTGTATTTTTAATAAAAAGATGCTAATTTTGGTTGTCAAAAACAATAAAAAACTGTAAAATTAGCACATACAGGCGAACAAACGAAAGGAGGCTGGAAAACGATGGCGACAAAGAGCATGTTAAAGACAATTCAAATAGACGATGATGACCGTGCCAGTGCATTGGCATACGCTCTTGAAAAAGCAAAAAAGATCTGCTACTCCTAATTCCGAAACTATTACTGGTATACAGGAAACGGATGAAATGATAAAAAATGACACTGGACAACGTTTTGAGGGATCTGCAGCGGATTTCATAAAAACTCTTTTGGAGAAATGAAACAAAGTTACACTCTCGTCTACAAGCTAAAGTGCAACTTTGTTAGCAGCTAAAAGCACTCCGATACCTCTGTACCAAGAACTACGCTGATATGTTCCAGCTTAGTGTTTATTGTATCTGATTTTTAGGGAGTTTTTAAGAAAATTTGAATATTTTCGTTTTTTTGTATTGACAAATCAACTTTGGACATATAATATTAAAGTGTAATTACACAAGTTAAGCATGCCCTTGGCTATGTCTTCCCATTATAAGGGAGCAGACGATGCCTTGGGCATTTTACTTTAGGAGAACTAATATGAATAATGAGAAAAACAACTCAAATCAACATCAAATCAAAACTGCTATTCTTATTGATGGTGGATTCTATAGGAAACGTGCGAAAACATTATTTGGTAAAAAAACGCCTACAGAAAGAGCTAAAGAGTTAAGCGATTATTGCTATCGGCATTTATATGATAAGCACGAGCGCCGCTATCTTTACCGCATTTTTTATTATGACTGTCCTCCATCTGATAAGAATATTTACAATCCTTTGAAAAATGCAAACGAACATCTTAAGAAATCCGAAGAATTTTTATGGATGAATAATTTTTTAGATGAATTAAAGCATCAGAGAAAATTTGCCTTAAGATTAGGGCGTTTATCCGAATCACAAGTAGCATACCATTTATCGGCATCTGCAACTAAAGATTTACTTATAAGAAAAAGAACCATCCAACAATTGACGCAAAAAGACCTGGTTTTAAATATCGAACAAAAAGGTGTTGATATGCGAATTGGTGTTGATATTTCTTCTTTGGCATTTAAACATCAAGTAAATCAAATTATATTGATTTCGGGAGATAGTGATTTTGTTCCTGCTGCAAAGCAAGCCAGACGAGAAGGTATTGATTTTATTTTAGATCCGATGCATTCCATAATTAAAGGAGATTTGTATGAACATATTGACGGAATCCGTACACCTATACAGAAAAGCCACTTAACCAACATCCAAAAGATATAGAATAAAGATCATTACTTATGCATTTAAAGATATTTTACTGATTACCAAATGATTTAAAACAAACCGCCGCCCCCAGCATCTTCATACCAGGAACGGCACTGATATGCTCCGAAGAACTAGCGCACCCATGTTGGAAATGGTAGTATGGGTTGCATGCATCATATTTCCTTACATTTCTTCAAATTAACCCAACGCCATTTCCCGTCCTTGGTTTTGGCTTTAAGTCTTCCCCAATTCCCTACTACTTTAGTGATCTTAAAAATTTCCAGAGGGATTGCTTTACGGATCTTATTTTTTTCGGTCACCTTGCCGCTGCTCCGAATCCAAAGGGGTTCCTTTACCCGCACCTTAAACTGATAGCCATTGACAAGATAATTGTAAAAATGCTTCCATTCCTTGTTGTTTTTCCCGGTCATCCGGGCAGGGCACGCCTTGCCATTGACATCCCAATGCCTGATGATATTTTTAGCATTTGGACATTTTTTCTGAATATGCGCAACCAGCTCCTTTGCCGCTTTCATCTGCTCCCAGGATGGTGCCTTGTCAGCACAATCGCATAGTTCAATGGAAGCAGAATTTGCATTGGTGCATTTCCCATAATATTTCGCTTCCCCCGATCTGCCGCTGCGGTAATCTTTGCCCACAGCATAGGCAATCCCAATAATATCGACACTCTGGTAAACATCTCCCTGACGGTCTACAAAAAAGTGAGCCGACGTCCCGGTCGTGTTGTTGTGAAAATACTTTGCATTGTTTTCTGCAGTGTCACCTTTATTTCCAGTGTAGTGAAAAACGATATATTTGACAGATGTTAAGGTTCGCAGACCGCCGTAATTTTTCAAATTTGCCAATAACTTCTTAATCTTCATCTTCCGTGCCCTCACTTTCTTTGTTTATCATTTCATCTGCTACCCGTAAACCATTTACCAGCACCGCCGGAACTTCATATCCACACTCTACCAGGTTTTCCAGGATTGACCGCACCTCATTGACCATGAGGCAGGCTAGCGTAAACCAGCCAACCATCATCAAAAAATCCAGGTTGATGTGCAGGATATCATTGCCCAGATGGACAAAGACATCCGACACCAAAAAAGCCACGGCAATCATGACCCAGTAACCTAGTTTTTTAATGATGCCCCGCAGTCCTGCGCTGGAGCTCTCTTTTTTCTTTTTCCGAGACCGGTACCAGCCGGTCAGCCAGTCCATGATGTTGAAGACCAGGTAGGCAGCAAAGATGTACCAATAAATCCCAAATATGGCAGTCATGATGGACACAGCCATCCCCATTGCTAAATTGTAAATGTCTGTAAATACTTTCATAATATCTCCTTTCCGCTCTTTTTTGAGCATAAAAAACAGACGGTAACATTCCGCCTGTTAGTATCATTTTATACATAATAGCGTAATAGCCGCTGCGCCCGTTCCACTATTAGATAATTTAACTGTAACCGTAGTCCCGGATTGTGTAACATCCGTGGCATAAAGAGATGTTACATTTCCGCCTATTCCTTGTGCAATTGCTAACATAACGTCATACCCAGCATCAATCCCTATATTAACCGTGGATCCTACGCTTCCCGTTATAAGGTGCCGATATGTTTTAAAATTTTTGTTGGCTTTATTGGCCAGCCCTGCAAATACGGCACCGGAAGTAATCAGCCCTCTACTGCCAGACGTTCCACCGGATTTGTCATCTATCGCACGCTCCGAAATACTACCGTTCCCATTTCCGATTAACGCCCGGCCGGAGGTAAAGGTTGTTTTCCCGGTACCCCCATTTGCCACGGGCAGCGTTCCAGCAACGCCGGGAGTGATATCGGCGGTCCCATTAAAACTGGCGGTGCTTGTGGAGGCAAGATCTGTTCTGACCGTCCTTGAGGTTTTTAGCTTTGTCGCAGTTTCCGCATTACCGGTACAACTACCGCTCGATCCTTTCACGGACATCTGCAGAGGGTGTACATGATCCCCTCTGGCAAACTTGGCGGTTTCCGATCCGATGGATACAGCGCCATTTGCCATTGGCGGTGTAGAGGATGCCATGGCATGTCCGTAGTTTTTATCGGAGCTGACACCATAAGTAGTCTCGGTACTCGCATGAGATATTGGGGCTGCTCCGACGTTTCCGGCAGTAAGTTCTACGTTTCCTTTGCGGTAATTGGTTTCGGCACTTCCTTTTACGCCTGTGACCTGCACGGACTGTATATCTGCCAGATACTCCCCGGCTTCCCCGGCCGCTTCCTCCGCCTTTTCTTTGTAGTACTTAGCGTTATCTGACGCTTCCCCCTCCCGGATCCCGCTGCCGCCTACCGCATAGCTCTGCGCTAACTTTGCGTCATATTCTGCGGCATCGGCATAATCCCCAGCGGTTTTTGCGCTTGCCTTGGCGCTGTTAGCCTGCGTTGTTACATCGGCAAGATAATCGGGTTGCAAGTGTTCCCCTTTAATGCTACCCTTTTTGATCTGCGCTGATATCACATGTGCGTATTCTCCATTTTTTACGTCTGACATAGCAATGGTATCGGAATCCACAAAGGTATAGCTTGGTATTGCATCCCCAATGTCAGCGGTCCATTTAGTGCCGTCCGAGGTTGTCATTGTAATTACTCCAGCAGAATCCATAGAAAAAGATACTGGTATCTTTTCTATATTAAAATCTACCTGGAATGTGGTGCCATCGTAAAACCGAAACGCTAGGATCCCGGTATTGGAATCCCAGGTTGGCATGCCGACGATGACCTTTCTTGCCTCATCGGCATCAAACTTCCCTGTAGAAAGCTCATTGTATACAACGTCCAGATTTTCCGCTATGTTGTAGATCCCATCTTCTATATGATTTAGTCTTTGTTTGCCTATTGGCGTGGTCAAATTCTCTGATTTGTTACACCAATTTGTCTTGCGATATAAATATCTTTGATACTCCATGATTTGCCTCCTGCAGCCCAAAATGAGCTTACACATCTTCCTCCGTTATTAACCGCGCAACCTGGACAGGGCAATCTATTACCAGCTTTGGGGTCGGTTCTAAATTTTCATCGCTTTCTCCGACATCCATGTATATAGATGCTTCTATGCTTCGTTCCCTTGGTACCCCCATCCGAGTTTCCCAAAATGTTTTATGAAAAGTGATTTGATCGGCACTATACGTAATGGAGCTTCCGTCCTTAAACGTCTGTTTTACAAGATTCCCGGATCCATCGTCAACATTCAATACCTGCAAATGATACTGGGCTGCCGAAAAACCGCCATCCGTATTTATGTCAATATCGCTCCACACGATATCATTTGTCGAAATATCGCTATATTTATTCCAACGCGCTACACCATGCGAATTAACCAATACATAGATTAGCCCTGTAGAGAGATCTAGGTAATAATCGCCTACCGCACCACTAAGTTTTCTATCCGGGGCCCCTTCTCCAAAAAATTTTACTTCTCCTTTAAACCCTGACAAATTTTCCGCATCATAAGTAATATTTTGTAAATGGATAAGATTCTCCCCTGTATATGTAGTTTCCAGATTTACATTTCCACCCTCAATGTTAATGGATTTCGCTGTTACTTCTCCATTCTCCGTAACCTCAAAATTCTCCCCAAGGCTAATTGATCCGCCATCCATAGTAAGAGAAGAAGCCTGTATGTTTCCTTTTTCATCTACCGAAAAATTCTCAGATTCAATTTTAATTTCCTTGCTGGACAAATTCAGTGTGCCGCCTGCTATAAGGTTGATTGCCTGTTCTGCGGTCAATGATATGTTATCAGCTTCCACTTTGAATTCTGTTCCGTCTTTAGGATCTGCCGTTAATTCTACGGCTACAATTTTTCCATTTGCATCCGCCTTTAACACGACCTGCCCTGCCGCAACATCTATTCTTCCAGATAGCTCCCCCTCTTCTTCCTTTGCGCGCGTCACTTCTGCCGCAATTCTATCCGCAGTCTGTTCAAATTTCGAAGAGGTATTATTCCCTAAATCTGTCATTTCCGCAGATAGTTTATCTACCGTTTTATTCAGAACTAGCGTTTTTCCTTTTAACTGTATAATCTCTTCATTGGCGGTTACCTCGTTTGATCTGATTTTGTTTCCCTTTGCATCAAAGGTGTCCATCAATGCCTGTATGCCAGAAAGAGTTCTTGAAAAGATATATGATTCCACCGAATCATTCTTCTTTTCCAGGGCAAAAACATCCCCAACTTCCAGATACGGAAGTCCATTTAATTGCGTTGTATTGGGCCGATACGTAATACTTTTAATCTTCTCCAAAATATTCCGGCCGATCTCCTGAAGATCTTCTGATGATTTTCCGTATAAAAAGATGTTGGCAGCAATCACATATGGATTGCTCAAGTCCTCCCCTACCGTAACGCCTACATCATCCTGAGAGCTTGTAATGCTTAATGCGGTAATCGGAAGAACCATGTATTCCTCGTATTTACAGCTACGATATTCCGGGCATACAGTATCTTCCGTCGAGATACCTAAGTACTCAAATTGATCTTCGGGGTATAAGATTTCCTTTCCTGGTGTGTCTTCCGGGTAAAGATTTCTCTCTTCCCCGCCTTGGTCCTCCGGGAATACTCCTTGACCCTGCAAATAGATAACCTCAAATTCTCCATTTCTATTCATGCGACCGAATCCGGCGTTAATCACGCAAAGATACCGCAACACATCTGTGCCTGGTAACGTTGCAACCTCCACCGTTTTTTCTATCAGCACACTATCATTGACAAGCGCCTGATTCACAAAGGGAATCCCTAAATGCGTCAATAGAGATTCCCTCGTTTGTTTCACAGTATGTCTTGCGCCGGCCGCAAAATATTTGTTATACCAGTCTATCACGTCTGCAGATATGTCATACATCCGATCGTAGGCAATTACTTTTTTATAGTCCTTATCATCAATCTGCTGTGCCTGATCTACTCGGAAGATCCCCATGGGAACATTCTGCGCAACCTTGTTATCATCATCTTTTACTTCTATCTGGCATTGGAATTCCAGCCCAGTCAATTCATCTGCCAAGATTTCTGAAACTTCAAATTCCATGGAGGAAGCGATGCAACCGCCCAGGGCAAAGTCTTCGCCGTCACAAATAGACTCTTTGATAACCGGGGTTTCCGAATGAAGTTTTTCGTTATCCAGAACCAAGCCAATCTCGGAAAAGGTCAGTATGTAATTGTTGGAGTAACCAGAAGTATAGAACATCTTTTTCTGTTCCTCTGTCACGTTTAACATCTTACCGCCCCTTTCCTAATATTCAATCGCTGCCAACCGGATCGGCAGATACATCGGCGCTCCATGATACAGTCCCCCATACTGGAACTGTACATCCGGCATATAGAAAGTGCCTGTCGTATAGTCATCTTCCCAATCGTTATAATACCGGATGCGTGTCTTCCTTTCCTTGTATGCTCCGACGCCACATTTGTAGGAATTTCGCATAGCCTGTATCAATCTGCACTTGTCCTCATAGACTAAGTATGGCGTATTCCATTCAATCTTTGTCCGGCAATGATCAAGTACTTTTCGCTTTAACAAGCCATTGCCATTGACGTATGAATCTATGTCTTGCATTTGATTCGGGGTAATGTTAAAATTTCCGCCTTGCTGGATGAATTTATAAGACAGCTTCTTCCACGTGTATTCTTTCGAATTGCCGTTGTACGCTGTCGGCAGGGCAATCAGACCTTTGGAGTTTGAATAAGCCATCTAAGCACCCCTTTTCATTATTTGCGCAACAAAAACACCTGCCATAAAAAAGAGCGTTCTCTTTCAGATAGGTGCTACTTTACTTGATATAACTATAACACGGCCAGGATGTGATTTGTGTGAAAATATTAGTTTACCTTTTTTCCAATAAATGATAAAATAGAATTACCTGTGGCACATAGGCAGATAAGGAGTGTCTGATGGAAGCAGTTTTCTCTTTCGTTTCCACCTGTGTAGCAGTCGTTGGACTTGTTTACACAATTTATAAAGACAAACATACTAAGAAATAACGAACATATGTAGTCTTGTGTTAATGAATTTCCACTTGTGGGGGGAATTGGAGGATACAGTGGAAGTCTAGCCAACTTCCATAACACAAAAACGACAATGCAAAGCCCTATGTTGCATATGTATCCAAGGTAGAACCAAACAGGTGGGATAAATATATTGACAAAATCATGCTATTTTGTATAATAATAGCAGAGAAAACAGTCTCCAGAATAATGACATCCTTATTTGTTCCATTTGCGATATGGCTAATCGCTCAAACAATTTACATAGGATTGTCAACAAAGGAACAGAAAAAGGCGATGCAAATCCGTTGCATCGCCTTTTTCGTTATTCCACTGCATGTTCGCTACTGATTTCAATGCCATCAAACTATCAGAATACCTCTATGATTCTGTTTCCTTCTCTCTCAGGATTTCCAGATGCGTTTTTACAACAGTGTATATCTTCATCAGTATTACCGGGTTCTTAATTTTCTCCACCATTTCTACGATCATCTGCTCATAATTCATCGGC
>CANRZB010000002.1 GCA_947644195.1 uncultured Clostridium sp.
GATATCATGTGCGGGCATTGGATTACCTTCTAAAACCTATTACTATGGCAGAATTTGACATGCCTCGGTATGTTTGAGTATAAATAAAATAAGGGGTGAAATCCCAATAAGGAGATTTCACCCCGACATTATTAATAGAATATTAACTTTTACAAACTCTTCTTCACATAGTTCCCATTTTACACTACGATAAGCTTACCACCTTTTCCAGTATCGACCTCGAAAAACATGAATCCGAACAGAATATCCCAAGAATTTGATGTACATCGAAATCGCAACGCTTTAGTTTTACACCAATTCCCAATTTCAACTTGAAATAATTACTCTGATCTCTCCGTAAAAAAATACTGATTTCTCTTTCCTCTATACTTATCATAATGACCAATATTTCCAACCGTTTTTTTCTATGTCTCGTCTATTAAAAATAGATTTTATGTCAAATACAAATCCGTTATCAGATGATAATGAACGCATACTATTTATTTGTTCATATTTTAACTCACAAAACATTTTATGCCCAACTGCAAATACAATAACATTAACATCTTTTATTTCTTCCAAATTTAATAAATCAATATGATAAGACTTACTTACCTCCATTTTATTTGCTACAGGATCACATACCATCACTTCCATATTATTCTCTACAAATTTCTTGATAAGAGCATATGCTTTACTATTTCTGATATCAGAGCAATCTTCCTTAAATGTTATTCCCATTACTGCAACTCTTATTTTTTTTGAACTTGCAGTAATTCTTATAATTTCGCTGTAAATGAAGTCAATTATTTCTTCGTTAACCTTCCTACTTGTTTGCAATACATCACAGTTCATTCCAATTTCTTTTGCTTTATGAAGTAAATAGTATGAATCCGTTCCAATACAATGCCCACCAACTATCCCCGGAAAAAAATCTAATGCATTCCATTTGGTTTTCATTGCCAAAAAAACCTCTTTACTATCTATATTTATTTCATGTAAAAACATCGCCATTTCATTCATAAATGCTATATTTACATCACGTTGACTATTTTCAATTATTTTAATGCACTCTGCTGTTTTAATATCCGAAACTTTTAATACTCCACATTTAACAACAATATTATATATTTTTTCAATTTCATTTGTTGTATATTCATCTATTCCTGATACAATTTTTTTAATATTGTTCAAAGTATGAATCTTATCTCCAGGATTAATTCGCTCAGGCGAATATCCAATTTTAAAATCTTTTCCACACTTCAACCCTGATTCCTGCTCTAATATATTTTTACATATATCTTCTGTTGTCCCCGGATATACAGTTGATTCATAGACAACCATATCTCCTATTTTTATATTTTTAGCAATTGTTTTACTTGCCTCAATAACCATACTTAAATCAATACAATTATATTCGTCAACTGGTGTTGGTACAGACACAATATAAAAATTTGCCTCTTTCAATTTATCTTTGTCAGATGTAAATATAACATTACACGACTCAATATCATGAACATTGGTTATATTTAACTCATCATTACCATTTGTATACTGTTCAATTTTAGATTGATTAATATCATACCCTATTACTCTAATTTTTTTGGAGAATTCAATCGCTAATGGTAATCCAACATATCCTAAACCAATAATAGCTATGCATCTACTTTTGTTTACCAGTTCATCATACATATATTTACCTCTCTTATAGTGAGAATACTCAATTGTATCACAACAAAATTTTTTTACATTCCTTAATACTTATGAATAATTGTTATAATAAAATTGATACATCTTACGTATTCCATTTAATAAATCTATTTTAGATTGATATTGCAATGTCCTTTGTGCTTTTTCAGAACTAATTACCCTATTAATTATTTCACAAGATAAATCCCGTCCTAATTCGCTATGTTCTTTTTTACATACCTTAAGACTCCTACCTCTTACTGATTCTATAGCATTTACAACATCAAAAATCGTAGAAGGTTTCTCATAAGAAATATTAAATATTTCAAACATCTGCCCACAATTTCTCTCAACTGCTTTAACGGTATACTCAACAGCATCATCAACATATGTATAACATCTTTTTTGTTTCCCGCTTCCGCATATCGTTAAGGGAATATTTTTTTCCGCTTGACTAATAAATAATGGAATCAAAAAATCGGTTCTCTGATATGGGCCATATATATTACAATACCTTAAAATTGAAACTTTAGCTTTTTCTTGATCTGAATAATTTTTCAACTTATATTCTGCTTGTAATTTGCTTTCTCCATATAACGACTTTGGAGAAGTTTCATTTTCTTCCTTAAGCGTAATATTCTCATATCCCTCACCATAAACTTCACTTGAAGATGCAAAAATAATATTATTAATGTTGTTTACTTTACATACATCAATAACATTATCAGTCCCTTTAACATTTGTTTCTATAACTAACCGAGGATTCTGTAGACAATTCCTTACTCCAACCATTGCTGCTAAATGTATAACAGCATCAGCTCCTTCCATCGAATAACAAAGTTTTTCACTATCTAAGATATCTCCATAAATCCACTTTACATTATTATCAACCTTTTTTTCTACCATATCATATGACACAACATCGTATCCTCTGCTAATTAAACAGTTACATAAATTTGTACCAATAAATCCATTCCCACCAGTAACAAAAATTTTTTTCTTATTGTACATTATTATCCTACCTTTATTTACTACAATTCAGTAATATTATTATATCATCCACTACTAATATCTATAAAAACAAAGTACTTGTAATTTGACCAATATCCTTTTTACCTAAGGATACGCGCCACCTTGAAAGCTTCTGCTGCTCTTACTCCAACTTTACTTCCCCATACTATTGCATTATTCTCTATCAATTCAATATTTCTTGGATGAGGTTTTTCCCTTAATTCACTCTTATAACAATTCATTGCACAACTCTTTTTATCCAATACATCTGATATATCTACAAATAAATTTGGTTCAAAATATCTTCCTAATGCCATTCCACTCTCCGTAGATGACAAAGTTTCGAACATTAAAATTTCTTTAACAGATTGCCCTGGAAGAGCCCTAAATGCAGTAATTACAGCTCTAGCAACAATTTCATGATCAATATTCAAGTCTCTACCGTTATGTGTATATATGACATCAAATTTTTCTTTTGCTTCTATCCTCTCTATAATTTTAATAATATCCAATAAATCAATTTTATCCAATCGGTTGTTAGGCAAATCAAGAAAATGTACATTCTCCTCTTTTATTCCCATAATATTAACTGCATTTATTGTTTCATTCCTGAAAGATTCTAAAATCTTCTTAGAAAATACATCATAACTCTCTTCTCTAGATGATTTACCTTCTGCAAGTATGTATATACTAACTTGATCTCCACACAAAATATGTTTAATCAATGTTCCTCCAATACCGATTACCTCATCATCTGGATGTGCTACAAAGACTCCTACATTCATAATTACTATAAGTAAACTTATACAAATAAATTCACTTTTTCCTTTCTAAATATTTTCTCTTTATTTTACCTACAACATAACCGTAAAAAACCACATCTAAATATACGCTGATTATTATGCCAAATATAATATTATAATCCTTTTCATCAAAGTAATATAGTAAAATATAAACCTGTTTAGAAAATAATAATATCGCTACTATTAAAAATAATAGATATACATCCTTAAAACCAATCAACAAACCCAGCATTATAAAACACAAAAAAACGATAACATTAGAATATTTTATCCAGTTAAAGAAATTTGTATTATACTTGTCCCTATATTTTTTGTCAATTATCTCTAATGCCACCGATTCCTTATATATCTTCTTACAGTATTCTTTCATATTTTCATGTACCAAATGATATACACAAGCTTTATAACATCTATTAAATCTTATTATTCCCTCCTTTAATCCCGTGCGTACCATCCATTCCTTATCTTCCATAGAATTTAGTTTTTCATCAAATGGATATTTCTGTAACAATTCTCGTCTTATACATACATTTACAGTAGAAAATTCCTGGGCAGCATTCTTCGTAACATCTTTGTAAAAAATTGGATATATTGCTTTCATCAATTTACCAAATCTTCTGTTATTATCAATATTCAGTATTGTTCCTTGAATAATATCACAAGTATCTTCCTTTATATATTTCATATATTTAGATAACATCCCCTTCGAAACCATAGTATCGCCACTAATATATAAAATAAACCTTCCTTGCGCATTGTTCATACCTATATTTCTCTGATAACTATATCCAGACTCTTTGCACTCAATTAGTTGTATATGATTATTTTTATGTACTAATTCTTTTATAATATCGACAGTTTTATCTGTTGAATTTCCATCTACTAAAATTAATTCCATGCATTTTTCATTAAATTGTAGTAAAATTGATTCAAGACAATGACGTATTCTTTGCTCTTCATTTTTTACAATTATTATAATTGATAATAAAAATTCATTATACTTTTGCATTTCTTTTTTTCTTTAAAACCTTTTCCATCATTTCCTTTATAATAACATTTTGCGCCTCAACACTCCAATTATAATAACTATCCGTATTACATTTATCACAGTAATTATCATACTGTTCAAGTTTATTTAACCATTTACTAAAATTGAATTCTTCATCATGTATATCACCTAAAAGAATTTTATTTGTCATTCCACATGCTCTAATTTTCCCATCAGCTTCTAATAATAGACCTTTACCATCGCGCAAAATACAATTTTTATTACCCGCCTTACCATTTATACGTTCAATCATCTTATAAATATTTTCCTTTGATAATGTTCTTTTATCATATTGTAATAATTTAGGTAAAAACTCTATAACATTCTTTTTTTGTTCTTCATTAAGCAAAAATTGATTACTTTTTGATTCAGAATCAATAAATGTAGTGTTAACAGTAGCATATATAACATCCCAAAATATATTTTTACTAACAACATACTTGAAAACACTTTCTAACAAATATGCGTTTTCCGAAACAATTGTGGTAGAAATCCCTATTTTCAAATTTTCGTACTTCTCTTTCAATGAAATAAGTAAATCGACAGTTTTCATAGCTTTTGCTGCAGCATTCTCTACTCCTCTTATCTTATCTGCTTTATCATTTATTGCATCTAACGAAACAAAAACCCACAATTTAATTTTTGGTGGCAATATACCACATATTTCTTCACACTTGTTTAAAACATTATAACTATTCAAACCATTAGTATTGATTATTATCTCACCTAAATTTTTACAATGATAACTAATCATTTGAACTAGTTCCAGCAAATCATTCCTAAGAGTTGGCTCTCCCCCTGTAATGTTTATTGAGCGAATAGAGTTGACATAGCTATTCTCAAAAAAAGGAACTAGCTCTTGTAAACTTAAATCTGAACTTCTTTTCTCATATATCGAGCACATCATACATTTAGCATCACATTTATACGTGCACGGAAAAACTAATACATCTAACATAATTTTCTCCACTAATCTATAACAGTTGCATCAAGTTAACTCATATTTATATGTACCCATTCTGGATAATCAATTTTATTTTCTCTACACTTCATAACATAGCTACACTTTTCGTTCTGGACATCTGTTAATTGCATACCATTCATTGAAAATAACATTCTTAATTGCCTATTGTATTTGGTCTTTAAAAATTCACAAACCAATTCTTCACATTTGTCATTCAATGCACGCTCATAAGCACATGATAATAATGTTTGAGATATCCCTTTCCCCAATAACCTACAAGAAACTACCAATAATTGAATTATATATTGCTTATTCTCTTTTTTAGCAATTACTAATCCAGAATCCCCATAGTCCCCATAGCTATCGCAAACGTTTGCAATTAATACATCAAAGTTTTTTTGTGTCATTAATTCTAATATTTGCTTTTTACTATAATATATTCCCATAGTATTTAATTGATTTGTTCTTTCTATTAAATCTAACATACGATCAATATCTGATTTTACAACATTTCTAATTGCAACAGTTATATTACACTGTTTTAGAAATTCCAAATGAGAACCTCTAAACTGTTCACAATCATTAACTCTTTTTTCTTCAATTTTATACATAGCAACCCTATTTTGGGCTTCTAATGTATTATAATTGCAGTTTATACTTCCAACCAGTTTTCTGATTTCGTTGATACTGCTTCCATCAATTACTGTGATATCTTTAAAAGTATTTTTTACTAAATCTCTTTCAAAAAGACTATCATCAATAAATGCTATATTTTCTGTTCTAAAATGAAACTTTGAAATAAAAGCATTAATATTTTCAGTCTTATTTTTCCAATTAATTTGAGGATAAACAAAGCAATCCCATATATTTAGTTCAACAAGTTTCTTTTTTGCCACAAAAAAATCGTTTTTACTGCAAATAGTACTTACAATTCCCTTGCATATCAATTTGTCTATTATATCAATAATCTCTGTTCTTACCTTCACTTCCTTATCTTCACTAATAATACCCTCCCATATAGTATTATCCAAATCCCATATAATACATTTTATCATTGCAATAAAACACCACCATTACTATTATATTTTTTGTAAAACCAAAAACTGACTTATTGAATTGTATATATATATTCTGCAATAGCCTGTAATGATGAAAAATTAGCTGGAATCAAATCTTCATCTGGTATAATAATATCGAATTCCTCTTCTAGCTGCAAAATAAATTCCAATAATTGTGTTGAATCAAAACCAGATGATGTACCAAACAAAATTTTATCCTCTTCATCAAAATAATCCTCTGACAAATTTAAATTTGAAATAACCATTCTTGTTACATCATTTTTAATTTCTACTAAATTTTTCTTATTCATAATTTTACCTTAATTGTATTAACTACAACCCTTTCCTTTCTTGTTTAATAATTAACTGTAACATTAAATCATTATAATGACTTATATCTTTATCTTTTCATTTTATTTTCTATTTTTTTATTAACCAATTGATATTGAGTACAGCTTTGACACATTTGCATATCGCATAATTTACATCTTTCTCTAAATAATATATATTTTTCTTCATTCCATATTTTTTCAATAGAATTATCATTCACGTTTCCCATAATATAATCGTCAGGTGCGTAACAACATGGAATAACTTCTCCATTTGATTGTATTACAGCATGAAACCATGGAACATAACAAGTTTTACTTCTGCTATTGAAAACAACATTAAGATTCTTCTCGATTTCCTCCTCCTCTTCCGCAAATGGATCCTTTACAACAAAAGGAAAATTAAACCCATTAATATATGGAATGGTTTTCTCTTTTAAGTTGATAATTTGCTCTATTGTTGGTTTCAAATTACTATCTGTCGCTGTCCACTCATCCCACTCAGTTAAAATACTTGTAGGCGATAAATTTAAATTATTTATTTTATACTTTAAAAGAAATTCCGGAAAATGATGAAAAGTATCTATATTTTGTTTTAATACTACTGTATTAACATAAATATTTACTTTTTTATCTTTTCTATTATTAATGTATTCTATTAATTTTTTTGTATGTAACAATCCATTTTTTAAACCCATCAGCCTGTCATTTACCATTTCATCTGGGCTCAATATTGATATTGTTATATTATTCAAACCCGCTTCAATATACTCTCTGGATAGCTTTTTTCCCAACAAATATCCATTTGTGTTTAACGAAACATTCATATTACACTTTTTTGATGCACACTCAATAATTTGAACCATATCTTCCCTTAATGTAGGTTCTCCTCCTGAAAATGTCACACCCTGGCACCCCATATTCTTCAAATTAAATAATAACTTTTCAACTTGACCATATGACATTTCCGTTTTTCGCTTTTTATCGCAATTTTCTATATAATTCCCCAAACCACACATTACGCACCGGGCATTGCATTTCCAATTTACGCGTATTTCAACATCGATTAGTGCATCACCTTTATTTTGACTATACAGCTGTTCAAATCGAACGGTATCCCTATATATATTCTTTAGTATTTTATAATTATTAACCATCTTTTTCCTTTCCAGTATTTTTCAGCCAATATATATCAGCTAATGTCATCCCTACCTCATTTTCAAACATATGTTTCCAACGTTCTTTAAATATTAGTCCATTTTTAATAGTTACCCGAATAAATGACAACCCCTGGGTATTTTGGGTTGTCGCATGTTCATAATGATACATTTCGGCATAAGGACAATACATTATCTTATATCCTTGTTCTCTGATTCTATAACAAAAATCTACATCTTCCAAATTTACTGGATAATATATATCATCAAAGTAACCAAATTTCTCAAATAAATCTCTTTTTAACAACCAACATGCAGCAGGATATCCTTGTAACTCTTTTTCAATATTATATTCTTTATCATCTTTACATTTTCCCTGTCCCCAATATCCTATTTTTCCATTTTGAGTCACCCCTAACCCAATTTGTTGAATGATATCAGTCCCTGGATATAACATCTTTGGTCCAACAATCCCTATGTTGGGACCTTGCGCCTCATAAAAATTTTTTAATATAATCAACCAATCATTTTGAATTATTTCTACATCATTGTCCAAAATAACAATATATTTTCCAACCGCTAACTTACATGCTTGATTTCTTCCTCCAGTGCATCCTCTATTTTCCTTATTTAATACTAGTATAATCCTAAACTCATTAGTATTATACTTATTTTGAAAATCACATAACCATTTATCAGTTAAGTCTGCAGAACCATTATCAACAATAATCAATTCAGTTTTTGATATAAAATCTGTATTAATTAAAGACATTAAACATTTTTTAGTCTTTTCTAATTGATTTAATGTCAATATACAGATACTAAATTCAAATTCATTTATTTTATCATTCACTTTTTTACCTCCTTTACATATATAGTCTCTCGAATTCCTCAACCCTTATTTTAAATGACCTTTATATCTTTTTTTCTAAAACCCCCTTACTTTTTCTCTATGAAATCCTACCTTCTGAAGTTCCATATTAAAAAATTCCTGCTAGATCCTGCCCACATTGCTTATCCTCTCTACAAATGCTGTAAGAACAACCGTATCACACTTTTCATTGACCTTAATCTCAGCCATACAGGCTACTTCTGTAATAAAAGATGGGTTTATGATTAGGAAAAAAGAAGCACCTGTCTGTAAAATGGGCTTATGTATGCATCACGATGGAGTGAAAAAAACAAAACATCGGAAAAAGTACCGATGTCCCCTTGCAAACCGGAAAAAAATGTTTCTGTGATCACTCTTGCTCAGATTCCTAATACGGTAGAACTATACATATCAAGCAAAATGGCAATCGAAGGCTTTTTAACATACCGCCAAAAGACAATAATTTTTTATTTTTTTGAACTTTCATTTCCCAATCTCACAATATTAAATTTCAAAATTAAATTTTTTCCTAATTCTATATATGAAAATATTATTCCATGCCACTTCTACAATATAATTTTGTATATAACTTCTTCATATTGCTTCACAACTTTTTTTACATCATACACTGACATAACCTTCTTCTTGGCTGCCATACCTGTATCTTTAATAGTTCTGCAACTAATATCATATAACAAATATGTCAATTTTCGAACATTATTTACCTCAAATTTATATCCATCAACACCATCATTAATCATTTCAATGAAACCCCCAGAATTTGATGCAATCACAGTCTTTCCATAACTCATTGATTCTAATGCTACATACGAACAGTTTTCCCAAATTGATGGAAGCACAACAGCAATTGCTTTTTTTATGACTGTTCTTTTTTCTTCGCCCGATAAATGATCAATGAATATTACTCTATCTAAATTCTCATAACATATTTCTATTATTTGTTTTTTTATAGATTTTTTCATATATATAGTGTCTCTACCACATATTACTACCTTGGTCTTCTTATTCATTTTAAAGAAATCCTTTATCGCATACGCAAAATCCAAAACTCCTTTTCTATATTCTAAACGTCCCATGTACAAAATATAATCCGACAATTCTTGATACTCTTTATCACTCTCCACTTCTATAGGATTTGGAATGTATATACTATTAATCCCCCATTCCTCACCTAAAATTTTCCCAATTGAACATGATGGAGTGGTTACGACACTACTCCTTTTACATTGTTGTTCTTCCAATTTCATTATCAGTTCTTCTTCTTTGTAATACACTTGATTGGGGGTTATTTTTTTTAACAAAAACAAAGGAGTATGTAATCTAGTTATTAATGGAATCTTTCTTTCCACAGCTAAAACATAGCCTTGCGCTAACCATTCAGGCGACTCTATTATATCAATACCATATTTTAAATGTACATCCATCACTTTACAATAAATCAAATATGACACCTCAAAATAATTACTATATTTTGTATGCATATTTCCAATAAAATAGACAAAAATATTTGTGTTCTCTATACGATAGTCTTTTTCATTTCCTATTGTGAACACACATACATTATATCCTTTATCTGATAGAGCTTTTATCATGATACCTGTATATGTACCTATTCCACCATTATTATTTTTACTATATGGATTTTCTAAACTAACAAATCCTATATTCATATTCACACTCCTTATAAACGCAAACAATAATTTATTTACGCCGAACCGTTAATGTTATGAAGTAATTTTTTTATAGAATTATTCCTTTGAAAATTCACATAGCAATTATTATAACATTTTTTACATTTTTCCTGAATTTCTTCTACATCATACTCTAATAAACTTTCTTTCCATATTTGACTTACATTTTTTTCATATATATTTCCAAGCATATGATTATCTGCCCAACATTTATACATGTTACCATCTGGAGCTAAAAACAGTCCTTCTTTTTTAAAAATACACCCAATCTTTCGATTATCACCTTGCAACATTTTGATTAAATTTTTGTAGTATGTTCTTGAATATGTAAGTTTTCCTTTATTCAATAGTTTATCCAGTACACTACATATCTCCTGGATTGCTTCATTGTCATATTTCCATAAATCATCAATAACAGTATTATTAAAGTATGTTTCAGAAGGCATACTAAAAGTAAAATCTAAACTTAAATCCATATCATTCAAGAACGAAAAAACTCTTTCCATTTCTTTGTAATTATATGGAGTTATTGTAAAATTAAATGAGTAATTGAAATTATATTTCTTTTCCATTTCCTGCATTAACTTTATTGTTTTCATTAAATGATCAAAGAAACCAGATACTCCTCTTATTTGATCATGTATTTCATATAATCCATCTATAGAAAAATAAACAAATAATTCAAAATCTTTTATCTCTGTTTTTAATCTGTCTATTTTTTCAAACAAATCTTCATATTTATAATAGTAATATCCATTTGTATTTAATGTTATAACCTTCAATTTTTTGCAATAATAAATAATAGTACGAATTATTTGCAAAAGATCTTTTCTCAACAGAGGTTCACCACCTGTTAAATTAACGGATTCCAAGTTTTCACATATAACTTCATCAGAAAAGACTTTTTTAATTTCAATTAAAGAAATATCATCTTTATTTTGGCTCTTCCATATATTACACATGCAACATCTTGCATTGCAATTATAGGTAACTGGAAAAATCATCACTTTTGGATACATTATATCTCTTAGTTGTTCAATCATAAATTTATTTTCCTCTAATTTATACTTAATAGTTTCTCTACTGTATCAACAAAATCCGAAATATTTTGATATCTATCAAAACTTAATTCCTCATCTTCAAACTCAATATTAAATTCTTCTTCTACTTGTACAATAAATGTCAGAAATTGAAGCGAGGTAAAACCTATGTTTCTACTATCAATATAATCCTCCTCAGTAATAGAACCTACAGGTTTAATAGCATTTACAGATTTTTCAATCCTTAATAATATTTCTTTTCTTTCCATTTTTCATCCTTTCTTTGAACTATACCACATATATTGTTTGCAATTTTACAAATATGAAACTATATCCCTAACCATTTTTACTCTTTACCTTTTTGAGGGACATATGCACAATTTGGATCATAACCTCCTAAATCTCCTGTTAATACATATGTCTCTAACGGACAACCTTGATTACATTGCTGATTATAATTGCAATTTTTACATTTGTGCTTTAGTGTTATTTTTTGAAAAACATTTCTTAACTTACTGAATTTCCACAAAGATTTCAAATTATCTTTCCATTCAAGTACATTTTCCGCATAAAATTCTGGATGAACACACCCTCTTAAACATGGTATTAACCTTGCATCTGCACCTACCGCTAATAGCTTATCAAACGCCGAACACATCTGATATATCCTGTCACTTCCAAGTGGCAACTCCTGTGTTTCAAATATTTTTTCTCGCTTATTATAAGCTATATCAATATCAGGATACAATTCCTTTAATTCCTTCAATTGTTTCCTTAACTTTCCTTCTTCTTCTTTGTTAATAACTAATTTTTTGCACATTTCTATATCTTTAACGGATGTTTGAATTGGTCCTAACTCAAAATGAACCGGATTAAACACAGCAATATTTTTCAATACAGCTGACACCGTATTGATGTTTAATTTTGTTATTGTTATATTTGCTCCCCAATATAAATCTTCTCTAGAAATATTTTCTATTGCTTTCATCATTCTTTCATATTGTGCACCTGGTCTAATCATATTATGAATTTTTTCATCACCATCAATGCTAATTTGAATATAATGCCTATATCCTCTTAGTATTTCCACAAGCTCTTTGCATCTTTTTTCATCTTCCAAAATCACTCCATTTGTTATTATTCTTACCATAACATTTTTTTGCACTGCAATCTTACAAATCCTTTTTACAGCTTCAAATCGTATAAGTGGCTCACCTCCTATTAAATCTATCTGACACGGGTTCAATTCATCACATATACGCTTTGTTATAAGCTCCCAATCACAATCTGTAATTTCATCCACTTCTGTGCAATACTTGGAATTTGTCAAACAAAAAGAACAATTTCCAAAACACCTATATGTCAACAAGAACTGCACTTTCGTAGGACTATTTATATGTTCTATTCCATATATATTTTTCATATAGGGCGCTAAATTATCTCCTGCAATACTATAATCACAAGGAATACTATCATCCACATTTTCCCTTTCAATCAAGAAATTATATTTTACTAATCTATTAAATAATCTATTCCCAATATTACAAACAATTTGATTATATTCCTCTTCTGTTATATCGTTAGACAGTTTCATTATTTCTTTTAATTCTTTTTCTGTTACTTTTTGATATAAACACTTAAATCCATTTTTTCTAAAAAAATCAACTCCTTTCCAATAATGATTAATTAACAATATAACTCTTTCTTCCTTCCAAATTTGAACATATTTTTTATTAAAGCAAACCATAATTTAATACCTCTCTACACAACAGCATCTATAACACATTTGAAACATATTATCGCTACATAAACTTTTTCTTATTTTTCTTAACTTGTCACTATTCCATATATCGCTTAACTTTGATTCCTTCAAATTATAAAGTGACATATTAATCGCCTCACACAACATAATGTTTCCCGACGGATCTACTTTAAGAATCCCATCAACAATATCCTTACATATTATTTTTTGCGTACTAAAACAGTTTAAGTCAGCATACTCTGCTATATTATCAAAAAAAATCATAGGTGCAAAATTAATTTTTAATTTATTCGACTCTTGTAATTTCAATTTTTTTATTACCTTTTTTAATTCATTCAAGTAATCAATTCTAACTTCTTCTTGAACACAATCTGAATAAAAGTGCCCCTTAATCTGTTTATCCCTTAACTTTTTATTTGCACACTCATACTGCTTTTTTTCATACTTCATTTCATATTGAAAAGTTACACTAGCAACATCCAATTCCTTCAAATATTCATATAATGGCTCTAATTCACTTATATTTTCTTTCATAATTACTGTATTAATGTGAACCTTTATATTTCTATCTAATTTTTTTATAATTTTTACTGCTCTTTCAAATACATTAGTACCTCTTATCATATCATGTAGTTCTTCTAATCCATCTAACGAAATCCATATATTTTTTAATACATCACATGCATTGAGTTCTTTAATATGTTCTTCTTTTATCAGAGATGCATTTGTTTGAATATTCACTTCTCTTGATATTGTTGCAAAAAAATTTATGATATTTATAATATCCTGTCTTATAAATATTTCTCCTCCCACAAGCATGACAGAGTCAAACTCATATTGAGAAAACACCTCTATTATCTCTTTCAAACTCATTTCCATTACACCTCTATTATGAAATCGCTGATAACACATTTTACACATTAAATTGCAACGTAATGTCGGATAAAACACCAAATTTTTCGGAATCATAGCTGTACCATCACTCAATATCATATTACGTTTTAAAACTTTCATTTTATCTTCTTTCATTCACATTCTCCTTAAAAAAGTTTTAACTATAAATACATTACACAAACTACAAAATTATTGCATTATCTCAAAATTTGATTCAACTCTCCCCATATTTCATGCTCTATACAAGAAATTACTTGCAACTCTTCACTAATTTGCACAATATATTTATCATTAAACATGAGTGAACATCTAAAAGCCTTTACTGCAACACCATTCCATTTTTTCGCACTATTGAACAACTTTACACAGATGAGATCCCTTTCATTTTTACTCAAAAAATTTGCATTATTATATAAAAACTCAGCATATACATTTCTAGAGATAGCAGGTCCCCCTCTTGAAGTAATGCTATGATACATTCTTCTCATATTATCTTTAATTTTATAATCATTCCATTCTTCTATCCATTCTCGAATATTAATAGCTAGATTTTTTATTCCTATTATCCCACTATTTTTGTTTTTTTTTGATAGCATACTTTGAGTATTCTCAAAAACACTGTTTCTATAATTCACCGTATTATTACTATTTTGTTTTTCATATATAATAACTCCAAAATCCTGTCCAGTATCAATATGTTTTCCTTTCCATAACGCTTTATCTATTATATCCATCGGGACTCGTCCACAAAAATAAGTTTGGGGTATTGTTGTAACATATCCATCATATATTAGTAATTGATTTCTATCTAATCCATATATCATTATCATCGTAGACGCATGCATATTTTGATATTGTGGATGATATGGAAGGTAAAAAACATCAACATAAGCCAACAATGGAATTCCTGTTGCTGCCATTTCAATTATATATTCAGTATATAAACTATAGCTTTTAAAATCAACTATAGTTAAATTACCAAAAAACTCATTAATATCCTTAATAGTATCTGTAGTTCCAATCAAATAGCAATAATCACTTTTTTTCCATTCATCATCACTTTTTTTATTTTCATATACATAATGATGCTCAAATGTGATTTTTTTACACCCTACCAATAATTCTTCTTCAGAAACATTCACACCATACATTCTCAACAATGCACTATACATCCCCAAAAAACAAATTTTATTTACATCAAACCTCATTATATATTCCTTTTTTCAACATACTTAATTACTGGCACTAGAATACTTTTTTAATTGACTATTGACTAATAAAATTGAACATCGATTTAATATTATACATATTAAGACACTTACAATCCACCAAGACACATCCAACTTATTTAGTAATATTTCTACTGATATATTAGCTATGGGTATTACAGGTATTATGTAACAAAATATAAATTTCAAATATTTTTTTCTTAATATTTCTTTTGGTTTTTCAGACATTGACATTATTATATAATAAATTTCCATAAGACTATCTGCTTTTATATATTTAAAAGCCATGGAATAAACTATCAACATAAAAGATGAAATAATAACAACACCGGAAATAACTGTAATAATATAAAAAAATACATTATACAACCTCAATGTAATCTTCATTTCCATTATCTTGTATATTATCACTATTATTGGTGCAATAGATGAACACAAACTTACCAAATCAAATTTACCAATATTTATCTGATACGGGATATTTATTGGCTTCAATAGCATTTTATCAAAATCACCATTAACCACACTCTTCAAAAAGAAATTCTGCCCCTGTAATACTAACCCCCTATATAATTGATTAACAACCAAGGAAGTACACACCAAAATTATCATTTCACTTACATTCCATCCAGCAATTTGATTTATATTCCCATAAATAAAGCCAATCGAAACAACACTTAACGCCGTATTTATTATGCTTTGTATAAGCAACAACACAAAGTTGATTCTATATGCAGAATTAATCATCAAAGCCAACTCAAATTGATATTTGAAAATCCTAAAATATTTCTTTACATTATTCAAAATAGTTTTATCCTCCTATTGCGGAGTAATATTTATTTCCTTTTTTCCATAACATTTTATATAATCCACCAAAAAATAAAATCCAAAATACATTTATACTTAATAATTTTAACATTATAATATAATTATAGTGACCTAGTACAATTTTGGTTGGGATATATCCAAAGCATGACCATGGTAAAAACTCTACTACCCTTGTCATGCAGTTTGGAAAAAAATCTAAAGGAAGATATTCTCCTGACATAAAACTGAATAAAATTTCTACTGACCACATAACTGCAATAGCTTCTTCTAACCAAAACGCCAAACACCCTACAACACTCCATATTATATGGCTTAAAACCGCTGAAATAAGTATAAAAAGTGTTAAAAAAATAAAATTAATTATCTTAAATTCAAAACTAATATAAGAATATAAAAAAGGAACTAATATCAGCACAAAAATAAACTGTGGTATACATTCAATAATAGCATCAGCAAATCCTCCAAAAAATACTGACAAATTAATGCTATATGGCTTAAGCAATACACCATTTAATTTTCCATTCCTAATTAAATCGTTGTAATAAAATCCTGATGAAGTCAACAAAAACTTACTTAGCATGCTGAACACAAGAAAATATGTAATTGTGTCTTTCAAATCAAATCCCTTTACCTGATCTATTCCATTACTTTCATATATTACTATCCAGAATAAAATTGTTATAAACATTTCCAAGTTCCAAAATACTACTTTCAACAAAGTATTAAACCTATACTGTTTTATATTCTTGATTTTGATATAAAAATTATATAGATATTTAGCCAATTATTTATCCTCTTTTTTCATAATATTATAAATGGTTTCTTTAAAAGAAATATCACCGTTAACTATCTTTTCGATTTCACAATCAAAAGTCTTTTTACCTTCATCTAATATTACTATACGCTGACAAATTTCTTCAATGTCATCCATATAATGACTAGTTACTATAACCGTAGCTTTATTTGCTTTCGCATATGCCTTTATAAATTTCCTAATAGTAATTTGACTTTCTAAATCTAATCCGATTGTAGGTTCATCTAAAAAAATCAGCTCAGGGGTATAAATAAAATTATTAATCAATTCCATCTTCATTCTTTCACCTAACGATAATCTTCTAATTTGTATATTCAATAATTTTTGAACACCTAACAATGCTGTTAAAAATGTTAAATTCTTATCAAAATTAATTTCATCAATTTCATAAATTAACTGTTGATAACGAAAGCTATCAATAGCGGGAAGATCCCAATTCACATCACTTTTATTCCCCATAACAAAACAAATTCTTTTCAAAAAATCTCTTTCTCTTTGAAATGGCTTATATCCCATAACTTGTATTTCTCCAGATGATGGATGCAAAATGCCTGTTAACATTTTTAATGTTGTTGTCTTTCCAGCCCCATTCTTGCCTAATAAGCCGATAATTTCACCACTTTTTACAGTTAAATCCAAATCACTAACTGCATTTTTATAAGCGTACTTTCTAAAAAAAAAATCTTTTACAGAATTTTTTAAACCTTCTTCTTTGTAGAATATTTTATATTTTTTACTAACATTTTTTAATTCTATTATATTTTCCAAATTATCCTCCATTTTTTAAAAGCGCTCTTTTATATAGATTGGCCACTGATTTTTATCTAAACCATACTGACATAGAAATGCATATGCAAACCTTTCTAATCCATAGCCAGTACATGAAGTATATGCAAAATTTTTATCATCAAATTTTATTCCAAATTTTTCTCCAAAAAATTTCCCATGTAAATTAAAAGAACCAACTGAAATTTCGTCACTATTACTTATTTTTAATCTAATTTCATATTTATTTTTTTTGATTTTACGCAAAATTCGGATATCAAATTGTTCTTCTCCTTTATAAAACAAATCACTCGCTGAGACAATTCTACCATCCAGCCCTATTCTTTCTAATAATTCAATTATCTTGGTCATAAATTTTTCCATATTATTCTGTTCAACAAACTTTTTATCTCCCAAAAAAATAACCTCACGCATAGTAAAATCCCATAATCTTTCGAGTTTCTTAGCATATTTACCTTCATTTCGGAAAGTTTTTCCTATTGCTGATATCACTATACTTTGGTTATTTAAACATCTATTTCTATATTGTTGATATGTATGATAACAAACTGATGGCGGCAAACACAATCTTAATCCTTTAATTTTATCATAATCATTATCATAATCAAATCCATACTCTTTGTATTTATAGTAATCATTAACATTTCCGTGCAAACTTGAAACAAACATTAAAAATTGCGGTAATGATCTTACATATTCCACCTTGTCCAAAGTATCATATTTCATAAGAGAGGGATAATGCATTAGTTTTACATCAAAATTCTCTTGTGCGATTTTAACAATTTCCTTATCAAAAAAAGCACAAATTTGATAAAACAATTCTCCTATTGCCACTATTCCTTCACTCATTTGAACTACTTCTTCTTTTTGTACTAATTCTTCATACATATTCCCAAAAAACAATCTATCTGTTTTATTTTCCCATAAAACTTTTTCCTCTATCATTATCCTTCCACAAAATTCCTTTTCTATCATTACATTAAGCAACTCTTCCAACTTTTTTTTACTAATCTTATTTTTATCATATAATAAATCTACAGCAATAATTTTATTTTTTTCTTTTACAATATCAAAGCTTATTATATACTCTGATAAAAACAAAACTTTATTTTTAAATTCATTCACCATATTTAAATCAATTGCTGTTGTCAACATAAATCTATCCATTTTTTTCCTCTCTATTATTCATTTTCTGATATGTAAATTACATTTGCTCTTTTCCATCTGTGAAAATTATTCTGAAAAACACTAGCATATGCACCATAATGTTCAAAAACCAACACATCATTTTCTTCAATCTCGTACAACATGCTTATCATAAATAGCTCTTTTCGCATACAGGTATTATCTATAAACTTATAAATTTTTCTTTTACATTTTTCTTTTTTATATTTATAAAAGCTCACATTTTCCGGCGGATAAATAACTCCATGTGGAATTCCTCCATCAATAAAAACCTCTGTATATTGCTCATGTTGTATTATGCTTATCACTTTAGTTATATATCTTCCTGCCGTTCTGACAATAATAGTTCCCGGTTCCGATATTATATTTATGTCATATTTTTCCTTCGTCTTTTTCAATATATTAGTTAAATACTCATAATATCCAGATTCTGCTTGATAAGAAAACCCTCCTCCGATGTTTAATATCAAGCTTCGAGATCTTTTATTAAAACTTGTTAACATTTTTATTGCCTGTTCGGTCCTATTAAATACTTCTTTTAGTTGTTTCACAGATGTATTTTCAGATATATGAAAAGCAACACCATCAACTAAATGAATTTTATGCCTGTAAACACTACTTATCTCATGTATATCTACACCATATTGTATTGAATATTTCGCAATATCAGTAATATATAACCGCATAAGTTTTTTACTATTCGGAGCATACTTTTCTAATTTACTTAATTCCGCAAGGGTATCAAAAACAAATATAGTACACCCTTTTTGATACAAATACTCAATAAGTTCTTTAGATTTAACGGGTAACGCAAATTCTATTCTTGAACTTTGAACATTTAATTTTTTTAACAAATCAAATTCTTCTTTGCTAGAACACTCAAAACACGAACCTAACTTATCTAATTCACGTATTACACCTTCCTCAGAATTTGCTTTCATAGCATAATAAATCTTGCAATTTTCCAATTTATCATCAATATATCTGTAATTTTTTTCTATTTCATTTGTTAATATCTCATACCTTGGCGTATCTTTCATTTTTTTTCATACTTTCTTCTTAATTTTTTTGAAATACTCTTTTTATTATTCTTTCTCTTTTCAACATACATCTTTCGTTTTTCTGCAACAAAAATATAATATCCATCTTTCTCATATGTTTTTACTCCACCAAATACGGCTGTTATTTTATTTTTATACCAATCATATCTTTTTGTTACCATAATAAGTTTTCCATTGAGTAATAATTTTTTAAAACCATTCTCAATAAAAGATTTTGCAACCGAAAAGTCGGAATGATATGGTGGGTTTGATATAATCATTGTAAAATCATTGTCTACAATATTTTTAAGTCCATCACTTTTTATCACTCTGACCTTATCAAAACCATTGCGTTTTAAATTATTGTTGGTCAACCTAATAGCTTCGTCCGAAATATCACTCATAACAACTTTATCTTCACCAATTATCTTTGCAATATATATGCCCACGACTCCATATCCACAACCCAAATCCAGTACTTTATCTTCATTTGTAACTTGCACCTTTGATAACATCAATAATGTACCCTTATCAATGTTTTTGGGTGAAAAATAATAATTTCCAGTTTCACATTCAATTTTATATCCACCTATACATTCCTTTATCAACATAACAAAACTATATCCTTTCCAATTATACTATAAATAAAAAGTACCAAGATACGTTATACCATCTTTCCATTATTTTTTCAAGCTGTTCCGTATGTGGCATATACACAACCAAAAATTTAAGATGGTATAATTACTGAGACCATTTGCTTTATTATCTTGCTAAAAGAACTTTTAATTAAATTCATTCTCCAATTTCCTCATCTATACAAACTAATCGCAAAAATGTGGATATTATTGCAATTAGGCAACTGTATACTCAACATGGTTTTTTTACTATCAACTTTCACACTTTTCGCAAATAAGTGAGCCTTTGCTACCCATGGATTGCATATAATTCTTCCATCCTTACGTTCTACACATTTCCCTTCCCATATAACTTGTTCATCAAAGGCTGGTGTCTCAAATGATAAATCGGAAAAGCAAAAAGGAATTTCACATTTCTCCTCTGCATATTGTATCCCAAGTTTCTCTACCTGGTTTCCCCATTCAGCACAACCTATAAACAGAATTGAGGAATAGGAAGCTTCTGTAACTATAATTTCTTCACCACTACAGGAGATATTATCATAACATCCATTTTGAGGCTGATTAAAAACAAATGAAAGATTTCCTACTTCCCATATATTACGTTCTTGCCACTTCTCCGTAATTAAAAATTGTTGAAATCCCGTCAAATCAGCTGTTGAATCTGTATTCATTGATGATGAAAAACCTTCATTATTAAAATAACTCGACAAATCGAGATAAAGCACTTCTTTATTTTCAATTTTAGAACTCTCTACCTTTATTTCATCATATTTTTTTGTATCATATTTTTCCCACCCATTACAAACATCAACCAACTGCTGACAAATCAAATTTTCATCATCTGCTAACTGACTTATTTTTTTTGACATTACATCCAACGGGAAAACATCCATTTTAATAAAAGCTTTTACTAATCTCCCCCAAATACTCAGCCACACATTATATATGTCAATAAATTTCGAACAAATACTATCAGGAATATGCGCACCACAATATTTGTTCAGAAAAATCAATGATTGCGTATACAGAAAACGGGTTCTGTATAACATTTTGATATTCTCACATAGTTCTATTTCATTATCTGAACTAACTAATTGTTTTTCTCTCATTAAATCAAATTCTGTATAAAGCAGCGATGATAGTCTTTTCATAGATCGAAAAGAATCATTTTGTATCCATCTTTTGGTATTAAAGGAAATAATTTCCCTCCAATCTATACCATACTCTTTAACATCATTTTTCAAAAAAAATTCATATTCCAAAGAACAATTTTCTATAAACAAACCTATTGGAATAACAATTTTTTCTTTTTTTAAATGTACATCAATGCAATAAATATTTTCTTCATCAATTCCTATCACCAATACTGGGAAAAAAAATCCACTAGTTCTTTCATCTCCAAAAATCTCTCCTCTTACATCCATTGCTACAGGAGAATTTAAATCCAAAAACCGTTTTATAACTTTTGTGAATTTTTCCGTCTTTCTTATTACTCGTTTCTCAACTTTTATTCCATGATATCTTTCTAAAACATCCAAAATATCACTATTGTCTACTTCAATTATTTTTCCAATTCCCTCATTCAATCCTTTTTCGTCTTTTAAACTAAAATTCCACATATGTGAAAACATCATTTCATAATGCCTCTTCCAATAAACCGCAACTGTAGCATAGATTGCTTCTTCGCATAACATCTCTCGATTCTGTATAAACTGAATATCCTTTAACATTTTTCTCCATCTCCAGCAAGATTCCTTACTAAACTTATCTTTATTCTTTAGTAATAAAATCACCTTGCGTCTCCTATTTGTCAAATTTTATTCTAATATCTCTAATACTACTACTTTTTTGCAAATATAATAGTTTCATAGGAATTCTTTTGTGATAAATAAAACTTATACTCCGGCACTAAATCACTAATAAAAATAGGTATTTCAAATAAATCATCACTTTTATGATAAACACATATAGCTAATTGAGGCTTATATCTTTTTATTGTCTTACTTGCACCTATTAACGCCTTCATTTCTGCACCTTCAATATCCATTTTAATAAAATCCACTTTATTAATGTCATTTTCTTTGATATATGTATCAATTTTTGTTACTTTAATTTTTTCTCCACCACCACTAGTTATGCTATTACACGATTTTTCCGCTAATCCTTTTGATACATTAATTTCCAAATCTGTATCTTCGTCCCAAACACCACATTGTACCATCGTGACAACATCTTGAAGCGAATTATTTATAACGTTTCTAAGTGCAACTTCATATGTATACTCCGTTGGTTCAAAAGAATACACCTTTCCATTTCTCCCAACCCTATCAGCAAACCAAATTGTTGTTTCACCCATAAAAGCACCACAACTAATTACTACATCTCCATTGTTTGGAATACAAATATCAGTATAATGATATTGCCCCTCAATCCACGTTCCCGTTAACAAATCAAATGTTGTTTCAATTAAATACTTTTTGATTTTATACCTATTTTTTCCGGTTTTTTTTCCAACCCCCCCATCCTTAGTGCTTCCTTTTAGATTTTCAATCATTTTCAAAGGATACAATACTATAGCTTCTTCCCCAATAACGATATAAGCTACTCTCGATTTGACTATATAGTCAAATATAATCCTTGAATCATTATCTTGCATTAATAAATACACTTGTTCCAAATCACTAATCCTATTGTATTTTCCAAAAAAACATTTTGCATATTCTTTTTTTCTATAAACATCATAACTAAATTTATATGCCTCTTCCATTACTGCTTTTAAATGAAAAAGGTTGTATAATCGCTTAGAAATTTTTTTATGCGGATTCCACCACAATAGTTTTGCAATATAACTTCGAGGTTGTCCATATTCTTTTTCTCTATAAATATTCTTTTCATGCTGATCTTGTAAATATAAAGCTACCTCATCTAATGTTTCATGAATAAGGCTATCAATATGTCTTTCTATATTCATCTTTTCCATATGCGCATCTCCATGCCCTTTCATATAATGACACCAACACAGCATATACCTATATGATCGCTATGCATATATACACTATGCCAGAACCTGCTACTCCTCGTGCTTGACGCATTAGTTTATACATAGTATATATATTGTTATTAATTTCAATGGCTAAAATAATATTTCTACATATGAGCATACATAAAGAGCGAGCTTCGCCACTCGCAAATCATCTTCTTTCTTAACAATCTGCAATTCAAAACTTCGCTCACCCGCTCTTTATGTCCACCGATCTGCAACATGCGTCACTCGTCATTTTGCTCACACGGCTTCATGAAAATATCTTTATTTCTTCCCGCTGAAACGATACCTTAGTTTCAACACCAAAGAGTTCTATTCCTACAGTCCATTCATTCTGTCCTACATCTGCATGCAGAAACTTTCCTGTCATGCCCTTAAATATACCTTGCAGCACTCTAATCTGTCCCGGTTCTTCCTGTGAATTCTCCCTATGTTTCTGTATGTTTTTCTTTACCATACAACGAAATTCTTCTTCACTGACTCTTTTTATCGCTCCAAACCCTACTTCTGTTGGTGTAGGGCGACCAAAGATTGGTATTTCTAATTTTGCTACTCGACGATGCCGGTCTACTGTCCTGACATATCCTTGAAGATTCCTTAACGGGCCACTTGTAATGCACACTTTCTCTCCAATCAAAAAACCTTCTGAATACTTAACAAGATGTTGCTTATCCATCATTATAGACAGAAATTGTTGCTCTTGCTCCGTAATTGGAGATACCATTTCTCCGTTCCGCAATACTTTTGTGTAATCTCGGAACTTTTTCAATCCTTCTATGACAGGTTCTATCTTTTCGGTGTCAATGAACAGATAACCTGGAAACAGTGTTTTCTCAACTTCATGCCATTCCTTTTTGAAATGTTTCTGTGCAATATACCGTGGAATAAACATTTCTCTGTAATCGCTCTTGTTTAAATATATTCCACATTGCTGTATACATTTTTTCTCCAAGCCTGACACCGTATGGATCACATACCACATTTTCCACCCCTATTATCTCAATATTCACAATATAAGTTACAAATACAAATGTATATTCGCTTGCCCAAAATAAATCTTCTAAAAACAGATGCGGCTTTATCAATAATTAATAATTATGCAAAAAGTGGGATTTTTCTGTCAATTGGGGCAAAACAACCTTTTTATTTCAGGATCTCTTTTGGCTTCTTTGCACAATACATGGCAATTGCAAAATTGCCGTCAATACTAGACTAACCGCCAGACATACCGCAAAATGACCCTGATTTAGAGCAACCAAAACAGAATACACTGATATGGTTATAATTATCAACAAGCACGTTGTACGTCTGTATTGATTAATTTCATCCCTTTCCAATTTCTTATTTTCCGAATCAATGGGACTGTTGATTATAACACTTAGTCCGCTAATTACAGCAAGCATATGAAAAATCCAAGAACATTTAGCATGAATTACTACATAAAAACTACTTACCAGTAACCCCAAAGATATTATCATACAGGTATATGCATGTCTGGCATGGTAGCCACCACTAAATTTTCTCGTGACCATAAAAGGGATAACAATTAATAAACCCTCCGTCAGCATCCCTATTACACCGCTGGCAATCAGAAAGATCACTAGCGGCATAATAGAAATCATAAAACTATACATTGCATACTCATACAATTCCCTGTCGCCTGATTCGATGGCATCCTGCTGAACCAACCATCCACTTAGCGCCCTCAAAACATACCCCATTATTTCTGTCTCCTAAAACGCAGCAGTTCCTCTGGTGCTTTTGGCTGGTATGCAAAACAACATGCCGTTGAATTTGCATCTGCCTTCAGTACATTTGTGAGTACTTTAGCAGCCAGTGTCGCAGATTTTTTGGCAGTATCCTTTTTCGTATTCATGAATACTCCTCCCTTCTTCAAAAATATGTAATGATATATGATAGTTACCAACCGCATAATAACTTATTTTCAACAAAAAATCGACAGATAAAACATGAATGAGCTTTTTTTCATGTTTTTTGGTCATATTCGTTCTATTTCGTCCTTTTTTATATGTATTTCAGAACTATATAGAAGTAACAGAATATAATTCAATATAATACAGAATCATTCTGTATTATATTCTTCTTTTTGCAAATAATCCTTGTTAAGATGAATTTTGAAAGGAGGGCTTTATTTTGCAGGAAGAACATTTCATTACTATGGGAAGACGCATCCGATTGCGTCGCAAGGAACTCGGTCTTACTCAAAACAAGTTAGCCGAATTATTAGAGATATCAAATAATCACCTGTCTGCCATTGAAAACGGGAGAGAAAAACCCAGTTTGGAAAAATTCATTATATTATGCGAGCTGCTAAAAACAACTCCCGATTTTCTTCTTCTGGGAATCCTGCATACATGCAATGTTTCTCAAAACATATCAGATAATCTCCGTCTATGTGATGCGGAAGACATTAAACTGGCCGGACAAATTGTTGAACTTTTAGTTGCACGTAACCAAAAGTGTTGGAATAGGGATGTCAACTCTTCCGTTTGAAACAACTCATTATTCACATCTTTTACAATTACAACTTGTCATTTTGCTGATTCATTGTATAATAGCAAGTAATTATGGAATTGGAGAGGATGTGATATTTTGCGTATTTTAATTTGCGATGATGATAAGAACATTGCCACACAACTTCAAAAGTATATCATGGAATTTTTCAAAAGCATGAGACTGGAATCCCCTAAAATACGGTGCTATAACAACGGAGAAGCCTTACTTTCCGATGCTGACTCCAAAGATATTGTTTTTCTGGATATAGAAATGCCTGGTTTAAATGGCATATATGTAGGAAAAAAATTAAAGGAATTGAACAAAAATACCATTATTTTTATTATCACATCCTATGTAGAATATTTGGATGATGCCATGCGTTTCCATGTTTTCCGCTATTTGTCAAAACCTATAGATAAACAACGCTTATTTCAAAATATGAAAGATGCTATCCAGTTATATAATTCAACCACTGTTAAAATACCAATTGAAACCAAACAGGGGATTTATACCTGCACGACTTCCGAAATTATATTGATAGAGGCAATGGGACGAACCATTACCATTCATACATTAAACAGAGATCTTATTGCCAAACAGAACATGGAGTACTGGAGCAAAACACTGAATATGCCTTGCTTTTTTCATACTCATCGAAGTTTTATTGTTAACATGAAGTATGTAACAGATTTTGATCATTCCCTGATTCATCTCTATAATGATCAATATACTGCCTATCTCACAAAACGAAAATACTCGAAGTTTAAGAATGCATTTTTTTTATATCTGGAAAGTACGAGGTAGAGGAATGTCCATAAGTATTTGTTATGCAGTTATTTATATTTTAGAAGCATGCATTCTCTGGCAATACTGCCGGAATCTTTTTTCATCGAAATATACAAGACAACGAGAAGCTACATATTTGTTTTTAGGCTATTCTGTCCTATTTGCTGGTTCCTTTTTTGATAATTACCGAATCAACATTGTACTGTTCTTCCTTATAAATCTGATCTGTATTTTTATTATCTATCAACTCAAGCCGCTTACTGCCTTATTTCATGCCCTGTTTATCACAATATCCATGTTGTTGAGCGAAATTTGCATCTTGGGTGTATTGTCTTATTTTGGACCAGATTTTTATGAGAAAAGGGCATATTTCCGAAATCTCTTGATTCTTTCCGTAATTAGCAAATTACTTTATTTTCTGATTCTCCAATACACGTCCATTTATATCAAACAAAGGATTACAAGAGAATTTTCTTTCAACAAAAGCACCCTATTTTTAAACATCATTCCAATACTGTCCGCATTCATCGCACTAGTGCTTGCCACTGTATGCACGAAAATTTCTCTTCCTCTTATTCTGGATGTTTTAATAAGCATTAGCGCCATTTTGCTTCTTGCCATTAATATTTTTCTTGCATGGTTTCATACGTCCACTCAGGATAAAAACCAGCAATTCCTGGAAATGCAGCTACTCCTTCAGAAAGAATACGATACCGCATTATATTTTGATGCACTTCAACAGCAGGATGAAAAGCAAAAAATACTGATCCATGATATCCGAAAACATCTTCTGTCCATTGCAGACTTAAACGAAAAAGGTGATAGCAATAAAATTGCCACTTATATTTATCAAATAATACAGTCCTCGGATTTACAGGATGCTGTACAAATTTGTGATAATAATTTGCTAAACACAATTCTTTATCGCATCCGGCAGCGATGCAAAGCATCTGGCACCTCTTTCCTGACAGACATTCGAAGTGGTTGCACAGATTTCCTTTCTGAATATGATTTGACATCCTTGTTTAGCAATCTTCTGGAAAATGCAATAGATGCTACAAAAAACATTCCGGATTCCTATATTGAATTAAACATCACACCACATAGTGATAAAAAAATCATAATTACAATGATTAACTCCTGCAGGAAGAATCCTTTTTCAAATAATAGCAAACGGTTAGCCACAACAAAAAAGAATAAGCTAAGACATGGATATGGTATGAAAAGCATTCAGCGTGTCGTTGATAAATACGAAGGGGACTCTCGTTTCTATTATAATGACGAAAATTATACATTCCATACCATCCTCATTCTCAAAAGAATACAACCTGAAGATAATTGATTATTTTATTTTCTTTAATTTAATGACCTTCCGTTTTTTCTCCTGAATTTGTGCTATAATGGCTTCTTGACAGGATAAAAATGTACATAACGACTGGACGTCCGTTTTTCCTTATCCATTTTGTAAATCTAAATTCACGCCTGTTATCTCCACGATTCCAGCCGACGGTCTGCGATTTATATTTGGTTACTTTAAGCTCCGGCTGTTCTATTTTTACATAAAAACAGGAAGAACATTTCTACACTTCCTACATTTGTATGTCACCTTCACTGCTGTCATCTATTCTGATTTTATTTATCTTTCCCATTCATATGTGAATCTCAGATTACATTTCAGATTTTATTTCTATATTATAAAATATATTAATGAGACAAATTATCCCAGAAAATTTTTATAACTTTTACTTAACTTTTTCCAAACATTGTGATATACTACATATAATATTATGATACTCGAAAGGAGAATTGCATGAAACCATTTGCCTGGGAACTATTTTGGGAAATATTGATCCTTATGTCAGCAAACGTGATCTATGTTTTGCTTTTCCTAAAATGCCTGTCTTTAAATAATCTTTGGGCAAAATACAAATTGGCAATTTTCCTGTTAATGATCCTACCCAACACCATTTTGTCCTGTATTTGTTTGGATCTCGTAACAGCATCCAAAGGATTTTCTGTCCCACCTGCCATTCGCCTCCGACTACAGGTTTTCAGTGCAGGTTTCCTGATTACTTTTGCGTTCTTGATTTTTCTGATACAAAAGATCGGCCACGCCCATGAAAAACGACGAAAACCAGAACAGGCTACATACCTAGAGGAAGTAAACCCGACGCCATTACCACGAACGGAACAACCGATAAAAAACGTCCAGGTCTGGAAACATGATTACAAAAATCATTTGATTACCTTAACCAAGATGGCAAAAGAGAGACAATACAGCGACCTTCTGAAATATTTAGAAGAATGGCAGACCAGCCTTCCCGAATACTTTAACGATATATCCACTGGAAATGCAGCCATTGACGCCATCGTTTCCAGCAAATTAATCCTGGCTCGGCAGGAAGGAATCCAATTCGACCACTTCATCATGCTTCCCTCTGCCTGCCCGTTATCAAATTTAAAACTAACCACCATCCTGGGCAATTTATTGGACAATGCGATAGAAGCTTGTGAAAAAATGATTGAACAGGAGGAAGAAAGATCCCCCTGGATCAGGTTAGTTATCAAAACTTTCCGTGATATGTTTCAAATTCAGATCACGAACAGCTCTGACGGAAACTATGACATAACACCGGACAACCAATTCTTAACCACCAAGAACGAAACTTCATTACATGGAATTGGACTGCAGCACGTCAATGATATCGTTCATAGCATCCATGGAATTTTAGAGATTCAGCCGGGCCAGGAACAGTTTAAAATAACCGTTCTGGTTCCGCTTTCCTTATCGAAAGGAGGCTTGACAAATGAACTTTGCAATTGTAGAAGATAATGCTTCTAACTGTCAGGAATTAAAACAATGTCTCAAAACATGGGAACAGGAACACTCCGTTGATCTTCATATCTTTTGTTACAAAAACGGTTCCGAATTACTCTCTGATTATTTTCAACAGATGAACCTGATATTCCTGGATATCCATCTTCCAGACATTACGGGGGTAGAAATCGCACATCGGCTGCGGAAGGAGGACTATTCTGGGCATATCGTATTTCTTACCGCTTTCAGTGAATTTGTGTTTGAAGGATATCATGTGCGGGCATTGGATTACCTTCTAAAACCTATTACTATGGCAGAATTAAACCGTTGTCTGTCACATCTTGATTTTGAGATCAGTCCCCTTTGCTACACATTACAGGACGGCCTCAATATGAAAAAGATTCCTTTTTCCACCATTATCGCCTTTGCCACTCAGGGTCATTATATGGACATCTTTACGACAGAAGACACCTATCATCAGAGGGTATCCCTCAAAGCCATTAAACCCAATCTACCATCAGATTTCGTACAATGCCATCGAACCTTAATTGTAAATATAAACCATGTTACCAAATTGGATAGCAATTCTATTTGTCTTACCAACGGAAATGTCTATCCGGTCTCCCGGCCATACCTTAAACAAATTCAGAACGCATTTGTAAAATGTGTTAGCTAGTGTACTGGTACAGCGAATATGAATCTCTTTATACTTTTTCGTTGTCTCATGGTATCCGTTATTTCGTATTCGCTTCACTTGTTGCAGGAAACGGAAAATAATGGGGATTTTCAAACAAAATTTTTGTGGAATACAGGCTGGATTTATGATAAAATAGGCTTATTTATACGTATTAATATAAGAAACGATACGAAAGAAAGGAAGTACAAACATTGGAAAAGAAAATTATGTTAGGAAACGAAGCCATCGCCAGAGGCGCTTATGAAGCCGGCGTTAAGGTTTCTGCTGCATACCCGGGTACACCGAGTACAGAAATCAGCGAAAATATTGCTCACTACGATGAAATCTATGCAGAATGGTCACCCAATGAAAAGGTCGCTACTGAAGTTGCCATCGGCGCATCCATCAGCGGTGTCCGTGCCATGGCGTCCATGAAACATGTCGGCGTCAACGTCGCCAGCGATCCCCTTTACACCATCTCTTATGGCGGAGTAAACGGCGGTCTGGTGCTGGTAGCGGCAGACGATCCTGGACTCTACAGTTCCCAGAACGAACAGGATACGCGCTGTGTCGCACGTGCCGCAATCGTTCCTGTCCTGGAACCATCCGACAGCCAGGAAGCAAAAGACTTCGTCAAATTTGCCTATGAAGTTAGTGAAAAATACGACACACCGGTTATCCTGAGAACAACCACCCGATTGGCTCATTCCCAGGGAACCGTTACTTTAGAAGACCGCACAGAAATACCGGACAAACCATACCAAAGAGACCCTTCTAAATTTGTCATGATGCCGGGAAATGCCATCGGACGACATATCTATGTTGAGCAGCGAATGAAAGCATTGTCCGAGGACAGCAGTGAATTTGCAATCAACAAGGCAGAATACCGTGATACTTCCATCGGATTCATCACCAGCGGAATTCCTTATCAGTATGTCAGAGAAGCCTGCCCGGATGCCTCTGTATTAAAACTCGGAATGGTACATCCGCTTCCTCGCAAACTAATAGAAGAATTTGCCTCCAAGGTGGATACCCTCTATATCTTTGAAGAGCTGGAACCCGTCATTGAGGAACAGGTAAAATCCTGGGGAATCCAGGCAATCGGAAAAGAACTGTTTACCGTACAGGGGGAATATTCTGCAAATATGATTCGGGAAAAAATCCTGAAAGAAGAAGTTCACGACCAGAAACCGGCACAGGTTCCGGCCAGGCCGCCTATTTTATGCCCTGGCTGCCCTCACAGAAGTGTTTACTCTGTGTTAAACAAATTGGGTATTCATGCAGCCGGAGATATCGGATGTTATACCTTAGGCGCAGTTCCGCCTCTGAATGTCATTGATACTACGATCTGTATGGGTGCCAGTATATCCACCCTCCACGGCATGGAAAAAGCGAAAGGCAAAGATTACATCAAAAACTGGGTGGCTGTCATTGGTGATTCCACCTTTATGCATACCGGGGTTAATTCCCTGATGAATATGGTATATAACCAGGCGACTGGTACGGTTATGATTTTAGATAACTCTACTACCGGCATGACTGGCCATCAGGACCATGCCGCAACGGGTAAAACTTTAAAAGGCGAAATCGTGCCTGCCATTAATATCTATCAATTATGCAAGGCAATGGGCATCGAACATGTTACAGAAGTGGATGCCTTTGATACAGAAAAATTGGAACAGATCATTAAAGAAGAAGTGGCCCGGGATGCCGTTTCAGTAATCATTACAAAAGCACCTTGCGTTCTGCTGAAAGGAAATGTATTTCCTTACAAATGTAAACCAGTGGAAGACGCCTGCAAAAAATGCGGTATGTGTCTGAAACCAGGATGCCCTGCCCTGACCAAGCAGGCAGACGGAACCATTGCAATTGATGATACAATGTGCAACGGCTGTGGTTTGTGCGAACAATTATGTAAATTTGGCGCAATTGAACGTGTAAAAGCATAATCAACTGACAGAAGAAATCAAAAACTACAACGCTATTTGTGCCGGAGCGTCACAAATAGTACAGATGGCATAGGAGAATTTGCATAACCCAGACCTCTCTTTGTCACGTCGCATACGCTCTGGAATGGAGATTACAATGACGAAAAATATAATGATAGTAGGCGTCGGCGGTCAGGGAACCCTTCTGACCAGCCGGATTCTTGGCGGAATTACCCAGGATGCCGGATATGATGTGAAATTATCCGAAGTACATGGTATGGCACAACGGGGAGGAAGCGTGGTAACATTTGTCCGTTACGGCGAACAGGTCGCAGAACCAATTGTGGAAGAGGGACAGGCGGATGTCCTGATCGCCTTTGAACAATTGGAAGCTCTGCGTTATGCCCACTTCCTCAAAAAAGACGGTGTATTGATTGTGAATGAACAACGGATAGAACCAATTACCGTGGTAACCGGAGCGGCTCAGTATCCAGAGAATATATTGGAAGGACTAGCACAGAAACATACGGTATACCAGATGGACGCCATGGCAGAAGCTAAGAAACTGGGCAATTCCAAAGTTTTTAATATCATTATTTTGGGAATGGCTGCCAAGCACATGGACTTCTCGGAAGAAGCATGGCTTAACGTGATTGAAAAAACAGTGCCGCCGAAAACGGTAGAAATTAACCAGAAAGCATTTTTAACGGGTTATAACAGTTGATAAATGGAGGGAAGAATAAAATGATCTGGAATGAAGCAAAAGAATGTATGAGCAGGGATGAAATGGAACACCTGCAAAGCAAACGTCTGGTAAAGACAGTGGACCGTGTTTACCACAATGTAGAATTTTACCGGAAAAAAATGCAGGAATTGGGAATTGAACCAGGGGATATCAAAGGGATTGAAGATCTCCCAAAACTGCCTTATACCACAAAAAATGATTTGCGGGATACCTACCCGTTCGGCCTGTTTGCTGTACCGGAATCTGAAATTGTCCGAATCCATGCTTCCTCAGGAACCACTGGCAAAGCCACTGTAGTGGGATACACCAGGAAGGACCTGGGAATTTGGAGCGAATGTGTGGCAAGGGCATTGTCACAGGCCGGGGTTACCCGAGGAGACATCATTCAGGTTGCCTATGGCTACGGTCTGTTTACCGGAGGTCTGGGGGCACACGGCGGCGCCGAAAACCTGGGCGCTATGGTAGTACCAATGTCCACCGGAAATACCAAAAAGTTGACAACCATGATGAAGGACTTTGGCGTTACTGCTATCGCCTGTACCCCTTCCTACTTGCTTCATATCGCAGAAGTTCTGGAAGAAAACGGAGATATCCCAAACATCAAATTAAAAGCAGCGGTGTGTGGGGCAGAGCCGTGGACAGAAAATATGAGAAAACAGATTGAGGAAAAATTACATATCCATGCGTTTGATATCTATGGTTTATCGGAAGTCATGGGGCCGGGAGTTGCCTGCGACTGCGAATATCACAATGGACTGCACGTATATGAAGATCACTTCCTGCCGGAAATTATCAATCCAGAGACCCTGGAGCCAATGGACAAAGGAGAAACCGGAGAGCTCGTATTTACCACGTTAACCAAAGAAGGCCTGCCTTTACTTCGTTATCGCACCAAGGATCTGACCAGCATTGAATACGGCAAATGCGAATGTGGAAGAACATTAGCCAGAATCAGCCGCTTTAAAGGCCGTTCCGACGACATGTTAATCATCCGCGGTGTCAATGTATTCCCATCCCAGATTGAGGCCGCCCTGCTGGAAATGGGTGGAACCACACCGCATTACATGATGATTGTAGATCGGAAAAACAATCTGGACACCCTGGAAATTCAGGTAGAAGTCGAAGAACGCTTTTTCTCCGATGAAATCCGGGAATTAGAAAATTTGACGAAAAAAATCGGACATGTCATCCAGAATGCCATTGGTCTTGCAGCTAAAATCAAACTGGTTGAGCCAAAGACACTGGAACGCAGCATGGGAAAAGCAGTTCATGTCATCGACAATCGTAAATTAGTATAGATTCTGCAGGAACATATTAAAAACAGAACATTCGTTATACTAGGACAACGAATACTAAATAATATTACGTTACACTAGTGTACTTTAATATCCACTGTACCTGATCACGGTACATAAATTTTGGAAATGGAGGGCAGATTATGTTTATAAAACAGTTGTCAGTATTTATTGAAAATGAAGAAGGCCGTTTGGAAGAAGTACTTGATGTCCTGAAAGCAGAACAGATTAATATTATTTCACTCAGTCTGGCAGATACCAGCGAATACGGATTGCTCCGGCTGATTACTTCTGACCCGGAAGCGGGACAGGCCGCCTTAAAAAACAAAGGATTTGTTGCCCGTCTGACCGATGTGCTTGCCGTCAGACTGTCCCATCAGGTTGGTAAGCTGCAGGAAATTCTTAGCATCGTCTGCAAGGCTGGTCTGAATGTGGAATACATGTATGTATTATCCAACAAAGAAGAAAGTTCTTCCATTATCTGCAAAATCTCAAATGGAGACGAAGCTGCCCGCTTATTACAAAGCAAGGAGGTAGAGCTTTACAGCCAGGAGGATATGGTAAGACTATTCCAATAAGAAAGAGTTTCGTAAAGCGAACTCTCAGTTCGCTTTTGAAACTCTCGCGCAGAGCGCGGTCGTGTAAACGACATCTTCATTACGCGCGAGTGCGCATCCCGCGGAGCGTTTTTTATATGATAGGAATAGTCCAGTATGGACTACTTTCCTATCATATAAAAAAACATGATACATAACAAAAATAAGGAGTGTATGCCAACATGATTATTGATTTTCATACACATATTTTTCCAGACAAAATAGCAGCAAGAACCATAGAAAAATTAGAAAATATTGCTAATGTCAGAGCATTTACCGATGGCAAAGAAGCCAGTCTGACCGCTTCCATGGAAGAAGCGGGAGTAGATATCTCCATTGTCCTGCCTGTTGTAACCAGACCGGAACAATTCGATACCATCAATGATTTTGCCGCCCGGTTAAATGAAAAATACCAGGACAGCAACTATCGTCTTCTGTCATTTGGCGGGATCCATCCAGACACCCTAAACTATAAACGGGAATTACGGGTCATCCGGGATCTGGGATTACAGGGGATCAAGCTGCATCCAGATTATCAAGATACGTACTTCGATGATATTAAATATATGCGTATCCTGGACTATGCCGCTGAATTAGGCTTAATCAGCGTAGTGCATGCCGGGGTGGATATCGGTTTTCCAAACCATGTCCGCTGCTCTACGGAACGGATTTGTAAGGTCATAGAAACCGTCGCACCCGAACGAATGGTCCTTGCCCACTATGGCGGATTTGGCCTATGGGACGAAGTCGCAGAATGGATTGCCGGAGGAAATGTCTATCTGGATACTGCTTATATTTTTGGCTTTATTGAAGATTCCACCTTTCTCCAAATCCTGCAGAAGCATGGAGCGGACAAAATCCTGTTTGCAACGGACAGCCCCTGGAGCGGCCAGAAGGAATCCCTGGAATATCTTCGGAACCTTCCGATGGATTCCAGCGATCTCAACCAAATTCTGGGACAAAATGCGCAGAAATTATTGCAGCTCTCTACCTGATTTGACCAGATATCGCCTTTTGTGTTGCAAACATAATATAAAAAGAAAAGAAATGAGGTATTTATTATGAGTGATTGTCATCACGATTGTTCTAATTGTGCGGAAGCATGTTCTTCCCGCGATCCAAAAAGTTTCTTAGAAAAACCACACGAACAGAGTACGATCCGAAAGGTTATCGGCATTGTCAGCGGCAAAGGTGGCGTAGGGAAATCTATGGTTTCCTCCATGCTGGCTGCCGATTTCCAACGAAAAGGCTATCATACCGCTGTCATGGATGCCGATATTACCGGACCATCCATCCCTAAAACCTATGGTATTACCGAACATGCCATGGGTGACGAGCATGCCATCTATCCCGTAAAAACCAAGACGGGAATCCAGATCATGTCTGTGAATCTTCTATTAGATGATATTACCGACCCTGTGATCTGGCGTGGTCCCGTTATCGCTGGTACGGTCAAGCAATTCTGGCAAGATGTCGTTTGGACAGACGTTGATTACATGTTTGTGGACATGCCACCGGGAACCGGAGACGTCCCCCTGACCGTATTCCAAAGCATCCCTGTCGATGGGATAATTATTGTAACCTCACCGCAGGAATTAGTTTCCATGATCGTCGGCAAAGCCGTTAAAATGGCACAGATGATGGATATTCCGATTTTGGGCATCATAGAAAATATGAGTTATGTGGAATGTCCTGATTGCAACAAACACATTGAAATTTTCGGCAAAAGCCATGTAGATGATGTGGCTGGACAATACCATATCCCCGTGCTTGGCCATATTCCAATGACACCTAAGATCGCTGCTGCCAGCGATGCGGGAACTGTAGAAGATCTTGAAAATGACTGGTTTACAGACGCAATTGCTGCGGTAGAACAATTAAACAATCAATAGTCTTCCTATGATTTAGGAGTACAAAAAAGTGTTGTAATTCGCTCAGAGAAACGATGATACGAGCAAATTACAACACTTTTTGCGCCAGGCAGGTACGGCAAGACAGTGACCTCCCTGGCGATTATTATTTTCTGATATTGTGGTAAGAAACTTATTCGCTTTTGGCAGCCAACGCTGCCTGAGCAGCCAAAACAGCATCCTCCCGGTAATCTGTCGCAGCCAGGAATCCGGTCGCATGGCAGAACCGCAACGTTTCAATCCCACTAATTTCCGGCAATTCTTCCGCCTCTTTTCCCCACCATTCCCTGGGCAGAGCACAAGCCAATTCATTTGACCCATGACATACTGGTACTCCCTGTACACTGTAACCGCCCCGGTTAGATGGATACACCACCAATTGATAACTGCTGCCAATGACTTCCTCTTTCCATGGAACATACTGAGGCAGCAACAAAATCTGTCCGTCGCACTCCTCCATAGCCTGCTGCACCATTTTCTGCGCACGGCAGATCCCTGCCAAAGAAACAAAATGATTCCGCAAAATCTGTTCCGCAAAATCTACCGCTTTCCAGAAACAAACGTCATAGGAAACATCGGAATCCCAAACAGGATTAAATTCATCAATAATATCGGCCAGAACATTGGCGCATCCGGTATTGTCGGACAGATCTAACGGCTGCACAAAAACTTCATCAAATCTTGCCGCTTCCTTGGGTCCCACCAGGCGCTCTCCATACTCCCGCCAGATCAGGCCGAATGCCGCATAGGGACAGCCATTCTCACGAATCTCCTTATCCTCCTGATGATGGTCAAAGCGCCCTCTGCCAATATCATATACAATTCCATCAAAATGATCCGGGACCTGCAATCCCCGTTCCACCTGGATATCCGGATTCATTATTCGTAAAAATGCCGTGGAAAACACATCATCCGCATGAAATTTGCATCCATGGGTAAATCCCCGGTCTGGTATATCGCTTATCTGCCCAAATACTTTTTCCATTTTGACCTCCATACCCGGTATGATCTCTCAATGATAATATCTTACAGCATACGCTCCAGATTTTCACGAATTGCTTTAATAAAATCCTGACTATTCAGCACGGTAACATCATTTTTGTCAGTAATTAACGCCAGATCCTTGGTCATTTTTCCCGACTCAATCGTTTCCAGGGTTGCCTGTTCCAATTTATCTGCAAAATTCTGCAAATCTGCCAGGTTATCCATTTCCCCACGTTTCCGAAGCGCACCAGACCATGCAAAAATGGTAGCCACAGAATTTGTAGAAGTCTCCTCCCCCTTCTGGTGCTTGTAATAATGTCTCTGCACCGTACCATGCGCCGCTTCATACTCATAAACACCATCTGGCGATACCAGTACGGAAGTCATCATTGCCAACGATCCACACGCAGAAGATACCATATCGCTCATGACATCCCCATCATAATTTTTGCAGGCCCAAATAAATCCACCCTTCGCTTTCATCACACGGGCAACAGCATCATCAATTAAGGTATAGAAGTATTCCAACCCTGCTTTCTCAAATTTCTCTTTGTATTCGTTGTCATAGATTTCCTGGAAAATATCTTTAAAATTATGGTCATACACTTTGGAAATAGTGTCTTTCGTTGCAAACCATAAATCCTGCTTAATATCCAGCGCATAGCTAAAACAGGCCCTTGCAAAACTGCTAATGGACTTGTCTGTATTGTGGATTCCCTGAATCACACCCGGTCCAGTAAAATCCTGAATGGTCTGGCGGATCTCCTGGCCGTCTTCTCCAGTAAACACCAACTCTGCCTTACCAGCGCCCGGTACTTTTATCTCTGTATTTTTATAGACATCTCCATAGGCATGACGAGCCAACGTGATCGGCTTTACCCAATTCTTTACGCAAGGGTCAATCCCCTTAACCTGAATCGGCGCACGGAATACGGTTCCATCTAAAGCGGCACGAATCGTACCATTCGGCGATTTCCACATCTCTTTGAGATTATATTCCGTCATACGTGCTGCATTGGGAGTAATGGTAGCACATTTTACCGCAACACCATATTTCTTTGTTGCTTCTGCGGAATCCACGGTAACCTGGTCATTCGTTTCATTCCGGTATTCCAGACCCAAATCATAATATTCTGTTTTAAGATCCACAAAAGGCAGTAACAATTCATCCTTAATCATCTGCCATAGGATACGGGTCATCTCATCTCCATCCATCTCTACCAACGGTGTTTTCATTGTAATTCTGTCCATCGTGTAGTCCTCCTCTCGTAGCTACATGTTCTGTTCCTACTCTGTATCATAACCGCATCTATCATAGCATAAAAATTTTATTTTGTGAACAAGATAGATTTCTTGAGTTTTGACAACAGCATTTACTGATTGCCCTTTCGATATGTTTCGACAGGATAAATTTTTGTTATCCGAAATACTGTATTCCATAAAATTTTTCTATCCCCCTTTTCGTGAGGCAAAATAGAATATAGTATTTTTATTAACATATGTATTGACGCAATGCCATTTTTATGTTATAGTGTGGTTACTGAAATTCTCTCCCTTCTTCCCATCAACTATTTCTTTTATCAGGAGGGATTCTTATGCAAAATGAATATCCATTACAACCGAACAACCACACATACTCCGATAGGCAGGATGACCCCGGCAGCGGCATTTCTTTACCACGAATTAGGTATCACAGGGTACGCCGCAGACGAACCCCATTTCTCCCCATATTTCTGGCATTATTAATCGTCTTTGGATGTTTTTTGCCCGCACAAGCTTCCATGGCTGCTTCCAAAACACCGTTGATTGTACTATCATGCTATTCCCGCACCATGAAAATTGGACAGGAATTCCGCCTCCGGGCAATCACTTCAAATCTAACCATTCCAAATTTCTCCAGTTCCAAACGTTCTATTGCATCTATAGACAGCACCGGCCTAATCACAGCAAAAAAAGCCGGCACCTGCAAGATTTCCGTCAAATCCGGTAAAAGTATTGCATACTGCAGGATTACCGTTTCCAAAACCAGCATTACTCTAAATAAAAAGTCTATCTCCCTGGAACACGGCGAATCTTTTAAACTGACCGTCAAGACTTCCAATGGCAGCATACCTACGTTCAAAAGCAACAAAAAAAGTGTCGCCATGGTCAGCGATACGGGCAACATTACCGCTGTAAAACCTGGGGAAGCCACCATTACGGTTAAGGCAGACCAAACACAGATTTCTTGCAAAGTAAAAGTAAAGAAACCGAAAATTACACTTTCTGCCAAACAGTATACCCTAAAAGCAGGACAAAGCCATTCTTTGAAAGCAAAAGTCTCCTCTGGTCTGGATCCCGCATGGAGCAGCAGCAAAAGTGCCGTTGCCTTTGTCGATCAATCGGGTAATATAACCGCTGTGAAGCCTGGCACTGCTATCGTCAAAGCAAAATTAGATGGGATTACCGCTACCTGCATCATAACGGTACAACCATAACCAACACTTCTTTTACATAGAATCAGAACTTACGAACCGTCTTTTGACATACCCCTTCACCAATGCTATGATGATACCTTAGAATAGTATCATACCAAATGTAATGCTGCAAAAGGGAGGTATCATTATGGACGAAAAACAAACAATGAAAGATTTTGAATCGGAACTGGAACAATCATTTACAATTTTGAAGGAGGGTGATGTAATAGACGCCACCGTCATTGGCATCTCTGAAACGGAAATCACAGTAGATCTAAATTATTATACGGAAGGAATCATCCCACTCGAAGAATGTAGTGATGATCCCGCATTTTCTATAAAAAACGACGTCAATATCGGAGAGGAAATTCAGGCTATGGTACTAGACCCAGAGGATACTGGTGGTTCCGTTCTTCTCTCCTGGAAAAAAGCTCACCACTTGACGATCTGGTCTGAGTTACAGGAAGATATGGATGCTGCAAGACATTTTTCCGTCAAAATTACAGAAGCGAACCAAGCAGGTGTTACAGGGTACCTTAAGGGCATCCGGGCTTTCATTCCAGCTTCTCAGTTAGCACTTGACTATGTTGATGAGACCGAAAGCTATGTCGGAATGACGGTGGAAACTGTCATCATAACTGCTGACCCAACAGAAAAACGTTTGGTTCTATCCGCTAAAATTCCTGCCCAAGAGCAAGCCCGGATTGAAAAAGGAGAAAAAATCAGCCGTCTGGCTCCCGGTGAAATAGTTTCCGGGACAGTAGAACGGCTGGAATCCTATGGTGCATTTATCCATATTGGCGGCGATCTGACAGGCCTCTGCCACATTTCCCAAATTACCAATAAATTTATCAAATCTCCCAAAGAAGTTTTAAAATTAGGGCAAACTGTCCGCGCTAAAATCCTGAAGCTGGAGGGCGACCGGATATCCTTGAGCATCAAAGCCCTGATGGAAGATGCACCGGAGACAGAATCCAAGGAAGACTACGTTATTCCGACAGAATACCAGGCAGACCACGGAGAGGAATCTCACGATGAAAGTCCATTTGCAAAGTTACTGCAGGGCATTAAACTATAAAACTACCCTTGTTTTCATTATGCACGATCTCAAATCTTTATAATCTACTATTTTCTGGCTGTACAGCCTCCACAGGAAGCACAGCCAGAACCCTGTGCATTTCCCATATGGTCATACATGGAAGACAGAAGGCAGACCGCCTGGGCAGAGATTCCCTCTCCTTGACCAGTAAAACCCAGTCCTTCTTCCGTCGTTGCCTTTATATTGACTTGATCCAGTTCTAATTCCAAAGTATCTGCTATATTCTGCCGCATTGCATCAATATGTGGACGCATCTTAGGGCGCTGCGCAATAATTGTGGCATCAATATTATCTACCATATAACAAGCATCCTCCAACAGATCACGAACCTGTTCTAACAATTTCAAACTGGAAGCCCCTGCAAATGCCGGGTCGGTATCTGGAAAATGTGCCCCAATATCTCCCAGCGCAGCAGCTCCCAACAGCGCATCCATAATTGCATGTACTAATACATCCGCATCGGAATGACCCAACAATCCCTTTTCATACGAAATTTCAACCCCTCCCAGGATCAACGGTCTGCCCGCTACCAGCTTATGAACATCATATCCCATTCCAATCCGCATATACTCTCTCCTTTCTCCGATTGCACAAAAGATCAATCTTGCAAAACAGATTCACATTGATTGCATTGCATGCTCCCAATATTAAATCAAAGAACAAAAAACCTTAGGATTTCCCTAAGGCTTAAGTAATAGCGGAAAAGGGATTTGAACCCCTGACACCACGGGTATGAACCGTGTGCTCTCGCCAACTGAGCTATTCCGCCATATATTTATCTTTCCATTTTGACAAAGAAATTATTCCTTCATCAAAATGGGACCTACAGGGCTCGAACCTGTGACCCTCTGCTTGTAAGGCAGATGCTCTCCCAGCTGAGCTAAGATCCCATGCGCTTTATGCGACTTGTTTAATATATCAAAACTTTTTCAAACTGTCAAGCATTTTCTGTAGAAATTCTTTGAAATTTCTGCTTAAATATCCTATAATAGATCTAAACTGAGGAAAACCTGTGAAAAGATACCGATCGAAGAAAGGAAAAAAGCGATGAATGCACGAACCATTAACATTAGCAGTCTGGTCATTTTATTATCCTTAATTGCCCTGATTTGCGAAGGATTTATTTATTATTTTTTGCCACAGCATATCTGGGCTATCCTGTTCTCCGTCATTTGTTCCCTGCTATTATCCCATTTCTTTTTAGAAATGGCATTTAGCTATACCTATAATGTCTTGCATACCGGTTTTATGACATTCAGCACTATGCTGTTTTCCATTATTGTATATATGATTCAGCCGAATCCGTGGATCTCCTATGACTTCAGTCTGGTTTTCCTGGTACTTTCTAACTGGCTGACCCCATTTATTTACTGTACTATACGGGATCTTACGGATCCGGGTCCTCGTTTTAATGGATATGATCGTTTCTTCCGTCAAACCAGTATCATATTACTGCTTGTTTATCTGTTCTCTATCATCAAGCAATTTTATATCACACCAATTGTTCCGCCATATAAAGCGCTGGCATTTGGGGCACAGAACTTCATTCCTTACATGTCTACAGGAACCTATCTGGAAGAAATGGTGCGAACGAACCAAAGTCTGGTTCCACTGTTTTGTTTCCTGGCAGAAATGATTATTTTATTCATTCCATTTGGGTTCTATGTCTGTGCCTATGGCAGAAAAAAACCGTTCCTCCTGCGCCTGCTCTGTTATTTGGTATTCCCGTTGTTACTCGAATTATCCCAGGAACTCACAGGACTTGGCCGCGGTCATATTGACGACTATGTATCTGCATTGTTGGGAACATTAATTGGTGTACTGCTCTACCACGCTGTTAATGCGATCTTCCACATTGTGGCAGGACGAACCATCGCTGCAGAACGCACTACATTAAATATCCATCATTTTGAGATATAAAAACAGTACGGCCACTTTTTCTACAACCGTACTGTCTTTATAGAAAGAAACTCTCTAAACAAAATAAGATCTTTTAAAACATTTGTATCAACCGCTACCAGGAGAACCATACAATACAGAATAGTAAAGAATTTAGTACTTCCGAAATTCCCGAATATCCTCCGCCAGAATATGGATTCCTCGAATCTGGCTTTCAAAAACGCCCTCCTCTACCAGCGCTTTTATCAACATTCCCACTGGGATTCCCACGATCAATCCCAGCATACCAATCAATCGGTAACCAATAAACATCGAAATTAAAGTTAGGAATGGACTGATTCCTACACTGTCACCCACTAGTTTAGGTTCCAACAGACGATGTACCAACAGGGTCACAAAATAAGCTATCATTAACACCACCGCACGAACATAATTTCCAATCAACAGATTATATAGTGCCCATGGACATAAGATAGTCCCCGTTCCTATAAATGGCAGAAAATCCATCACCGCTGTAAAAAGTGCAATCAGAATAGAATAATCCACGCGTAAAATAACGAAAAACACGGACAAAATCGCAAACATAACCAGCATAATCTTGAAACACGCTTTGAGATAACCACCCACAGCGCTGACCATCACTTTTCTAGTCATGTTCCAAATATTCCGTATTCCTTCTGGCATATACTTACGGGCTGTGCTCATAATCTGATTCCGGTCAGCCACAAAAAAGTAAGAAAGCATTATCGTTAAGACAAAGATAACCAAGCCATCTGCGATAGAACCCGCCAAACCACCAACTTTCTGGATTGGATCTACTTTAATAGAATTCAGCGCAGACAAAATATAATCGTTGATTTTTCCCTCCGACCAAAAGGTGTCCAAATTATCGGGCAGGAAATGGAAACGTTCTGAAAGGGAAGATAATGCTGCCTGTAAATTTACCATGACCGATTGATACAGTTCCGGCAAATTAACCAACCATCCCCGAAGTTCCGCAATAATCCACCACATCAGCAGACTAAGCAAACTGGCAAGAATAATCAAGACGGTCACAATAACTAACATGGAACCATGTTTCCGCATTAATTTAATCCGGCGCTCCAAAAAACTAACCAACGGATTCGCAAGCATGGCAATAAACCATGCCACCAAAATCGGCAGGAAAAACCGAATCAATCTGGGCCCCAGAAATATTATGGCTAAGATCCAAAATAAAGTCAGACCTAAATTTAATAAAATTCTCTGATGTAGTTCCTTTTTATCCTGCTGCATCTTACATTCCCCCTCGCATTTTCAACCCAATTTTATGATTCACGGGATTAATCTGCCAGTTTCCACGCAAATAGGATTCCCAACAGCATAACCAATATACCGCTAATCCACGTCACAGGACTCAATCCCACCAAAGCAGTGCCCATAAGAATGACAACTGGCGAAGATGTTACCAATCCCAAAATGGCACAGTAGGTATATATCTCATAGCGCTGTAATAAGATCTCAATTAATTTGGCAATAGCAAAAATTCCAATCACGACTCCTAGACCGAACGGCACCAGGGAACCACACAAGGTAAGCATCCTAGGAACATCCATGGAGGTTAAAGCTACCACAAAATCCTTGATGGCAGCCATAATTGGGTTATAATAGCCCAAAATCATCAACATCATAGAACCACTGACCCCTGGGATTACCATTGTTGCAGATGCGATTACGCCGACCAAAAAAATCACAATCGCCGGAAGTACTCCAACTTTTAGAGTCACATCACTGCTCTCTCCTCCAAAATACTCCATTGCAATAATTGCAACAAAAAACAAGAGAAATACAAGTGCATGAGGAATTCCCTTGTCTTTTTTCTTAATTTTTCCAAAAATCAATGGTACACCGCCCAGAATCAAACCAATAAATGCCATTTTCGTCTGAAACTCAAAGTGTTCCAATAGATAGCCAATCGCAAAGGCCAACCCGACAATACCAATCACCATCCCCACCAGATAGGGAAATAGTATCATGATACTTTTCTTTAATTGCTTGAATAAATGGGTAATACAATATATAATATCATCATAGATTCCCATAGAAACCATCATCGTACCACCGCTAACTCCTGGTATCGCATTCGCAACACCAATCAAAATACCTTTCAGAATGTCTTTTACTAATTTCATTTTGTCCTCCAGATTTCATATTTTTGCCATAGAGACATTCTACTATAGATGTATCAAAATAACAACCGATGAGATGCAAAACCTGCGTTCCCAAATGTAAAAAAATATTTACATATCATTTTACCTGTTATTGATACACAGGTAATAGAATGGAGTTCCTATGAAATTAAAACGACATGTGAAAATATTAACCAGCTGCCTGATCTTGGGAATTTTGCTTGGAACCTGTGATATGCCTTCCTTTTCAAAGGCTGCTGAAACTGTTTCGTCCCAGACAGAATTTATTCCTGTGATACAAAATCCGGATGCACAGGATCCTCTCTATGCACAAAATTCCATTTTTCCAATTCTTCCCCCGAATATTGAACGACCTGTCGTTTCAGAATCCCCCTCCCCTACTGCGGATTCGAATGTTACAGAACCCCCGGTTATTCTGGAAACTCCAGCGCCCACAGAAACGCCCAGTCCGGATTCTCCCCTCCCGGCCTCCTATGATCTTCGTAGCGATGCCATCATAACAGGAATTAAAGACCAGGGATCCAGCGGCGCATGCTGGGCATTTTCTGCCTTAAAAGCGGCAGAATCCAATGCCATCCGCAATGGTCTGCTGCCCATTGGAAAGGCTGATTTTTCAGAAAACCACCTGGTATGGTTTTCTTTTCATGCTTCCAAGTCGGCCTCTGATCCACTCAATCTGGATGGTTTCTATCCAATATCAAACGAACAGGAAGCCGCTTACTACATGGGAGGTTCCGCCTTACTAGCATCCTTTACTATGGCCCGCTGGTCCGGTATTGTCCTGGAAAAAAATGCGCCATTTCAGGCATCCAGCAGACGGCAAACCCAATCTATGGCAGCTTCGATGAAAAAGGCAGAAAAAAAACAAAGATATCAGTCGAACTATCATATGCAAAATGCCACCTGCTATGATAAGGCTGATCGTAAAGAGATTCAAAACGCCCTCTTGACAAAGGGTGCCCTGTCTGTTGGTCTGTATTATGCCAAAAATAATATGCATACAAATAATGAGGGGATAACTACCTATTACCAGAATACCTACCAGGCTTCTACAGCAATTCGTTCTGCAAACCATTGCGTAACTATCATTGGATGGGATGATCACTTTTCCCGCAATCAATTCCCTGCAGGCCGCCGTCCTCCGAAAGATGGTGCATGGCTCATTGCGAACAGTTACGGGACTTCTGTAGGAGACCAGGGGTATTTTTGGCTTTCCTATCATGAACCTTCCATCTGTGAGATCTACTCTTTTGAAGTGGAACCTTCCAATAATTATGACACCAATTATCAATATGATGGCTGTGGTTGGGGATCTGCCATTATCGGCAACCGCAACGGAGTAAAGGCATCCAATATTTACACGACCGTCCAAAATTACCACCAGTCCCTTCAGGCCGTAGGGCTTTACACGATATACGACAATCAGCCATACAAAATTGAAATTTACACCAACGTTAAAAAGAACAAGCCAACCAGCGGCACTTTAGTCTCTTCCAGTACGACCTCAGGCAGCATCCCATACAACGGTTTTCATACGATTCCCTTAAAGAAGCCTGTCTCTCTCAAAGCAGGCTCCCGTTTTTCCGTTGTCATAACCTATTCTGGAATTTCTAACGGTAAAAACTACATGCCAATCGAGGGTGCCGGACAGACTTCTTCTGCCAATAAAATCCAGACGATCTACGGTAGCCAAAACGGACAGAGTTTTTATTACTCAACCAATGCAAATAAATGGGTGGACATTGCCAAAAACGGCTATAACAATCTATGTGTGAAAGCCTTTGCCAAAAATACAAGTAAGGCGCCAAACATCCAGCTTGCCGAAAAAAAGGTGGTTCTTGGCAAAGGAGAAACCTATCGGACAAAGGTCACAGTCAAACACTTAAAGGCTAAAAATTTAAAATACCAAAGCAGTAAACCGTCCATCGCCAAAGTTAGAAAAAACGGCAAAATAATAGCAAAACGGACCGGAACCACTACCATTACCGTATCCGCTGGATCTGTCCACGCTGATTTCAAAGTAAAGGTAAAAAAAGCTCCCGCCAAAATAAAGGTAACACCGACATGGAAAGTGCTGAAAAAGAAACAGCGTTATCAGATCCATCCCCGTTTGTCCGCTGGCAGCGCAAGTCATAAAATTACGTATCGTTCCAGCGCCTCCCGTATCGCTGCCGTTGACCAGAATGGAAAAATTACTGCTAGAAAAAAAGGCACGGCTATAATCAAAATCCGGACATATAACAAAAAACAAGCCAAATTGACGATTCGGGTTAAATAATGACAAACTGATCATCCAGCAACACCCAATTGGCCAGAAATAACCTCATCAACTGCCAATAACCCATTCCTCGCAGGGAAAATTCTTTGACCAGATTGAACTTTGCCTGCATACTCCGCACATCTTCAAACCAAACCTCATGCTCCACACCATTTTCCAAATACCGAAAATAAGGTGTCTGAGCTACTTCATCAAAATTTATTACGGCACCATGGCGAATCGCAATTTGAATCGCTTCCACATTCCCAATCGTTTTGGCTTTCGATTCTCCTGATACAAATGGCAGGGTCCAATCATAACCATAATTAGGTATCCCTAGGTTAATTTTGTTGACCGGAATCTCTGTGACTGCATACTCAACCACCTGACGAACCTTATTAATCGGAGCAACTGCCATCGGGGGACCGTAAGTGTAGCCCCATTCATATGTCATTAACAATACGGAGTTTGCTGCCGCCCCCAGACCTCCATAGTCTTTTCCCTGGTAGAGCAATCCTGGCTGATCCGCAGAAGTTTTTGGGGCAAGGGCAACAGAAGTCACAAATTCATTTTCATTCATGGCAGAAGTCAATTCCGCAACAAAAGTGGTAAATGCATCCCGGTCCTCCGCCAAAATATATTCAAAATCTACATCCACTCCATAATAACCCTTCTCTTTCATCACGGTCAACAAATTCTGAATCAATGCATTTATGGCCGTTGGGTTATTGACTACCGTATGAATGAGCTGATTACTAAACCTCCCCTGTTCATCCATCGGAGTCAATGTCAGAATGGCATGAACCCCCGCCATTCCCGCTGCCTCTATCATCCAGAGATCACTCAGTGTAGGGGGAACCAAGTCTCCGCTCTCCGTAAATCCATAGGAAAAAATAGACAAATCTGTCAAAAATGGCAGTGTAGTCCGTAAGACATAGGAATTAATAAAGGGATACGCATAGCCATTTGTCACGACTTCCGGTTGATCAGGGATACTACCCGCTGTTGGGATCAGTAACGCCTGCCCCACTGCTAAAGCGAACGGATAAACAATCTGATTGACTTCTGTAATCTGGCTGACGGGCACTTGAAACTCCTGTGCAATACGATCCACAGTATCATTTGCCTGCACGATATATATTTCCATAAAAATCCTCATTTCTAAGCGACTTTTCGCGAAAAATGGTGCTATCATCAATGCTATTATAAATCAATATATGTTACACCATGGATTCCTGTTCCCTCTTTATTCTATGAATCCTAAAAGAACAAAGAATTTACTTTAGGAAATCCTGGTGTGCATGCGGATTGTACAGAAAGATACTTCCTTTGATCTGCACATTCTCACGGAGTGTTTTTCAGATGACAGCAACTTCCCAGTAAGGGCTACGTTCCTAACATACAAGAAAGAGTTTCATAAAGCGAACTCTCAGTTCGCTTTTGAAACTCTCGCGCAGAGCGCGGTCGTGTAAACGACATCTTCATTACGCGCGAGTGCGCATCCCGCGGAGCGTTTTTTATATGATAGGAATAGTCCAGTATGGACTACTTTCCTATCATATAAAAAAAGACTGATATATCATAATAAATACATCAGCCTTCCTGCTTCTTCTCTATTCATACCTCAATATTCTTGTTCGCTAACCTAACAATCGAACACCGCCAAATATTTGGGATAACTCGTGGATCAGAATTCTTGCCCCTGACTGATCCATACCTGCTTGCAATTGCTTGATCCACAACACTGGCTCCATCATCTGAATCGGCCCCAGACAACGATCCAACAATCCCTCTCTCCATTGTGGAGACAAGCAGCGTACTACCATAAATAACTGCCGCTTGTCCGGTGGCAGGTCAACCATTGCGCCTGCTTCTGATTTCTTTATAAATACAATTCCTCCTAACACAGCTCTGTTAGGATTGCTCTGTGCCGTATCACTCCAGGGGGTGCCATACGCATAAATGGTTTCTCCCTCTACTCCGCATACCGTCAAAGATTCATGGAACAGATATCCCATTCCCTGATCCACGCACAAAGAAGCAAACTTAGCGCCTGGATCTTTAGATAATAAAACCACACGTTCCTCACACAAAATAGAAGAGGCATCCAATACAATTTTACCCTTGCGCTCTAAGACAAGTAATAGAACATCCTTTAGAGCATGATAGAGTTCCTGGGCCCACTTCCCTTCCCTGTCCTGTACTACGTAAATTTTCGCTTCGGTTTGGTCACGATTTATACTGATACTGGTCAGGTATTGATTCTGTGGATACACCAGATCAATCCCCATAGCTCCCTCAAAGATCCGAACTCTTGGCTCCGTAACCAGAGCAATCTGGCCGATCATCGTAACCTGAATTGCTTCCCTAAAATCTTCTAATATTGCAATATAACAGGACAAATCCACCTCTACCTCCTGCTCACATACAAAAGGCTGAAAACTAGGATGCATAAACTTTTCTGCAATATCAATTTGAATGATGGTATCTGCAATACGGTATTTCATGCCTCTCCCTCCATTTTCACGTTGACTAAGATATTACACGACGCCAATTCCTTAATTGCAGTACAATAATCCTCCCAGAATACATCCCGTTCTTCCTCAGATATTTTATAATTAATAGCCATATCCTGAAAAACTTCTTTCTGGTTTTCATCCTGGTCACAACGTGACACAATATCATATTCCAAAGCCCCCAGCTCCATTACCGGATACTGGTCAATGATCCCCTGACCAACCGGAAGGGCATAAATCACATTTGCCAACTTTCGGACAACATAATATCTGTTCCTAACCATAAATACCTCCCCTTTTCTTCGGTCCCTATTGCTCCTGATCCAATAACGATGCAAAAAATTCCGGACACATATCTAATAAAGTAGCCTCTTGATGCGTAGGGCGAAATAAATCCAAAACCGGTTTCATCACCTTTTCAAACAATTCTGGATTCTTAGAAAGACGCAAAATCTCTGCTGTATTGACAGCATCTGCCAGCGCTGTATGCTGCGCCCCAGCAAATTCATAATCCGCAGCGCTTACTGCCTGATCCAATTTGATTTTCTTCTCAATCCCCAACAAATGGCTATATTCTTCCTGAAAATCATTCCAATGGCTTGCCATTCGGTCAATAAAAGATTTATTATATTGTTTGAATAATGCCTCCGCCTGAAACTGTCGAATATCTGACAAACTCCAGGAATAGAATTGTGTCTCATCCCTGCCAATCCACGCCTGAAACTGATCCATCGCCTCCATAAAAGAAGGTGCCCCCTCTAACATTTCATCTGTAATTCCTGTCAATTCCGTAATACGGGCATCCATTGGACCATAATCTGGAAAGACATAGGTCTGGTATCGGTCAATTTCCTGATAGTGGTCATCCATTTTTACAGCGCCGATTTCTATTAACTCGCTGGACAGCTTATATTCTCCACGCTGCCTGCGCTCAATTTGATTCATTTCTAAATCTATCATAATATGATTCATACGATACTACACTCCGCTTTTAACATACAGGCGGTCACGAAACACACCTTAATGCATTATAACATAAACCTATAAACTTTGCACTAAGAACAAGATAAAAGGTATAAAGTCAATTACTATTCGTTGCTATTCACAGTCGACTATGTGATAGGAAAATAACTGTGAAAAGTAACGACTGCCTTACCTGCAACGTTTTGACTTTATACCTTACGGAATGAAATATAACATCTTACAAACTGTATGCCCACAAATTACGAATTTGTGACATCAATCTATCCAGATCCCACTTTTTCTTACTCCTTTTCGGACTGTTAGGATCATTTAATATGATTTGCCCATTGCGATCGACACCAGTCAATACCAGAAAATGACCCTGTGTCGTAAAATCTCCCGGTCCCACAACACAAATAATCGGATGTCCCTGTTGTAGCTCCTCCAAAATTCGTTTCTCATTTAAGGAAAGATTTTCTGCATGCAGGCCCAAACTATTTGCTCCACTTGTCATCAATTCCCAGGAAGTACCTGCACCTTTCACATAATAGCCTTCCTTCTCCGCTTTACTTGCTAATCGATAGGGATTCCATTTGCTTTTACCCGTCAATCCACACCAAACCATAGAAAGACAAGTAGGACCACATCCATTTACCGCCATATAGTCCCCACCGTATTGACGATATCCCCACCTTTCATCCCATTGCAGAAAACACGGAATCCCACCATCCAGATCGCCCGAGACATCAATGTTATTCTGCTGGTCTTTCTTCTTTGGATATTCTTTCACAAAATTGATTGTTTCAGGATTATGCTGTGCCAACTCCCTCAAACTATCTGGATATTGATTATTGCTCAGAAAATTCAAATTACTTGCACTGCGATAATCTTCCTGCCTTCCGGCAAGTCCATTAGCTGGCGCATTGCCTCCTCGAAAAAAATCAATTCCACTGCCGATACCCCGGCCGATTAGACAGCACAACAGTAACAAAAGCCCTATCCTTATCCATCTATTCTGCCTGCGCCGTTTTTTGTCTCTCTTTCTTCTTTCACTATTTCTGATTTGGTTCGCCATCCTGGATTCCCCCGTTCCTCAATACATTAGCAGCCATGTAATCCCTGATTCCCAGACAAATAATTATAACTTCAATAGACTGTATTTCTACTGCTTGATATCATAAAAAAATTTTTTGCCCCTAACTGACGCTACAGACTGCTACCTTGCTACCACTTTTTTTCCTGGTATCATATCATTAGTGTATCATGAAGCATAGCAGAGTTTTTGACTTTTTTCTGATAATTTATGCGCAAAACCTCATTTTTATATAAAAATCACTGTCAATTCCCGTCGATTTTCTGTACAATTCTCAGACACCATCTACTTCTTGTGGTACTTTGACATAATTTCCATTTTATGGTACAATATCTATGATAGTTGAAATGATTGTTTTTGGAATTTTTGGAAATAATCCCATATAGAAAGGTAGAGGTGAGTCATGAGTCAGTCAGATATCAAACGTGTTAAGTTCTCCGTCAATCAAAATATCGGTAGCAAAGTAAAGATCCGCGCCAACCGTGGCAGGCATAAAATTGATGTCACAGAAGGAGTGATCCGCGAGACATATCCCAGTGTCTTTTTGGTAGAAGTGGAGAATAAACTCGATGATACCACGCAGAATATTTCTTTCAGCTACACCGATGTACTTACCAAAGATGTACAAATGCAATTACTCTAATCTCTATGGGAATTTTGCGATAATTTACTAAATTTTAATATCACTACAAAAGGCATCCTCTGCTACTAAATGTAGCAGAAAGATGCCTTTTTCTCTTTGATGAACCATCTTATTACATCCCCTATCACAGTAATGTAGGAATGTATCATCCATGTTACCGTCCACAGCAATGCTTATATTTCTTGCCAGAACCACAAGGGCATGGATCATTACGGCCAATCTTTTTCTCCTTGACAATCGTTCCCGACTTTTTTTGCTCTCGAAATAACTCTTTCCTTCGCTCCGGCGTTAAAATATGATCCCATTCCGGCATTTCATACAGCCATTCTGCTTTTGCTTCTACCATATTATAGTACAGTTTTTCAACGTCTATCTCTATTTTGACCTGTGTATCTGCGTCCATTTCCTCAATCGGATTTGGCTCCTTAAGGCTCTCATTAATACCATCTAGAAAGCCAACCATATATGAAAGTTCCATCTGATACCGGTCTGCTAATTCCTGCACAGTACCACTCACTACCACCGACGGATCTGCTAAAAGCTGTTCATAAACTCCTTTTTCCTGCTTAAAATATTTATCCCAAATCGCCTTTCCTGCTTTGGAATTAATATCTACGCCATAAGCATATTCTCTCCAGTCCTGTAATAAACCCATACTGATTCCTCCATTTTATCTCACAATATTTCATTTTCCCACATCCTATAGATGCAAGCCTTATCTATTGTACCTCATTTGTATAATATGGTCAAATCAAGGTCTAATGCTTGAAATCAATAAATCTATCTTTCCTATAACGCTAGCATAATAGAGTCGACTACTTCACATTCCTCAAATTAAATTATGCAGTGGGTCTGACCCAGGAACCCGATGCTCCTTTGTGCTTCCAACGATCCTGCTTCGCTGCGTAACTCGTCACTCTCAGATATTGGTAATCGCTCTCTGTTTTCAGGGATTTATAGATCTTTTTTAATTTCACCCAATGACGGTTGTGTTCTGGATCCCCCGAATCAGCAAGGAAAATCCGATCGGTCTGCTCATCATACAAAAAGATCGTAACATAATGCCCCGGCGTATTCGTCCAATAACAAGTTGAATTAGAGCTACTAATTAATACAATATTGCTCGTCGACGCTGCCACCGAAGCTCGAAATTCTTCATAACTGCCGGGTTTACGGCATAATTCTGCCGTAAAGCCAGTCCGTTCCAGCGCCTGCAGCATATACTCCCATGCAATCGCACCACCACCGCCATATTCCGTATGTTTTTTGGTATATTGATACATATCAATCGGGGAACACTCACCCGCTGCATCGGTACTATAAATATTGGCCAAACAACATAACCCACACCCAAATGCCCCAAAAGAACCGCCATCATACATCGTTTTTCCCCATTTACCGGACCAGTCCAATCGGCTTTTCCATGATTTTGGGCCCTGTAGATAAGTATAGACACCGGCAGCGGGATCTTTCGTTGCCATGGCCTCTGCTGGTTCTTTCGTTGCTTCTGGCGTATCTTCAGAAGAATTCGTCGGTAATGGAGTCATCCCTTTAGGATTAGATGTTGCAGATTCTTTCTTTGCCGAGTGACTTGCATGCTTCCTTCCTACCGTCCCCTGAATAATAACCACCATACCGACAACCACTAGCAATAGAACACAAAAAATTATTTTAAACCAGTTATGTTTATTCTCCAAAACATTCTCCTCTATCTCATGTAATCCTAATATTGTCACCAAAAATAAACTATATTATAATAGCTATACAAGAGCAGTCGACCACAAAGTGAAATCAGCTCCCTCAGATTGTTGTTACCCAATCCAAGACCGCTAAAAGTTCAAGGATAGAATATGTTTTTCGCTTATTCCTACTTTTAAATAGGCAAGCAATGCATCGTATAATATCCCCATAGAGGGAGATTAACCGCATCTCGCACAAGACTATTTATACATATGTTATCATAAATATTGGGTAAAATCAAGCTCCCACCTATCATATTTTTAGGCACCGTCCATAATTTTATTCCGCTAGGAATTATCTTGGTACTATACACAGTTGATTTTGATAGGATAATCCTACAACAAAAAAACGGTAACCATATTATGCTCTGTTACCGTTTTTTCCATGAATAACTACCACATTTCTCTATATAATATTATCGAGTTGCTTTGATATACTGTACATTTGGTAACGTAGCAAAACGGTCCTCCGTTATATTTCCTACATAACCTATTTCAAGAAGATCTCCTTTTTTCAGATCAGACACAGCAGCCTTATTACCGTTTACTGTAATATCTGCATTTTGCAAGGAATGATAACTGTTAGAAAACATTTGGTTTTTCGACGTATCCACATAATTAATCATGATAAACCAGTCATGAGAGTTGGCAATCACATCGGATATATAAAGACCTTTCAACACGGTTACCTTAGCGTTATCCGGTTTTGTTGACACATCCGGCATTTGTGTTGATTTTGCATCTGGTGCCGGTTTTGCACTAGGCGCCGGACTAGCAGTACCTGCCGTGTTTTTTTGATTCGCTATCACCTTTATCTGACAAACATATTTTTTTGACTTATATTTCGCAACAATTTTTGCTTTACCTACCCGTAATGCTTTGATCTTTCCCGACTTATTCACGGAGATTATCTTTTTGTTACTTGTCTGCCATTTAATTTTCTTCTTCTTTGCATTTTTTAGAAATAATTTTAAGCATTTTCCCTCTTTTAAAGTTACCTTGGATCGATTCATCTTAATCGGCTTTGCCGCATAGACTTCATTGCTAAATAGCCAAACGCCAATGGATAATACAACTAAACTTATGACTAATCTTATCCCTTTTTTCATATGAATTCTCCTTTCCTAATCGAAAAAACCATTGTCATGCAACCAAGTTGTTATACCAGTATCAAGCTGGACAGATACCATGGAATGATCCGGATAGGACCCCGAATCAATCCCTATCGCATACCCACCTTCCAAAAACAATGGTGAACCACTTTGTCCGCCAATACTATAATTATTCGAACGAATTTCACAATCCTTTATGGAAGTAATCGTACTTTTTGAATAATACATCGCTTGCCCTTTTTCTTTATCCGCTGGATATCCCGCGGAATAACAGGTATCACCTGGAGAGTATGTCCAGGAAATCCCAAAATACCCAACATAATTTGTAATATCTCTTTTCCATTGTAAAAATGCAAAGTCAATCTGAGGCTTCCAATTGCTACCTTTAAATTCTCCATGTAGAACATAACAAGCCAGATCATCCTGCGTCATAGTATATATCGCATTACCATTATTATATCCAAATTGAACAGATATTGTGTCAAAATATTCACCATTAGTATCTAATATAACATGCCCTGCCGTGGCACATAAGTTATTATGTATTTCATAAGCAGATGCTATATACCGAACTCCAGGAGAGCTTGGATAGGTTACAAATACTTTCGCTGTACTATAAAAGGGGTAGGTATGAAGATCAGGTACCTTGATTCGATTGTCCACAATAGATGTGGATAATGGATTAGCCAACAAGGAATTTTTGTCTGGCAGCAATTTGTCATTTTGCTCCGCCAGAATATTCCCAAATTGCCCCATTTCCTTATACCAGGCTGGCTGCTTTGGTTCTAATGATTTATGGACTTTCAAAGGCAATTTATCAATTTCTTCTGAATCATAGTAAACGGTCTTATCATCTTCCATATCATATACAGCGATAAATTCCCCCTCTAAATTTTTTGGTGTATCATGAGAATCACAATAATAAACTTTTGCATCACATCGGTCACTTATCAAAAGCGAACCACTTAAAACAAGAACAACGGCTATCATTCCAATTACATAATTTTTAAATACTTTTCCATTCATTTAGCTCCTCCTTTTTTGACAAATTTTCAGATTCCTAAAATATTTAAATATTTTTATCAGCGTAACACAATTATAGTAATTATTCAATATTTTTTCAGATACAATATTTGAAATAATTCGACATAAATAGGAAAAAAGTGCGAAAAGATCTGCTTTTTCAGCATCTTTCGCACTTTTTTCTAATATCACGTATAAAACAATCCGTATATTCTTAAGCTAACAAACTGCCAAAGTCACATTTTCAAAAAACAGCCTACAGAGTAATCTCTACAGAAGTACTTCCTGCTGCCGCTTCTACGGTCTGCCCCTCTGCTGTTACTTTGAAATTCTTATCTGTTGCTCCATAAGATACCGTAATCTTATTCCCACTTCTGGACGCCTTGATTTCCGTAATAACCTTAGAATCTTTGTCGTAAACAACAGCCTCGGCTGTCTTTCCATCCTCTAATGCATAGATTACAGCCTCTGCATCCTGCAGGTAGTCATAAACCACTGTCATCTCACCCTCTGCGTCAAAATTACCATAGGTCACAATACTGTTCGGGCGAGCCAGGATCGGCATCTGGAAATAATCACATTTTCTGGTATAATATTTACCACCAGCATAAGTCTCTCCACTTTGGATGTCCGTCCAAACTCCATTATCCGGCACATAGAATTCTGCGATCCCTTCCTCATTCATAACAGGTACAATACACAGGTTATCACCCAGCATATACTGCTGATCCAGATACTTACATGGAGTATCTTCCGTAAATGCAATAATCATAGAGCGCATCATTGGCACACCAACCTTGTGCGTCTTGTTTGCCTGTGCCCACAAATAAGGCATCATGCGTCCTTTTAATACTGTATAATGACGCAACACATCACATGCTTCGGTATCTCCATCCTCATCATAAACCCAAGGCACACGATATGAAGTTGACCCATGCAGACGGCTATGCGTAGACATTAACCCAAATGCACACCATCTCTTGTACACATCGGCCGGAGCCGTCGCCTCAAATCCACCCATATCATGAGAGAAGAAACCAAATCCTGAGGAACACAGGGATAAACCGCCGCGTACCGTTTCTGCCATTGCAGAATACTCTGCATAGCAATCCCCGCCCCAATGTACCGGGAACTTCTGTCCTCCAACCGTTGCACTACGTGCAAACAGGCATGCATGGTCTTTGCCAAAATACTCTTCCAATGCTTCAAATACACATTTATTGTACAGATAAGTATAGTAGTTGTGCATTTTGATTGGATCAGAACCATCATAATACTGGCATTTGGTAGGAATTCTCTCGCCAAAATCTGTTTTGATATTATTTACACCCATATCAAACAGTTTCTTTAACATACCCTTGAACCAATCACATGCCTCTGGATTGGTAAAGTCAACAATCGCCATTCCCGGCTGCCACAAATCACACTGGAATACGCTGCCATCCAGATTCTTGATAAAGTATCCCTTTTCCTTACCAATGTCAAACAGTTTAGACTGCTGACCAATATAAGAATTAATCCATACACAGATTTCCAATCCCTTATCATGCAGTCGCTTCAACATTCCTTCTGGATCCGGGAACATATCCTGATCCCACTCAAAATTACACCACTCATATTCTTTCATCCAGAAACAGTCAAAATGGAATACCTGTAACGGAATCTTGCGATCAGCCATTCCATCAATAAAGCTATTTACTGTCTCCTCATCATAACTGGTTGTAAAGGATGTTGATAACCATAAACCAAACGTATATGCTGGTGGAAGTGCCGGTTTTCCTGTCAGGTTTGTGTAATTCTCCAGAACACCTTCCAAATTTTCGCCGCCAATGATAAAGTATTCTAACTCTTCGCCAGGAACTGTAAAAGTTACCTTGGACACTGTATCAGACATCACTTCAAATGATACCTTATCCGAACTATTGACTAACACACCATATCCCTTAGAAGAAATATAGAATGGCACTGTCTTGTAGCTCTGGTCGGAACAGGTTCCACCATCACAATTCCATGTCTCTACCGTCTGCCCATTCTTGACAAACGGAGTGAATTTTTCTCCAAATCCATAGATGCACTCTCCAATATCTGTCTTAAACTGTTCACGCAAATAAGTAGTATGCGGATCCTGTGGATAATTAAAGAACTGGTCATCCTCCTGCAGATTCATACGCGCATTTGCGGTATACTGGCTCTCGTTAATGATGGAAGTAGATCTCCATGCTCCACCGGTCAGATGCTTGTCTTTATAATAAAACTGTACGTCCCAATCATCTCCCTTTTTAATCACTACTTTAGTATCGCCGGAAATCAGTTCATAATATTCCTCCGACGAATTGATTACAGGCAAATAACCTGTATCCTCATTTAACTCATAACGAGGAGCGTTATCCAATCCACCGCGGTAATGGTCAATATGCACCTTAATAATATTTTCAGATGTGGAAGAATAGGTAATTTCCAGATTTGGTCCTCCCAATGTCATACCACGATTCATTACAGTATAAGGTGTCGCCAATACCTTAATCGAATTCTCTGTCGTTTCAATCTTATATGCCTGCGACGCATATCTTACATCATACCCCTTCTTGCTCAGCCAAAAACCGTCTGCTACTTTCATTTTGCTACCTCCTTGCATTTTGTAATACCCTGCATTAATAAGATATCCAAAAAATTTTCATCCATCCTTTATATATGCCAATTAAATGTATTACTGCATTTCCATGCAACTTTAATTAAATTAGCAAATATCTGATACAAAAAATCTTGGAACATCTTGACTAACATTATGTCTAATATTATAGACATATTTTACCACCCCGTCTATAATTATCACACCAGTTTTTAACACTATTTTGATTTTTTCATCGAAAAATTTTTCAGTTTTTCTATCTCCTGTTCTCTTGCTTTTAAATTTTCCTCCCATTGCAAAAGTAATCGTTTTTCTTCTTTCATCTGTTGCTCTTTCTGCTCGACTGCCTGCTCTTTCTGCTCTACTGCCTGTTCTTTCTGCTCGACCGCCTGCTCTTTCTTTTCTATTTCCCGTTCTTTTTCATCCAATTTTTGATCCCTGAGTTCTGCCTGTGCATCCCTACGCTGTCGGTCGCGTTCCCGCTTATAAAAATCCTCTCTAGCTTCGCATTGCTGACGAATCTGTTTCTCTTTACTCAATTGGTAAACAGTTCCTACTGCCGCCTGAATATCTGAATTCTCCTTTGCTAACATGGCTAACTCACTCCAATCTTTGCTTTTAAAAAACTGCGCCCATTGGTCAATTTTATAGGCACGGTCCTCTTCTGTTGCAAGTTTTATTTGTGTTAAGTCTACCACAGCCAAGCGAAATTTGTCACTATATTTTTGATTTGTCTTTTCATTCATCATATAATAATTTGCATAAAATTCGCATGCCTCTGGAAAAAGAGAAAAGTTTAATATTCCAATCTGTATGGCAGGTTTAATGGATGAATAATCCATTCCCCGATTCAGATTGTCAAAAGTCCGGCTTAAATAACACAACGACCGTTCTTTCCAGTTAAGCTCGTTTACCACTTGCATCTCCAGATTAATGATTATATTACCATTCAATAACGCTTTAATGTCCAAAATTAAATCCTTCTCATCGTAACTCTTGCCCAGCTCGATCGGATTTTCTACTACCACCTCCTGAATAGACTCATCATCCAAATGCAATAATGCACAGATCAATGCTTTTAAGACCTGGTTATTTTGTTGCAGTAATGCTCGGAAAAGATAATCGTTTGTCATAGGAATATCCAAGGGTCCCTGCATTTTGGATAATGTCTTCATCGGCAACATTTCTACAATTCTTCCCATTCCCTCTGTTAGCTTTTGTTCGTTCATTTCCCACCCCTTATCTATTGATGTTTTCTTGAATCACTCTATTCTGCCAGTTTACATGTAAAATCATAAAAAATCTATTGACGAATTTGTAAAATATAGGGGGGAAAATTATCGTATTTGTCAAATTTTATAAGATTATTTGTTAAGTACGAAAAGAAGGACATATTCTTTAACCATAGAATATGTCCTTCTCCAATCACTTATTTCGAGGTCAGATTAGATTAGAAAAAACAATCTGTCTTCGTTATACAACCAAATAACTCGCATCAATTTTCTCTATAAACTAATCTACTTTTGCTTCGATCTCGCTGATTTTCAAATCAGTCTCTGGATCAATAAACTCTCCAGACTCGATATCTGCCAACACCGGACCAATACCTTCAATGCGGAATGTAATCTCCAGACTCTGAGTCGGCATTGTCAAATCCTCATTTTCATTCTCAGCCCCCAAAGGATAATCACTTTGCGGTCTTGAATCATCATAAGCATTTACTAACATAAAGTCTGCATACTGATCATCCGTTTTGAGAATCATCGGTTTTTCCTCTTCCAGCATTTCTACGCCATCCATCATAACTGAAACAGCGGTTGCTTTAAGATCCAAATCTGTATAAATATTTTTTCGTTCAATATTTGTGGAAATACCCCACATATTGAATTTCGCACCACTTAATCCAAAGTTATCAATCTTAACCGTATATTCCATTCCGTCTTCGATCAGATCTACATCTGTTACCACGGTATCTGCAGTAGCAGTGCTGACAAAATCCCAGCTATGAGCATTTTTTCTAAGATTTTTTAATGGCTTATAAGCATCACGGTAATTAAATGTATTGGTCTGATAGAACATATACGCATGAATTCCCGGATTCTCCCATAATTCCTTATCAATATAATCTGGAATTTCTACCTTGGTATCTGACGGCGGCTGCCCACCACCAGTTACCCTGGTAATACCTTCCGTAGAACCGGAAGCTCCATTCCACTCATTTAAGAAATCAGCCACATCTTTGTAATTGATAGCTGGTGCCTCTCGATCAAAATACGCTCCCGTATCCCAGATACAAGGCACGGCATGATATTTAGCAGATTCTGAAAAGACATCAGTATACCAGGTAATTACATTGCCTACTACAGCAGATGGCTCACATACTGCACACTCACCAATGATCGTTGCATATCCTTCCTTACTAAAACGTTCCACTTTACTGAACAATTCTTTCGTTACTTCGCGGTCTTCTTCGGTATAATCTCCACCGCCATTATCTAATGCATAATCCGTTGGCACATAGAAATGTAGAGATACAAAGAGCTTATTCTTACCGTTCTCCTCAGAGTCTTTCGGCATCTGGTACATATACTCTTCTGCATCATTCTTTCTATCACAGGTAGAACTGATATCTGTATTATATCCTGGAATCAACAGAAAACGGTATGCATTATTTCCACCAGTCTTACGAATCAGATCCACAAAAGTCTGATTAATTTTATTTACCATTGCATAACACTCTTCTGATTTCAGATTTCCACTACAGGTTATTGTTTCCTTAGTTGCCGTACTTGGCTTTGCATATCCCCAATAATCTTCTGTAATAACAATCTCATCATTTAGACGATCACCAAGCTCTTCATTCGCACCCTCAAAAATCAGATGGTCAGAATAACCCTGGAAACGCTCTGCAATCTGTGTCCAATATCTCTCATAACGAACCCACGCAGAATCACGCGTCTCCTGGTCAACCACTTTCTTTTTAACTTCATTGCCATCTTCATCTGTAGTGTACTCAAACTTGCAGGCGCCAAAACGTCCCCACCACTGGTTATCCCAATGATCATTGATAATGACATACATTCCCAGATCCAATGCCCAGTTAGCAATCTCCTCTACACGGTCCAAAAGCAACGGATCAATGGTATCCGTTCCATCATCCTTATCACCATTTGACCATGCTACCGGAAGACGAAGTGTATTAATTCCATAACTGTGCAGACACTCTATGTAAGCACGGGTTGTTTCCGGCTGTTTCCATGCCTTATCATACTCTTCTCGAGTAAAGGTATGCTCCCGCTTATAATCCAGTCCCCAGGTAGCCTCTAATGTATTTCCCAGATTAATACCGGTCTTCATTTCATTAGCAGCCAACCACTGTGCTGAAATATCTTTGCGAACCGAACCGTTATCTCTGATCGTCAGCTTGGTTCCGTCTGACTGGGTAATCTCACGAGGTTCCCCAAGATTGGATGGTTCCGACGGTACTGTTGGCGATGGTGTTGCACCACCCGGTGCTTGTGTTGCATCTCCTGGTGCCTGCGTTGCATCACCCGGCTTCTGTGTTGTATTTCCCGGCGCTTGTGTTGCACCTCCTGGTGCCTGCGTTGCAGTTCCTGGTACTCCTGGTGCTTTTGTTGCTGTACCAGGTGTGTTTCCTTGAGCAGATGCTCCCGGATTGGTAACTGTTACCTTACAGGTTAATTTCTTGGTTACAACTTTCTTTTTCCCTTTCAGGATATATTTTACTTTAGCGGTAATTTTAGTCGTTCCGACTTTTTTCGCTGTAATTTTTCCTTTTTTGTTGACCGTAGCGATCTTCTTCTGTTTGGAACTCCATTTAATCGATTTGATCTTTTTTACTTTGGTCTTTTTAACCTTTAATTTCTTGGTTTTTCCTACGTTAATCGTTACTTTTTTGCTGGAAAGCTTCACTCCTGCTTTCTTCTTTTTGGCAGCGGCTGCACTCTGTCCTGGCATCATACTAAAACTAGATGCAACCATAGCCAAACTAAGCCCCATAGCCAGCCATTTTTTTGCTTGTTTAAGCTTCATAAAAAGCCCCCTTCCTTCTGTTAAAAACATTGCATGATATTACTATTCTTGCATATTGGATATTTTATTGATAAATTATCCTAGCATTTGAATATTATTAATATTATATTGCTTCTCAAACCAGTACACCTTAATTTTCAGGACAATTAGTAGCACAAAAGAGACATGCAAAAAATGCATGTAGATAAAATCGCATAAACCTACGTATTATCTGTATGAATGAGGATAGAAGCAAGTTATAAAATTGAAAATGGAATTACCATAAAATAGCATTTAGGGACATCGCTTCCTAACTAATCATTCGTTATTCAGCAATGTCCCTAACATTCTCATTTCGTGCTTAAAACACTATTTTATTTTTTTATTTTTGACAGCAGACCATTTACCATAAGTTTTCTTACCATTCACAGTAGTATAAGCGCATACTTTTACATAGTATTTTTTCTTGGACTTCAACTTCTTGATAACCTTCTTTGCAGAAGTGGAATCTACCACTTTTACCCCCTTTGCACTTACTTTACCGTTCTTTAATTTTGCTAATTTAGCTTTGGAAGTACTATAGGCAACTTTATATTTCATGCCAGCCTGCTTCTTCCAGGTTACTGTCATCTTTTTCTTGGCAGCTTTTAATTTAACATTGCCTACTTTCGCTGGTTTCTTAACTACTGGGTTTGCTGATGGTGCCACCGTATTCTTCGGCACATTTGGTGCCACCGTATTATTAGGAGTAGATGTCGGTTGCTCCGTTGCTTTGATCTCCTCCTTATAACCTTTTACCGAAAATGTTATCTCGATCTTTGTAGGATTTTCAATTGCCGGGAAAGAAATAGAATTTGATTTCACCTCAAATTTATCTCTTTGTACAACAGATCCCTCCCATGCGTTAAAAGGATTTCCGGTATCAAAGATAGATCCTTTGACCGCATAATAATCCTGCGTCTCTCCCAGCAGCAGCTCTTCGCCATTAATCTTAATGCTGGAATAGCTGATCATCGTATCTTCCGGTATCTCACTTCTCTTGGTATTCTTTGAAGCAACATCGTAATCATAAATATATAACGCACCCAGGCCATTTAAATTCGTTACGCCTTTCTCCGTCGCTTCTTTTGGAAGATCAACTGCCGTATCCAAAGATAAGGTATACGTGCCATCCGATTTGATCGTAATAAACTCACTGCCCATCATAGAACCGCCATAATAGGAATCACCACTTCCCGAATTATACTGTGCTCTGATAACCAGCCTTAACTGATCCGCAATATTACCTACTTCCGCTCTCTTGACAGTAACCGGCACCGTCACGCTATATCCATCTGAAGTAACAACTTTAATATTCGCAGAACCGTTTTCCTTCGCTAACACTCTACCGTCACAGGATACATTCACGATAGGCTCATTATCTGAAACAAATCTGACTTTTTCAGAGTTATTAGTTTCCGCAGTCAAATAAGTCTCCTGCCCCTTTGCCAATTCAATTGTCTCATAATTAGTCGTAATATCCGTCGTTGGGTCATCCAGCTCCTTAGGAGCCACTGTTACCGTAATCTCTTTTACTGCAGTTCCTGTCAATGCTTTTGCAGTAATCTTAACCGTTCCCGGAGACTTCGCTCTAACCATGCCATGATATACAGATGCTACATTTGCATCAGAGGTAGACCAAACAATCACATCATTGGTGTCTGCAGGAGCGCTTGCCTGCGCTGTCAATGTCTGCATATCTCCCGCCGTCATTTCCAGAGTGGAAGCATCGACCTCTATTTCTGTCATTGGAATAGTCTCCGTTTCATAGGCAACTTCCGACGGATCTGTCACATTATAAAATCCTCTTAATATTGCTGCTACACTATTATCAGACGGCTTCATAGCAGTCCTGTCTATTATCCTATAATTATCACCACTACTATCGCTGTTATTATCCCAGGCACATCCAATCAGCGAATACTTTTTAAGAAGATATCCTACCCCTTCAAAACTGGCTTTTCGGACATTTCCTTTCTCACGAAATCCATATTCGCCAATAACAACCGGAATCCCTTGCTCAACATAATTGCTCTGTAGCATTGCAAACTGCTGTGCATAAGAATTCTTCTCATCTTCATTCATACTTTTGGTTAGGGAGAATGCATCATAATCATGCACTTCCATCATAATACGCTGTGACGTATCGACAGGCATCTCAAACCCAAGTTCCTCATCAAAAACAGCATGAATCATGGTGTTATGCGGCTGTATTGCAATCCACCGCATATCATTATTTCCGCCGGAAGCACGTACAACATCCACAAAATCCTGGTTCAACTGGGCAATACGCTCAAATTCGATTAAAAGCAATTCCTTCTCTTCTTCCGTATATCCATACTGCGGCTTCCATCCAAGGCAGTCGTTATTATGTTTTTTATCATTACCATCCATCAGAGGATCATCACCAAAGACCTCATTCATAGCAGCAAATATCAAATGCTCATCATAGTTTTTGAAACGTTCTGCAATGGTCGTCCACAATCCGCTAAATTTCTCGCGGACAGCATCAAAACTTTCATCCGGACCATCCACATTGAGCCATCCATGCGGCGTTGGATCATCATTACGGGCACCGTCATGATGGAGGTTAAGAATCACATACATATCCTCTGAAATCGCATAATCAACGATCTCTTGCACCCGGCTCATCCATTGCTCCATTACAGAGTAATCGTCATTGATATTAGCACCCCAGGTTACCGGAATACGGATCGTATTAAAGCCCATATCATGTACCGACTTAATCAATGCTTTCGTTGTTACGACATTCTGCCATAATGTCTCTCCTGTCAGGTAATTATCACCCGTCCAGGCATCCAGTGTATTTCCCAGGTTCCAGCCTGTCCCCGCTTCCTGCGTGATCTCCTCCGCCGACAAATCCCGAAATTCTGCTGCTGCATCCGGAACCTGAATATCCGATGTATTGGCGGAGCGGACAGTATAGATCCCTTCTCCTTCTTCTGCTGATGCTGTTTTGCTGCCAGAAAATCCCCATGCAGGCATTGATGTTACCATCAATGCGGCAGCCAAACCATATGCTAACAGTTTCTTGTATCCTTTCTTCATCACACACCTCATTTCTGTCATCGTATGACAAAATTATTAGTTTTTCCAGTCAACTTCTGGACCGTCAAACACTTCAATCTTAGTAATAATTGGTTTGTTCGAGCATGACATCCAGATAATCTCATGATCCTTAACAATATTAGGATCTACCGCAAAAATCTTTCCTGACCATCCATCTTCTGCCGGAATCTCAGATTTTTTCCCGGACTGGCTGGATTTCTCCAACGCAAAATCAGAATTGGTCTCCCATTGCTCATTCGGATCAAACAAACCGATGGAGGCTGGATATTTCTCTTTGAAATCCGCACCGCTTAACTCTAATGCAGAATTATCCATATCACCATCTTTGCAGGTAATACGGAGATACGGCTGCGTCATATTCTTTAAATCCTCAGAATAGATTACAGACCAATATCCATAAGTATTACAATGGAACGTCCATTTGCCATCCTCACTCACGGAACTGATAGACGGTTTGATATAGGACTCTCCGTCACCACCATTTTTCTTCCATTCCCCTTCCCAGGTATAGAGTGGCGTCAGATTTGCCTCCTCCTCTGTTTTATCCCGATAGAGTGGCATGCTGGTATCCTCTTTACTGCGTTTCAAACCTTCACCCGATGCTCCAGTCACTTCCAAAATAGCATCCGCTACATTGCCATAGTTAATGTAATTTTTCTCCCGGTTATACCAGGCACCATTGTCCCATAATACCGGAATCATTCCATAGGCAAGAGAATATTTTGCTATTTCCTTCAGATACTCCGGCACACCGTCTGCCGCTGTTGTCTGTACACCATACTCCCCAATAATGACCCCATAACCCTGCTCGGTAAATTTTTTCATTTTATCCAGTTGGGGACGCATATCTGCCAGATCTGCATCATCTCCCCAGGAAAAGCGACGTGGTGCATCGCCCTCACCCTGATGATACTCACTACCACCACAATAATTCCATGGATTATAGTAATGTACTGATACACTCAGTTTGCTGACACCGTTTTCCTCTGTATCTGTCGGCATCTTGAAACGATCATTGCAGGTCATGTCAATATTTGTGCTATATCCCGCAATTAACAGATAACGTTTTTCGTTATTTCCACCAGAGTCACGCACAATATTTACAAATTCCTGATTGATCTGATTTAAAGTCTCATACTGTTCATCCACAGTCAAAACACCCGTTTTATTTGCCGTGCTGCGATTTCTCCAGTCATCGTTTAAACGGTCTCCCAGTTCCTCGTTTGCTGATTCAAAGATCAGACGGTCAGAATATTCCTTGTAGCGCTCTGAAAGCTGTGTCCAGATCTGACGGTAACGGGCCCAAGCCATATCACGGATGCTCTGGTCCTGATCACCAAACTGTCCCCACCAGTCGCCGTCATAATGAATGTTAATAATGACATACATTTCATTATTCAGACAGTAGTTCATAACCTCTTCCACGCGGTCCATATATTCTGGATTGATTGTATAGGTCATTCCGTCCTCAGAAATATCCATTAGGTTTGACCAGGCAACCGGAATTCGCACATTATTAAATCCATATGCCTTTAATCCATCTACATTTTTCTGGGTCAAAGCAACGTTATTCGCCGATGTCTCACAATAGTGTACATCAACAGATTCCTTTTCTTCCTCTGTCATCTTTGAGGTATCAATCGCCTGTTCTAAGGAATTACCATAGTTCCATCCCATACCCATAGCGCGCATATACTCATCACTATTCATATCGCGCATCTGTCCATTATCTTTGGTTGCAATCCCATTCTCAGACAAATGTTCATCTGTCAGATTGGAAGTCTCATCAAATGGCTGAACGGTTGGTAAAACAATAGGCTCCTTCGTTGGTTCTGCAGGCTCTTTGGTTGATTCCACCGGAATAGTTGCCGTTGGCGCTGGAGTCGCAGCATTACCTGGCTTTACAGATGCTACAGGATTAGTCGGTGCCTGGGTATTGGTTGGTTTCACTGCTTTCGCTTTCTGTACCTTAACGGTCACTTTCAAGCTCTTGGTAATCTTTTTCCCTTTCTTGCGGTATGTAACCTTAGCCGTTACCTTCGTCTTTCCTGCCTTTTTTGCAGTAATTTTTCCCTTCTTGGATACTGTAGCAATCTTTTTATTTTTTGATGACCACTTTATCTTCGCACCCTTCGGAGCATTTTTCAAAGTAACTTTCTTAGAAGCACCCACCTGTAAAGTAAGAGTCTTCTTTGAAAGCTTCATCACCTTTGCTGCACTGGCTGATTTCGCTGTCAGACTACTGAAGCCACCGATCGTCATGACCATGGCAAACGTCATCAGCAGCGCAATCAAGCGATTTGTTGCAATTTTCTTCATTGTACCTGTAACCCCCTTCTGTTTCCTTGTACCATTTCAAATGAAATCGCCTCTATGACAATACATAAAAAACAATCTCCATTGTTCAGAGAAAGGCAAGTAAATTGCTTACCTGCCTTTCTCGAAAATTTTAAGTAAATTTTAACTCTCTATTTTACATTTTTGTAGACCTTTTTGATCTTCTTCACATTTGCTTTCTTTGCTTTTCCTGCAATAGAAATCTTATTCTTGCAGCCCTTAAATGCATTTTTCTTGACAGAAGATAATTTGGCCTTAAAGGTCAGCTTCTTTAAATTCGTGCATTTTAAGAATGAATTCTTAGGTAATTTCTTAATATTCTTACCAACAGTAATGGAAGACGCCTTCGCTGATTTCAATGCACCAGCTTTCAACTGCGTTACCAGGAATTTTCCTTTTTTCTGCTTGAATGCAGCAGGTATCGTCAGTTTCTTTGCTTTCTTGCCTTTCTTAGACAAGCCTACTACTGTAACCTTACCATTGCTGATCTTCTTGGTCTTAGAAGATTTCATGGATTCCTTAGTTACCTTATATTTGAAATTACCTTTGGTAAAGGTCTTGCCTTTCGTTGGTCCCATTGGTGTTTTATCAAAGTTTACACCTGAGATGGAGAAGGAAACTTCTATGCTGCTGGTTGGAAGTGTCTTTAACTCTTTCCCGCTTGGGAACTCTGCCCCTTTGGTTCCATCATCCGGTGCATATGCGTCTGCCAGCATTAACATGTAATAGCCTGTCGCATCTCCCTTGCAAGGCACGGTCTTATAAGTCTTGATCGTCTTGCCATCTAATTTCAGGGTAGCGTCTGTACATTTCACGCCTTTCATCGTCAGCGGAATATCCGTTGAAAGAAACAACATATGAAATTTCGTTGCCGCAGTTGCCTTTGCGTCATTTCCCTTTAATGTCTTGAGATTGACACCGGAGATAGAAACAGAATACTTCGTTGTTCCCTGTACGATCTTAGCATCTTTAATCTTTGCATTAAAAGCAGTGGTCTTGTTGGCATAATTCAGTGCAATCTGTGATTTGTAATTATATTCCTTAGATTTCAAACCTGAATCTGGATTTTGCCAAGGATCACGGTACAGCCAGTTATCTGTCTGGAATCCCAGATATGCATTGTATGACTTAGCGGCCGGAGCTGCGGTAGGTACTGGTGTCGGGTCCGGAATCTTCGGAGCCTCTCCTGTAACAGAGAATGTAAATGTGATCTTATCACCTTCATTTACAGGAATGGAAGCCTTAACCGGATTAGCCATAGGTTTCAGGCTGTCATTCGTCTCCCACTGGTTGCAGACAGACAATCTGACGCTATCCGTTGCATCCGTATAAAGACTACCACCCCATGCGTATGACTTATCTCCAACGGTAATAGTATTACCTACCAGGTTATAATCTTTCGGCATCTGGTTTGGAACAATTGGAAGCCAGATTGCTCCATCCGCTGTAATATCATCGGTAGTTTTTAATGCCGTTACCGTCAGCTTGTACTCACCTGTTTCTGTGATATGCAGACTGGAAGCATTATCCTCATAGAACGTCTGCTTATGATCACCATAATCATGTTCTCCCTTTTTACTTACAATGGAAGTCTTTAACAGCTCCCAATATTCTTTGCTACCGAAAACAGAAGCCATAATCTTACCGTTTTCTGCTGCAGAATCTTCAACCTCTTTCGTTAAAGCAGTATTAACATTCGCAACCACACCAATGTCAAATGGCTGGGATAACTTTACCGGCGTAATCGGTGGGTTAGTTGGTGCAGACGTCTGGTTTGGCTCTTCGGTCGGTTCTTCCGGCCTTTGACTGAAATCTACTTCTTCTGGCTGATATTTTGGAGAATCCCAGTTCACGCCAGAAATACGGAAGGTAATCTCAATGCTTTCTTCCGGAATCTTCGTCAATGCATTGTCGTCTTTGCCAAAGCCAATGCTTTCATAAGCATCTGGATTATAGGCATCTGCCAACATAAACTGTCCATATTTCTTGTGGTCAGATTTCTGTGGTAATACTAAATCGGATGCTATTTCTTCTCCATCAATTTTTACAGAAGAAGCTTTTACCTCAACTCCGTCTGCCTCTGCCATCGGAATATCTGCTGCAACAAACAGCATATTAAAGATTTCATTCGCTGCTTCTGCTTCACCATTCGGATTCGTATTCAGATTCAGATTATTGATCGCAACCGTATACTCACCGTCTTTCGTCATCTTCACATCGGTAGCAACAGCATCTTTGTTTAATTCAACTTTTTCTGGATTTCTCAGTAGCAATGTTTTCTTATTAATGGCTGCTGCGTTACCATTATAGTAAATATTCCGACCGTTGCAGGTTTTAACATTGGTTAAATCTACTGCGGAATCCTGTTTCGTCAACCAGGACAGATATTCCTGACCCACACTAAAGTATTGATCGTCATAGGAATCTCTACAATCATAGTCACTGGTCTGAAAACCGATCATCGCAGTAAACCCTGCCTCGTCTGTAGTGTCTTCTGCGCCCGCTGCCGGTTCATCTGCTGCACTGGCTGATTTGAGATTTACGCCAGAACCAACAGACAAAACCATCGCTGCAGTCAAAACCGCAGAAATAATTTTCTTGAATTGTTTTCTCATTATATCCTCCTCCTTCAACATTATATAATAATAAAATCACTACGAAATGATTATAACATATTTTTCTGATTTTGACTAGCCTGTTTCCATTTTTTGCTGGACAGGCCGTATCCAAGATTCCATGGAAATAACCAGCTATATACAACGTATCTCTGGTGTGTAAGAAAGTTGTGCAGCTTATACTCTCCCACAAACCGTTCCTTCTCACAGCGCATTTTCGCACAACAAGAAAGCAGCCCCCTATGAGCTGTCTGCATAAAAAAAGTGCCCTGCAACATACTGCAGGGCACTTTTTGCCGGTTGGAAAAATATACTAATTCTTCCAACACAGCATATAGGTAAATAGGTTTTCTGAACTCAATCGGTTATATTATTTCTTCTTATATTTAGCTTTCTTACTAACTCCAGCTTTCTTCATAAGTTTCTTATAACTATTGAGAGCTTTCTTCTTAAGTTTCTTCGGTACGGTTACCGTCATCTTCTTATTGGTCTTAGCAAATGCCTTTGCACCAATCTTCTTAACAGCAGTACCCTTGAATGTTACTTTATTTAACTTAGAACACTTGAAGAATGCCTGTTTGCCAATTGTCTTGATGTTCTTACCAATTACTACAGATTTCAGTTTCTTGTTTCCACTGAATGCTTTTGCTTTGATGCTGGTTACCTTGCAGCTCTTGCCATTAACCTTAACCGTAGCTGGAATGGTTACACTGGTAGCGTTCTTCTTAGGTGCTGAGAACTCTACGGCACCTGCCTTAGCATCTGTTACCTTGTAGGTAGCTCCACCAACCTTAGCGGTTGTTCCGTTCGTCAGACCAGCAGCTGGTGCCTGAGTAGGAGCAGGAGCCTTTGTAGGCTGTGTTCCACCAGGTGTCTGTGTAGGCTGGTTTGGATTTGGTGTAGAGTTACCACCAGGGTTCTGTGTAGGATTTCCTGGCTCAGGAGTATTTGTTGGCTCTACAATAATAGACTCATCTAAGTTCTGCTTCTGCTGTTCTGTAACATAGTCTTTAGGACCATAAGTAAATGCTATTTCTACAGTCTTAATTTCTTCATCAATATAATCTTCTAACAAATATGGTGTCGCTTCTGTAATGTCACAAAGACTACGAGCATCTTTATCTTTACGTTTCTGCGCATCATCCTCTGGACACCAACTATTATAGGTGTTAATTCTTGTAGTTTTACTGTCATCAGAACATGTATATGCTTTGTCTAATATCTCTGCAGGTACAGCCTCACCGTTAATCTTCATCGCATCAATACGAATCAAATAATTCGGGAAGTATGTCTCAGCTCCAATAATATAGATTGCGGAGAACGCCATTCCATTCGCCAGTTCAGCATCTGTTCCACGATAGTCAGCTGCAATCTTATACTGTCCTTTTCCAGGAACTTTTGCATCGTACAGCTTAATGCCTTTTGCCTCTGCTGCTGCCGGATCTTCTGGACCATCCTGAATTGCCCAATCATTATCTGCTAATTGGAATCCAGCTTCAAATGGTGTATCTACTGGGTCCGGTGCATCTGTTGCCGCCGGCGCCGGAGACTGTGTAGCGCTACCAGTTCCTGGATCTGCTGTCTCACTTGGATCAGGTGTCTCTGCACCACTGCCAGTTCCTGGATTTGCTGTATCTTCTGGGGCTGCTGGAGCATCCCAGAATCCTTCCAATGTAAATGTGAATTCCAAGCTCTGTTCACAGTCTAATGCCGTTTTTCCATTTTTCAGGATAGTTGATGGATTAGTACCATCCCAAGGCTTACCGCCCCATGCGTTATAAAACTGGATCTGAACTTTCTTTCCATCTTTAGCAATTGCTGGTGCTTCAGTAAGCTCAACATCTTTACCATCTGCCTTTACAGTAACATTTTTTACCGCCGGTGACTTTGCACCCTCTACGCCAACTCCTTTATCATCACCAAACTGAAGATATAGTGCGGTGTTCTTCTCATTTGCGCTGAATTTACCCGTATACTTCAGCGTATATGTTCCGTCTCCATTGATCGTACCAAGGTCTAATGACGCCTTAGATTCCGAATCACAGAAAACAACGGAACATGTTTTGTCTGCAGCCTTTGCTGACTGAAGTTCTAATCCAGAACCCAGAGTCAAGACCATGGCTGCGGAAAGAACCATGGACAAGGCCTTTTTGAACTGTTTCCTCATTGTTTCTTCCTCCTTTTTAATCCCTTTTTGATTTTTCTACTACTTTTGACCGGATTCCACACGGGATATGTAGACCCTAGTCAAGATTACAGCATATATCATATCACAGAAATTTTTATTTGGCTAGTCCTATTTTTAATTTTCTTATTTTTACCAATTTTTTTGCTATATAGACAAATTTCGTTAGATATATTACACAATTTCTTATTGTATTACAAAATTACTTATAATACATTATGAGCTATTTCTCGTTCTATACTCTCGAGCAGAAGGCAGGATTCCTCGTTTTTGGGGAAATTACATGACGAGTCATAGCAAAACAGCCGTTGCAATGAAATGATAGATTACAACGGCCGTTTCTATTTAACATTTTTTATTTTCTTTCAAACATCATTTTTCCGCCGACTGAAATGGTGTTCCATCTGCATTGTATGCTGCATCACAGAACTCAATCTTCTGGAAATCCACGCCCCGGAACTGATTGGTTGTTATGACAAGGACCGGATAATTTTCCAGCACCTTCTTGTCTAACATCAGTGTCTTTCCAATCCATGCAGTGTCTGCCAGAACGATATTTCCTTCTTCGTCCCGCCGTAACACATCTTTGCCATCTACACGGTCCCAAACCGCCTGTTCATAGGTAGTATCATATCTCCAGGAGCCTCCGTTTCCTGGGGCTTCGGCGCTATATCCCATCTGGAGCTGCGCAGCCTGACTGATATCGTCTTCATGCATGGTAATTCGCATACATGGTTGTTCCAGCTTCGTCCAATCACTGATTTCAAAATGGGAATGCCACCATTCACTGGAATGTGTCGGCGTCAAAGACAGTCCGGCATATTTTTCGTCTGTATTCACTGTAATCTGGTTTGTGCGGAAAATGCCTCCTACCTCCTGGTCATTATACAGATTAATAAATTCATCTCCAAATACTTCTCTAATATGATCTAAGTCCACATCCGCTGAGGTTGTGGTATTTCTCATGAAATCTCCTTCCCAGGTTGCCACTACCAGAGGATTCTGGTTTTCCGCCACAATATCCTGCGGGATACCGGTATGTGTTAATGTAGCCGCCGCCCGATCAGATAACTCTGGAGCCATGCCGGTAATGTCAGAAAACACTTTTCCGATATCTTCATAAACAAAATAGGCTTTTTTCCCTTTATTGCCGCTTCCAGTACGGTCTACATAAGTTCCTTCGTCCCACATTACCGGAACCATGCCACCATATTCCCGGCATTTGCTGAAAAACTCCTTGTGGTATTCCGGGATGCCATCTTTACTTGTAGAAACTACTCCAAATTCGCCAAAGATGACCCCATACCCTTTCTCAATATAGGCTTCCCTCACAGCATCAAAATCTTCCTGCATTGCCGCATAATCAGCCTCGCTTCCCCAGGTATCCTGGAATTCGGAGGTTCCCTTTGGTGTTTCATAGGAAGCAACCGTTTTGGCAATTCCCCATCCCAATGGGTCATAATAATGAATCGACACGAACAGTCTGGAAATCCCATTTTCCGCCACATCTGTCGGCATGGTATAGGTCAGCTTGTCATTGCCGGTTTTCGCCTTGTCCGAATACTTGTCGCCACAAGTCTGGTGCAGATTGGTATCATATCCCGGAATTAACAGCATCCGGTAATAATTGTTATTCTTTGTTCCATCTTCATTGATTCCTGTGCCACGTACAATATCAACAAACTTTTGGTTAATCTGATTGGTCAGTTCATAAGTTTCTTCTTTGGTCAGTGTTCCGGTCTGGACACTGCCGCCTTTCCAGTCATCATTGAGTCGCTCTCCCAATTCCTCATTTCCACCCTCAAAGATCAGGCGGTCGGAATATTCTGCATAGCGATTTGCAATCTGTTTCCAAAAATCTTCATATTTCTTCCATGCCTCTGTGCGAACGGAGGTATCTTTATCTCCAAACATCCCCCACCAGCCATTATCCCAGTGGATATTGATAATGACATACATTTCATTGTTCAGGGCATAGTTCATTACCTCTTCCACACGGTTAAAATAGGCGTCATTAATCTTATAGTAGTTTGAACCGTCCGACTGCTTTTCTACTTTCATCAGATTCGTCCAGGCAATTGGAATACGGATTGTCTTAATACCATATTCTTTTAGCCCATCAAATAATGTCTGTGTGGATACCGGATTCGCTGCGTTAGTTTCATAACCCGTTACCCAATCAGCATCGGTCAGAGCCTCCTGCTCTTCCGGGCTTAAGCTGGTACAACTGCTAGCCAAAGTCTGTTCCAGAGAATTTCCAACATTCCATCCCATCCCCATTACACTTGCCAGGTCCTGCGCAGAAATGTTATTTCTCATCAATCCATTGTCTTTTGTCACAATGCCATTCGCAGACGGATGCTCCTCTGTCAAGTTGGAAACCTCCTGCATAGGTGTCACTGTTGGAACTTCAGTTGGCTGCGCCGATGTCTGCGGTGATGTCGTAGTTTGCGGTGACGTCGTTGTCTGTGGCTGTGCCGTTGTTTGCGGTGATGTCGTTGTCTGCGACACAGGCGACGGTGTAGGATGTTTCATGACAACCGGTTTCTTTGCATCTGCTGCGGTGACTTTGACTTTCACTGTAAAATTCTTGTTTACTTTCTTTTTTGCTTTTTTGTAGGTAACTTTTGCAGTTACCTTTGTACTGCCTGCTTTTACACCTTTGATCTTGCCATTTTTTACCGTGGCAATTTTTTTGTTTTTGGACTTCCAAGTTACCTTTGCTTTGGCAGGTTTGTTTTTTATGGTTACCTTTGTACTCTTACCCGCCTTGACTGTCACTGATTTCTTGCTGATCTTTGGTGCTTTTGCTTTTGCTGATGCTGTCATCGTGCCTGACAATCCCTGCACACTAAACAGCATCGCACAAACTAACGTCCACACGATCAGCTTACCCCTAAGTTTCTGCTTCATATCGTCTGTCCTCCTCTGAAATGAATGTGATGGCTCAAACGGCCCACAACATGTGCTACCTCATCAGTATAACAAAAGGAAGAACATTTATCTAGTACAGCAGTTATTAAATTCCTAATAGTTTCAGCGGGCGGGAAATAATGTTTTTACAGAGCTACCAGCTACCTTCTGCGATACCGATTTACACATCCAGCTATCTCATAACGTCTTGGCATTGCCATATCTGACAGCCCTGCCCCTCCAGGCATCCCTGCAAACCCCTTTTGCTCCAGGTCATTCATTACCTGGTCTAAAACCTTGGACAACAAAACCTGCTGCCCATCGTATTTCTTCAAAATGGCATCCAGCACTTTGGCAATTGCCATCATCTGCTCCCCATCCGTGATCTGCTCTAAATACCTCAAATCAACATTTTGTTTATTGATCTGAAAACCATCGGTTCCCATCGTCTTCAACTTCGTTCCGCGCTCTTTGCCGTCCCGCCCTACTTTTGCCGGACGCTGTGACGGCATCCGAATCGGCCGTTCGGTCTCTGGATATTCCGCCTCTTCCTCAGCCTCAAAATTAAGCGGGAAATCTTCTGCTGCGGTTTTTGCCTGTTTTGTAATCTCGTGGGGCAGATAATTCTCCATCTGTAGTATTGTATCTGCAACATGGAAAAATGCGCCGCAGCTACCTGCTACCAAAATGGTGGAAACACCGCGATGTGTATACAATCCCCGCACTCGTTTGATAAACGGAACGATTGGCTCTGCACCTGCCGCCACTACCCGTTCCATGAGCTCATCCCGGATCATGAAATTGGTTGCGCTGGTATCTTCATCAATCAGCAAAGTATGGCTGCCCGCCTCAATAGCTTCCACGACATTGGCTGCCTGCGAGGTGGAACCACTGGCATCTTCGGTAGAAAAATTTACAGTATCCCTCCCATTTGGCAGATTGCGAATAAACATACTGATATCTTTTCCTGAAATCGCCCTGCCATCCTCTGAACGGATCTTCATGGCGGAGGAATCTGTCGCCACATACTCCCTGCCATCACCGGAAATATGAGGATAGACCGCCTTTTCCAATGTCTGCAGCAATGTGGACTTTCCATGATATCCCCCGCCGACAATCAGAGTAATTCCTTTGCGAATCCCCATTCCACAGATTTCTCCGTGATGCGGTAACTGCCAGGTAATTTCCATGGAAGCCGGAGATTGAAACGGAATTGCTTCACGCATCGGCTTCTCCGATATTCCACTCTCCCTTGGCAGAATGGAACCATTCGCAATAAATGCAACCAGCCCCTCTGCCTGCATGGATTCTCGAATAAATCTCTGATCATCTGCCAACTCAATGACCTCTTGACAGGCTGGCTTGGAAATACGTGCGAAAAGGCAGGCATGCTCCACCGCCGGCGGAAGATATTGGAATAATATTTTTTCTAATTCCCTGGCGTTAATGCTTCGCCCATTCGCCGGAAATCCCACCGAAAACCTCAAGGTAATGTCTCCCTGGCGTTCATCAATATGACAGGCACTGCGTTCCAGAATTTCCTGCCCTGGATGGCTGACTGACAGGAGCCCGCTCTTGCCCGAACCCTTGGCCTTGAAACTATAAGCGGAAATCTCCCGGTAAAACAGACGGAGTAAATGATCCTCTAATGCAATTCTTCGATGTTTCTGCTGATAATATTCCGCCGGAAAACCTGCCTGTTTTCCGGTAATCTGTACACTGACACGGGATGGCGCCGCAAAGGGGTCTCCCTGTACATGGTCAATATTTAATTGATATTGTGTAAACCGGTAGCTGCCCCGCAGGCCCTTGTATGCCGGGTAGCTTTTGTGATCAATTGACTGTAGTGCATTACGTAAACGCTGCATGAATTGTTCCTCACTTCCTGTATTTTTATTTCTTCTAATCTAACGTGGAATGAAAACGATGTTCTCTTTCCATTCCAGATTTTGTCCATCTTCTATGGTTGTCAAGCCGGCTCCTCCTCTGTCTCCACTTGACTGCGAATATAGCTTTCTACTTTTTCCAGATCCATGTTGAGAGAAATTGCCAGTTCTTTATATAAAAAATCCTCCGCCATGTTAAAATAACGCTCATCACTGGCAGTCACCTTTTTCCCTGCTGCCAGACGCTTTTGTTTCCGGGGATAGATGGTCTTAATCACCCGGATCATTTCGTGGCAGTCCGCTTTTGCCAGAGCATCTTTGTAATCTTTTTCCCGTTTTTTCTCATCTACAATCCACAATTCCTGTATCTGTGGTATTTCACGAATCAGATCTTCCGCCTCTTGCTGGGTCAGAATGGGGCGCATGATGATCTTCTGGTTGTCCACCGGTGTATAAATTCTACTTTCTTTGGAATAAAATGGAGATAAGGTATAATACACCCGGTCTCCTGTCGCTGGAGAGGAATCGAGAGGTCCTATTCCATCCACGATACATACCCCTGTGCTTCCATAGATAATTAACTGGCCTTTTTCAAACATATTTCTGCCTCCTTCCGGCTGGCACATTCGCCTTAGCCGCCGCTGATCTGCACCTGGCAGACACCTAATACGAGCCACTCTCCCCGTTCCATACGTAAATTCTTTCACGAAAACAACAAACTTAGACATGTTTTACTGTTACTTCGTATTTGTTGTACTAGTATAACACCTTTTTCTTTTTTTTGTAAGATACTTGTTTCAAATAAATTCCTGTGTTAATATGTTCACGTTAAATTGGGAAATAGAGGTAATTCGACATGAAAATCACAAAAAAATGGATACAAACTTTTTTCTTAATGCTAGGTTCCGTCATTATGATGGGGTTTGGCGTATCGCTTCTGGTATTGACTCAGATGGGGACAGATCCCTGTTCTTCTATGAATTATGGCGTATCTCGAACGGTTCATATGTCTTTCGGAACTTATCAATTGCTGTTTAATCTCGTTCTGCTGGTTGCAGTACTCATTGGAAACTACCGCCTGATCGGAACCGGAACGGTGGGAAATATGGTTCTGGTAGGCTATGCCGCTGATTTCTTTAGCTGGATCTGGAGCGATGTATGCCATATTCCTGCCGACTTGTCCCTGGGAGTGCGTCTTCTGATTCTGCTCCCTACACTTCTGATCTTTGTAACAGCAGCCGCCTGTTATATGAACAGCGGCCATGGAATGGCGCCATATGACGCCGTCCCGTTTATCCTCAGCAATAAATTAGAAAAAGCGACAGGCAAGTCCGGGTTCTTTCGTCCTCTCCGCCTGTCGCTGGATCTGCTTGCCACCGTCATCGGTTATTTTACCGGCGGTGAGGTGGGATTAATGACCGTGTTGATGGTAATTTTGCTGGCTCCCACTGTGGAATTCGTTGGAAAACAATTTCAGAATATCGGCATTGGAAACCAATAATCTATTCTACGGTAACAACTTTTGCCAGATTTCTAGGTTTATCGACATCCAATCCTTTATCCATAGATACATAATACGCTAATAACTGCAAGACCACGACAGCCGGGAATGTCATAAAATCATCTGCCATAGCAGGCAATGTCAGTTCTGCAGCATATTCCGCATCCACCATATCAATTCCATCCTTGACGAACAGGATTACATCGGCGCCACGGGACTGCACTTCCCTGATATTAGACAATTCTTTATCCTTGAGCCGCTCTTGGGTCACAACGGCAACTACCGGAGTATTTTCTGTAATTAATGCAATCGTACCATGCTTTAATTCCCCAGCTGCATACGCTTCTGTATGAATATAGGAAATCTCTTTTAATTTCAACGCTCCCTCTAACAGAATAGAGTAATCGAGACCACGGCCTAACATAAATGCATCCTTGGCAGACAGCATCTGACGTGCGATCTTGTGGATATCATGTTTCTTTTTCAGAATCTCCTCCACTTTTGCTGGAATCTGCTCCAGATTCCGAATATATTCCTGCTCCGCTGCATCATCAAACACACCGCGCACTTTTGCCATCCGTCCGATCAATAGCATTAATACTTCTACTTGTGTCGTATACGCTTTGGTACTTGCCACAGCAATCTCCGGGCCCGCCGCAGTATACATGACGTAATCACTCTCTCTGGCAATGGAAGATCCCTTGACGTTAATGACAGCAATGCTCTTAGCACCTTGACGTCTAGCATATTTTAATGCCTCTAAGGTATCAATGGTTTCCCCGGACTGTGACATTGCCAGAACCAATGTCTTCTGTGTAATGACCGGATCAGAATACATAAATTCGGAGGCATATTCCACATTCATCTGCATATGCAGACGGGACTGTACGATGGATTTTCCAACCAAACCGGCGTGCATCGCTGTACCGCATGCCACCACACAAATATTTTCGCAGCCCTGCAGAATATCATCTGGTATTCCGTCAGCACTCAAATCTATATGTCCGTCTACAATGCGCTGCTCCATCGTTGCACGCAATGCCTGTGGCTGTTCCATAATTTCCTTTTCCATATAGAACGGATACTTTCCTTTTCCCCCCTGTGAGGTATCCCAATCAATCTTGAGGAATTTAATCTCCTGCTGTGCTCCCTTGAGATCAAAAATCTTAATCTCTTTTTTATGCAATTCTACAATCTGATATTCTGGTACTACCAGATATTCCTTCGCATGATTTCCCAGTGCAACAATATCAGAGGCCAACATGGTTCCGTTCTCTGTATAAGCTGCCACAATCGGACTGACATTTCGGATTGCATAGATCACATCCGGCTGGTCATCGAACATCACAACCAACGCAAAAGTACCTTTTAGCAGTTTCACGGTCTCCCGCAGCGCTTCGTGAGGATCTCCATGATATAAGCGGTTGAGCACACCTGCTACTACTTCTGTATCCGTTTCGGAACGCAAATCCTTATATAACATGAAATGGTCTTTTAATTCTTCATAATTCTCAATAATTCCATTGTGAACCAGAACAACATTTCCCTGACGATGTGGATGCGCATTGCTGTCACTCACGCCCCCATGGGTCGCCCAACGGGTATGACCAATTCCACACCGGGACTGCTTCTTATCCTTTTCACAAGTTTTTCTCAGATCATTGACCCTGCCTGCACATTTGCGCAACTTTGTTTTTCCGGTATCACTGTTGATCGTCGCCAGACCCGCACTGTCATATCCACGATATTCCAATAACTCCAATGCATCTAAGATTAAGTCCGTTACGGACTGATTACTGTTATATCCTACAATACCACACATGAATTCTGCCTCCATTCTATTTTGCATCTATACTAACTGCTCAATTCGCATTTGAATCTAATTATAAATACTACTGATAAAACGATTTGATGTCAAGAAAATTTGATCCGGGCAACAAGTAAATGCTGTTGCACTGAAAATTCAATGATTTGGAATTGACCAATTCGAACTCTTCCTGTATGCTGTCTTTAATACATGCAACACCATTAATACAGGACATTGGATTTCTGACTACAAAAACAATCCAACGCGTTCCAACCTAGCAGTTTGCTTGAAAATGAAACAGAGAGGGAAAAACAATATGGATAATAATAACAACTATGAATTCCAGGAAACTATGGTAACTCTTACTGACGAAGACGGTTCTGACCGCAATTTCTACGTAGATGAAATATATGAAACCGGGGGACAGTTATACGCTGCCCTGATTCCCGGAGATATGGACAATGTTACGGAATATTATGTCTTCCGTGTCAAAGATCTGGGAAATGATGACTTTGAACTGGAAGACATTGATAATGAAGAAGAATATGATGCTGCGGCAGATGCCTATGAAGAAAAATTGGATGTGAGAGCATGGAACCAGACTTATGGCAAAGCAGAAGAATAATCGGCAGTTCCATTTGATACATCATTGATATATAATAGCGGTTTTGACCTGATCAGCGGTCTCTCGGTCTTTTAATGCAGTAATGATTTCTCCTGCAAACTCAATACAAGTTCCCATCCCACGGCTGGTAATCACGTGCCCATCCCGAACCACTGGCTGCTCCAGATATTCTCCGCAGGTTATTTTATCAGCAAAGCTCGGATAACAGGTTGCTTTGCGACCATCCAGGATCCCCAACTGACCTAACACGGTAGGCGCTGCACATACCGCCGCTACCCATTTGTCATCATCGGCTGCAAACACCTGCAGTTGTCGGCAAAGAGGCTCGAAAGCACCCAGATTCGTAGTCCCCGGCATACCGCCAGGTAGAACTAGCATTTGTGCCTCTGCGAAGTCTATCTCCGAGAATAATTTATCTGCTGTTACCGTTACATTATGGGAACTGGTTACTTCTTTCTGATCGGTAATGGATACCATGTCAATCTCTATTTTTGCCCTGCGTACCATATCAACAACGGTCAACATCTCTACTTCCTCATATCCTGGTGCCAAAAAAATATATGCCTGTGCCATAACAAATCCTCCTATATTTTTCTATATAGCAAAAAAGAACCACTTGGTCCTTTTCTCAAAAGCTGATAACGGGAATCGAACCCGTGACCTCCGCCTTACCAAGGCGACGCTCTACCGACTGAGCCATATCAGCACTCAACAAAAGCTATTGTACTATAGTTGTCCTAAAATTGCAAGCAAATTTTTTATGTGATCAATTGCTGCAATTTATGCTTAATTCTCTGTAAGGCATTATCAATCGCCTTAGGTGTTTTCCCCATTTTCGCAGCAATTTCCTGATAGGGAATTCCCAAAAGATACAAGTCCAATACCTTACGTTCCAAATCACTGAGCCGGCTGTTTAATCTTCTCTGCATATTGTTGGCATTTTCCTGGTCAATAATGATCTCCTCTGGATTTTGCCTGGCAGCTTCCAAAGACTGGTCTACAAGAAAAGCATGGTCCGACTCCTGGCCATCCGGACCTGTCTGGGAGTAAATGGAGATATAGGAATTGAGCGGAATATTTTTCTGTCGATTCGACTTCTTAATCGCAGAGTACATTTGACGGTTAATACATTGTGTAGCAAAAGTCTCAAAAGAAGCACCCGATGTATGATCATATCCATTGACCGCTTTAAATAAGCCAATCATCCCCTCCTGAATCAGATCGTCTTTATCTCCATCAATCAGAAATAACGGCCGGGACAACACGCGAACCAGACCTTTATAACGCTCAAGCATATTTGCCATTGCCTCATCCGCCCCCTGCTGTGCCAGTGTGATTATTTGATTTTCATCCATCCGCTCAAACTCATACTTTTTCATAAAGCTCCTCCTACCTGGCTTTTGCAATACGCTGACGTACAATCTCATAGGAAAGAACGCCCATTGCCACAGAGGCATTTAAGGAATCAATATTACCATACATGGGAATAGAAGCAATGAAATCACAGTTCTCTTTAACCAGACGGCTCACACCGCTTCCTTCGTTTCCGATTACTACTCCCATCGGCCCTGTCAGATCGAGCTGATACATGGATTCTGCGCCCATATCGCCGCAGACAAACCACATCCCCTTTTTTTTCAATTCTTCCATGGTTTTTACCAGATTAGTCACTTTTGCTACGGGTGTATAATTTAGTGCTCCCGCAGATGCTTTCGCAACCGTTGCAGTTAAACCGACAGCCCGACGTTTGGGAATAATCACACCGTGAGCTCCCGCCTGGTTTGCGGTTCGGATAATAGATCCAAGATTATGTGGATCCTCAATATTATCTAGTAAAATTAAAAACGGAGGTTCCCCCTGATCGGATGCCGTCTGCAGCATTTCTTCCACCGTACCATATTCATAAGCGGCCGCATAAGCAATGACCCCCTGGTGTTTTCCAGTTTCAGAAATTTGATCCAGACGCTCTTTCGACACATACTGAATGATCGTATCCTGCTTTTTGGCTTCCCGCAAAACGGTCTGTATCGGTCCATCCTTGCATCCATCCAGAAGAAAAAGCTTGTCTATCGTTTTGCCGGACCGAAATGCTTCGATCACAGCATTTCTCCCCTCCATCGTTAATTCTTCATATCTCATAGTTATCTCCCTTGCCGTTGCTTGTACTTATGGGGCATCTGACCAGTTTCCTGCAGCCCTTGTTTGACTAACGCCATTGCCCTGTCCATCCGATGGCTCAGATAAAGATACCCGATCAGTGCCTCTAACCCTGTTGCCACACGGTAATCTACAATAGATGCATTTTTTGCAGAAGTTGCAGATTTGGCATTTCGTCCATGTTTATACACAGCCATTTCCTGCTCGTCCAATTCCTGTTCTATCGCATGCATCAGTTTTGCCTGCGATTCTGCCTTCACGATCCCACTGGTGGTACGGTGAAATTCCCGGACTTTCCCACCTCCCAGATCAAGCACAATCGTTCGGATCATCAGGTCGTAGACACCGTCACCGATATATGCCAATGCTAAGGAAGAATACTGTTCCGGCTGTAATGACGTTCTTCCAAAGGTTTCCTGTATCTGACTAAAAAAATCCTGATCCACTCTTTTTCTCCTATTTCATTTGTATCTGCCCAAAGATATTCCATATGCAAAAATAACCTTCGTAAGGTACGAAGGTTATTTTCCATCCACATAAGGCGACTACCGGATTTGAACCGATGCTCAGGGAGTTGCAGTCCCGTGCCTTACCACTTGGCTAAGTCGCCACAAATGACTCCAACGGGATTTGAACCCGTGTTACCGCCGTGAAAGGGCGATGTCTTAACCGCTTGACCATGGAGCCATAATCTTAGTGAGAATCAATAAGTACTCTCTCATCATTCACACGACAAGACATATACTAACACAGATATTTCCGTATTGCAAGCCTTTTTTTCATTTTTTACAGGATTTTTTGTTACAGGATATCCTTACCTTGCATTATCTTTAATCCAATACAAAAACACAGAACAAATACAAATAACAAAATCATGATACTGACTCCGCTTGATAGTCCCGGCTGCATAATCTCATCCATACGAAATGGCATGCCTAGATTCCCCAGCAAGAAGTAGTTTCTGTGATAGGTAGAAATTATTAATAGGGAAAAACAAAGTGAAAAAGAAAGCAACGGATGCAATTTTAACATGAGTACCATCTGCAGCATCCCAAGCGCAGATGCCAAAAGAACCGGCTGCAATAATACGAGAATAAACAGCTTGCCCATTCCACAATCAAGAAAACCATTTCTGCCAAACTGTTCCATCACATACCAGCTGGGAGTGATGCGAATCGGAATTTTGAACAATAGGGAAATGATTACTACAGATAATAGTATTGCCCTCCGATCCCTTAATATTAACATCCCGTTTTAATAAAGAAATCCGGTTGTTGAGCTCCAGACATGACACCGCTGCAATTAAAATACCACATATATAATATGCGTATTTTTTTAGAATTCCATATTTGATATCATATCGCAGAATTTTCAGCGTTTTCATTTCTGATTCTCCCCTCTGACATCTCAAAGATCTCATCTGATAGTAATTCCAACTCTTCTTTCGCATGGCATGATACAATAATTAAGCGTTGCTGGTCCCTCAAAGAAAGTATCAGATCACATATTTCCTCCACTCCGGTTCCATCAATGGCATTAATAGGCTCATCCAATAATATGATCTCAGGTTGTCCCATAATGGCGGAAGCGATTCCCAGTCTCTGTTTCATGCCCAGGGAATACTTGCCGTATTTTTTGTTCCCCTCTTTTGACAATCCTACTTTTTGCAATATTTCACGTATTTCCTCATCGGATAGATCCAGATTCAAACTCGCCAACAGTTTCAGATTTTGGAATCCGGTATACTCGTCCAAAAAAGCAGGATTCTCCAACAGAACACCAATACTTTCTGGAATCGACAAGTCTTTATGCATTTTCTTGCCATGAATCCAGATTTCTCCCGATGTCGGCAAAATCAGGCCTGCCATCAAACGCATCAGCATCGTCTTGCCCGATCCATTCTTTCCACGAAACCCGTAAACTTTCCCTCCATACAGATCTAAATTAATATCCGTTAATATTTGATTTCCTTTAATTGTTTTCGATATATGACGCAATGAAATTATTGGGTCATCCAATCTATTTTTCTCGTTCTCCATATCCAAAAACCTCCGAGTAAAAGATATAATGCTCCCAGAAATACCACAAGATTCCATGGGGATGCATAATGTAACTCCCCGCCATACCTGGACGGATCTACAATCACTTTCAATGACCACTTCGACAGTTCTATTTTCGTCAAAATAGCATCCTGTAAAGTATATAAAATATACGGAATGAACAGGACAAGCAAAATATTGTTTACAAACTCAGCAAACACAACCGCAGTCAAGGAAAGTAACCCTCCAACCATAAATAGGATGCCCGCATAAATCAAAACATAGAGAAAAGGATGTGTAAAATATAAATTAGAAAAAATGGTAGCTTCTCCAATCAAATGGTCCCAAACCAAAGCATTGGGATAATATGCCGGATAAAGCAGGGAAGTGACCAAAAAACTAACCACATACGGCAATGCCCCGGCCAAACCACCCGTCAAAATTACTGCAACTGCCTTTGCCTTTAAATACGGTTTCTTCCCCTTTCGGGAGATGATGTATTTGGCATACCCTTTCCTCGTATCTTCAAAAAAACTGGCTCCAAAAGGCAGGGCAGCCAAAATCGGCAACAGTGAAAAATAAATTTCTCCCCAAAAGGTGTAGCTTTCTCCCCCAATAAAACTCTCAAACAGCCTGCTCGGCAAGACTCCCATTAAATAGCTTCCATCCTCCAGAAGATACTCCTTCATTTCTGTTACATTGCTTTGATCAATGAAACGAAAGGCAAATGCCTGCCCAATTACCAGAATCATAGCCAGCACGAAAGAAATCTTAAACAATCTCCCGTGAAATGCTCTTTTTAATTCAAATAATAGCATATTTCTTCCAACCCCTCTTTACTGCACGCGGAGATAAACACCATAGCCGCCTTTACCTGCATCCAGATTAAAGTCCTCACTCCCTATATCTTCATTGTTCGATATATACAGCGGCATCTCTTCTATATTTACAGTGTTTTTGATACTTCTCGTGTACCCCAGCATAATCGCCTGATCCTCTCCCGGTCCTATTGTACCCTTATAATAATCTTTTTCGCCGTCTTCTTCCTTATCCTTTTCTTCTGGCTGCGAGCTTTCCAATGCTGCAGTATATTCTGCCGTGATTGGCCCTTCCAGGGAATGATCGCTGTTTAATAACCCAAAAGCATTATAAAGGCTCTGGCTGGTATTCGTATAATTATGTATCTTAAGCTTAACAAATACCGCATAATTGGTATAACCGGAATCATAATAGTCTTTCGGCAAAGCATGAGTTAAGGCCGCCCCTCCTTCCGCAACTGTTTGAAAGGATCCATCTTCATGAATAAAAGACTCTTTATAATAAGACAGCCACGCATCTGGATCATATTCGGTCAACTCTTTCAGATTCTTTACGATCTGAACAGATTCCACCTGCATGCCTACTCCATTTTGAACAATTTCGCCGCCCAGATCCAAAATCGTCCCTGCCTCATTATCTTCTGGTATTTTTTCTGGTTTTCCTGATTTTTCCGTGACCTTTTGACTTTTATATGGATCAAAAGCACCGGTACTACGTACGGCAGCGTCTGTTTTTAATGCAAACGCTTTTATATCCGGGAATCCGGATACCGGTATTACCAGGCCTAACTGATTGATTTTATCTAAAGATAACTCACGGATCGATACACCCATGAGATCATAGCACAGCAACACCGATATTGTTTCCCCAGATTGCAAGGAATAACTGATATCACCATTATTTAAGGTCTGCGTCATGTCCGGGTCAACCCCCTGCTTTACCGTCTGGTTTCGACAAGTCAGATAATAATCGGTATAAAAAACCTCTCGCAGATCATTGGAGAAATTCGTGATTTCCAAGGATGCTGATACAACATACTTCAAAGAGCGAAATGCCTCTTCCATCCCCATTTTGGCATATATATTTGAGTCAATGGTATAGAACGATTCCACCTCTGGATATTGTTCCACAAAGGCAGGCATCTCATATAGCACGGTATCCTTTAATGAAATACGAAGGCCGTTGGACTCCACTGGATCCTTTCCTGAAACCACCTTCATTCTACTGTAATCTACATTCCGATTCAGCACCGCCCATCTGCCAATCATGCCCAGAGCTATAGAAACAAGAATCAAACAAAAAAATAATTTACGTTTCATCCATGGATTCTCCTATTCCAGTAAATGTTTCAAATGTTTGGTCAATACTTCTTTATTTTCCTTTCTTTTGCCAAAACAGGAAATAAAAGTCCTGCCACAGATCGTAGTTGCAGGACTAGATTATACTATTTTTAACTTATTGTCTACAAAGATAACAGATTTAGGAATTTTTATGCAGATTTAGGAATCTGTTTCTGGCTCTCTTTTGCCTTGAAACTCTTTTGCATGATTTGATTTTATTGAAAGTATTTACCCCGCACATCCATAAATCTATTCTTGGAAATGGGAAGTCTCTGACCATTTACTAATTGTACCTGATACCTCTCTATCTTCTCCATATATGACTTATTGACTAAATAACTCTGATGAATACGAATAAATTCCTCTGACGGCAGGTTACGCTCTATTTCATTTAATTTTCCATACAAAGTATATGCTCTATATTGGTTATTTTCTATAATATAATAATTTAATTTATGAAGATTGCTTTCTATATAAATAATATTTCTTACATCTAGCATGGTCTTCCCTTCCAAAAAGGTATAGCATAATCCAATACTTTTATTTTTAATAATTTGATCCAAGGTCTCCTTAACGCTATCCATAAATAATACATGATTTTTCAATAAACAGCGATCGGCACCGATTTTGTATCCATCTAATATCCCGTGAATACATGAGGTCTCCAAAACGAAAAAAGTCTGTGAAGAATATTCTCTGATTCTTTGCCCTACATTTATTCCATCTGTCTCTTCTGTATCAATATCCAGAAAAATAGCATCGTAATACTGTAATGCAAAACCAAGATCCATAAGCTGGCTGTCCGATTCATATCGTTCCAGTTTATATTCTATACATAATGAGTGAAGATAATCTCGTATTATATGAAATAAGATATTATCTGCACAAATAACCATATGTAACATAATCTCAAATCTCCTTTGTACTTTTACATACCCATGCCGTACGATTAAAAGCAACATTGTTCCTATTAAATCATTAGGAACACAATATATATTATATAATATCATGGAATCTTGTTTTTTACAATAGCTAATAATAAAATGTATTGAAGGCTAGAATCTAAAATTACTGACAAATTACTGAACTCACCAAAGACTAAGAGACAAAAGCCACAATCCCGGTAGTCATTCTACCAACAATTTATACAGAGGAAAACAAAAATGCTTAAAATCAAGAGATAACGATTTTAAGCATTTTTTATTTTTCTCGAATTTCTAAACTACCTTCAGCATCAATAAATATCAGCATTTCATTATTAAGATAAAGTCTTGCATATTCAAGCGGATGGTCTATTGTCCTTGCATTTACCAGATGGTCTATCCAAGCTGTAGTTTTACTTTTTTAATGAATTGACCGGGTTCATCCCTCAAATCAACTTGTTTGAAATCAATAACCTCTCTACCACCTACTTAATCTTTTCCCAACCACTTTTTTTAGAATCATCCATAGAAACCTTATATTCCCAAATAATATCATATTGATCCATATAGTCCGTTAACTGCTGCGCAAATTTCTTTTTTTCATCCTCCGACACTGCTTCTTCAAATTTTTGAACATACTCCTCCTCTACACTTTTATATCCAACTTTCTTATCTTTTAAATGTACTGCTGCAATATCTTCTTCTCCGTCTGAGGAAAAGAACACCATACAGCCTTTTTGTTCTGAATTGTAGTACACTTTTTCAACATTAACTTTTCCATCATAGTCCTTTTTCACTAAACGAATCGCAGTATTACCAGGACTGTTATACCTGACTAAAAATAATGTAGACAATGCGATCAAAATAATAACGGAAAAAATGATGGAAGCTATTTTAACTATCTTCATTTTCTTTTTATGGTTTTCTGAAATCACTTTCATAGTAACTCCCATTGGGCAACCACATTTCGGACAAACCGATGCTCTCTCGCTAATTTCCCCTCCACACTCTGAACATTTAATAAGTGCCACTCTACATCCTCCTTTATTTATCTTCCATTTTTTCCGGTATCTGATTATCTAATTTTTCATATGCCGTCATAAACTCCGAAATCTCATCGTTTACCTTAGACGTAAAATCATTATAACTTCCTGTTGGGCTAATCGCCATATCTGTAATTACCTTATATGATTCATATAATTCCGTGACCGTATCATAGCATTTTTCCAGGTCTTTTGGTGGATCCTGCATTTTCTTAATCAAATCTTTTACCAAACCCTGGCTAGATCTAATATCAGAAACGGTTTCTTGTGTTTCCGTATCATCATATAAATTTTTCAATGCTGTATTAAAATCATATACAAAATACCCATTAGGTTTTGTATATTTGTTTGTTTCATAGTCACTATCCTCATAAATTGCATTTTTCCATACTTTTGCTGTCAAATTACAGAGAGTTTCCGCATCACTACCACCAGATACCATCATCAACTTTGCCCGCTCCAAAAATACAATATATTGATTATAAGATTCTCTGTAAGCAAGTTTCGCTTTATGTTCTGAATATACTTTAAATACAATTCCGAAACCTACGCACAACACCAGCGCAACAATAACTCCGATAATAATCTTCTTTTTCTTTTTTTCCGTCTTTCTTCTTGCTGCTTCTTCTTGCTGCGATATTGAGTCCTCCTCATTCACCACCCTAACAATCGGACAGCCACAATTAGGACATTCTTCATCTGAATCTGCCAAAATATATCCACATTCGCCACACTTAATCTCTTCCTGAATCACTTCCTCTTCAGCAAAGACCTTTCCACAGTGAATACATTTATTCGCCTTATCAGAAATTCTTTGTCCACATTCAGGACAATACATCATAGCCATAACGCCAATCCTCCCATATCATAAAATATCTTCTACATTATATCCTACAAATGGACTATTTTCTACAACTTTCCGCGTTATTTTTATTTGCATTATTTTAAATTCAAGTTTGGGTCTGTTACTGTGCTATTTCATAATTATCAAAAGTAGTAAAATGAGGGTAAATTTCTATTATATTCCCCTAGAAACCATGATATTTCAGATGTTTCAGAGTTTTGTTAGCTTCCTGCCGTGGCAAATGAATAAAACTCTTATCATTCTATTTTTCCTCCTCAATTTGCCATAAGTTGCCTTGATTTGCAGGGTTTTTAGCTGTTTTCTGAAAATCTGCACCCATTTTCATAGTATAGAAATCGCAAAACGGGGCAAAATACGGTAATATATAACTTTATAAAGTAGTCAAGTAGTAGTCGGTTAAGAGGGCAGACTACTGCGATTTTTGAACCTTGTAACGATTGCTTTGGTGTAGGGGTGCAAAAAATCACACTTGAATTTCTGTCGTGATTATGCTATATTGAATCTAAAGAAAGGCATCTGCTGTCACAGATGCCTCTCAAACGGATAGTGTCCAGTTCCAAAAGTGGATGCTCCCAAACGTTGGTTTAATGTCCTAAAGGACACCGCCAAGCCTGTATGCAGACAGGCTTGGCATTTTTATTTTCGCTTGTTCTTCCTATCTATGTAGGCAAGCAACGCTATCAGCAGAGTTCCGAAAGATACCAGCAATGCCAGTATTCCCAGAAAAACCATAATAGTTTCATAATCTGTCATCAGCGTCACCTCCCATCTATTGTAAGTCCGGCTAATCATAGATTACACCGGCTAAATTTACAGTGACAGTTTGGGAGGCTACCACCCCGTCAAAGGGCTTTTCCGTATAAAAATTTTAACATATCCTATACACTCATTCAAGAAAAATTTGAGTGTGTTTTTATCTCCTAAATTGCAAAAGTAAATTCTACCCTTTGATTCTTTGATAGAAATTACCTCTGCACAGGTTGAATTTAATTCTGCATACATATTATGATGTCTTTGTACCTGACGGCAGTAGAAGGAGTCATCATGAGTAAATATATTCCAGGAAACCATAAACATCTTACTGCTTCTGACAGACTTTACATTGAACGTGCCTTGAATGACGGTATCTCATTCAAGGAGATTGCTCGTTACCTTTGCAAGGATCCAAGTACGATATCGAAGGAAGTCCGTACCCATCGCTTATCCGATTTCTATCCGGGGCGGGGACTTTTCCTAAATGCCAAAAATTTTTGCATCCACCGCTTCCATTGCCAGAAGAAGAATGTCTGTGGGAAAATCGTTCTCTGTGATATCAAATGCACTTCCTGCCCTTCATGCAACCAGCACTGTAAAGATTTTGTGAAAGAACGGTGTACAAAGGGTGCCGTCCGGGCTGTCTTTGATCGCCTGGAAGCACGGCTTGGCACGGTAACTTTCCACATTCTGTTTGAAACTATCCTGACTGACCGAGGTGGTGAATTCGGAGACCCGGAATCGTTAGAGACCGGAACGGATGATTACCAGCGTACAAATATTTATTACTGCGACCCCATGCGGAGCGGCCAAAAGGGCGGCATTGAAAATGTCCACACAAAGTTACGGGAAATACTGCCCAAAGGCACCAGTTTTGAATATCTGACGCAATGGGATTTGAACTTGATTGTCAACAATATCAACTCTGTTCCCCGGCAGAGTCTGCTCGGACTTACTCCATACCAGACCGCAAAAGAAAACTTCGATATGGATGTTCTCTTAGCACTTCAGCTCAAGCCGGTTGACCCTGACAAAATCAATCTGACGCCTGAGCTGATAAAGTAACCTGTAAATCCAAGTAAAGAATCTTCCGTCAGGCAACGCAGCTTTTAAATCTTCATAAAAAAGAAGCTTGATCAGTAGAATTTAGTCCTGCACAAGATGATTCATACTGGCTTGTTTGCTATACCCTATTTTAGAATATTTGCTTGGATCTAAATGTATTATAATCCAATTTTTGCATTTATGCTCCCCAAAACTTGAAAAAATCAGAAGATTTTAAAGGGTGGTAGAATTTACTTCTGCACTAGATCTTACTTTTGCAATTAAGCTTTATTTGCTTCCCAGAAAGAAAAAAATCTGAATATCCCTAACAATCCTTAAAAAACCGTATAAAAATCAAATTTGATTATAAGCTTGGCTAGCCTTAATTTCTAACCTTTTAAATGTTTCTAGACCCTTTTTCCGCATACTCTGATTTAGTATTTTCGATTTCCGCACAACCATCCTTAATCTTCTTTTTTCATTGTATTTCCTGTGATATCATTCCGGATACCTGTTATCCCTTCTGTAATGCCCCAGTTGCTTATCTCTTCTGGAACAATGGTAAAAAGAAAACATATCTCTAGTGCAAGGTATGTCTGAACCACCCTAACCCATTGAATTATAACCATTTTTCACAAACTCACAATCTCAGAAACCCTCATTGCAGCCACATCCTTGTTCTGAAAAAAACGGCAAGCATTTCATACTTCATAAATATGGTTAAAAAACCTTGATGGACACCATGAAAAAAATAAATATAAACTCCATTCATCTACCGCAAATTTATGAAAAGTTTTTTCGATACGAATGTATCCTCCCAGCCTAAAAATGCTTCCTAAAATTCAGCAAGTTTGATTCCAACAATATAGCTCTTTGTCTGACTTACTGGTTTAATCTTGGGTTATCACTCCGATAAACAGGCCAGACGCTCAAAGTATATCAGTTAGATTGTCCCTATTTCACCCTTACGTTTCATCCCCCTCATTATTTCCCGACTTATTTTCACCAGAGTTCCCCAAATCTACCTCCGGTTTCTTTTGCATCCGGCCATCGCTCCCTGGTTCGTTACGAAATCCTGAAGGTTCTTCCCCTGGTCTTTTCTGGATCTGCTTATTCTTCCGGCGTAATTTGAAAACGACAAACAGAATTACCAATATGATCACAATATAGTACCAGGTATAGATCAGGCAAAGCAGAATCGTTTCAAGCAGAGAAAGGAATACTTTCCAGGAAGTTTTGCAGGAATGTTTCAAACGATCCAGGAATGTTTTCGTTCGCTCCGGTTCCTCCTGGTATTCCCTCACTTCCTTTATCGTAATGTCAATATAAGAATACGCAACATCTGTTTCCAGATTCGTAATTCCCGATTTTAGTTCTGCGATCTTCACTTGCAGATCAAACAGTTTCTGCTCAATCTGCAATGCATACTCATCTTCAGACGCTTTCTCCAATAATTTCAGATAACGCTGGTATTCCGCTTCATAAATGTTAAGCTGTGATTGGTAGGTAGAATATTTCTGTGTCACATTCTGTACATTGGACGACTTTGTTCTGACGTCCCCCAAATTCCCGGCACCATTCATCATGGTGTCGTATTGTGCGCTAGGTACGCGGACTGTTGCCGTATATAGATTATGTTTTTCTTCCTCCTCCACCATCAGGTAGTCCGTCAGATCTCCGTCGTCGGAAAAATTCTCAGTCTCAACGAATCCATCTGCCTGATTCAACATCTGCTTGAAATCTTCCACTGACTGGTCAAAATGCAAGGTATCTACGGTAACCTTTCCATGGAATACCAACATCTCCTTCGTTACTTTCTGCTGTTGTGCAGATGCATCTTCCTTGGTCTTGTTATCTCCCGTTTCTTCACTTTTCGCAGACGATTCGGTTTCCCCTTCTGCAATTTCTTCCTCACCAGTATCTGTTTCCGCATCTTCGGAACTGCTGTTCCATCCATCCTGGGTGCCCGCTTGATCGGCTGATTTGCCCGCTGTACTTTCTCTCCGAGTTCCACCACCGCCGCCGCAGCCTGATAACGAAATTGCAAGAAAAACGATCAGTAATAAAATCGCCGACTTTCTCCAACCAAACCTCTGCCTTCCCCTCATAGGCTCCTCCTCTCTAAAAGTCAAAAAAGTTCTTCCCGAAACTCTCCTTGACCTTTTTCTGCCGTTTGCTGTATTGCATTGCTTTGCTCCGCTTTTGGGATGGTTTCTTTGTCGCCACTCCACTTTTTTTATAATATTTTACACGGTTCCTCCTGCCGTTTTTATGATTCGTCGCTCTCTTTTGCTGTCTCTGACGTTTTGCATACTGCTTTCTTCCCCCACGGCTCAGATAGCCTCCGGAACGACGTCTACGTCGTCTTTTGTATTTCGGGGACAATCTCCATACCAACAAGATCAGAATAAAGAGGAACGCGATACCTGCTGCTACTAACAGGATCCCTCCTATCATCTGGTTATGCAAAAGTTTTCCAATTCTTGACGCCGCCTTTTGAAATGGTTTTAAAAGCTTCCCCCATACTTTTCTTTTTTCTTTCTGCTTCTTATTGGTCTCCTCAATATTGCCAATCTGGTTTCCCACCACATCTCGGGAAGCCTTGTCCAAACGATTTTCATCCGCAGTTTTCGTATAAACAATATCTGAATAACCCACGGTACGTTTTCCATACGTATATTTGACCTGTCCAATAATATTGTCTCCCTGCTGCAGCGTTACCCCATCATAATAGGAAACCGTTTGCTTGGCAGCCGACAGATCCGCTCCCTTGGGCAGAACTACAGAGGCATCGGCAGACAGATGCACCGGCGATTCCTTCGCATTGAAATAGCTGCCATACGTATTAAAGAGATCCTCATTAATCGTCATGTTATCTGCGTTGACAGTATGCTTCCGGAACTTTTCAAAACCGTAGTTTAACAGCTTCGTGCTATCCGTATATTCATTCGGCTCTCCCTGCTCCGGGCTTCTGCTCTTCATAATAACACAAACTAACTGCATGCCATCCTTTTCTGCAAAAGTAACAAGAGTATTCCTCGCAATGTCCGTATATCCGGTCTTGCCACCAATACAATATTTATACTCATATTTTGGCCATTTATAACCATTCACCATCTGATGGTGGTTATTCCACACACGGGTCATTTTATGCTTGTTGGTTTTTGCACATGTATAGCTTTTCGTACCCACAAACCTCCGAAATTCAGAATTTTTCATTGCCTCTCTGGCAATTACTGCCATATCATAGGCTGATGTGTAATGTTTCGGGTCCGGCAGTCCATGCGGATTATTAAAATGGGTATTCTTCAATCCAAGAGCAGCTACTTTCTGATTCATCATCTTGACGAATTCCGGCACAGATCCGGAGACATGTTCCGCCGCAGCCATGCACACCTCATTCGCCGATTCCAGCATAATGGCGTAGAGACATTGCTCCATCGACATCCGCTCACCAACTTCACTATAAATCGTAGATGTACCCTGCTCAATGCCGTAGACCGCATTATTGGAAAATGTTACCGTATCCGTCAGAGCACTGTTCTGCACCACCAGCATTGCCGTCATAATTTTGGTAATACTAGCCGGATAAAATTCTGTATGCGCATTTTTCTGATACAACACCGTACCGGTAGAAATCTCCATTACCACTGCCGAGTGGCTGGACAGTGATTTTTTATTCACACCAGCGGGCCAGCTTTCCTCCGCTGACACTTTTGGCACAACATCTGGTACAATGGCAGGAACCACTGGCAGGCTGCTACCTGTAACTGCTATTATAACTCCGATCAACATTGCGGATATTATCCGTTTTATTTTCATGGTAATCCTCCATACATTTCTGAGTTCTTTTTCATTTGCTCAATCTATGTCCTAGTATATTAGTTTTCCCCATAAAATGCAAACACTATGTTCTTCTTTTTACAATTATATTGACTTTCTTAACAACGTTCACTATAATATTTGTGAACACTGTTCAGAGGAGGCGAGAATGAGTAATAACAAGCGAAGCAGAAACCACATTATAGAAATTACCACGGAACTACTGAAAGAGTACAGCGGTGATACAAAAAAGATTACCTCACGTATCATTGCAGAAAGGGCTGAAATTGGATTAGGTTCCATCAACTATTTTTTTGGAAGCAAAGAGAATCTTATCACGGAATGTATACAAAGAAGCATTAATAAGATGTTAATCGGATTTAAGCCAGATATCACAGCTCCTGCAAAAGAGGATGCATTGACTGATAAGACCCGTTTAATATCCTGGGCAAGCCAAACCTTTGATTTTCTTTTTGAAAATCAGGCGATTGTCAATATATCCATTTTAAGCGATATGCAAAATTACTTGACAAACAGCAATTCCGTTTACACACAAAAGGGATTCTTGTTTGCTATCAAAAGTAATCAGAAAGAAGAAGCCAAAAAATTACTTGTATTTATTCTTGTTTCTGCGATGCAGGTGGCTTTTCTTGCAAAAAATATTACAAAAGAAATATTAGGTTATGATTTATATTCCAAAACGGAAAGAGATCAGTTTATTTATGACACTGTTACCATGCTTTTTGATGGCATAAAACACAAAGAGGATACCACGAATGAAATATAATCAAAAAATATGGCTTGTTTTACCCATGCGCTGTTTCCTGTTTCTGTCTGCATTTGTTTTCTGCAGCATACTAATTCAAAGCAATTTAACAGAACTGACACATTGGTGGTCAATATTAGCTTCTGTGATTAACATTGTTACCATAATCGCTTTATGGATGATTTGTCGATATAACCACACAACTTATTGCAAAATGATCCATTACGAAAAAAAGCAGGGAAGCATCCCCCAGGGAGTTCTGTTTATAGCTATAATGTTATTGATCGGCATCGGTGGAATGTATTTGGCAGGAGGACTTTGTTATCATAAAATCCCTTATTTTGCACCAATGATGATAGCTCCTATCCCTCGCCCTCTAGCCATACTAAACATTTTCCTCCTGCCTTTGACAACGACAATCGCAGAAGATGGACTATATTTAGGATATGGAGTGAATAACATCCCATCGAAACGGGCAGCCATTCTGATTCCTGCATTCTTTTATGCCTTGCAGCACAGTTTCATCCCTACGACATTAGACATGAGATTTATGATCTATCGTTTTTTATCTTTTTTCCCTTTAACAATATGGATATGCTACCAATATGATAAAAAAACTTCCATCTCTTATATCATGGCAGGCCACTGGATTTTGAACCTAGCTACAACAACACAAATTGCATTGACTTCCTTCTATCCTGAGGCTTATGCGAAGTTCTCATGCGCATGCGTCTCTTCACGGATTATTTTTTGTTTGATAGATCGAACTTTTTTATAAAGAAACAGAGTTTGGCATAGAAAAACGCTCCGCCTCCGGCGAGTTGCTAAAAGCAACATATTCCCATTCGCCAGAGTGCGTCTTCGATCCATTTCGGTTCGCACGAAACGAATATCCACTGAATATTTCCTGCCCTCTATCCAATAATCCGGCGGGCACATGCCGGGGTACGGTAATTTACACTGGAAGTCGTTATCCCGGTTCTCTTGGACTGCGCATGCACCACACGTCCACCACCGATATACAGAGCGACATGTCCAATGCTTCCTCCATGCCGATAGAATACCAAATCTCCCGGCTGCAATTCGCTGAGCGAAACAGCACGGCCGCAACCAGATTGGGAAGCGGAGCTATGCGGTAATCCGTAACCGAAATGTGCATATACACTCATGGTAAAGCCAGAACAATCTGCACCGTTTGTTAAGCTGGAACCGCCCCAAACATACGGATTCCCAATAAACTGTAACGCATAGCTTGCAACTCCGGCACCCCTGCTGCTATAGGAACTGCTGGACGCAGAACGAGAACCAGATGAACGCTGTGCTGCCTGTTCCTCTTTCAGAGATACCGCTTTATTAAAGCGAAATTTCGTTGACACGAAATCCTTAGATACATACCCGGTTTCGGAACCAGACAGTTTAATCTTAACCCACTCGGAACCCTCACTCTTGACAACATAGCTGTCACCGTCACCAATCTGGGTAACAATGCCCGCTTCCGTACTTTTTTCCTTACGTACATTGAGCGTATCCGTTCCTTTTTTCACGATCGCATAAGTCTTTCCAAACTTATCAGCTACCTTTTCTGCCCTGGCACCAATCGCCAAATAATCTTTTCGAATATATCCAGTCACACTGCCAGATGAAATCTTCACCCATTTTCCCTTGGTTTTGATAATTCTTGCCGCACTTCCACGGTACAACTTTCCCTTAATTTTACTGTTGGTATTTGGCGCCTTGCGGATATTGACATAATCCTTGGCAATAGAAATGGCTGTGTTACGAAACTTGCGGGATATCTTTTTCTCCTGTCCCGTTTGCGTTTCTACAGTTGTCTCCGGCGCTGCATTTTCTGCAACAACATTGGCTCCGCTTTCTGTCGCCTTTTCCTGCGATGCAGAAATCCCTGCTGTTCCATCTACGGCTATCGCCGCCTCATTTGGCTTAATATTTTCTGCCGGCAGCAAGGTAACCTCCTCCAGATTCATGTCATCCTCAATCACAGACACGACAACTGCCTTTGCACTGTTGGCGCTATTGCTAACCTTATGTTTCGGTGTATCGGACATCGTGGAACTTAACCCGATCGTCAGCAGACATGCAACTGTCATTCCCACCGCTTTCTTAATGAACTCCTTACGATACATAATAATCAACCAAACCTTTCCCTGCGTTACTCACTTCCAGCAATACACCGTAGGCGTAATGTTTCCAAAAGTGAAACCTATTGTACTGAAAGTCTCTTTGTGGAACGCTCACTAAAATATTACAAAATTATTACATTTCGGTAAGAAGTATAACAAAATTATTACAAACTGTCAACACTTAATTAAATATTCCAAAAAATGGCGGCGGTTCACGTTTCTGTTTACCGCCGCCATTCTTTGGCTTTCTTACTTGGATAGTTTTACCAGATTCGTATCCTGCGCAAAATTGCTCATTTCATATAAGATCAGGATCTCCGAATCTTCCTCCTGTTCCAGAAGATCCTCTACCGAACTGCGGTAATACCGCAGATCAATCAATATAATCTCCTCATAATCCTGCAACAGAAATGGCACCATACTATTGGCAAATGAGTCCTTAAAAATCACCAGTGTCCCGCCCTGTTCCGCTTTTGTGTGAATACGGACTTCACCATAATTTCCCCCAAAAAAGTAGGCGTATTTATCTTTGGTTTTCAACTTTCCTGTATCATACACACTTTTCCTTTTGTTACCATCACAGACTACAGACGTAGTCTTCTCTATCTTTTTTGCCGCAAACATCGTGTCCGGTTTAACCGTCCGGTCCAACACCTTGGAATATAACGTTCCATAGAATGATTCGGACACGATTTCCGGCTGAAATTCCTCATACGCAAGAGGTTCCCGTCCCCTGGCATCAGCGTAGACCGCATATCCCTGGTAGGCACCTGGCAATGTCCAGTGATGATCGGTACGATAATAGACCGCATCACCCGATTTCTCTTTTTGCAATTCCTGGTTCTTCCGACGCATTGGTTCCCGAAGATCCAAAACTCCTGTGGTCTCACAAACCACCTCTGCCGCATGATACATAGAATTTGCATGGTAAAACGGAGCGTACTTCGGCATACGATCCTTCAAGACCGTACCCGCAGACGGCACCAGCATCAGGCTAAGCTTCTCTGGATAGTTGCGGGATAAGTATTCCACATAACGTAAATTTTCCATATATTGGAACATTCCAATGTCATCCTCCGTGATCTTGGATAGATACGTCTCTTCACTGCCCAGATAAGCGCCACCGATATCCCGATATCCCAAGCCGCGCATCGTCCCCGCAGCAAGAGCAGTAAATCGGTCCCTTCCGGGCATTTGATCGTCCGCTGCCTGTTCCAGTTCCTTCTGATAATCCCCCGTCCAGAAATCCCGCAGATGAAACGCCGGAAGCGATGTCAGAATACGGTTCTCATTTTCCGAGAAATCCCTGTCCTGCTTCAGCACTATCACACCGCCAAACAGAAGTAATACCCCTGCCGTCAAACAAAAATACATACGATGCCACCACTTCATCAGCAAACTCCTTTCCGCAAAATTTCCAATTATTCCCAATCCACTGTACTAGTACGATTTCTTTCTTATCTTTCCCTGCGACACATACCAGCCGCCATCCTTTAAAACCGAAAATACAAAAATGGATTATAGGAACCATTAACCAAAAATGCCAAACTCCAAACCAACAGCAATAACGACGCCCCCCCCGCTGCGATCATTTTAATTTCCTCCGAATATTTCGCGCAAAACGGAAGATAACGCTGAAACAGCCGATGCCACAACAAAGACAAAAGACGCTCTGGCAGATGTGTCGATGCCAGCAGCAGGATACAAAGCAATGGCAGATGCGTATACCATTGATAGACTGCCGTTCGGTCACACCATCCATTCCTAAATCCAAACATGGCGGCAATGTAACGCCCTAATTCCCCCAATCCTTCGTTGGCAAACAGCACCCATCCAAAGACGATGAAAAAAAAGGAATACACATGCCGAACCCAATCCTGCAGGCTCTGTAGATAGCGTAACAGATATAATTTCTCAATCATGAGCAGCACAAAAAAATACAATCCCCAGATCACAAAATTCCAGGAAGCTCCATGCCACAAGCCGGTCAACGCCCAAACTACCAATAAATTAAAGATCTGTCTATTCCTGCCATGTCTGCTTCCACCTAACGGAATATAAAGATATTCCCGAAACCAGGTGCCAAGTGTAATATGCCACCGCCTCCAGAACTCGGTGATGCTTTTAGATTCATAGGGATGTTCAAAATTTTCAGGGAAATGAAATCCAAAGATCCGCCCAAGGCCAATCGCCATATCCGAATACCCCGAAAAATCAAAATAAATTTGAAAAGTAAATGCCAGTGCCCCCAACCACGCACCTGCCGCAGACAAATGACTGGCTGTCGATATCTCCGTCCAGAGGGCTCCAATCTGATTCGCGAGAATTACTTTTTTGGCAAGACCCACCAGAAACCGTCGGATTCCCAGTGCCATATCCTGACTGACCAGCTTACGTCGGAACAAATCCTTCTCCACGGCACTATAACGTACAATCGGCCCGGCAATTAACTGTGGAAACATACTGACATACATGGCAAATGCAATGAAATTCCGCTGCGGCTTCACCTTGCCACGGTACACATCAATGGTATAAGACATCGTCTGAAAAGTATAGAAAGAAATTCCAATCGGAAGCACCAGATTCAACAACGGTAGTTCCGCACCGAAATGATGCAGATTCGTCAGAAGGAAATCCGTATATTTGAAAAAACACAGAATCCCCAGATTACCTACAACAGAAACCACCAATACCCATCGGCGCTTCGCTGACTGCCCACGGTCTTCGAAATATTGCAGTGCACGTCCGTTACAATAATCAAATACCGTAGAAAAAAGCATGACCAAAATATATTTGGGTTCTCCCCACGCATAAAAGAGAAGGCTGGCAAGGAGCAGAAACAGATTCCGAAATTTTATCGGACAGAGACAATACAGTACCAGTACAGTTGGCAAAAAGAAACACAAAAAAACGATACTGCTAAAAACCATAATGACCTCATTTCTTAAATGCAAACATCACTTTACTGTAAAATCTGTGATAGCTTGCCAATCAGATATACATTTCTCGTCATGGAAATATTGTTGACTAACAAAATATCCTGTACTTTACTCTGTTTTGCCAGGGTAGAGATTTTTCCTGTGTAATAGCGGTAATCAATCACATGAACCTTGTGATAATGCTCTGCCAGATAAGGCACCAATGCATTACCATACGACTCCTTCACTACAATGCATGAGGAATTATCCTTGATCGCCGGATTTGTAATTACAGAATAGGCATTATCTCCGCCCAGAAAAGAACTGTACTTTGCACTAATCCCATAGCCCGAACCATCCTCAATTACCCTACTTGTCACCATCTTACCATGATCAGCTCTGGTTTTCATTGATAATTTGCTCTGCGGATAGTAAACCACCATTTTATCCTTCCGCAGATTTTTATTTTTACTGGAATCTCCATAAAATGTTCCCATAAAATCTCCGAAAGAGACCTTCTTATACTGGGACAACTCATTCGGTGTGCGCCCTGTATCCATACAGAATCGTTGGTAGGCGTAATACGCTCCCAGAGCCGTCCAATGATGATCGGTCCGAAAATAAATATACTCTGTTCGATGCTGCATCAATGCATCAAATAAATCTATTTTCTGAACTGGTTTTTTGATCTTTTTATATATTTTCCGAATTGCTTCCTCTTGATTGGAAGAATTAATTTTATCCGCTTTATTATCTGGAATCGTCACGCCGACGCTAGTCGGTACAATCATTGCATAGACCTGATATGATTTCCCTAACTTGGAAGCTGCCTTATTAATGGTCTGGGCATAGGTCTCCGCCGCACTCGTAACATAATTATAAATCTCATATCCGGTATCTCCGATCACCGCCGTTCCGGTACTGTTATACAATTTTACCTTTTCGTGGGAGACAATCGGCGCATAGGTGGCAGCCGGCATACTGGAAGATGGCATAGGCGTTTCCGCCTGCTTTGCTGCTTCCTGGGCGTCCGGTGCCTTCGTAGGAAACGGCATTTCCGTCCGTTCTATTTCCTTGGGAGCTTTCCATTTCGGATTTCCGTTCTCCGAATCCTGCAGGGCTTTGGAAATTACTACCTCATCCCCATTGGATACATCTGGCTGGAAGCGCCCACAAGATGCACACAGCATACAAACCAAGATGCCAACACATAGTATCCTCTTTCTCATTGTTGAAATGCCTCCACGATCATCTCCTGAGCACGCTCCGCATCCGAGGACACACATGCCAACACATAGCAACCACAACGGACAATCACTGCCTGTCCCACCTTATCTGCCTGTTCTGGAATATAATCTTCAAATGACTGCTTCATCTCTTTTAAGTATTTCTCTACAGCCGCCTGGTCTTTCTTCGCATTCGTTTCACTCGTTGACTGGATAACCAGAAGTTCATCCGCTGAGGTTCCCTCCCCCATGTACAATTCCATCACGGAATCATCGACAAGATCGACCATTCCTCTGGACAACGAAGAATCAATCAACTCCAGGGTCGTTTCATATTTTACCTTCTCCAATAACTGATTGGTTAATTTCTGGATATCGACCGCGGCACCAGAAGCTGTCGCCATTGGTTCAGGCTGTTTTGCAGACTGTTGTTTCTGACTGGCTCCACGCCCAACTGAAACAGTCCCCCAAACAAATATAAATAAGATAAACACTGCCATCATTGACAGTCCCAGCCATCTCTTATCATTCCATCGTTTCATCTATTTTAAGCTCCTCATACACTTCCTAAAATCCTCTAACTAATTAATTATAAATGCCATTATAAATAGAAGTCAACCATTTTCGGAAATTTTATACATGATCTACAAAAATAAGTTACGATTCCTGCTAAAATTAAGAGAAAAGCACTTTTTCTTCCTATTTTTAAAATAAGAAAGAGTTTTGTAAAGCGAACTCTCAGTTCGCTTTTGAAACTCTCGCGCAGAGCGCGGTCGTGTAAACGACATCTTCATTACGCGCGAGTGTGCATCCCGCGGAGCGTTTTTTATATGATAGGAATAGTCCATATGGACTACTTTCCTATCATATAAAAAAGCCATCCCACAGTTTCCCATGGAATGGCAAATCGCACATTCTTTTCTGATTAGTCCGTTGTGTACGGCATAATTGCAACGTGGCGGGCACGCTTAACTGCTACCGTCAGGGCACGCTGATGTTTTGCACAGCTTCCTGTGATTCTTCTAGGAAGGATCTTGCCCCTCTCAGATACATATCTCTTTAATTTATTCACATCTTTATAATCAATGAAATCATGCTCTTTGTCTGCGCAAAACGCACAAACTTTCTTTCTTCTGCGCACAGGTCTTCTTCTAGCAGAAGCATTGTTATCGCCTTTATTATAAGCCATGGTTGAAACCTCCTTTATTCATTCGCTGTCCTCGAACAGCATCAAACCTTAAATGGTAATTCCTCTTCGATGGCATCCGGAATATTCATAAATCCATCGCCTGCCGCCTGTGTTGGTTCTGGTCTGGATGGCGCTGCCTGCTGGTATCCACCTTCACCATTCTGCTGGCTGGCAGCCTTGCTTTCTGCAAATTCCTGATTCTCTACTACGACCTCCGTCGTATAGACACGCTGTCCATCTTTATTGGTGTAGCTTCCGGTCTGAATCCGTCCCTCTACTACAATCTTTGTGCCCTGATGAAAATAACGCTCTGCAAATTCTGCTCCACGGTTAAATACCACGCACTGAATAAAATCTGCCGTCTGTTCATCACCCTGACGTTTGAATCTTCGGTCTACTGCAAGCGTATATCTTGCAATTGCTGTCTGATTCTCCCCAGATGAATACCGCATCTCCGGATCTCTGGTCAAACGCCCCATCAAAATAACCTTATTCATTAGGAAACACCTTCCTTTCTATGCTTCCTGTCTGACGCATAAGTATCTGAGCACATGATCCATAATGCGAACTGCCTGCTCGAGTTCACCTGGAACATTTGCCTCAGCATCGAATTTGATGAAATAGTAGTAGCCCTCTTTCATATGCTGAATTTCATAAGCGAGTCTTTTCTTGCCCCACTCTTCCACTTCAGTAATGGTTCCGCCGAATCTGGTCACATATTCTTTCGCCTTTTCGACAGTTGCTACTCTGACATCCTCTTCGATCTTAGCATCGACAACTAACGCTAACTCATATTTGTTCATAGCTGTCTGTACCTCCTTTTGGTCTCTGGCTCTCTTTCGGACTCCGGTTTCTATGTCATACGTATTCTGGGAAACCGTTGCTGTCTGGCACATGTCCACCATGTAAGAGAACAAGGATAAATTTACGTATCACAATCAAATATTATATCATAGTTCCATTTAGAGTACAAGCAAAAATTTCATATCTTTGTAAAAACCATTGCAAAAATACTTTTGCCAATACTATTGCAAAATTTTTGTAAAAACTTTTCGAAACTTTTTAACAGAAATCATCGTTGCAAAAAATTTTCGAAACTTTTTAACAGAAACCATTGTTACAAAAACTTCCGAAATCCTTTTTCCACCTGTTTTCGAGGAAGCATTACCTGGCGTCCACAACCACGGCAGCGCAGCCGAATATCCATTCCCACACGCATCAGTTCCCATGCATTTTCCCCGCAGGGATGCGGCTTCTTCATCTTAATAACATCTCCAACCTTTAATTCCATGTTCCATCCATTTCTCGCATCCTTCTGCGCATCCATTCACATTTTGTCGGCAGCAAACAGACAGTAAGTACTGCCTTACCTCTAACCTTATTCTTTGTTCATACGAATCCGGTGCACTTCCCGCAAAGCCCCATAATATGGCGTAATCTCTTTTGAAACTGTATCTGTAGCAATCCGGTCAGAACTCATCAACCATACCTGTCTAGACTGGTATGCCGGAATCTCCACCGCCCACTCTGACAGAATGTGATAAACTGCATCGGTTGTTTTAATCCGGCTTTCTGCCTTAACACGCTGCCCTACCTTGGCAAGCTTCTTATCCAATCTAGCATCAACAATACCCGTCAATGACGCCTTATTTACCGTTCCCTTTTCCGCTTGACCATATTGCAGCATAAGCTCAGGATCTAAGTCCAGACGGTCTGTTCCGCACCAAATCTGCTGTTTTCCGCTCTGCAACTGCTCCTTCATCACCGTATCGTCCGTAATCTGAGTGATATTCAATATAATCCCTAACTCCTGCAAATCCTCAGCAGCGGCAATCATCGTTCCATACAGAGGATTCTGCTCCCCCCCCTGCATCCATACGGTAAATTCCACAGTACCACCCAGAGGTACATTCGCTATCTTTCCCTCTGCCACGGTATATCCGGCAGCCTCCAAAAAATCCAGCGCTGTCTCTTTTGCTTTTTTCCGTTTGATCTCTATGTCATCATCCGGTCGATATATCCGCTCTCCCTCTGCATTAAAAGCAAATGCTGTCTCGTCCTCTCCATATTGTTTCGGCGACAGCCAGGAGTCCATCGAAACTGGTGTATTTACCAATGACAATAACTCACCATATTCACTCTGTCCCATCCCCCGGCATGCACTAATCACAGTCGCCAACGCCCTTCGCAATGCCAAGGAAGCATCACTAAAACCACTGGTCCCCACCTTGACTTGTGCAGAATTCATACAAATATAACGGTAAGAAGAATCCGTCATAAATCTGGTTTCCAGTGTCTTGCCATCCAGCTTGCCATTATCATTCGCAGCCATGATCGTTTCCAAATCTTCCCGCGCTATTGGTGTCAAAACCATATCTACCGTATCACCCGTTATCTCTGAAACCATTGCCGCAGTATCCGGGGAATTCCCCGAAGCCAATTTTGTCATATCCTCCAGATAGAGATAAGCAGTCTCTGGACATTCCTGAAAATAAAGTTCATTGGCCGCGTAATAGGCGACGTCATTTTCAAATTTAACAAAACGGTAAGGGCCGGCACCCATAGGAGAATTTTTATTTGCCCGCAGTGAAGATAAGTCTCCCCTGGTAAAACCAAATTGTCCCGCTTCGTATTGATATTTTGTAGTGTCACCATAATAATGCAGTGCACATACCGGAATTCTCAGCTTGTCTAACATCTTCTGGTCAAATCCATCCGTTTCGATACGCAATTCATAGTCACTGATTCTGCGAATACCGGAAATGGTATCTGCTTTTTTCTTTTGATACTTTTTCAGGCCCTGTATCTGGCTTTTTTTCAATAAGGAAGGTCCCGTGTAATCCTTATCACAAAAGGCATACAGCGTAAAAATTACATCATCAATAGTAATCGGTTCCCCGTCGCTAAACAGCAAATCATCCCGCAGAGTGATTTTGTATACCGTATATCCAGCCTTGCGCTTATATCTGACCTTGACATCCGCAATACCAAAATATGTCTCCTCCTGACCATTATACTTCCTCTGCTCCCCATCAATACCTTGTTCGACGATCCGCCCTGTACGATCTCTGTCGAAGAGCATTACCTGCGTCAACTCCACCGCCTGACGGTCTGCCTCCGTTTCTGCCATAAAAGGATTAAATTTTTTATCAAAATGGCTGCATCCCACGCGGAGCGGCACATCGGAGGAAGCCGACCCTTTGCCTCCTGCAGTCGTAGTACCGTTTTTTACCTCCGCCGTAGTTTTCACTTTTGGTTTGGCTGCCTTTTTATGCTTTCCACAAGCCGATGTTGTCATTACCAGGGTTACCATTACCGTTAAAACAGCTAGGTATTTCACCAATCGCCTCATACTTGCCCTCCTGCTTCTATTTTTATTCCTCTTCTTATTCCAATAATCCATGTAGTTTATTTGATGTTGGGTTCAAAAAGTATTTTTACCTCAGCATCATTATATTGAATTATCTCCCATTCAGCAATAGTTACATACGAAAAAGTGACCCTATGCGGGTCACTTTTTCCATTCTCGTCCATATATTTTCCGTCTACTCCCTACCACGCTACATACGCACTACGCACGCCCCAGCGTCTACGCCCAATATTATGTCTGTTCTTTTACATGTATCAGACGCCTTCTCGGGGATAGGCGAAAATGTCATTCTCCCATCCATCTTATAGATCTCAAAACATTTTCGCATAAATAAATTTAACATAGAATGTCACATTTTGCAAGCGAAATTTGACAATTTGTTGATCTTTTTTACAATTTATGGCAAAATATTGGCATATTTTACCCTTTTTGTCTGAAACCGATCGAAAATCTTACAAAATCGAAATACTAATAAAGTTTATCATTTTCCATCTCACTGCCTTTTTTTGCTTAAAGCTCATCCACATAGTCTACTGCCACATAGGTATGTTTGCCGTATGACGCCATTCCAATACCTACATAGCAAAATTTTGTATTAGTCAGATAGGTGTAGAAAGCATCCAACTCAATCAGAGAATTGGCAAAACTAATGGCATCCGCCGCATCATAGTAACAGCTCTCACCCCATTCCATCGGATCAACATTACAAGCAAACATGGCATTAAATAAAGTGTCTCCACTCCGGGAATTAATCTTAGAAGCTGTAATGGTATTACAATAGTCCTGAGCACATTTCGCCAGACCAGTGTGTAACTGGTAGACACTGATTGAGCGATACGCACGAAATGCATTGAGCATATGTCCCATCTCTGTGGCAATGCTGGCGGTTACCGTCGCATCATAGGATACATTAGTGGTTGTACCATAGATCATATCCTCTGCCTGTGCGACCTTGGAAGTGTCATAGACCTGAATACTATAAATCGTATTATCTCCTAGAGCATCATAGAACACATAGGCCATTTCCGTTCCAGCTCCAGCCGATTTCTTTGCTCCAATCTTTCCGGATGTCGTTTTATAATCACTGCTGTTCAGCCAACCGCTGCCTAAGTTATTTCCATTCTGTCCTGCTGTCACACTACCAAAACTCATAGATCTTCCAATCCCATAAATTCCTGCCACTTTACCATCCTTGAGATAGATCAGCAGATATTCACTGTAATTGGAAGAATGAAATGCTATCGTATCAAATCCTTGCGGTGATTTTCCGGTACGGTATCCTGATCCCAATACTGCCTTTGCCGCCGCTTCTGTCATACCAATCGCCAGCTTTTTCGACCCCATGGTAAATACCGTCGCACCCGCTGGAAGCCCTGTGTCCGGCGTTGGTGTTGGCGTCACTGTTGGTGTCGGTGTCGGCGCTTTCGTCGGTGTGGCCGTTGGCGCCGCTGTTGGCGCTTTCGTCGGCGTCGGCGTTGGTTTCGCTGTCGGCTTTATCGTGGGTGTGGCCGTTGGCGCTTTGGTCGGCGCCGTCGTTGGTTTCGCTGTCGGCTTTATCGTCGGTGTGGCCGTTGGTGCCTTGGTCGGTGCCGTCGTTGGTTTCGCTGTCGGTTTTATCGTCGGTGTAGCCGTTGGTGCCTTGGTTGGCGCCGTCGTTGGTTTCGCTGTCGGCTTTATTGTCGGTGTGGCCGTTGGCGCTTTCGTTGGTGCCGTCGTCGGCTTCACTGTTGGTTTTATTGTCGGTGTAGCCGTTGGCGCTTTCGTTGGTGCCGTCGTTGGCTTTGCTGTCGGTTTTATTGTCGGTGTGGCCGTAACCCATGGCACTGGCGTTTGCCACGGCACCGGCGTATAACCCGGCTCCTCTGTTGCCCACGGTACTGGCGTTTCCCATGGCACCGGCGTGACATCTGGCTCTTCCGTTGCCCACGGTGCTGGTGTTTCCCACGGTACCGGCGTGTAACCTGGCTCCTCTGTCGCCCATGGTGCTGGCGTTTCATCCGGCTTCTCTGTTGCCCATGGCACTGACGTCTCCCATGGTATTGGTGTTTCTTCTGGTTCTTCCGTTGTCCACGGCGCCTGTGTTTCCCATGGTGCCGATGTATCATTTGGTTTTTCCGTTACCCATGGTGCAGAAGAAGTTCCTGGTTCCTTAGTTTTCTTTGGAATCTCTGTTTCTCCCGGTTTTGGCGACTCTTCGGACGCTGGAGTGGAAGTTGGTTCCTCTTCATGATCACTGTCATCGTCAGAATAGTCTGGATCTTCCTCAGAATCCGTACCCTTATCTTCTGATTCTGTTGATTTTTTTGCTTCCACTGTAACTTTGCAAACATATTTTTTCTTCCTGATCTTTGCAATAATCCTGGTCTTTCCTTTTTTCTTGGCTTTAACTAGACCCGTCTTATTGACAGTAGCGATCTTTTTGTTGGCAGAAGACCATTTCACCTTCTTTTTATTATTCTTCAACTTGAGCTTAACTGTCTTCCCTACTTTTATTTTTACTGATGTTTTATTTAACTTTGGCTTCTTTGCTGCATTAACGGAAACGGGTGTGCAAGTGCAGATTAATGTTATAACCAGCAGCCAGCTCATCAGCCGTTTTACCATTCTCCTCGTGTTATTCATGCAAACCTCTTTTCCATCAAATTAATAATTTGATTCAAACCGTTGATTTGATTACATCCCCAAAAATACCATCCGTTACTCTTGCCAAATCCTGTGGTGTGACGATAATCTGCACCCCACGTTTCCCACCGCTGATTGCAACCTCTGCTTGCTGCAAGGCACTTTCCTGTATTACTGTCGGATATGGTTTCTTCATGCCGATCGGTGTACAACCGCCTCTGATATATCCTGTAATCTGTGTAATCTCTTTCACAGGCAGCATTTCCAAACTTTTTTCTCCTACGGTCCGAGATGCCTTCTTCATATCCAATTCCCGATGGACTGGAATGACAAACACATAATACTGCTTACTTTTCCCCTGTGTGACCAACGTTTTAAAGGTCATCTCATAATCTTGTCCCAGTCGGTCCGCCACCGTAATTCCATCAATAAACTCTACACAATCATAAGTACAAAGCTGATACGGGATATCGGCCCGATCCAGGATGCGCATAGCATTGGTTTTCGTTTCCTTAGATTTCATCGACATAATCCACCGCCAAATAAGTATGCTTGCCACTCGATGCCACGCCAACTCCAATATAAGCAAAGTTCGATGCATCTGCACCGGCAAGCTGTGGATAAAAATTCTCCAATTCAATCAGAGAATTAGCAAAACTAATGGCATCCGCCGCATCATAATAACAACATTCTCCCCAATTCATTGGATCAACACCACTCGCTAACATCGCCTCCAATAAAACATCAGGATTACGCGGGTCAATTTTGGTAGCATTAATGGTACTGCAATAATTTTTTGCGCATTGCATCAATCCATCGTTCAAATAATAGGCCCCCAGCGAACGATAGACTCGAAATGCATTCAACATACATCCAATTTCTACTGCAATAGAATCCGTTACTTCCGAATCGTAAGACAAGTTCTCGGTCATATAAATCATATCATTATCCTTATCTTTGACCTTTCCCGGATCAAAAACCTGAATACAATAAATGCCATTATCCGCCAAAGCATCATAGAACGCATATACCATTTCCGTACCAGAAATAGCACATTTCTTTGCCCCAACCTTTCCGGAATCCGTTTTATATCCACTAATATTCATCCAACTGCCACTCAAGTTATTGCCATTATCCCCCGCTTTTGCATCTCCAAAGCTCATACTTCTGCTGATACCGCAGATACCGGCTACCGAAGCATCCTTGAGATAAATTAGGAGATATTCACTGTAATCCTTAGTATTATAAGCAATGGTCTCGAAACCTTGCGGTGATTTTCCGGTACGGATCTCCTGTTCGGAAGAAGAACCTAATACTTTATATACATCTGTCTCGGACATCCCGATTGCCAACTTCCTGGCGCCCATCGTAAATACGGTGGCCCCTGATGGCAACACCACCTCCTGTCCAGGATTCTCCGGTGTAGGTGTTACCACTGGTTCTGGCGTATTGCCCGGTATCACTGGTTCCGGCGTCGTTCCTGGTTCCTGGGTTTTTTCTGGTTTCGGGGTATTTCCCGGCTCAGAAGTAGTACCTGGTTTCGGCGTCGTTCCCGGCTCTACTGTGCCTCCTGGATTCGAGGTCGTTCCTGGTTCCTGTGTGATCCCTGGGTACTTGGTACTTCCTGGATCAAGAGTCATTCCTGGGTCTGTGGTATTCCCCGGCTCCGATGTCGGCATTTCCGTATTTACCGGCGGCTGTGTTTGCGGAGCTGGCGTAACATCATCCCCAACCGGGTCATTATCCTCCGCACTGGAATCATTGATCTTTGCTTTCACTTTGATTTTGCAGACCAATTTCTTCTTACCAATCTTGGCAGCAACCTTAGCCGTTCCTGCCTTTTTTCCCTGAACAACCACACTGGACTTTTTCTTTTTTTTCAGCGAGATAAACTTCTTCCCAGACTGAATCGTCCACTTTGCCTTTTTGTTTGTGCCTTTTACCTTAAGCGTGACTTTTTTTCCTACTCGAACCACCGCAGAAGTCTTGTTTAATTTTGGCTTCTTTGCCGCTTCTGCAGAAATCGGCATACTGGCACAAACCAATACCACAGTCAGCAGGTAACTAAGCATCCGTTTCACTGTTTTTCTGCTCTTTTTCATACTTTACCCTCTCTTCCGTCATTCCAGTAATTAATTCATTGCTCCTTTTGATATCCCACACTAATCGCACGGTGCACAGACTAGTACAGCGAAAGTGTCAGTTATTTCGTATTCGTTGTACTAGTCTGCTGACACATTTATTGAATCGTATCTGCATAGTCTAGTGCCAGATAACTCTGTTTTCCGTTCGTTGCCATTCCCACTCCAATATAGGAATACTTTGATGCCTCTGCACCGGCTAACTGTGGATAAAAAGACTCTAGACCAATCAGAGAATTGGCAAAACTAACGGCATCAGCAGCTCCATAATAGCATACTTCCCCCCATGCCATAGGATCCACTCCTTGCCCCTGCATTGCCTGCAACAAAGGATCCGGTTGGCGGGAATCAATTTTTTTGCTGTCCGCTGTGTTGCAATAATTCTGAGCGCATTTTGCCAAACCACTATTCAAATAGTAGGCACCAAGTGAACGGCTTACACGAAATGCATTGAGCATATGACCGGTTTCTGCCGCAATAGAGCTGGTTACTACAGAATCGTAGCTCAGGTTCTCCGTCATGTAAATCATATCATGATCCACATCTTTGACCAAAGTAGGATCAAAAACCTGGATACAATAAATGTTGTTATCTCCCAATGCATCAAAAAATGCATATGCCATTTCATTAAAAGACAACTTTTTCTTTTTCGCTGCCACAATACCGGAGGTAGTCTTGTAATCGTTAACAATTCTCCAATCAGCACTTAAATTATTTCCGTTTCCTCCAGCGATCACATCTCCATAACTCATCGTTTTTCCAATACCGCAAATGCCTGTTACCTTACTATTTTGAAGGTAGATTAACAGGTACTCCTGATAGTTCTCCATATTAAATGCGATGGTGTCAAATCCTTGTGGTGATTTTCCTTTCCGAATTTCCTGATTCGACAGAGTTCCCAAAACCGTGTTCACATCCTGCTCCGTCATCCCGACTGCCAATTTTTTACTGCCTATCGTAAACACCGTAGCTCCCGTTGGCAAAGGCACATTCTGCCCAGGTGTACCGGTAACCGGTTTCTTTCCGTCCTGTGTTCCCGTGTTCGGTTTCTGTGAGGAAGTCCCGGAAGACTTCTTCGTTACCTTAATCTTACAGACCAGTTTCTTTTTTCCTACTTTCGCCTGCACCTTAGCTGTCCCCGCTTTTTTTGCTTTCACGACAGCGCTGGTTTTCTTCTTGTTTGTGAGGGAAATATATTTCTTGCCAGATTTTATGGACCATTTCACCTTCTTTTTCGTGTTTTTCACCTGCAATTTTACTTTCTTGCCAACTTTCAAAGATACACTCTTTTTATTGAGTTTTATCTTCTTTGCGGCAGATGCCTTCTGTGGTATGTAAGCTGTAACTACAAGCAGTAATGCCAGACATAAGACCATCATGCGCCTCATTATTTTCATCCCCAATACTCCTTTCCTGTGCCAAAACAAAAACCTAGTCTCCATCTTTTATTATAGCATTTTTCAGAAAGGCTGACTACACCCAAATCATTGAATTTACTTACTTGTTATCCTATGGAAGCCTATTACAAATGACAACAAGTAACTGCCGCTTGGGAGGTGCTTTGAAAACCACATGGAACCCGCTTGGATTTCTGCCCACTTTGTGATACACTTGAAATTCAGATTATGAGAGACTTAACCACACATATCTAGGAGGAATTTCATGAGATTACGAAACATTCCCGGGGCGGACGAACAAATCCTCGCAGACCCCTACGCCATACAGACAGACGGCACCGAAGGCACTGACTTTGCCGGATCCTGGGCATCCCGATATTTTCATAACGATCACCCCATTTTTTTGGAAATCGGCATGGGCAAAGGACAATTCATTACCTCTCTGGCGCAAATACACCCGGAAATCAATTATATTGGCATTGAAAAATACTCCAGTGTATTGATCCGCGCTATAGAAAAACGCAAAACCCTGGATTTATCCAATCTATTTTTTCTACGGATGGACGCAGAGGATCTCACGGATTATTTTGCTGAAAAAGAAATCGACAGGATCTATTTGAATTTTTCAGACCCATGGCCCAAAGATAGACATGCTAGACGACGTCTGACCTCACCACAATTCCTGGCGCGATACGATCAAATCTTGGCAACAAATGGACAGATCCAATTTAAGACAGACAATCGTCCACTGTTTGATTTCTCACTGGAATCCGCAGAAAACTGCGGCTGGACGAAAGACTTTGTCTCCTACGACCTGCATCAAAACGGACCTGCCCCAGATAACATTATGACGGAATATGAAGAAAAATTTTATCAGTTGGGAAATCCTATCTGTAAATTGATCATGCACCACGAAAACAACGCTTTTTGACTTCGCTAGATTCTTTACCGCTTGCATTGTTTCGTTTTCAGATGCCTCACGATTCTTTGCTAAATTCCTGCAACGCTTTGATATTCCGGTTTTTCAACCGATACTTGATTAATTTATTGAGAAGATATGCAACCACTGCGACCACTGGCACACCGATAAACATACCGATCACGCCAAAATAGGCGCCGCCTACTGTGATCGCAAAAATTACCCAAATTGGATTGAGCCCGGTAGATTGGCCCAAAAGACGTGGTCCCAATACCAATCCGTCAAACTGCTGCAAAACCAGGATCATAATGGCAAAGATAATCGCATCCATCGGTTTGAGGCATAAATAGATCAACACACCGGGAATCGCCCCAATAAATGGGCCAAAATAAGGTATCATATTGGTAATCCCCACAATGACACTGAGTAGAACCGCATACGGCAGTCCAAGCACCGACATAATCATGCAGCAAAGACATCCAATAATTAGAGAATCTAGTGCCTTACTCAATAGAAAAGCACTGAAAATCGAATTACATTCCTTACAGGTACGGCAAATCGCGTTTCCGCTTTGTTCGTTAAAAACCGCATAAACAAGGCGTTTCGCCTGTTCCCGAAAAAAATCTTCGCTGGCAATCATGTAGATGGATATCATCACTGCAAGCAATACATTGATTACCATTCGCACAACTGAAATAGACAGAGAATAGATCATAACCAAACCGTTTCCCACAATATTCGTGCCAAAATTTACCAGGTCCGGCACCATATTCTTCAGTTTCTGCAAGAGAGTAGTCATATCCAATTCTGGATAGCGATCCTCCAAACCCATGAGATACGTTGCCAGACGATCATAAATGGCGGGCACAGATGCCGTCAACTCGGTAATACTGTGCGTCAGCTGTGGAATAATAAAATTGATGACTAAAATAATGCAGCCAATCACAAAAATATATGCCAAAAAGATGGAAGTGTAACGCACAATTTTGCGGTGCTTCCCATGCGCAAGCAAACGATCCACCGTTCGGTCAATGCCATCCACAATCGGTCGCAGAAAATAGGCAATCAACAATGCTGCCCAAAATGGGCTGAGTACAGAAAACCAATGCATAATAAATGCTTTCGTTGCACTCCAATTGACAATCATCATGGCAATCGCTGTTCCACATACAATAACAATCAATGCATAGATACAAATCGTAGTATAGCGATGATTTACCTGGAACCACTTCTGCTTATCCGTGATTTCCTCTTCCCGTTGTTTCTTATCCTGTTCCATAGAATCCCTCACAGCCCTCCAGAACACAGGAGACAGTCCGTTTTCTGTCCAAAGACAGAAAACTTCTACCGCCCCGGCTCCGTTTTAATTAGTTTACGGTTACTTTTATTTTTTTGCCAACGCCATTCTGCGCATATACATATATATTGCAAGATCCTTTCCCTACTGCTTTGACCCTGCCACCGGCAGAAACTACAGCAACTTTGCTATTCGATGATTCATAAGAGATCCCTCGATGTTTTGCAATCTTTGCTTTTTTAGGCGCTGCTACTATTTTTGCTTTAATCTTTACTTTTTTACCCTTCTTTAATTTAATTCTCGCCTTGTTTAGCTTTATCTTTTTTGCATTTCCTTTTTTGCTCCCCGCCGTCGCAGCATGAACTGTTTTGGCGATTGATACTGCCTTATCTCCTGAGATATCTGTCCGACATGCCACCACTACATATTTATAATAGGTGCCCTTCTTCAATTTCTTCTGCGTCCAACTTGTTCCTGATACCTTGGCTAATTTCTGCAGACGGTTTACATTGCCACAGCGATTGCCATAGACAAGGTAATGATCCGCACCGGAAACCTTTTTCCACTTGAGGGTAATCGCATTTTTCGTCGTTTTTGAAGCTCTCAATGCCAGCTTGGCATAATGAGAACCCTTGATATCACGATCTGATTTCTGTGACAAAATTAATTGGTCCACCCGACTGTCCGTTCCACCCTGACTACCACTATCTCCCGGATTTTCACTTCCCCCCGGGTTGGTACTTGCTCCCGGCTGATTCGTACTTCCCGGATCACTGCTAGTTCCCGGTTGGTCGCTTCCGGGATCACTGCTGCTTCCCGGTTGATTCGTACTTCCCGGGTCACTGCTGCTTCCCGGCTGATTCGTATTCCCCGGGTCACTGCTAGTTCCCGGTTGATTTGTACTTCCCGGGTCACTGCTGCTTCCCGGCCCATTCGTACTTCCCGGGTCACTGCTGCTTCCCGGCTGATTCGTACTTCCTGGGTCGCTACTGCTTCCTGGTCCATTCGTACTTCCCGGATCACTGCTAGTTCCCGGTTGATTCGTATTTCCCGGGTCACTACTGCTTCCCGGATTGCTTGTATTTCCTGGATCTTCTCCCTTACTGGTATCTACCCCTAATTCTTTGTCCTGATGCGCACGATAGGTATTTACCAACCAGATTCCCGTCTTGGATAAATCGGATTCTAACCAGCCACTACGCCTGCTACAGCTTGGCAAGAGATAAGATGCCGATTCATTCTTATTACACAGGCTCCAGCAGGCATAACTGATATTATAACCGTCGAGAAGCTCAATCCATTTATCTGCATTTGCTGTGTCATAGCCACCATTCCCACTGGCATCACAAATTCCAAATTCCGTTACAAAAATCGGCGTCCCTGCTGCCGTTGCCGTTCTGACTTTATCCATTTTATCATTATAATGGGAACCCGAATAGAAATGGAACGTGTATAGAATATTCTGAAATCCGTCATCTTTCAACGGTTTCTTTGCCACATCTTCCACATCCTGCGACCAGGTATTCGTCCCACAGATAACCAGTGCATTGCTTCCAGCATCCCGAATAATCCCTGCAATGTCCTTGCAGTAGGAATACAGATCGCCGCCGGACCCATTATACCATTCTACACCCGTAGGTTCATTACATATTTCAAATATCACATTATCGTAATCCCGGTACATTGCTGCATACTTCCGGAAAAATTCTTCTGCCTGCGCTTTCGTAGTGTGCGGATTTTCAGCATGGATATGCCAATCCACGAGGACATACATCCCTAATTCCTTTGCATATTTCACGCCTTCCTGGATCTTGGTATCTAACAAGCTACCGGCTCCCTCCGTATATCCGCCCTGCGTTACATAGCTGACCAGACGTACCATATTGACACCCCATTCGTCCCGCAGAGACTGAAAAGCATCCTTATTGACAAACGGTGTCATCTCGTTCCAATGCATCCCATGGGTACTTGCACCGCGCAGCTGATATGGTTTCCCATGCTGATCTACAATAACCGGAGCCGTATAACCCTCAACCTGTTTTAATTGTAATTTTCCATGCTTTCCAAATGGCGTATCCTCATACTTGATCTCCTTCTTTTGCCCGGTCAGTGCATAATTGGTCTTGTTTGATGAAGTATATTTCCCGTCATCTGCCAAAACTTCTGGCGTACCTAACGATGCCCCGCCCCCAAAACCAAATTTATCATCGGAGGAGTACTGATATGTACTATTTGCCGATACAGCCTCCGCATGGAAGACAATGATATATCCGTCCTTGTATTCTGCCGCACATTTCCCCCAGGACTGAAAACCAGTCGCAGTGCCAATGACAGGAATTCGGACCAAAAAGCCCTCCACCGCCTGCGCATTGCGATTTGTAATGGAAAGGTTATATTCCCCCCAATCCGGGTTGCCTCCCAGGGAATTAAGCTGGGCCGTTACCCCTTTTAGCTGTTCTGCGGTTGCGCTTTCGCCAGAACCACTGCCTGTTCCACCACCTGTTGATCCACCTACACTTCCGTCCGTCACCAATTTAGCGGACTGAATTCGGTAGGAAACCTTCGTTCCCTCTGTACTTCCAGCAAAACGGATCCCCAGATTCCCCATGGTAGATCCGCCATTCCAATCCATTCCAGAGAAATCATAGGTTAGCGTAATCTGCCGGTTGCTTACTACATCCTGTCCGTCCGACTGATTCCACGCCCAATTTCCATCCTGGCCCGGCTGTGCAAACAGCATTACACTGGGAGTTGCCCCTTGAATATTGGAGATTGTCAGGGTTACCTCCATGGATTTCACACCATTCGATTCGAGGGCACTCTTGGTTCCTGCCACATCTGGAATTCCAAACATGACATCCTTGATAAAGTCATCTCCATATTGATTTTTCTCTAACAACGCATCATCAGCAGAAGTCTGGTCTGTCGATAATATTACCTCTCCTGCCTGGGCCTTCCCTACATTTCCCGGCAAGGACACACTCGCCAGTACCATAGCCAATACAACAATCCATGCCAACAGTCCCTGACGCAATCTTTTCTGAGTTTTTCCCATACATCTTCTCCTTTTTCACTTTGCAGTAAACAGTACCGTACACACCCCACTGCCTGATTTCCTTCCCAATCATCATACTCTCTTCAGTATAACACACTACTTGTTTTTTTGTGAATTTTTTTCATTCTGCTTGCATTGTGGAATTCTTTGCAGTATAATGTCTCTTGCATGGCAAAGGATTTCTTGGTGGAATTCATTGCGTGATGCAGGATTAGTACATCGGTAGTATATCAGCTTCCCAAGCTGAGGAGGCGGGTTCGACTCCCGTATCCTGCTTGTACAATATCCACGAAATCACAATAGAAACATCATAAGATTTCAAAGGATATGATATATTGGGATTTCATTCCTGACAGGATAAACTCGTAAGATCTGAGAATGTGGATTTTGCGAGTTTTGTAGATTCAAACGTTTCTTACGACAAATTATAATTCGAAATGGAGGATTGTTATGGCAGGATTTTTTGACAAAGTAGGTGCAGCAATTAATAATGCAGCAAATGACATTACAGATAAGGCAAAAGAAGTATCAGAAGTGACTGCATTAAAAGGACAGTTGCGGAGCCAGGAAAAAATCATGGAAAATATGTATCTGGAAATCGGCAAAGGATATTACGAAGCGCATAAATCTGATGCGGAAGATCCATTTGCAGCTCAAATTCAGAATATTACAACTGCGAAACAAACTGTAGAACGAATCCAAGATGATATTGATATCATTAAAGAAAAATAATGTTCTTGAAAACAACCAAAACCGCACAGGTGATCAACATGTCATTATGACAGATTGCATGTGCGGTTTTGATTTGAGTGAAGTATTAAGGAATGTCCAAAAATAATACTTCTTCATTAGCCTCTTGTGATGCAGATCAGTAAAAAATTTCTAATTTCTTTTAATGCCATCCATTTTATGACGGCCTCTGTTATCTATTAACCCAGCTTCCCCAGCGATTCTATATTTCCTTACCCAGGAATAGACTTGGCTATAGGACACATCAAACTTTACTGCCGTATCCTTATAATTACGGTTATGGTTTATGCAGTAACTGACAATCTCCCTGCGTTCCTCAAACGTTGTTCTTTTTCGTGCTTCAGCCATATAAACCTCCCGTTTTAGTTTCATAATCTATAAGTTCTATCTTGGTATAATACTTGAAAATTCACCTTCTGTAAACTTCCGTTCCAAAGATATCATATCATAGTTACTAAAACTTGTACACTATATTCTACACTCTCAATGACAAAACATAGTAAATACGGATTACACTTTTTTCTTTTTCACCGTTTTCTTGGCTGTCGATTTCTTCTTTGCAGAAGTTGGCTGTTTCGTCTTCTTCGACGTTGCCGTTTTCTTGACCGAAGAAGGCTTCTTTGCCGTTGTTTTCTTCTTCGCAGAAGTTGGTTGTTTCGCCTTCTTTGACGTTGCCGTTTTCTTGGCTGAAGATGTTTTTTTCGCCGTCGTTTTCTTCTTTGCAGAAGTTGGTTGTTTCGTCTTCTTTGTTGCCGTCTTTTTCGTGGCAGCAGATGACTTTTTCGTCGATTTCTTTTTCGTGGCAGCAGATGATTGCTTCTTATTTTCGCTTGTTTTCTTCTGATCTGCCGTACCCTTTTTTGCCGTCGACTTCTTTTTCACAGCCGACTTCTTTTTCGGCTTCTTTTTCGTATCTTTAATTTTAACTTTTTTTACTTTAGAGAACTTTCCATAGACATTCTTCCCTTTCGAATCCCTGCTATAGCAGCACACCTTAAAATAATAAGTCTTTCCCGGCTTCAAACCACGAATCGTCAGAGAAGTCTTTTTTGTCAACTTCTTTTTTATCTTTTTATGTAATCCCTTGGTTGTCCCATACACAAGCTGATAACCTTTCACACCCGTCATCTTATTCCATTTTACCACTGCCTGTTTTTTCTTCTTGCTCTTTAGTTTGGTGATACTGGTACTTTTCGGGGAAACACGCTCCCATTTCGCATGAAGGTCAAGGTTTCGCTGAAGCGACCCCTGGATACTATATATCCTGGTTCGATATGTGGTATCCGTATACCATCCATAAAAGAGATATTTGGAACGGGTTGGCTTTTTCAGACGGAAACTAGACGTCGTGGATATATAGGAAGACGGATTCCCTCTGTCATTCTTACCACCATGCAGATGATAAATAATACGGTAAGTCGTCGTAGTCTGTGCTACCTGTAGCAAGATCTTTCTTCCACTCTGATTGGAAGAAAATCGAAAATAATACCGTCTGCCCGGATCCGAGGCAAAAGCAAGATCAACGGCTTGTCCCTCTAATGTACCACTGTATTGTGCTAATTTTCGTCTATTTTGGTCATAAACTTCAAAAGAACCACCGCTGCCAACCACCGATTGAATCCTCAAGCGATAGGAAGACACGGCTGGCGACGCACAAAAAGTTAACACGTCCACATCTCCGGCAATCTCCGTCTCAATCGCATAGTCCCTGTTAAAATATAGATCGCCTGCCTCCGAAAAGTCATTTCCATAATCATCTATAATATCAGAATACAATAGTTTACCCGCTGAACCGGCATCCCCACAGACAAGTAAGTAATAAGAAGTATAATCCGACAATGTCTTTCGCAAAATATTCGATCCTCCCAGACCCGTCACAGACCCCATCGGCTGCAATGACGCATCTAAGAGCCAGGCATCAAATCCCTTTGACGCCTCTGTGATAATTCGGAATTGTTGACAGTTGCCCTCCATCTTAGATGTTCGGAAAGAAAATAATTTCGGGGTCTTTTGCGCATCCATTTCAAATGAATTGCTTAACCCCAGAATCAAGTCTACCGCCGTTCCAGAAGCAACTAGGCCAGCTCCCGTGGCAACCGCTCCGGCGCCCGACGCAATAATTCCAAATCCATCCCCCAGCTCTTTATCAATTACAAAATAGGCAGACCCATAAGTTTCAATCCGAACCTCTTTTCCATCAATGACAATACCTGCTTGGGTCGCTGTCTGCGAATCCGGTAGATAATTAACCGCCGCCCGTGCCAACCGATGCTGTACTGCTGCAGAGGCTTCCCTGATTTCAAAGGGCTCTATGAGACTAAATAACATTGCATATAATAAAATATATCCTATCAGACGCTTTGTCCGCCCAACTCCTGCTTTCATGATCTATTCTACCTTTCTCTGGTTCCCTCAGCCGTCGTTATCCACATAGCCGGTCTTACCCCGGTCTTTTTAGTATCCGAGGGAATCGCCAACACTTCATCCCCAACGATACATTTTACATGGTTACGTTGTATTGCAGCGTCACGCAGCCACCAACGGTTTTCAATTTCGGGAATCAGATCTTTATATTTTCGATACTCTTTTTCCGCCAAAACAAAAGCTTTTTCTACGCTATCCGAAGCTGCTTCCTCTAAAGGCAGAACCATGTCCCGCTCCTGACCCGAATAAGTTTCCCCCAGAAAAGAAGTATCCAGCCATTGTTTCAGTGTGGAATCTTCCCAATCTGCACCGCCGTTTTTATCAAATTTTTTGAACTGGGGAGCACTGGCAGCCAGCAATAGCACCTTGTCGTTCCGCTGCTCCAAAACAATCCAGTTTCTTCCTCCAAAAGATACCTTGTCTCCATCCTCCGCCTGCTGTAACAGCTTCTTCTCCAACGCTGCCGTTTTTTCTGCCGCATCCAGACGGTTCCAGGCCATCCGGTACAATTTCATTGCTTTTTTGTCCTGGCCTTTGTTTTCTGCCTGTTCTGCCAATTTATAGTAGCAGTCTCTTTGCAGCTTTCCCACTCCCGGTATATTAGCCCCCTCCGAATAGCAATTTAATGCGGCGCGGTATTCTCCACGATAACGGTGCACGACCCCTTTTGCAACTGGGTATAACGGGGTTTGTGACAAAGCAGCCGCAACCAGCACCAAAATCAAAAAGGCAAGGCCTCTCCGCTTATAAATTGCAAGAGTTTCCAAATGCCGGATTTTTTCTTTACATTCCCGGATCTCCTGTTTGGCCTTGGACTGATATGGCTCATATGCCCGCAGCCTGCGGAATTCCTCAATGGCATCAACATATCCACTTTTGGTCACAGCCTCTTCTTTCTTTCGTAGTGCTCGCTCATACGTGTCCCGGCAGCCTTTTTCTTCCGCCTCATCCGCACGCTCCAAACAATCTGCCCGGAACTGTTTTGCCTCTTTATAATCTCCCAGGCGTTCAAAACGTTCGGCTGCATCGCGCAGGGCATCCACTTCCCGCTCAAAGCGTTCCAGGCAGTCTACCGCATTCATCAAATCCACTGCTGATGTATAGATAGTTTCCTCCTTGGAGGGTTTCTCCTGAAATATTTCTTCTTTTTTTAATGCCATCTGTGTATCCCCCTAGAGACTAAATCGTTTCTATTTCAAAAATATGTCATTAATATCCATTTCTTTAAACAACACACAATGATGTTAGGTACAAAAATATTTTGACCATAGCATCACATTATAATAGTATAACACAGATTCAGGAAAATGACTACCCGACGATCTCTTTGCGTTTCTACCATCTTTTTCATTTATTTACAACAGCCTATGCGAAGAATCCCATATTGCCAATCTCGACCACAAACGACTTGGTGTATTCTTCATGATCCACCTGGTCCAGCCAAATTCTACCTCCGTGCAGCGATACAATCTGCTCTGCAATACTGAGCCCCAATCCGCTTCCACCGCTACTGCTGCGAGAAGCATCTCCCCGGACAAAAGGATCAAAAATATGCTCTGCTAATTCTTCCGGGATGGGCACGCCATCGTCCGCCACAAACAGACGAAATCCCTCCCGACCTTGTGCCGGATCGAGACGAATAAAAATATGTGTTCCTGTTTCCATATGTTTTTTGGCATTATTTACTAAATTAATTACTACGCGGCCAAATTGCACGGGATCTATCTGCGCAATACATGCTGTCTCCGGTATGTCAATTACCGGTTCGATGCCAGCCTCTTCTAACTCATCATAGAGTTCTACCACTAAATTGCGCAGCCATTCACAAACATCCATTTGCTGAAAGTGCATTTCCATGCCCCCGCTCTCCAATCTGGCATGATCCAGCAATAATTCTACCATCACATTCATCCGTCTGGTTTTATCTACAATTGCGCCAAGATATTCCCGCTGCTTGTCCCTGTCTGAAATCAAACCATCGTTTAACGCCATGGCATATCCTGAAACCGTTGTCATCGGCGTTTTTAAATCATGGGCAATATCGGAAAGCAACAAATTCCGTCTATGTTGTTCCTCCTCCATCCGGCGCTTATCCTCCTCAACCATTGCCTGCACATTCTGGCGTATCATACGGCTGTATGCCCATGCTCCTATCGCAAAAGGCGCCACCAAAACCAGCAATAACAAAATACCAATCACAAAACATCCAAAATATACCAACCCATAAGCAGACTGCCCGGCACCGTAACTCACATTAATACTCTGACGCATAGATGCCGGCAGAAAATAAAGAACTACGGGACTCAAAACGCCACGGATTCCCTCCGGCAGCAACATGAGAAGGGAAGTAATCAGAACAAAAAACAAGGAGGAAATCACATCCATCCAGGACACCTGCCGATGATTCCAGATTCCTAGAACCTCCCAGTCTAACACTTCTGAGAGCCATGGCAGCAAGAGACGGTTGTACCATAAGATCAAAGCCATCTCACATAGCATGATCCCAACAATAATTACTAAAAATCTCCTAATCAGAAATTTACCAAATCTTTTTCTCCGTTCCAGTTCACTCATGAAACCTCCAGCCGATATCCAAGCCCTCTTATTGTCTTTATATATTTACTGCTGTTCTCCGACAGCTTTGCCCTCAACTTGCTGATGCACACCATAATATTGTTGTCTGCCAAAATATATTCTTCTCCCCATCCAGCCTCATAGAGCTGCTGTTTAGTAAAAATCTTGCCCGGATGTTCCATAAATAATTTCATGAGCCGCAGTTCTGTCGAAGATAACGGAATTAATTCTCCCTCTTTCCTCAACTCACATGTGTCCATATTTAAGGACAGATCATATACCTGAATAATTCGGTCTGCCATATTATTTCCTCCTCCAAGACTACAATACCGTCTAAGATTGGAATTTACTCTAGCGACAACCTCCAAAGGATTAAACGGCTTGGCGATATAATCATCTGCGCCCAGATCCAGCCCTAAAATCTTATCACAATCTGCCGTTCTGGCGGATAATACCACTACAGGAAGATTCCGTTCCTCCCGCAGCTTCTTCAAAACATGAAACCCATCTAGTTCTGGCATCATAATATCTAATAATAAAATGCCAATCCCCTCATCTTCCTGCAATATTCGCAGTACCTCTCTCCCATCAGCGGCCTGGACCACTTCATATCCCTCTTTTTCCAAGTATAAGCGGAGAAGATCCCGAATCTCCGGCTCATCATCTGCTACTAATACTTTACTCTGCATATCTTGCTCCCATCAATCTACGGTATAATGCTGCCTGTGTCAGTTCTATATAAGGCCCCACATAGAAAAATGCCAGGGCACCCATGGTAATAACACACAGAAAGATCCATCCCAGGAAGGAAAGATCTAGGACAAACGCCCTCCATTTGTTTCCATACATTAATTCACGACTCATGCCAAACGCCTGCTCCATCGGCATCTCCGGATGTTCCCCCAACAGATATGGTACCATCCTATATTCATATGCTTTCACAATACCAGGAATGATAAAGAGCAATGACCACAAAAAAGTATATAAATCCCGGAAAAACATAGTCTTGGCAACATTCTTGTATGAATGATCATAGGCATAGGTAATTTCCTTGACCTCTGCCCGCTGCACAATGCTGAGGCTAAAGAAACGTTTGATTCCCACAGCCAAAGGATTAATCACCAGAGCAGAAATCAGAACGGCAATCGCCAGAACACCTAGTACGACGATGATCACAGCGACAACTAATCCGATGAAAAACGAAAGGTTATGGTCCAACCAGTTCTCCCTGATCCCATGTCCGGTAACATGCCCCCCTCTGTCTTCCCTAACATCAAAGCCATATCCCATATCGTCGTCATAAGATTCATAGTAGGACTCGGTAATGGATTCCTTTGTTTCTCCAGATCTGTGAGAAGCACCATACGCACCGCCGCCTCCAGCGATCAGGATGGATAAAAATGCAACCAGTACAATTTTCCAATAATTCTGTTTCAGCGCAAATTTCGCTCGGTCCTTTAATTCTTTTCTAGTCCACATACGCATTACCTCCATGCAAAAAATACATCTTCTGTTTTACACTTCTATCTTATTCCGGCAACCTTAAGATTGAAATACACAAAACCTTAACGTTGCCTTAAATCACTCACTGGCTTCAATGAATTCTACACATAATCTTTCATCTTCTGGTTACACTAAGTTTAATCTAAATTTGGAGGAAAAAGTGATGAAACAAGCAGAAAGTGACAAACCAATTCACACCATACCAAAAGGCGTATGGGAAAGCAGCTCTCCCTATAAAAAGGGACACAAATCCCAAAAAGAACATCTGAATGAGATAACTACGGATGCCCAAGGAAACGGCTATCCCGTTACAAACTCCCGGCAGGACAAATAATCGTTCTGCCTTACATAAAATTCAAGTCCTTCTGTTTCCCAAATACTTCCTCCACAAACCGGGAGGGATCCATCTCTTTATGCAAACGTTCCCGGGTATAGGAAATATGTAAATGATCCCTGGCCCTGGTCATCGCAACATAGAACATCCGGCGTTCCTCCTCCATATCTGACTGCAGTACTGCTTTGTTGTGCGGAGTAATTCCCTCATTGGCATCTGGAAGAAAAACGCAGTCATATTCCAGTCCTTTCGCACCATGCATGGTCAGCAATACCACTGCATCTTCTTCCTCCTCTGCCAGCTTGGCCTGCCTGCTTTTCTGATACTGCTCCTGTAGTTCCTCCCCATATTCGCGCATATGGACAAACCATTCATCCATGGTTTCCTGCGCTTTCGCTTCCTCCTGCAATTCATCCAATATCATAAGTAGGTCATCCGGGCGCATCCCTCGGTAATCCGCATATTCCCGAATATATTCATCATATCCGATCCCTTTTCGAATAAAATTGACCGCAGCAAAAGGTTTCAGAGTCTGTAACATCCTTAGATCCGATTGAAATTGTTCAATCCGGTCTACCATCCAGTCCTTATCTTCATAAAACTTCTTTAATTCCTCCAAATCTGCGTAGGGTTCCACAAAAGCATTGCGGTGTACATATCTTTTCGGCCGGTTGATTACCCGCATGATTTTCGCCCGCTCCCTGGACCCCTGCGCCAGCTCTATATAAGTCAGAATATCCTGCACCGCCCAATGCTCATAGAGATTTGGTAAATGCTCCCGCAGCAGGAAAGGAATATTAAATTCCATGAGTTTGGATGCCAGGCCCCGTGCCTGGGTGTTTGTCCGAAACAGTACTGCCATCTCATGATAAGCAATCCCCTGATTCCGATAAGCCACAATTTGCTCCCGTATTTTCTCATTTTGTTCCGTCAATGACTGAAATTGACGCACTTCTACCGGAGCACCCTGCTCTCTGGCGGACTGAATCTCTTTGGGCAGACGATCTTTGTTATGCCGAATCAACTTCCCCGCTGCCTCCACTATTGCCCCGCAACATCGGTAGTTTCGATCCAAAATACTGGTCTCAGCTTCAGGATACTCCTGTAGAAATTGTTTCATAATTCCTGGTCTAGCTCCCCGAAAGCCATAGATGGACTGATCGTCATCCCCCACGATAAACAAATTCTGCAGCGGTTCAGCTAACAATTTAACAATATCGTATTGAATCCGGTTAATATCCTGAAATTCATCAATCAAAATATAGGGATATTTTTGCTGCCACAATGCACGAATATCGGGCCGCTGCTCCAGCAGCTCAAAGCAGTACACTAACATATCGTCAAAATCAATCAGTCTTCGTCTTTCCAATGCCTGTTGATATTTCCGAAATATAGTACGAAAAGTTTCTACCGGACAAAGAGGCGAATAATAATGGGAAAGCTCCAGTCGATCGCCCTTAACCCGGCCAATCTCACCAGCCAAATCTCCCAGAAATTCTGTCTCATCCCGTATTTCAAGATCAGTTTCTGCTACCAGTTCCCGCAGTATCTGATAGCGCACATCATCACGAATAATATTATCCGCCGTATAGTGGTACGCATGCCGCAAAATCGTAAAAAACACTGCATGAAAAGTACCAAACTGCACCGCACCGCTTCCTGCAACCCTCTCTTGCTCTGCCCGTCTACGAAAACGGTGCTTCATCTCCTGGGCAGCAGCCTTAGTAAAGGTAATAACCAAAATATTCCCCGGATCAACTTCATGATGCTTGATCAAATAACAAATCCGTTCCGTAATAACTGTCGTCTTACCGCTGCCTGGGACCAGCCAGACACATAAACGGCCCTTTGAAATGCCGTATTGCCTGACTTTGCGCCTCGCTCATCTTCTGTTTCAATCGCTTCCTCCTGTTCTTTCATCTCCATAAAGACCAAGTGCGTATCCTGGTATCAGACCAAATACGCACTCCGTTCCCAATATTAACAATTTTCCTGCAACATCGCAATCCCTTTGCGGATACGAGCCAAAGACTCCTCTTTCCCCAGGATCTCCATAATTTCATAAGCACCGCCCGGTGTCATCTGCTTCCCCGATACTGCGGTACGCAATGGCCACAAAACCCTGCCATTTTTCAGCTCCTTCTCCGCAATATACTCTTTGCAGATCTCCTCAATACCTTCCATGGAATAATCATCCAGTTCTTCCAGTCTCGGCAGCATATCCTGCAGCACTTCCAATGAATTTTCACTGTTCGTTTTCATCTTTTTGTGCGTATACATAGAAATGTCATACTCTGGTAATTCCTCAAAGAAATCAATTTTCTCCTGGATATCCGGGAATACTTCAATACGTGTCTTTACCAATTCTGCAATCTTACGGATATCACAATCCCTGGTGACCACCTGCCGGATCACTGGCAGGGCATACTCCAGATAGCGCTCCATATCCATTGCCTTAATATACTCTCCATTCATCCAGCGAAGCTTGACAATATCAAAAACAGCCGGAGACTTACTGATATGATGGTAATCAAAGACTTCCTCCAATTCCTGCAGCGAATAAATTTCACGGTCCTCCGTCGGGCTCCATCCTAATAGCGCCACAAAATTAATGACTGCTTCCGGGAGAAATCCCTGCTCCAGCAAATCTTCTACGGAAGAATGGCCGCTCCGTTTGGACAACTTCTTATGATTCTCATCCGTTATCGTTGGACAATGTACATAAATCGGGACATCCCAGCCAAATGCCTCATAAAGCCGATTATATTTCGGTGCCGAAGATAAGTACTCATTTCCTCGAACCACATGGGTAATTTGCTGCAAATGGTCATCCACGACATTGGCAAAATTATAGGTTGGATAACCGTCTGTTTTAATCAGGATCATATCATCCAGTTCCGCATTATCCACCTCAATCTCCCCATAGATTGCATCATGAAACACCGTCTTGCCTTCTATCGGATTATTCTGGCGAATCACATAGGGGATCCCATCTGCCAGGTTTTTTTCAATTTCTTCCTGGGACAAATGCAGACAATGCTTATCATACTTAGCAATTTCTTTCCCATCTTCGGTTTGATCTGATGCGCGCAATCCATCCAGACGTTCTTTCGTACAGAAACAATAATATGCCTCTCCTTTTGCAATCAACTCTTTGGCATACTCCAGATAAATCCCTGTCTTCATCCGTTCACTTTGGACATAAGGCCCAAAACCGCCATCCTGATCAGGCCCCTCATCGTGGTGCAGCCCGGTCACTTCCATCGTGCGGTAAATAATATCCAACGCCTCAGGGACATATCTCTCCTGGTCAGTATCTTCAATACGTAAAACAAACGTACCCTGTTCATGTCTTGCAATCAGATATTCATATAAGGCAGTCCGCAGATTCCCCACATGCATACGTCCGGTTGGGCTGGGAGCAAATCTTGTTCTGGTTTTACTCATCTTTGTTCACATTCTCCTCTTTTTTCTCAGTCTTCTCGGTCTTTTCAGATTCCTCGACCTCTTTCGCTGTTTTTTTCTCTTTTTCCGGTTTTTTGACCACTTGCAAATTCTTCGTAATCTCTGTCATCATATCACTCAAATTACCATATGCCTGATAATCCGCCCGATCATCTCCCACAGATTCTTCGACATTGAAAACAACCATTTTGTTGCCAGAATAATATTTCAAAAAATGGCGACACAGTGGAGAATTCAAACCAGCTCCCACAATGAGCAGCACATCCGCTTTCTCGACTAGATTACTTGCCTTGGTCATCCTTCCATTATCAACCATCTCCCCAATCAATGTAAATCCCGGACGCAGTGGTATCTCACACTCATCGCAAACCGGAACTCCCTTGGCTGAACGAATATAAGCTGAACCAAATTCTTTATTACAATTAGGGCAACGGTTTTCCTCTACAGATCCATGGAGCTCAATCACATTCTCACAACCGGCCATCTTATGCAGGGAATAAACCGTTCTGGTAATCACCGCATCCAGTCTCCCCGCTTCCTGTATCTTCTTGATACTATCATGAACTGGTGTCGTCGCAATCTCCTTGTTTAAGATTATCTTTTTGTAATAATCATAAAATGTATTCACACGTCTGCTGAAAAATTCGGATGAAACAATTTCATCATTGGAATAACCGTATTCCTGCTCAATGTCATATGCAATCTGTTCTGCACGGACACCATTTAATCCAGCCTCCAGAACCACTTCCAGCCCACTGATTACTACGACATGTTCAGATTCATTGATCATCTTCTGTATCTTAGCTAAAATTGGATCCATAATACACTCCATTTCTGTATTGCTTATGCAAAATTACAGTCCGTACCAAGCAATACACAGATACCAACTGTTGTATGGAATCGTATTCCACACGTACTCCTCCTACCATAATTCGCTTTTCATTCTCCCAGATACCCACAGATACATTGCACCGACTGTTCGATCCCGGCATAATCACTACGAATGACTAAATCATAATTATTCAGATCCGTCCATTTTTCTCCGACATGATAACTATAATAATTGGCCCGACGTTTGTCATTTTTCAGGATAATATCTGCCGCTTTCTTTTCCTCTTCCCCATATTCCTTGACAACCCGCTCCAAGCGAAAACTCATAGAAGCTTTGACAAAAAGGTTCACAACATTATCCCGCTCCTTTAACACATAATCCGCACAACGTCCAACAATCACACATGGGCCTTCGTCCGCTACTTTGCGAATGACATCTGACTGTGCCAGAAATATTCTGTCATCCAATGATAAACCTGTAAAACCAAAATCCTGGTTTCCATAAACATTGATCCCCATTGCCAAAGAATACAGCAGACTATTTGTCGCTTTATCCTCTGCTTTTGCAAAAGTTTCCTCCGCAAATCCGCTGTCCTTGGCCGCTCTGGTAATCAATTCGTTGTCATAGAAAGGAATCCCATAATGATCGGCGATCTTCTGCCCAATCTCACGACCTCCACTTCCGTACTGCCTGCCAACTGTAATAATTTTGTCCACACGCAACACCTCCTGCCATATATTTTCTTATTTCCTTAATATTAATATGTAGATCTATCATCCCATCGACAAATAACGTCGTATGATTTCTCATCCATTAAACCTGTACACTGGCTATCGGGACCTGAATATTGACATCCGCATCATAATCCACTCCGTCAATATGGAAACCAAAAATCTCATAAAATCCATTCCAAAATGCATCCAAATCCGCCAGCTCTGTTAAATTGTCATTCGTAATCTTTTCCCAGACATCCGCTATCTCTTGCTGTACCTCCGGATTCATTTCATAATCATCTACCCGGATCAGGCCCTGTTCATCAACCGGTACATTCTGCACGCACAGCCGGTCATGAATCAGACGGTACATCTGTTCAATACAATCCTCATGCAGCCCTTTCTCCTGCATTATCCGAAAGAGAATAGAAATATATAACGGAACAATCGGAATCGCAGCGCTGGACTGTGTAACCACCGCCTTATTTACAGAGACATAAGCCTCCACACCGGAAAACTCTGTTCGGATCTCTTCTGCTGTCCGGTATAAATGCTGCTTCGCCTGCCCAATACTACCGTTATAATAAATAGGATAGGTCAGTTCTGGTCCAATATAGGAATATGCCACAGTCTTGGCTCCATCCGCCAGAACATCGGCTTCCTGCAGCGCCTGAATCCACAATTTCCAATCCTCGCCACCCATAACTTTAATCGTATCATGAATTTCCTGCTCATTCGCAGGCTCAATAACAGCATCCTCAATCTGGTTCGTCATCAAATTGACCGTCTGGTTATGATAAGGTTCTCCCACCGTCTTTAGCACAGAACGATAGGTTACCCCATCTGGTGCTTTCCGCCTCGGTGCTGCAATGCTGTAAATGACCATATCGGCTTTCCCCCAGTCCCGGCGAATCATTTCTATCGTCTGATCCTTAATTTCCTGGGAATAAGCATCACCATTAATAGTTTTCGCATAATAGCCATCTGCAGAAGCAAATTCTTCAAATGCAGCAGTGTTATACCAACCAGCAGATCCCGTCCTCTTCTCCTTGCCCGGCTTGTCAAAAATAATGCCGATGGTATCTGCATCACAGGTATAGGTAACGGCAATCCTGCTCGCCAGTCCATATCCCATGGAAGAACCAATTACCAAGACTTTTTTAGGCCCCTCTGCCTTTGGCATACTTTTGATATAATCAATCTGTTGTCTCACGGCGGCACGGCATCCCTCCGGATGTGCCGTAGTACACATAAATCCTTTTACCTTTGGCTGAACGATCATGACTTTCCTCCATATTCATCTTTCTTAACAATAGTATGTCAGAACAAAGGATTTGATATGAATGTCTCCCCTACTTCCTCTGTACTATTGATATTGTACCACAAAGATACATTCAATTCAATTATAGATTTTATTATAACATATGTTGTATATAAATATCAATACGATTTTTTTCAACATTTCTCTTTACAATGAACATCTGTTCTGTTATAATAGTGTGAAAGAAATTTCTTATAATAATTTTGATCCAATTGATTGAATCCGTTCAGGAGGCCACACATGCAATACCATCGTTCACCATTTTTGACCGCACTATTCTCTCTGGCTCTGATCCTGTGTCTCATAGGATTTATTGGGACACTACTTTTTTTCTCTCCTAAGAGCATTCCAGTTGCTGTAATAATCTATGCTTTCTGGTGTATCATGATCTTATTTTTTCTATATAAGATCTTTTCTCTCTCCCACCGCAAAGTGTTTTTTCAAAAAGGCGTATACTCTCTCCACGACTTAGATGATATTGATGGAATTGATTTTGAAACTCTGACCTGTGACATTTTGATTGCCAATGGATTTGAAACTGCCGAAAACACACAAGCTAGTATTGATTTTGGTGTCGATGTACTGGCAATCAAAGACGGTATTACTTATGCCATCCAATGCAAACGCTATCATAAGCCGGTCGGCATCGAGGCCATTCAGCAAATCTATGCCGGACGAGCCTATTATGAATGTCATGTAGCAGTTGTTTTAACCAATCAGTATTTTACCACCAATGCCCATAAATTAGCGGATAAACTAGGTGTTGTCTTATGGGACCGGGACATGCTGGCACAACTATTATAAATCCATAGAACCCAACTCTTCATGAAAGGAGGCCCCTGACATGAGTACAGAAATGTATGAATGTAAAATATCCGTCCGCAATCTGGTAGAATTTATATTGCGGTCCGGTGACCTGACTACCTCCTCTACTGGACTGCGAGACACAGATGCCATGCAGGAAGGTACACGTATCCATAAAAAATTACAGCGGCAGGGTGGATTCTCTTACCAGGCGGAAGTACCGCTTCGGCATAGTACAAACATAGAACGGGATGGGATTTCCTTCCAAATCACGATAGAGGGGCGGGCAGATGGAATTTTTCCGGATGAATCTGGAACCGTTGTTGATGAAATCAAAGGCGTCTATCATGATATTTCAGCTATGACAGAACCTCTTCCCGTTCATCGTGCCCAAGCTTTATGCTATGCTTTTATCTATGCCACTGACCATTCGTTGGAACAAATCAGCATCCGCTTGACCTATTGCTATATTCCAACAGAAGAAGTACGCTATTTTCGGGAAGAAATGGACTATGAATCCCTCTCCCTCTGGTATCATGACCTTCTTGACCGTTATTCTGAATGGATCTCCTGGCAATTACACTGGCAGGAAACCCGCAACACATCCATCCGCAACCTGGACTTTCCTTTTTCATACCGAGATGGACAGGCCGATCTGGTGAAAGGCGTCTATCAGTCCATCCTGCGCAGAAAACGGTTATTTATTGAGGCTCCCACAGGCGTAGGCAAAACCATAGCCACTTTGTATCCAGCTGTCAAATCTATTGGTGAAGGTCTGTCAGAAAAAATATTCTATCTGACCGCCAAGACCATCACGCGCACCGTGGCAGAAGAAACGTTTTCCCTATTGGCATTTCAGGGAATGAAGTTAAAGTCCGTTACTATCACGGCAAAAGAAAAAATCTGTATCTTAGACAAGCCACGCTGCAATCCTGCAACCTGCCCCCGTGCCAACGGCCATTTTGACCGGGTAAATGATGCGGTATTTGATCTGTTAAACCACGAGTATCAGATTACAAGAAAAATCATAGAACAGTATGCCGAAAAATATGAAGTTTGCCCGTTTGAAATGTGTCTGGATACTGCCACCTGGACAGATGCAGTAATCGGCGACTATAATTATACGTTTGATCCAACCAGCCATTTAAAGCGCTTTTTTGCTGGTGACATTTCTAAAGATTACACGTTCCTGATCGACGAGGCACATAATCTGGTAGACCGTGGACGCGATATGTATTCCGCCCATTTAATCAAAGAAGATTTTCTGGCAACCAAAAAAGAGGCCAAGAAGTACAGCAAAAAACTAACCAATGCACTAGAAAACTGTAACCGAGCCCTGTTGGCCCTAAAACGGGAATGTGACGAAGTCTTGCAATGTACTCCTGCCATGGTAGATTCTTTTCTTCTGAAATTGTTGCATCTATCTACCGTATTTGATGTCTTTTTTCAGGAGGGTAATTCACCAGATCATACGATCCCACAGGATACCATGGATTATTTATTAAACTTTTATTTTACGATAAGGGATTTTCTCAATATCTATGAGTTATTAGATGAAAAATACATGATTTATGCCGATTATGGAGAACAGGGAGCCTTCCGGTTACATTTGCAATGTATGGATCCCTCTACCAATCTCGATCTATGCCTCAACAAAGGCAGAGCAGCCATCTTTTTCTCCGCCACCTTACTTCCTGTGAAATATTACATGGAACAACTGGCAGGCAGAGAAGAGGATTATGCGGTCTACGCCCCCTCTCCTTTTCCAACGGAAAACCGCTTATTAATGATTGGTCAGGGTGTCAGCACCAAATACACAAGACGCGGACCAGCAGAATATCAGCGTATCGCTTCCTATATTATCCGTTTTATCGAAGCCAAAATTGGAAATTATCTGCTATTTTTTCCGTCCTACCGCATGATGTCAGAAATACAAACCTATCTGGAAGAAACTTTACAGAATCAAGCGAATGCCAATCCTTCCCTGGGCGCATACCGTTTATTTCCCCAAAACACTTCCATGACGGAAAAAGACCGGGAAGATTTTCTGTCACATTTCCAGGATAACGATAACCAGTCTGCCATCGGATTATGTGTCCTGGGTGGAATATTTGGAGAAGGAATCGACCTGACGGACAGCCAGCTAATTGGCGCCGTTATCATTGGAACTGGCTTGCCGATGGTCTGCACAGAGAACGAATTGTTCCGGGAATATTACGACAAACAGAATAAGAATGGGTTTACTTATGCCTATCAATATCCGGGCATGAATAAGGTTTTGCAGGCAGCAGGACGAGTAATCCGTACCGACACTGACCGGGGTGCTATCCTGCTGCTGGATGAACGCTTCCTGCAAAGTAGTTACCAGCAGCTTTTCCCCCGCGAATGGTTTCCCCACTATATTGTAAACCCCGACTCAATGATGATGGAACTAAATAAATTCTGGAGCAGTTCCCAGCATAACAAAGAGAAATAATTCGCAATACCGCATCAAAAAACTAAGCCATCCGTAATTAAGAGCGATAATCTCCATTTATTTTCACATAATCATAAGTCAGATCACATCCCCATGCTTTTGCCTGCGCTTCCCCCTGATGAAGATGAATCATAATAGATATCTCATCCTCTGCCAAAATTTTAGCTGCTTGTTCCTCAGAAAACGGGATACCAGAACCATCTCGACAAACCGCCACAGTACCTACAGTGGATGCCAGATCAACATCTACCTTGGCAATATCAAACTCCGCGTCCGCATAACCAATGGCACAGAGAATTCTACCCCAATTGGCATCCTCGCCAAACATTGCACATTTGAACAAAGGCGAGCGGATCACGCTTTTGGCAATCACAATCGCAGTCTCCTGGTCTGGACATCCCCTGCAAGTACATTCCAAAAATTTAGAAGCCCCTTCTCCATCCGCTGCTAACATTTTGGTCATATGAAGCATTACGAGATACAGTGCCTGCCGAAAACGCTGATAATCTTCTCCATCCGCTGTAATCTCTGAATTCCCTGCGTTTCCGTTTGCCATAACACTTACCATGTCATTCGTAGAAGTATCTCCATCTATACTCAGACAATTGTAAGTAATTTTAACAATATCACCCAAAGCCTTTTGCAACATTTCTGCACAAATTGCCACATCCGTCGTCACAAAATTTAAGGTCGTTGCCATATTGGGATGAATCATTCCACTCCCTTTTGCCATCCCGCCCAAACGACAGGTCTTGCCTGCTATTTCAAACTCAACTGCAACCTCTTTAGGCACTGTATCTGTCGTCATGATCGCTGTAACCGCATCGGAATGACCATCAACGGACAATCCATTTACCAGTTCCTGCATATAAGCGGCAAATGGATCTACAGACAACGGCTCTCCAATCACGCCCGTCGAAGCAACAATGACTTCCTCCGCCTGGATTCCCAATGCCTCCGCAGCCAACACACTGACCCGCTCTGCTACTTCCTCCCCATCTGGATTGCAGGTATTCGCATTTTTCGAATTTACAATCACTGCCCTGGCAGTATTTCCACTCTTTACCAGGTGATCTTGCGTTACTATGATGGGAGCACCCTTTACCTTATTTTTCGTATATACTGCGGCAGCCTGACATAGCGTTTCACTATATACCATACCCAGATCATTTTTTTTCCGATCTGGATTAATACCACAATTTAATCCATTGGCAACAAATCCTTGGGCGGCACAAACTCCCCCCTCTACATATTGATAACCTTCGCATCTTTCCTTTGTCATATTATTCCACTTTCTCCTTTTTCCACGTGTGCATTTCATTCGTATCCACTCATGCATCCCCCGTGCAAATCAGATTAATGAAAAGACAACGGAAAGACACATTACTGTAATTTTGTCAGTTTGACCGCTACAACACGGTCCACTTTATAGGTGCATTTTTTGTATTGACAGCTTGCAAATACATGGTAGAGATATGTCCCATAGACAGCGGAACCCATAGCCATTTCTGGCAGCTTCGTCTTTTTCAGCAAAGCATTTTTCTTAATCCCACCCGTTTTCGTCGGCGAACTGAGAGATGGTTTAAAGGATCTGACCTGTGACATATAACCGACTGCGCTGCTAACTTGCTTGGAACTTCTGGTTATATACAGATATCCGTCAGCGTCAAAAGAAATCGCCCTGGTCCGGTTCGGTATCGCCATATAATAGGTTTGCTGCAACGCAATTTTACCATTGGAATCCTTCGTCAGAGAATAACCATAAGCATTTGTTGTAGCTGTTGCATGATAAGCACCTACCCATAAAATATTATTATAATACGTCATGTAAGAACCCGTTGTCAAGATCGGCAGGGTATCTGTAAATGAGGTTAATTCATAATACTGGTTACCACTTCCTATCGCCTGGGTAATAACCTCATACGGAAAATAGGATACATACTTTTTCTGTGTCACCCAAATATTTTTCCCATCATAAGCCATTGCATTTAATTTCGTTTTATTCGGCATGACAATGGTCGTGATATAAGCTTTCGTTGCTTTATTGATTACATAAATGACGGATTCATCATCACCTGACTTATCGTATGCAGAAACTAACAGATAGCCGCCTGCCAAACAAGCTGCCTGTGGAATCATTTTGCTTGATGCAAAACCGGCGACATTAGTATTTTTCATTCCTGGTATTGCAAAAGTCCTGGTGTAATTTGCATTTTTTAACACCGAGAATTTCTTATAGGAATTGGACTTTTTAAATTTTGCTTTGCTAGAATAGGTCTTCCCAGCCGTGGACGTTGCTGATACTTTACCCGTCGTCGCACTATAGACAACAGAAAGTGGACTTTCCACCTGACCAGTGCCATTTTTCCGGTAAGCGGAAATTTTAAAATAATAGGTCTGGTTCTGTAATAATGATTTTTTCACATATTTAACCGTTGCCCCTGAAGTAATTGTCTTCAGTTTGGAATAGCTGCCATTCTTTGATGTGCTGTAATAAATATAGTAACCATCCGCATTGCTGACTTTGTTCCAATATAATTTAACTCGTTTACTGCCACCCCGTATACCGGTAACCAATGGGGTAACCGGAGCAGTGACTGGTACTGTTGTTGCAGAGATTGTCGCTGTCGCTGCCGGTGGATTCGCAGACGGCATATTGCTCGGTTCCGCAGATGCCGTTCCACTAGGTGCGGCTGTACCACTGTTTTTCTCGTTCCCTTGCACGTTCGCTGGCATGATTCCCGCTGACTTCTTCGCCAGCCCACTGCCTCTCGCTGTTTGAACGGTTTGTGCCTCTGATCGAATAGCCACTCCGCTGACACTGCCAAGAAGCAGCGCTAAAACTAATATCATCGCAATTTCTTTTCTTTTCATCAGACCAACATCCTTTCTGTGATTACATCCCTATGATTTTATTTCTACCTTCCTATACAAATTTAGGCAAAAAATTTGTCATTGCTTTGATGTAAATTTCACAGATTTATGTCAGTTTTGATCAATTAAGAAATCATATACCCCATTACCCTTTTACAACAATAATGCCTCATTCTTCTGTATACGATGCTCGGTCAGATGCAAATAATAAATAGACATCATCCAAAGAAGGCATTACCTCCTGATACTCCAATTCCTCGATCCTTTGATCTGAAACCACCCGCAGATAAATTCCATCCTGTCCCTGCCGAATCTGGCTGATACGATATTTCTGCCCAATTTTCTTCATGTTTTTCTGGTGGCAGACAATCTCATAAACATGCCCCCTTGCCTTAGATAGCCAATCTTCCGGGGACTCACAGCCTATCATTTCCCCGCTTTTCATGATCATAATCTGGTCCGCTACACATTCCACATCGCTGATAATATGCGTTGCCAAAATCACTGTCTTATCTATTGCTTCCTCTGCGATCATATTGCGCATCGCTATCCTTTCATTAGGATCCAGTCCCGCTGTCGGTTCATCCAAAATAAGAACAGACGGTTTCCCCAAAACCGCTTGCGCAAACAGCAGTCTCCGTTTCATTCCTCCAGAAAGTTCCGAAAACCGCTTCCGTGTATGTGCGGCCAAATGAACTTTCTCCATAATCTCTGTAATCTCGCATTGCACTCCCACCGAACCAACATCCATTCCCTTGAGCACTGCCATATATTCCATAAATTCCCGAATCCGCATATTTTGATAACCAACAGATTCCTGTGGCAAATATCCCACCATTCCTCGATAGCGTTCTCCCATCGTTCGGATATCTTCTCCCTCTACCAGCACCTGACCGGAATCCTGTAGCAGGTTACAGGACAAAATCTTTATTAAAGTAGACTTCCCGGCTCCATTTTCCCCCAAAAAACCGTACAGTCCGTTTTCCATCTGCAAGGAAAAATCATGTAACGCTTCTACTTCCCCATAACGTTTACATATTTTCTTTAATTCTAACATTTCCTGCTCTCCTTTCCACAGATGAGTCAACATTCCTTTTCCGAAACTCATTCAACCTGCACCTTCCAATATGAAACATCACATAATAAAAGCCAATGGAATCACAGCCAAAACCACTGTCGCAACTACGGACAAAATCTGACTATACAACTTCCGTTGTATAAATTTTCCCAACGCTCCTACCATAAACAGATATAGAATTCGAAGTAGATAACTTATTGCCACTAACTCTCCTATTCGAAACCCGGAAAATGCAGAACAATTCCGTAGGCTAGCTGCTGAAGCCTGCCATTCTTGCAGACGAAATGCCTGCTTGACACAGAAAAACCAAGGGATATATGCTACTCCTGCTATCAAAACCGCAAAAATTCCATTTAAGATCCATTTGTGTTTGCGTAATTTTTGTTTGCCAAGCTTCGTGCTGTTACTTATTGCCTCCATGCCCTGCCATTGCTCCATCCCCCACAATCGACTTCCTAATGCCACCATGAGCAAAATTCCCACAATATCACAAAAACGCAAATAACTACCAGGAATATTTGCTCCCAGCAACATATCATAGCCCTTTTCATATACAAAGGCTGTATTAGGATATTTCGCCAAATATTCCCCATACTCTAAGATCCTCTGTGCCGGTACCTGCTTTTCTAACTCATCCATCGCCACAGAACTGGCAGTCTCTGTATAGCGGTCTCCATTTTTTTCCAGGTCCTCTGATAACCATTGCAATTTCTGGCAAATTTCACGGATCTCTTCCAGTTTTGTATCAGAATATGCGCCTGCAAATCCTCGAATGTATTCTCTATAATAATAGTCTTCTGATTCATAAATTTGATCTTCCGGGGGCTGATAAAATGTAACCGTACAAAATGTAGCAGCCATAAGTAATAACCATCCTTTTTCCATAATCAGGTTTTTACGGATTTCCCAGAAGAGCATAGAGCGTTTTCCTCTCCTATTTGTAAATAGGAAAGGAAACTTTCTCATTCGTTCCCACGTTTTATTTCTTATTTCTTTTCCTCTGATGGAATCCTTATTTTTTTTTCTCGCCGCTCCCTTACGTTCCACCCATCTCCTGCCAATTAAATTCCTTTTCTCAAATCCAGAGGGTCGAATCCTGCCTTTCCAGATCGCAGACAAAACCAAGAGAAAAAATGTTCCTGCCAAAAAGGCAAACAAACCTTGATACCAAACTGGATAACCTAAGAGGTTGACAGCCTGATACCCTGCTAACATCCTGCTTTGATCTATGCAGCGCAACGGAGACAACAAACTAATCATTCCACCTCGATTGGAAACACGGATCCCGGCCATTGCATAATACGAAACACCTCCCGCACATGCGCCCGTTATAAAAAGCAAACGGCTATCTCTGATTGTCACGGCCATGAAAAAAAATATGGTGTACAAAAACAGATACCCTAATACTTTACTACAAAAAAACAATACCAAAAACGCCGCCACTGTGAGCGGTTTCTCTACTGCTTGATATCCTGGAATACTTTGAATCATTTCATGCCAAGCATGAAATTGATAAGACTGTGCATAGACAATAAGCTTGATTGCCAGAACAAAAATCACACTAAGAGACAGCAGAATTGCTCCTAATAACCACTTTATCCTAACAATTTTACTAGTCCCATTTTTGGTGCTACAGAGCAATGCTGTGACATTCATTTCATATTCGAATGTAATCAGACGAAATACATAGAGTACAAGAAGCAATGCAATCACTCCATCAATGATGTCTGTCTGCAAAAACAGGGCAATTCCCCTACCAGCCGTGAAAGCAATCTGATCCCCATGTAAATCTGCATATATTTTTTTATATTTTTCCTGTAGACGGCTCAGATAGTCCTTTTCCTGATATCCTGGTAAACCTCCTGGCCCCCCCGATTGCACCCTATCCAGATAATCGCCATAACCGGCAATCTCTTCCATCTCCTGTAGAACAATTCTTTTTTCGGGAGAATACACCATATCCTCCTCCAAGATCTGCTCTGACAAAACTTCCATGGATTCTTCCGGCGTCATGCCAGAAATACTTTGAACTGTTTTCAGATACTGCTCTGGCAGGAAATCGTCGTCCAAATAAACTGTCCCGATTTTTAAATACAATAGAAGTGGAATGATTGCAAGCAGTATGAACCAAATCCACAGATAGCGGTCAAACTGTCTCGCTTTTTTCCATTCCATTGCGAATAACTGCTTCATCTGCCTGTCCTTTCCTCAATCAAACTATAAATGCTTAAATTCAGAATGTTTTCCTTGCAGAAAATCCTGCGTATCCAAAACACCACGTTCTCCATCGTCCAATAAAACATACGTTTTTTTCTCCAGGACGGCAATGGGATATAAATCGCTTTCACACAATGTTTTCATTTCCGAATGTTCCGGATCAAATTGCAAAAACAAATTCTTTCCTGCAGCACCCGAACCAATAAAAAGAGCCTTTTCATTGATCGCACTGTAAATAGGAATCAAATTTTCTTTACTAATCTCTATATTTTGTTTTGAATTCTCATCATAATAATAATTGATATCATCTTTCGTATAAAAGACTTTTCCATCGCAATATGGCAAAACACAATTACTTCCGTATCCCTCTGTAGATACTACCTCTTCTCCATTCCCCAAATGAATTCCCTTAATGATAACCTCTTTATGCTCTAGCTCAAATGCTTCATCTTCCGAATGTTCCAAAATCTCTTCTTTCGTTGCATTTGACCCATGATAAGAGAAGTATAAGATATCTCCCCGTAATAACAGGCTATTGATGGCAGAACCATTACCTTCCCTTTGATAATATTGTTTCCCCTCTTTCTTTTCCATGTCATATCCATAGATTCCACAGGTATCTAATCCATCTCCCTCATAATCCATATTGACATAAGAGATCAATACTGTCTGTCCATGATAAATAACATCCACAACATGATTCATTTCAATTAATTCCGCTATTTTTGTGCGGTCCTTACCCTGTAAATTCGCACTATAAAGTATTTGCTTCCCCGATTCATCATCAAAGATCAGATAATAAATCCTCTCCCCTCTCTGCACCAAACCGGAACAGCCGCCTCCGCCAATATATGCACCACATTCCGAATTCCAGCTATCTTCATGGCGGCAATTTGCATCTGTACAGATAACAGAGTCCGTTCCTGTCTCTGCATTGGCAAAGCGAATAAAATGATCGTCAAAATACAGTATCCCCTGATCCGTGTAACTATCCCCTCCAAAAGGACACACGGAATCTGGCAAAGCAGAAACATCTCCCTGTGTACCCCCGCCCTGCTGCTCTTTTCTGACACGAACAAATAGAAATCCAACGATAACCGCAAATAACAAAATTGCGATGACTCCCGCTAAAAGAAACTTTGTACTCTTCTTTTGCAAATTACCACCTGACATTTTTTTTCCTTTCTTATAATAACGAATCAGCGAAATGATGAAATTTAAGTGCGCCAGTACACTAGCCTTGGCACTTACGCCACTCGTTAATCTGTTTATTAATCTTTTTAATCATCGAATCCTCATAAGGCTTTAAAGTCTTCACTGCCTTCTGATACTCTTTTTCAAAGTCTTTCTTTTTCCAACATTCCACAAGACGATCCAACGTTTTACCATACTTCTCTAACTCTTTCTCCATACCGCTGTAGTTTGGATAAAAACCGGCAAGTGCGGAAGGAACCCTCTGCTCACTCTGCATCATTTCTTTCTTGTATTCCCTCATATTTCCTGCCGGAGAATTAGTTTCCTGAAAGATCCCGTCATATAATCCAAGGCTATATCCTCTTGCCAGTCTATTATTTTCAGATACTTTTCCATCTTCTCCCAGCATCTTCTTCTGATCCGAAGATCCCCAAACCAGCAGATTCGCCAGATCATCATCCGTCCGCAACGCCTTCAGCAAAACCAAAGCAGCCTCCGTTTTGGTGGAATTTGCACATACAGCGGTACCCAGTCCTATAAGATTCCCCACACAAAAATTAATCGGTTCATAAATGATTTTCTCTTTCGCCTCTTCTTCCAAACCTGCCAATATAGCATCTTCCACAGAGGAATTGATATGAATCCCATATTTGAGGTTTGCAATATCCTCCGACTCCTGATCTGTATAGCGATTTACTCCCCCCATCTCAACTTTAGACAGCCAGCCTTTCTTATAACAACGATTCAAAAAAGACAAATAGGAATGAAATTCATCCAACATAAACGGATGGAACACCTTCGCCTCTTTCACATCATACACCAGATCATCCTGGACATCATACACATTTTGGCTCTTCTTTTCCGCAAATTGATACCAAAATGGGCATCCTGCAACGAGCATGATATCCTTCGGAACCTTTACCTTTTCGAGAACCCGAAATAAATCATCCCACGTTCCATCCCAGGAGGAAATGAAATCTTTCGGAATATATTGAGTATTCACAGCTACCATTGTCCCGGAAGAATCATATATACCTTCATTCGGCAAGGTATAGCTGACACCATCCACTTGAAACGCTTTCCACACTTCCTCATCATATAACTGATATACCGGTTTTCCCTCCTCCGTACTCAGCCATTGATCTAACGGCAAAAAATAACCTTTTCTGATTAATTTTACCACTCCACCCGGAAGCTCATCCGTCTCCCAGCCACAATTCACGATATCCGTCTCCTGGTTTTTGATCCTCTGAACCAATTCTTTTTGATAATGCTTATCACTATCCTTTGTATCCTCTGGCTCATTGATATACTCAAATCGAACCGCCACATCATAACCTTTTTGATATAATGCCTGATTTAATTTCTTAACATTTTCCTCTGGCACCTGCGCAAAGTCATCAACCGTCCAAATAACTTCATTCTCGGAGACAGCAGAACCATCCATTTCCAGCCCTGCCTTTCCTTCCTCCTTGTTCATTGTTGCAGACGGTTCTGTCGGGGAAGCCTCCTTCCCGCTCTTTTCTTTGCCAGAACAGGAAACGAAACACATACACATCAAAATGAGAAGGCTTAATTTAATATATCTCTTCATGCTATCCCCCTTTGTTTTAATAAGTGGCGCTCGTAAGATTTTATATTATTTATTATTAATTCTTACCATAGCTTTTCTGCCATCTTTTGATCTGTTTGTTGATCCTCTTCACGATGGTATCTTCATAAGGCTTTAAAGTCTTCACCGCCTTTTGATATGCTTTTTGAAAATCTTTCTCTTTCCAACAGTTAAATAATTGATCAAGATCCTTACGATACGCTTTGAGCTCTTTCTCCATCCCGCTATAATCCGGATAAAAACCAGCCAAAGCCGAAGGAATCCGGTAGCTGCTCTGCAATTGTTCTTTCTTATATTCCCTCATAGGATCCGACGGTAAATCCGATTGTTGAAAAATCCCATCATACAACCCCAGATTGTATCCCCTCGCCAATGGGTTATCATCAGGCAGTTCGCCATCCTTCCCTGCCACCTTCTGCCGATCAGAAGATCCCCATACCAGGATATTGGCTAGATCGTCCTCCGTCCGCAATGCTTTCAACAGGGTCAAAGCTTCCTCCGTTTTAGTCGAATTCGCACAGACAGCCGTCCGTGTTCCCAAACTGTTTTCTACACAAAATCTTGTTTTCTCACAATAAATCTGTTTCTCTGCACCTTCCCAGGATTCATTTAGATTGATCGCATATTTCAAATTTTCTATATCTTTGATGTCCTGGTCCGTATAGTCACTTTCCCCCATTTTGATCTTGGAAAGATATCCTTTTTCATTACACCGATGCAGGAAAGTCAAAAAGGAATGGAAGATATCTAAGGAAAAAGGTATAGAAACAACTGCTTTTTTTGCATCATACACCAACCCATCAAACACAAAATAGGCACTTGAATCTTCCCTGTCTGCAAAACCAAACCAATAGGGTGGTCCTGCGATTGGCATAATCCCCTTTGGAACATCCAGTTGTTCCACTACCCGATACAAATCCTCCCACGTTCCATCCCAGGAAGATATCAGTTCTTGCGGTACATAATCGGTATTAAACGACACCATTGACCCTGGCCTATAATACACACTCTCATTTGGCAAGGTATAGGTCACACCGTCCACCTTGCCTGCCTGCCAAATTTCTTCCTCATATAAGTGATAGACCTGTTTACCTTGTTCCGATTCCAACCAGTCATCCAGTGGCAAAAAATACCCTTTCCGTATAAAGTTTTCCATCCATCCGGGACGGGAATCATATCCCCAGCCACAAAATACAATATCTGTCTCCTGATTTTCGATTTTACGGATCAGCTCTTTTTGATATTCCTCTGCCTTCTCTCCCCATTCAGATGAAATATAGTCAAACCGGACAGCGACATCATACCCCTTTTTATACAATGCCTGGTTTAGTTTCTCTATGTTCTCCTCCGGCACTGTCTCCGTATCCTCTATCGTCCAGACCACCTCTTTGTCCGATATGGTCTGTCTCACTGCCGGAGATTCTTTCGGAGCACTCTCCTGCTTTGCCGCACAGGAAGTTAACATTCCCGAGAAAACGAAAAGACAAAACAAAAAATATTTTTTCATACTCATTTCTCATGACCCCTCATTTTCCATTAATATGCCGCACTTGTATTCGCAATTGTCTTATCTCCACCATACACAAGAACATGTCTGGAAGAAATCGTCAGGCTTTCTCCTTTTGGAGGTGCTGTAAACCCTACAGAAGTAAATGTGTTACTACTGGTAGCCTTTTTAACCTCTGTATACTGGCCCCCACCTTTCGCATAGGTATATTTTGATTCTACGGTTGCTTTTACCGTACCATCAGACATAGAGGCTCCGGATGCTGACATTCTGGCAATTGTACTCCTCACTTCAACTGATTTTCTTCCCACCTTCACAGTTTTAGATGCAACCGCATTGACATCTGCATGGCTAAACAGCGCCCCAAATGCCAAACAGCCCGCAACCATTAATCCTATTCTTTTCTTACTATTCATCATGTTTTTTCCTCCTTTTCATATCAACAGTTTCTTCTTTTTTCTTTTAACAATCTTAATTATATCAATATTAGTTTTTATTGTCAACAAAAATTAATAAAATTCTTTTAAAAAGCAAGTATAGGAACTATCATGCCAAAAATGGACGCAAAAAGAGACTGTCACACTTCGCATCTCAAATACATGATTTTGTTCCCTTGATTGACATAATCTCTTATCATGTATTCTATGCTTATTGCAACAGTCTCTTAACGCATCCTGCCGGACGATATTAAACTAACTCAATTAAAACCTGCATCGCAGCATCGCCTTTGCGCTGTCCGATCTTAACAATACGGGTATAACCACCATTCCCGTTACGCTCCGCATATTTTGGTCCTAATTCATCCAGAACGATAGCAGCAACATCTACTTTCTTCGTTCCTTTCTTGCGTCCCTGTGCTTCCTCCGGAACCTCTGTCAAGGTGTACAGAACCTTCTGCATCTGTCTGCGGGCATGAAGTCTGGATGGCTGATCCTTCTTGATCTCCTTTTCCACTTCATCGTATACCGTTACTTTTTTACCGTCAACAACTTCTTTGACTCTTCTGCCGTCCTTGTCTTTACGGGCAACTTTCGCAGTAACTGTCACGGTATCGTAATTGTTGCACTCTTTGATTCCCAATGCAATCATCTTCTCAGCAATCTTACGAATCTCTTTTGCTTTCGCCTCTGTGGTAACAATTTTGCCGTGATATAATAAATTGGTTACCTGATTACGAAGCAATGCTTTTCTCTGGCTGGAAGTTCTTCCAAGTTTTCTATAGCCTGCCATTGTGCTTACCTCCTAATTATTCATCTCCTAAGTTGAAAGAAAGACCTAATTCTTGCAACTTAGTTACTACTTCATCCAAGGATTTACGACCCAGGTTTCTAACCTTCATCATATCCTCAGGTGTACGATTGCAGAGCTCCTCTACTGTGTTGATTCCGGCTCTCTTCAAACAGTTGTAGGAACGTACAGACAATTCCAGTTCGTCGATATTCATCTCCATAACCTTGTCCTTGCTGTTTTCTTCCTCAGCTGCAATCACCTGAATCTTAGAGCTCTTATCCGATAAATCAATAAATGATCTCAGATGATCTGACAGAACCTTAGCTGCGAGACTGACTGCATCACTTGGTTCAATCGTGCCATCTGTATAGACATCCAATGTCAATTTATCAAAATCTGTAATCTGACCAACACGGGTGTTCTCTATCTTAATATTTACCCGTTCTACCGGTGTAAAGATCGAATCAATCGCAATCACATTGATTGGCAAATCATCCCGTTTGTTCTTGTCTGAACTAACATATCCACGTCCATTTACAATCGTCATCTCAATATACAGTCTACAATCAGCACCGCCACTTAACGTAGCAATTACCTGATCCGGATTCATGATTTCAATATCTGAATCCACTTGAATATCAGAAGCACGGACAACACCTTCACCAGTGGCTTCAATGTACGCCGTTTTCACTTCATCTGTCTCACTGTTATTTTTGATTGCCAGACTTTTGATGTTCATGATAATCTCGGAAACATCTTCCTTCACTCCAGGAATTGCAGAAAACTCATGAACAACACCATCAACCTTAATATGACTGACTGCTGTACCCGGCAAGGATGAAAGCATAATTCTTCTGAGAGAATTACCCAAAGTCGTACCATATCCTCTTTCCAGAGGTTCTACGACAAAACGTCCATATTTCTTGTCTTCCGAAATCTCAGCAACTTTAATATTTGGTTCTTTAAAATCAAGCACTCCCAGTTACCTCCTTTTGGGGTTTCATGCTCACCTGCGTTTCGGGTTATTACTTAGAATATAACTCGACGATAAGCACTTCATTGACAGGAACATCAATCTGCTCTCTGGTAGGGATTTCCTTAACCACACCGGATAATTTCTCATGATCAGCTTCTAACCAATCAGGAACCATACGTCCGTCTGTTACTTCCAGAATATCCTTATATCTCTGAGCTCCTTTGTGCTTTTCCTTGATCTCAATCACATCACCAGGCTTTACCTCGTAGGATGGAATATTAACACATTTGCCATTTACCAATACGTGTTTATGTCCAACGATCTGTCTGGATTCTTTTCTGGTACGGCCATATCCCATACGGAACAATACGTTGTCCAGTCTGAGCTCCAACAGGATCATCAGATTCTCACCTGTACTACCATATTTTAATTTCTGTGCTTTTGCAAAATTATTGCGGAACGGCTTCTCTAATACACCATAAATGAATTTTGCTTTCTGCTTCTCTTTTAATTGAAGACCATATCCACTAGGCTTTCTGCCTGCTCTGACATTTCTGTTGGATTTTTTGTCAATTCCCAGAAATACCGGATCCAGGCCAAGTGTCCTACATCTCTTCAATACCGGCGTCATATCTCTTGCCATTTCTATTTCCTCCTATAATAATTCGAAATTTATGATCCTTTAGAAAATGCATAGCATTTTTCTACAGTTAATATATCTATTCCTGATTTTTTGAAAATTTAGAATGACTTGCATGAAAATGCAAAGCATTTTCCTACAGTAAAGGTGATAGTTCTTAATTTTTGATTAATAAATTTAGAACTATCTTTACTGTTATACGCGGCGGCGCTTCGGCGGTCTACATCCATTGTGTGGAACCGGAGTAACATCCTTGATACTAGTTACATCAATGCCACATGCTGCCAATGCACGGATTGCTGCTTCTCTACCAGAACCCGGTCCTTTTACCATTACGTCTACCGACGTCAGTCCGTGTGGAAGAGCAGCCTTTGCAGCGGTCTCTGCTGCCATCTGTGCTGCATATGGCGTAGACTTCTTAGAACCTCTGAATCCTAATCCACCTGCGCTTGCCCAGGAGATTGCATTTCCTTCTGCATCCGTGAGCGTAACGATCGTATTATTAAAGGAAGACTGAATATGTGCCTGTCCATGTCCGACATTTCTCTTGACACGCTTCTTACCTGTCTTCTTTGCTACCTGTTTAGCCATTGTCAAACCCTCCTGTTAGAATTTGTACATAAAATTATCCTGATTATTTCTTCTTATTTGCGACAGTACGCTTTGGTCCCTTGCGGGTTCTGGCGTTTGTCTTGGTCTTCTGTCCACGAACCGGAAGACCCTTTCTGTGACGAATTCCACGATAACATCCGATCTCCTGCAGTCTCTTGATGTTCAAGGCGATCTCTCTACGCAAATCACCTTCTACAGTCTGAGAAGCATCAATGACGTCACGAATACGGGCAACTTCTTCGTCCGTAAGATCCTTTACACGTGTGTCAGGATTGACGTTAGCCTCTGCCAATATACGGTTGGAACTAACTCTACCGATACCATAAATATAGGTAAGTCCGATCTCAACACGTTTCTCTCTTGGTAAATCTACACCACTAATACGTGCCATGTTGTACGTACACCTCCGATAATTTTTGTTTTTTTGTTTGTTTCGTTGATTACAGGACAATACAAAAACATTCGTACTCCCCCTACCAGTCCACAACTCTACTGCATCAACAGCATAGTTATCACTGATTCAGCCGCTTTAAACCGTAATCTTACTGCATAGACGTTATATGGACATATCCCCGTGTGCTCTGGACAATTTATTGCACTGGCTAACATACCTTATTATGGCATCTCCCTGTGCACGCACTTCATTTCTGGAATATATCACTCTGGCTGTCTGCGAAATGACAGCCGGTACTATGCCGCAGTCATCAATCTGCCATGGCAAGACCGATCCGAACTCCAATGAAATGCCAACAGAAACGATTGTGATTCTGCTGAAATGACGACATTTCATTCGATCCGTAACCGAAGTGGGCAATCAATCCACCTACGATATCACCGTCCCTTTGCTGGTCATTCGACTAGATAGCATCGAATCCGCGCTCTTGACGGTAACGAACAGAAAGCAAGTCTATTTCCTGGGATTCCCATTCCTTAGGGATCATCCCTTTTATTTAGCCCTGTCTCTGTTTGTGACGTGGGTTTTCACAGATTACTCTGATACGACCCTTTCTTTTGATGACCTTACATTTTTCGCAAATCGGTTTTACTGAAGATCTAACTTTCACAGCAATAACCTCCTTTCAATAAAGTCCATTGTCTAATATAACATAAATATTTCCAGTGTGCAAGCCTATTTTTTGCCTTTTCCCATTTTCCCATATTCTCTTATTCAGAATTTTTAGCTTTTACCTCTTTACAAAGAAACAAGGACTATCATTTTTATCTACTTAATTTGTACTGTGCCAGTTTTCAGCAGGTTAAATTGTCATATTTTCCACATAAAACATGGCAAATGCTCACATCACCTTGCGATTTTCTTCCACATTCCTTATAGTTGTCATGCTCCTATTACGATAATTTTGGACAAATCAGAAATCTCTCCAAAAAACAAGTGGTACCAGAATATTCGTAATAGCAGAATCAAACATAATTTTGCCCTGCCGTAGCGCAGGTGCCGTAGCACAACAAACATTTGTGGGAAACTTAGACAAACAAGTATTGCAATTTAATAAATAATTACATATAATGGAGGAAACTAATGAAAGAGGACCGTTGTCAAAACTGGAAGTTATTCAATCAGGATCAAAACATATCTCATACAGCCAAGACACTTCCAGCAGTAAACCGAACCTATAAAGATACTCTATTTCGCATGATATTTAGAGAGAAACAGAGCCTGTTGCAACTATACAATGCATTAAACGGAACAAATTATACCGATGAAACGGACCTGGAAATCGTAACATTAGAAAATGCCATTTACATGAATCTAAAAAACGACGTGGCATTTATTATATCAGACCAGTTAAATCTCTACGAACACCAGTCCACCTATAACCCTAACATTCCTTTACGCGATTTGTTTTATATAGGAAGGGAATACGAGAAATTAGTATCAAAAAAATCTCTGTATACCAGTACCAAAATACAGATTCCCAATCCTCGTTTTGTTCTTTTCTACAATGGAACCAAAACACAAGAAGAACGCACAGAACTGAAGCTTTCTGATCTTTACTGCCAGCCTGAAAAGACTCCGGAACTGGAATTAACCGTTAGTATGATCAACATTAACAAAGGATACAATGATAATATAAAAGAACAGTGTAGGCTGTTATCGGATTACATGCAATATGTAAATAAAGTCAGAACATATGCAGAATTTCTACCGATCCGAGAAGCTGTAGAACAAGCAGTAAAAGAATGTCTTGAAGAAAAGGTGTTGGTTGATTTTTTAAGCAAATACAGACAGGAGGCGATACAATTGAGTATATTTGAATATGACGAAGAGAAAGAACTACGATTGCTGCGTCAAGCAGAACGGCAAGGCGCTTTGGAGGAAGGTCTGCAACAGGGGATTCAACAAGGAATACGGCAAGGTGTGGAAGACGGGATTCGTAACTTGATGGAAACTATGAAGCTCAGTCTCAATCAGGCCATGGATGCTTTAAAAATTCCTGCAGATGAGCAGCCTATGTATGCTGCAAAAATCCGTAACCATTAAATCACGAAACAGCAGCCGTCAAACGATCTCATCTGACGGCTGCTAATTTCTAACATTGACTCACTTTACTATTCTAAATTTCATAAATCTCCTCCGGGTCTTTCCTGCGCGCATCTGAAAACGATTCTCTATGCTGGAAGTTTTCCCCTCCATAATCTCCTGTAATATCCGCTGGTCGGCTTTCTCCGAAAGCAACACTTTATCATAAAGCTCTCTATATTCCTCTAATCTCATAAAAACCCTCTCCTTCCATTAATTCTATTTTTAATATTGCCCTCCCTTTTTCAAACGCATTTTTACCGTTGATTCTTTGCAGCCAAGAATTCCTGCAATTTCTCTACAGGTATCTCCCTCATAGTAATGTAAATACATGGTGATCTATATACAATCCTGCCGCTGCAACGGTCAATTTTCGCTACTATTTTTTGCAAAACCTCAAATAGTCCATCAGGAAAAGTGTTTTCCTATATAGTAAAAAAATCAGGCAAGAACCTGATATCCTGCCTGACACGTAATCAATATTTTAAGATAGCGGAACAAACGATCCGCATTACACCCTCATCTCTAATTCACAAAACCACTCGATCTATTTATCTCTCCAGGTAATCCGTCCCTTTGTCAGATCATACGGAGACATTTCCATCGTCACTTTATCTCCCGGCAAAATACGGATAAAATTCTTGCGAAGTTTGCCGCTGATATGAGCCAATACCTGATGCCCATTTTCCAATTCTACCTTGAACATGGCATTCGGCAGCTTCTCCACAACGATTCCTTCAATTTCAATTACATCTTCTTTCGACATACTATTCTCCTTCTAACACACGACATCATCCTATTTGCAAAGATCCTGGCAAGCAAAAGAACCAGGCTTTCCCATCTCTCCTTGATTTCGGAATTCCTCTGCAAATCCATACCTTAAGGATTTTAACAGACCTATCCACAAAATGCAAGCATCTGTTGCTATTTTTTGCAACTATCTCATTCTTTCCACTTTGCCTGTCCATTACACCATATCGGGATGATAAGACAAAAGCTCCGGCTCACCGTCAGTAATCAGGATCGTATTCTCATAGTGCGCAGAGTTCATTCCATCCTGTGTCACTACTGTCCAGTCGTCTTCCAACACCCAAACCTCATAGTCCCCGGCGTTTACCATTGGCTCAATTGCCAGCGTCATTCCTGCCCGCAGTTTCATCCCACGGCCAATTGGCTTAAAATTAGGAATCTGTGGCTCCTCGTGAAGATTCTTGCCAACACCGTGTCCTACCAGATCTCGAACCACCGAGTAACCGTTACTTTCCACAAAATCCTGGATCGCCTTGGAAATCTCGTACAAGTGATTTCCTGCCCTGGCATACTTGATGCCCTCATAAAAGCTCTGCTTTGTAATCTCAATCAGTCTCTTATTTTCTTCAGAAATTTCACCGACTGCATGGGTTCGCGCAGCATCCGAATGATATCCCTGATAGATCACGCCGGCATCCAGGCTGACAATATCGCCTTCCTGCAGAATTCTCTTTTTATTCGGAATTCCATGCACCACTTCCTCGTTCACGGAAATACAAATCGAAGCCGGATATCCATTATAATTCAGAAAAGAAGGGATACAGCCATAGCTGCGAATGACCTCTTCTCCTTTCCGGTTGATATCCATGGTACTGATACCCGGACGGATCATCTTTGCCATCTCATCATGCACCTCTGCTAAGATTTTTCCCGCCTTACGCATTAAGTCGATCTCATGTTGTGATTTAATCGTAACTGACATAGTATGTCTGCCTTCTTTCTCTATTTAATACATGGTTATGGCAGATGATCACATAAATATGACATCTGCCATGTTTTTATTCTTTGTTTCATGCAGCCGGTAAGATACTAACCCAAATAATCACTAACTGCTCGTTATGGTACTAACCCATAATCTCATCAATTGCCTTTGCTACCCCTTCAATTCCCAGAGTACCGTCAATCTCATGCAAAATTCCCTGCTTTTTATAATATTCAATTAATGGAGCGGTCTGCTCATGATAGACATCCAGTCTCTTTTTCACTGTCTCAGGCTTGTCATCATCACGCAGCTCTAATTCACCTCCGCAGTTATCACAAACGCCTTCTACCTTTGGCGGAATATTTACTGCATGGAACGTTGCCCCGCATTTCGCACAGACACGACGTCCCCCCATACGCTCAATAATTGCTTCGTCTGTCATTTCAATATCCAGCGCATAATCAATAGCCGTCCCCTGTTTCTTCAAAGCTTCCGTCAATGCCTCTGCCTGCGGAATGGTTCTTGGGAATCCATCCAAAATATATCCTTTTGCACAATCCTCTTTTTGTAAACGGTCTACTACCAGATCACATACCAGTTCATCTGGCACCAGATCTCCGGCATCCATATAGCTCTTCGCTTTCTTACCCAACTCGGTTCCATCCTTGATATTCTGACGGAAAATATCTCCAGTCGATATCGTAGGTATTCCATACTTCTTTACAATCCCTTTTGCATGTGTTCCTTTGCCTGCACCCGGTGCACCCAACATAACAATCTTCATAATACCTTAACCTCCATTTTCTGCGCAATGTATGCGATATCTTCCGTCTATACGGCCAGTATATGAGAATCATACCTTGTAACCCCGCACAGACATATTCATCATAACGCAAAAAGGGAGCGGTTTCAACTCCCTTTTTGCGGAATGTCTGACATTGTTCATGTCTTACATACACTCTATTCTTTCCTTTTTACTGTCTTTTTCGAGACTAATTCCTTATAATCATCTATAACCCAGGAACCATCATACGGTGCAGCCAACTGCCCTTCCTTCGTGGAATATATCACGTTCCCCTGGTCAGTGTCAACAATCACATAGCTATTTTTTAAATACGAGTTCACCAAATTTATAAAATCATTGTATTTTTCCCGATCAAAATCTATTTTATTTACATTCAGATTAAACTCATATTTTTTCTTGAAAACCACATCTTCTGTTCCATCCTCTTTTAAAGAAAAGACTTTCAGGGAAAAAGCTCCCATGCCTTGGTACATCATCGGTTTCCATTCTACCAGATATTTCCCTGTTTCATCTTCATAAAGGTAAATCCCATTCCAGCCATAATGTACCGTATCTGCCGTATAGGAAGCAATCTTTTCTCCTGTTTTCCCGGACGTTACCGTGACGGTTTCCTCCTCCCCGGTCGCCAAACTTTCATCCCGTAATGCCTCCATATGCAGTGTTATGGTATCTTTTATTCCATCATGGGTCACATCTTCTCGAAAGACATACTCTTGCGGAAGCATTTGATCATCCATGGTTTTCTCCGATCCCATGGCATTTGCTGAATTATTTTCAACTGCCTTCTCCAGGCTATCTTTCCTTTGTAGGGAATCAGAGATCTCTTCTGTGTTATGGTCAGCCGTTGCCACCGGCATTGATTCCGTGACATTCTGTTTCCTTTCCTGGGACGGTTCGGCATTTCGCACCGCTTGATCCTTCTGTACCGTAAACAACATTGCTGCAAAAGAAATAATCAGTACAAGAGAGACCGGAAGCATCCATTTTCGAAAACGTTTCGGCTGTAAGACATTACGGATACGAGACTTGACACTCCCGGATGCAAACGCAGGTGGAAGCATTTCCTGAGCTCTGCCTCCGGCAAAAGAAAGCAATGACTGGGCATAGACTTTTTTGATCTGATGCCCCAATTTATGAATTACCATTTCATCACAGGACATTTCCATATCCTGTTCCAGGTAATATGCTGCTACCCAGACCATTGGCTGAAACCAATAAATTCCATTTAGCAGAAAAACAACCCACTTAATCAGATCATCCTTTCTTCGAAGGTGCATTTCTTCATGACAGATAATATACTCCCGCTCTGCCTCTGCCAAACCGCGCGGCACGATAATCTTTTTATGCCAGATTCCATACACAAAAGGACTGGCAATCTGATTCGATTCATATACCCGCTTCCTACCGGAACACGGCGTTGCCTCCTTGACGTACTGTCCGTATTTACGGACTGCACAGAGGGCCCACAGTAAATATTCTACCATTCCCGATACCCAAATTCCCGCCAAAAGAAAGGCATGATCCTTCCACCCGCGGTACAGCATTGCCAGAAAATTTGTTATCGCTGTTCCAGCGTTTCTTCCCGCCCTCTGTAAGAAATGAGACCCACCACCTGCAACTTCTGATGGTTTATTATCCCTATCGGTATCATCCCCGATGCTCATCTGCCCAGAATATGTACCCGTTTCCTTAGTGCCATTGGACACTACATGGTTTTGCGCTGTTATCCCTGTACCATCCTGCCCTGATGGATCAACTTGCTCTCTGCTTTTCGCCTGCATCCTACCGGCTTCCGTCCCATGCTCCTCCATTCCCCGCACTGCGCCAGTCTGCTGTTTCTGCTCTGCGAGATCCACAATATTCTGCATCGGCCAGAGCGCCGAATCAGCATCCAGGGAAAATGGACACAACAGCCGCAGAAATAAAACACACCACAAACCATAAGAAACAACTCTGGGAAATTTTGCCAATAACGGCCTGCTTATTAATAATAAAATCGCTCCTGTCATAAAGAGAAGCTGCATCTGAAACATAATCTGTATCATACCATACCCCCTCGCCGCTAACTGCGACCTCCATAAATATAGAAAACAAAATTTTACATTCCATCCTCTGTCCTGCTTCTATCCCAATCACTGTCTAATTGACTGCCCTATTATTAGGTATCATATTCATCAATCATACGCTGTATTTCTGCAATTTGCTTTTCACTCAGTTTTTTACGGCTCATAAATGCAGCCAGGAATCTCGGTAGAGAACCCGAAAAATTCTTATCTATAAACTGTTCCGTCTGCAATGCATCATATTCTTCCTTGGATAAAAGCGGCGTCACAATGGCATTTTCATTTTTCAACACTCCTTTTTCGCATAAACGCCGCAATACAGTATAGGTCGTTGATTTTTTCCAATGCAGTTTTTTTTCACACTCCTGTACCAAATCCCCCGAAGTAATCGTCCCTCTCCTCCACACGATCTCCGCAAATTCATATTCTGTTTCCGCTAATTGAATGGGTTCCATCATTTCCTCCTCTCCGACGCAAACAGGTCTACATGTTGTCGACTATCTCAAGTTTACAGCATGTAGACCTGTTTGTCAATCCCAAAATTCCATGCCAGAACAGACAAAATAAATGACTTCTAAATATCTGGATGAATCAGCCGTATATGCTAAGGAATCACTGCAAGGGTATCAAAAATAAAATGCTGAAACACATCCCTGCACTGTCTTGTCAATCCATATTTCTTTTGTTACAATGACCCCAAGCCATAATTCCAAACACAGCGTAAAACACCCGGTTACCGATGAAACTGGCACTAAAGAGGGAAAAAACTATGTTAAAAAAACGGATTTTCCACATCATGCAGATCGGCGATAAACGTGACCTGATCAGCAAGTTTTTTGATTACTTTATTGTTTTTGCAATATTTCTCAATCTGGGCGTCGTCATCTACGATACCTTTGACAGTTCAATAGCATATAAAACAATTCTGGACACCATCGAACTGGTAACCCTGATTATTTTTGTCATAGAATACATTTTGCGTCTATGGACTGCGGATCTGCTCTATCCAGAAGAAAGCCGGGGACGTGCCGTGGCACATTTTATCTTTTCCTTTTACGGACTCGTCGATTTGTTTACGTTCCTGCCGTATTTTGTTCCGTTTATGTTCCCATCCGGCATCGTTGCATTTCGCATGCTACGTGTCATCCGTATTTTCCGGCTGTTTAAGATTAACCAACAATATGATGCTTTCAATGTAATCATAGATGTCTTGAGTGAAAAAAAGAATCAGATATTTTCTTCCGTCTGTATGATATTTGTCATGATGATTGCTGCATCGCTCTGTATGTACAGTCTGGAACATGAAGCACAGCCAGACGTATTCAGCAACGCCTTTTCCGGGCTATGGTGGAGCGTTAGCACGATCCTGACCGTAGGTTACGGCGATATCTATCCGGTTACGACTGCCGGACAGATCATGGCAATTCTTTTGGCATTTTTAGGCGTCGGCCTGGTTGCCATCCCCACTGGTATCATTAGCGCTGGATTTGTGGAACAATACACCAAAATCAAGAACCTTGCCGAATACCAGGAAGAGACAAATGTCAGCTTTCTTACTCTGAATGTAGACCATCGCAGCAGTTGGTGCAATCAAACCCTTCGATCTCTGAATATGCCCAAAGGTTTGCTGCTGGTAGCAATCCATCGGGGACAGGATATTCTGATCCCGAACGGCGATACGAAGATTCTCAAAGGAGATAAGTTGATTCTCTGTGCGGAATCCGTCCATCAGAGGGACCAGATCCATTTGAAGGAAATCCGCATCAAAGAAAAAAGCGAATGGATCGGCAAGCCCATCCGTGATCTGGATATATCCCGCCAATCCATTATTGTCATGATCCGCCGCAAGGGACACGCGATCATTCCCCACGGCGAAGATATCATTCATTTTAACGACCTCGTCATTCTCTATGAGAAAGGCAAACCACATACTTCCTAGACTGCCCTGCATCACCTAGTTTCTTTGGTCTATTTATGTTTTCCCTGGAATGTACTGACGTCATATTTTGTCTCATATTCATGGAAACACATCAGAAATTCCGGGTTACGGTTCTCCCGAATACTCCGCTTCAATTCCCGCAGCTGGGTCGAATGGCTTTTCATCTCCATCGTAGCCTCAATGACATTAATACAATGGGAACCGATATTTTCAATAATACTGAGCAGATTGTTAAACGCAAATCCATATTCCAGTTTACACTTTCCATTGCGCAGGCGGTTGATATGTCTGGACTTCAATTCATTGCACATGATCTGAATTTCTTCCCAGAGAGCTTCTGCCCGGATCAAAGATCCAGCGTCATCATTCATAAAGCTGGCGGTCGCCATATCTACCAATTCCCGCAACGCACTCTTAATCACATGAATTTCATTTTCCCCATCGGACGAAAAACGGATTTTTTGTTCCTGCATCTCTAACGCCACCTGGGAAATATCTGCTGCTCCATCACCAATACGCTCAAAATCTGTCAGCGAATTGAGCAGACGCGCCGTCTTCTTAGACTGGGATTTCGTCATTTCATTTTCCGAAACTTTCATCAGATATTTGCTGACCTTACCCACATATTTATCCACAATATCCTCTTTTTCCTGGATCTTTTCATAACGCTCCTGCGTAAATGCAGACAGGAGCTTAAACGATCGCAGTACATTTTTGCGCGCTTTCTTTGCCATGCCGTTCATCGCCACATGGCTCTGTTCAATCGCCAGCCTTGGGTTGACCAGAAAACGTTCCTCCAATAAATCAAAGTCTGCCTGCTCCTCCCGTTCTCCCTGTGTATCTTTTACCAGAAAAAGCACCAGCTTCTCAATGAGACCGATAAATGGGAACAGAATAAATACCGTTGCTACACGGAATACGGTATTTAACAATGCGACCGTTACCGGCTGCATCGTCATATCCAAAAAAGTAAAATGGACGATGGCATTTGCCAGATAAAAAGCAATCGACCAGAAAATCATTCCAAATAAGTCATTCAGGAGATATACCAGAGCGGTTCGTTTTCCATTCTTATTGGTGCCAATCGAAGAAAGCAACACCGGGCAAGCTGCACCCACGCCGATTCCCATGGTAATCGGAAAGGCCGTCGCAAATGGAATACTCCCCGTCATGGATAACGCCTGCAAAATACCGATGGAAGCGGACGCACTCTGTAAAACTGCCGTAAACGCAATACCCACCAGAATTCCCATAAATGGATTGGAAAACATCGTCAGTGCGTTGATAAAATGTGGATTCTCTTTGAGTGGAGATACCGCGCCGCTCATCGTCTGCATCCCTACCATCAGAATGGCAAAACCCATCATGATATCGCCGATATTTCGGTAAACCTGCTTCTTGGCAAACATGCGCCAACAAATTCCAACAATGGCAATGACCGCGGCGATGGTGGCAGAAGATAATAGCTGCGCCCAGCCATTGTTCCCCTCTATATAGGAAAGACACAGGATCCATCCAGTAATACTTGTCCCGATATTGGCACCCATAATGATTCCGATTGCCTGCGATACCTTCATCATACCGGAGTTCACGAATCCAACTACCATAACCGTCGTAGCGGAGGACGACTGAATGACCGCTGTGACGCCAGCACCTAACAACACTCCCTTAATCGGCCGATTGCTCAGTTTATACAATATCATCTCCAACTTGTTGCCGGCTACCTTCTTGAGTCCTTCGCCCATCAAAGACATTCCAAACAAGAACAATGCCACTCCGCTTAATAGCGATAAGACAATGGATATCCCACTCATAGTCGTTTTCTCCTTTATCAATCATGTACGTTTCCGTTCTGTGAGTTCCTCAATTTCTTTCGCATCCCCTATGGTTCCCACGAAACGGTTGTAACCATAAGAATGATCTGCGCATAACACAGCGCACCATTATCATAGTAACTTGTGACGGACAGAAATGCAAGAAAAAACTCGACATTTGACTTTCCCCATTTTTTGAAATCCAATCATCCAAAAGCCTCTATACCAAAG
>CANRZB010000003.1 GCA_947644195.1 uncultured Clostridium sp.
TTGCTGACATCCAGGCTGGTTATCTGGTTGTTGTCGCAAGCTAAGTATGTCAGAGCGGTATTATTGCTGATATCCAGACTGGTTATCTGGTTGTGGCCGCAAGATAAGTATGTCAGAGCAGTATTAGTGCTGACATCTAGGCTGGTTATCTGGTTGTTGACGCAATACAATTTTGTCAGAGCGGTATTGTGGCTGATATCCAGGCTGGTTATCTGGTTGTTGTCGCAAGCTAAGTATGTCAGAGCGGTATTGTGGCTGACATCTAGGCTGGTTATCTGGTTTAGGGTGCAAGATAAGTCTGTCAGAGCAGGTAAGCCTGATACACTCATGTTTCCGGATAAGCTTTTGTGTGACCAGCTGATTCCACATAACCTGCCATTTTCCCAAGTATATTCCTTACTGTCTAAATCCTCGCTGACGGTCGCCCCACGCTCACGCTGTTCTGCAATCAATGTCTTTAATGCTGTCACATCTTTCTCATCACGTGAATCAGCAGGCGGTTCTGTGGGTTCATTTGTCGCAGATGGCGTCTGCGACCCAGTGGGCTGTTCGGTAGCCGTTGGCGGTGTCTGTGTCCCGGTCGGCTGTCCCGTAGTGGTTGGGGGAGCCTGTGTTCCAGTGGGCTGTTCCGTAACCGTTGGAGGCGTCTGTGTCCCGGTCGGCTGTCCCGTAGTGGTTGGGGGAGCCTGTGTTCCAGTCGGTTGTTCTGTAATGGTTGGTGGCGTCTGTGTTCCAGTGGGCTGTTCCGTAACGGTTGGTGGAGCCTGTGTTCCAGTCGGTTGTTCTGTAATGGTTGGTGGCGTCTGCGTTCCTGTTGGCTGTGCTGTTATCGCTGGCTTTGCGCTTGCAGATGGCATAGTGTCAGGCTTCTGTGTCTGTTTTGGTGTGTTTCCCGGTTTTTTCACATTCTTTACCGTTACTTTACAGACCAGTTTCTTCTTCCCGATCTTTGCCTGCACCTTTGCCGTTCCTTTTTTCCTGCCTTTGACAGCCACTGCCGTTTTGCCCTTTTTTTTCAACGTGATGCATTTTTTGCCGGACAGGATTTTCCATGTCACTTTCTTTTTTGTGTTCTTGACTTTGAGCGTCTTGCTTGTTCCCTTTGCGACTGTCAGTTTCTTTGTGTTCAGGCTGACTCTCTTTGCTGCTGATACCTCCACTGTGGGAATCATATTAAACAGCAAAGCAAAAGACAACACGCACGCTGCCAGTTGTTTTTTCGTTTTCATCATTTCTGTTTCCTCCCGTATTCTCTTTATTAATCGTTTTTTGATAAAGTTAAATACTTCCCGTCAATCAGACGAAATATTTTTCTCGGAAAACCAAGATCGGGGCGCTGGCATGCGTTCACACCAGCTCCCCGCAATATAGCAAAAGGCAGTAAAAACTGCCCTGCACGTATGAAAATTAAGATTGTCAATGAAGCCTGGCTGACATATTATAACATGGTGTGTATTGCAGATTTACCCTATATTGTGTGATACTGGTATTACCATCTCATGCCTGGCATTGTTACTGCAATGTCAGGGTATACACTGTTAAACCATCCTTGGTCTCCACTAAACAATATTTTATCATAAGCAAAGACGGTTTACAAGGAAATTGTATGAAAAGCGAGATTACCAAAATTTTATTATTTTAAAGCGAAATTACCGAGAGATTACGTCAGAGTTGGCAAAAAATTAGTTACTGGTATCCGGGTTAGAGAAAAAAATTTAATATTCTAAAGGATTGTTTTATGGCTGGAGCATAATAGGCGGTTTTCTCCTCTCTCTGGGCAATAAATATGAAAAGAGGGGAGGAACCGCTTATGGATCCTATCATAGCTATTAAAGAACAATTATTAATGGGGCAAGGGAGATACCGGGAACAGAAGAACCATACCGGGAAAGAGAAAAAGAGCCGGTATATTCGTCGGTTCTTATGTATTTTATTGCTTTTTCTATGCGGTATCATTTTGGTTCGTCGTGGAATTAACATCTTTCTGGCAAAACAGGCAGAAGGGAAACTACAGACCGCATCTTCCTATGAAAAAATATACCAGAGTTTTGAACGGGTGGAGAGGAAGCAACTACATTTGCGCAGGAAATGGGAGAACCATCGGGGGATAAATTTATCTCTGGAAATGGGGGGCAATAATCTATCTAAGTTAATGTCCAGTGGCAGTGCGGCAATGTCTATCATGGGTGCAGTGAGTGAAATAACCGGACAGGGCGGATATGGGATTGGACAGTATCACCAATATGTGGAAGCAGCGTCTGCCATAGATGGAAACGATCCTGCTGAGGAGGGACAAATTGTTTTCCAGGAGGCGTCTAATGAGGACCTTGTAGCAGAACCGGATCAGATGGTTGTGCAGGGAGAATTTATATATACTCTTTGGTTGCAAGGGGAGAATGATGGATGGGTAGAGCCGGTACTAATGGTTTATCATGCGATGAATGGGGAGCTGGAGCAGGTTTATCAGAGTACATGGAGAATGAGCAGCAGCAATAGCTGTGAGGCAGAAATGATGATTTCCGGTCATTATTTATTTCTTGCGATGAATAAAAATGATTATGGTGAGGATTGCATCTGCTATGTTTTTGATATTACGGATCCAGCCAAACCGAAAAGAGCAGATGTACTGACGCAGTATGGGGAGTATTATGACATGCTGATCTCCGGGGAATATTATTATTTTATTTCACAATATCAGGATTTTACGGCATACAATAAACGGGATGCAGATCATTATATTCCGATGGTAAGTGAGAAAAAAATTCCACCAGAGGATATTTATATGCAAAGGGATTTGTATGGCACGGGTTATGTTGTTATCAGTGCATACCGGATGACGGATTCCGGAAAACTGAAACAAACAGATGCCAAAGCGGTGGCAGGAACGGCAGAGGTAATTCAAATTAGTAGAAATAACATCTATATTTGCAGCCAGGTTGTACCCAAAAATTCGGATCGCACAGACCGTACCGGAATTACGATATTATCTTATCAGGATGGGAATATCGCAGGCCGAAAGCATTTGATTGTGGCCGGAAGTATTGATGCCACGCGGGAAGTGGAGGTAAACGAGGGGGATTTACAACTGCCGATGTGTATTCATAACTACCGAGGCAGTTTTGTAGAAATTGAAGATTGGATTCTGCCAGGTTGGGAAAATGTCCCGCTCAAAATACAGATGCAAGAGGAAGCAGATTCCATTCAAAGGAAGGAGATATGTCTGGATGAAACTGGGAATAGGATTTCTGATATAAAAGTCAAATCGCCGAAAGAAAAGATTCGAGACCTTGGATTTGTGGGACAGCTCTTTGCAGTTGATGAAACGCATTATCTCGGGGTTGGCCATCTTGGAGAGGAAAAAAATATTAAACTCCTGCAATTTACTGTTTCTGAAGAGGAAGAACCACAACTTTTGCAAAGTGTGTCTATTCGGGAGTATTATTCTCCGGCTACCCAAGATGACCGTATGATTTATTTCGACCGAAATCGTTCTTTGATCGGTTTTTGTGCATCGGGAAGCATCGGGACTTTTTATTATCTATACCATTTTGAGCAAAAAACGGATACTGCTGTCTGGGAGTTTCAGGAGTTGTTTCAAGAGAATTTTGGTTTGAAGGGAAGGGCTTCCTGGATTCGGGGGACAGTGCTTCCTGGAGAAAAAAATATGATGTACATGATTCGCAGCAGTAATGTAAGGATGAACGGAATGGCACGAGGATTTACAGTCGATTAGTACGAAATGGCTTTGGCGGTTGGATCTTGGATTCTTGTTTAAGAATTCATGGGGGCAGCCGTCGAGGTCATTTTTATTTTTTTTGATACGATTCTTGTCATGGATTGTAAGTTTGCAATTGTATTGTTAAAATTTTTGATTTATTAAAAATATTGGTTGCGTTATTTTGAGTAGTGTGATATACTGTTAATGTTATTGCAATAACAACTGATAATGAAGAGCAGGAATCTTTCAAACTTGCTTCCTCAAATAACAAAAAACGAAACATATTTGGAAAGGATACGATCAGTAAAAGAAAGAACAAAGAATATAATGTAATAATTTTTTAGAATGGAGGTAAAATGAGAAAAAGAATATTAATTCAAAGAAGCCATATAATAAGAGGAGTAGCCATTATGTCGATAAGTGCTATATTGTTTCATGTTACAGGCATAAGTGCTTATGCGGCATATGATGGTATCAAGGCGGCGGAATATGCAATTAATAATGTGAGACCAGACATTGAAGGGTATTATAATTCCAAGTATTATCGTGCAGATTTGGATTGTACAAATTTTGTATCACAATGCCTTGAAGCTGGAGGAAAGAAAAGAACAGGAACGGGAACGGGGTATTCAGATCTATCTGTATGGTGCCCGCATCGTTCAACATGGGAAAATGCCAATAATTTTAAAAAATATTGGAAAAACAAAGGCATTACCGTGAAATCACATAAGATAACTAACATTACTTCGTTAAATGAAGATATATACTATAAATTTTGGAGTGGCGATATTATTCAATATTCGTATGACGATGATGTATCCAAACATTCACAAATTGTAATAGGTCAACAGGCATATGATGGAAAAGCATCGCTGCGGATGGCTCAACATTCAGGTGACAGAAAAGATATTAGTTTATTATGGTATCTTAAAACAACAACTTATAATAAAATTAAAACATTCAAATTTAATTCATGGAAGTAGAATGATTTTAATTGAAGATAATTTTTAATATAATGTGATGAGAGTAATATTAATAAATTTAAAAGGAGGCAATTGCTATGAAAAATTTCTTTAAAACATTAGTTATGATGAGTTTATTAGGCATAGTATTGATATTTGTTGATGTTTTAAATGGTGGGAACGTTACTGCTAAAAAAGTTGATTTAAAAATGAAAAAAGAAATCAAGCAGGAAAAATTAGATCATATTGAAGAGGAAATCCAGGAGCTACAGGAACAGAAGACAACGCAGGAAATATGGTTGCAGGAAGGAAAATTACTTGAAGAGCAGGCTGCATTAGAAGAAGAATTACATCCAGAGGAATATTATAAACAACAAATAAAAATAGAAATAGATACGTTAGATGCTGCAGTTTCAGATATGAAAATTGCAATAGATACGAATAATGTTCCGAAGGAAGTCGTTGCTGAAACGCAGGAAAGAATTGAAAAATATGGAGTAATATTGGAAGAATATAGGAAGGTTTATGAATCAGGAAAATATAACTCTCTGGAAGAATTATTCAAACAAGAACATGAAAAGATATCCAAGTTACATTCCTATTTTGAAGAAAAATACAATTAATTTGTATTGGCGCCATAGGAGTTTGGTATATCAGGATGTAAAGAGGGACTGTTGCTATAATGAGGAATCATGAAGCGACAGTTCTTTTTATTGTATTAGAAACTTGTTTAATACATGGCAGGTTTGTACAATATAAAAAAGGAGGGGATACTTATGAGGAAAAAAGATCTATGGAATTATTTTTTGGTGTTGGCGATTGTCGTTATCTTTTATGCAGCAATTGTTGTGGAACCAAACACGGCGGCTATGGCTTCCAGCGAGAAGAAACCAGCGGAGACAGCAATGCCTACGCCGGCGGTTGATGGGAATATTGAAAAATTTACGGATGGAAATGCTGTCTGGACATATAACCATGATACAAAGTGTTTGGTGATTTCGGGGCAGGGAAAGATTTCTACTTATGGAAGGAATGAAAATATGTGGGATGAGGATATGGATATGATTCCCTGGAATATGTTTAAAAAGCATTGCTATCGGCCTGACTATGCAGGCAGCGTAAAAAAGATTGTTATTGAACCAGGGATTACCAGCATCAATACAGGTGCATTTTATGAATATGCATCTTTGGAAACCGTTGAAATTTCTGATACCGTGGAGGAGATGGAGGAATATGTTTTCTGGTATTGTAGAAAATTAAAAAAGGTAACACTGGGAGACCATGTGAAAAAAATTAATGAGGGGACATTTATGAATTGTACTTCCTTGTCAGAAATTGCCATTGGCAAAGGTGTAGAAGAAATTGATAAGTTTGCATTTTTTCGGTGTTCCGCATTAAAGAAAATTACCTTGGACCCGGAAAATACTAATTTAATTTCGGAGTCAGGGGTATTATATGACAGGGAAAGGACCGTTTTGTATCATTGTATGCCTGGAAAGAAGGAGAACGTTAAAATTCCTAAAAGTGTTCGGAAGATTACAGGGGGTGCGTTCTCTGGATGTAAACGACTTAAAAAGATTTCTTTTGAGAAAGGCTCAAAGTGCAGTTGGATTGGGAGATTTGCTTTTTATGGCTGTTTGAAACTTCAAGGGATGTCATTGCCGGACGCTGTTCAGTATGTGGGTAACGAAGCTTTTGAGGATTGTAAATCTTTGCGGCAGATTTCTCTCGGCCGTTCTTTTGTCGGATTCACGTGGGAGGATACCCTGAAGCAAGCAAAAAAGAAATATCAGCTTCCCTCTCAGTCTCATTTTGCCGATGGTTTTCTCCATGGCAAGATAAGAGTATACAAGGTGTCCCGGTCTAATCCACGGTATTCCAGTCGGGACGGCGTCTTATATAATAAGGATAAGACGAAGCTTTTATGTTATCCTCAGGAGAAAAAGACCAAGACAGTGCGGATAGCGAATTCCGTGCAAGTCATTCAGAAAGGAGCGTTTCAGTCAAATCGTTATATAAAAGAGCTGATTCTGCCCCGTTCTGTAAAAAAAATAGGAGGGGAGGCCTTTTCGGATTGTAAGAAATTGAAAACGGTTACTTTGAATGACAGTCCGGTAATTATTGGATCTTATGCATTTTGTAGATGTCGGTCGTTATCCAAAGTGAATTTAGGCAACCGTGTTCGGAAAATAAACAGATGCGCATTTTATAGTACAAAATTTAAGGAAATATATATACCATCTTCTGTCGTTACCATTGGAGAGAAAGCGCTGGGAAAAGGGAGTGATGAAAAAAGGCTTCCAGGAGGAACGATGCGTTATACAGAGAGAGAGGTATCTGGTTTTAAAATTTATGGAAAGAGAGGTTCTGCGGCAGAACGTTATGCCAAATATCATGGTTATGATTTTGTGGCAAGATGAGAATCCATTATTGTATTGGTGCGATAGCCTGTGATAAGAATTTCAATTAGAACAACAAAAAGTCTCGATAAGGAGACTTTTTGTTGTTCTATGGGAGACATCTAACGAGCCTTTTAATTCAATTTTTTATTCATTGTCTTAACCAGGTACAGCATGGCGAGATACATACTTAGCCATATGACGAAGAAAATCAATGCAAAGATTCCGAGATATGCCAAAAATCCTGCCAGGCTATGCTCCATCCAGTAGGTAACATAAGCGACTGGCATCATTACGGACACCCCAATTAGGAAATAAATGATGGTCTGTTTCGTGATCCCCCAGGATTCTATTTCCCAAATGACGGAACCTGCTGCGTAGACAATGCCCAGCAGAGCATAAAATATGGTTTGCAGTATCACGGCATTGAGTTCATTTCCCATCAATGACACTAATTCTGGAGTTACACAAGGGGAATAGAGTCCCTTTCCCCATGCCAGGGAGGATATTATGGTAATAAAGTATCCCAGGGTTATTCCGGTAGGGATTCCCAGTAATCCACGTAATATTGCTTTTGTTTTCATAGTAGTCACCTCACAATTCTTTTTGTATTACGATAGTAACATCTGCTTGATTTTTGGGAGATATCGCCTGGAAACATAAGATTTCGTTCCGTTTGTTAATTTGGCACATATGGTTCCTGTAAAGTTTAGGTCGAAATGTTCCACTTTTTTCAAATTAATTATTTCTGAATTAGAGATACGCACGAATCGGTTATGATCCAGACGTTGTTCCAGTTCGTACAGCCTGAGCCGGAGGGTATATTCTCCCTTGGGGGTCACGGCAAAGACTTTGCCAGAACTGGAATAAATCCGGATGAGATCAGCTGGTTCCAATACTTCCAGTTTATTATTTCTGCTTCCTGTCAGGAAATGTGGAGCATTGTCGGACAACATTTTTACAAGGGAATCGACTTCTTCTGTCATACTGGGAGCCATCACAATAACTTTCGTATCGGAATGGGAGCTGTCTATTTGGATTTCAATTTGCATAGGGTTTCTACCTCCTTTCCATTGGATTTGTTATTATGACGCTTATTATAGGGAAGGTGCAAACCGATTTCAACCGAATTTCAATACATGGTTGTTTTCTCCCAATAGGTGGTTGTAATTGACCATGGTTACTTGCTGTAAAGTCCGACGGTGCACTGGAATTTCGTACAGTAAAATTTAATGTTCTGATTTGTATTCTCTTATTGATTATGGTACTATGAGCAAATAGGGTGCTTTATTTATGAGGCATGCCAGACGCGGGTACAGGGACGATTCGTAAAGGGGGCTCGAAATATGAGTATCAATGGAAAGATCGAGCGAGTATATGCACAGATTGCAGAAATTGCAAAACAACATCAGATTAAAAAAGTGGTTTTATTTGGCTCCAGGGCAAGAGGAGATTACTGGGAAAAAAGTGATATTGATCTGGCTATCTATGGCTGTACTGATTTTGTTGCTTTTTCGGATCAATTAGAGGAAGAATTATGGTCACTATTACAGTTAGATCTTATTGATATGGATGGAATGTCTGTATCAAAAGAATTAATAGATGAGATTGAGAGAGATGGGGTGATACTTTATGAAGCGATTTGAGCAATATCAAAGACATTTAGAGACATTAAAAAGGGCTTATCAGGAAGATTTAGAAAATGAGTTTATTATAAGTGGTGTGATTGATAAGTTTTTCATCCAATTTGAACTGGGGTGGAAAGTGTTAAAACAACTATTGCAATATGAGGGAGAGAGTATTGCCCGGTCTGGTTCGCCCAGAGAGATTATTAAGGCGGCATATACTTGTTTTGACTTTATGGAGGAAGAAATGTGGCTATGTATGTTGCAAAAGCGTAATGATACGACTCACATATATAATGAGGAAGCGGCCAGACAGTTAGTGGAGCAGATTTTGGATTCCTATATCCAGGAGTTTGACCGTATGAGTAGCGCAGTTCAGACCAGATACGGAAAAGTTTTGGATAAAATTCCATAAGATAATACTTTGTGTTGAGGGACAGAGTGTTTTGTACATGATATACTGTAGATTACAAACAATGTAGAAGGAGGTTTTGTATGATGGGAGAACAGAATCAGGTAATCAGGAAAAAATTTCAGGATCTGGAATTGTCTGCCCTGGGTATGGGGGCGATGCGTCTGCCAACGATCGACGGGGATGACGCGCGAATTGATGAGGAAAAGACGTTCCAGATGGTGGACGAGGCGATGAAACACGGCATTAATTATTACGATACAGCATGGGGATATCATTCCGGTAATTCTGAGCTTGTGATGGGAAAGGCGCTTCAGAACTATCCACGAGACAGCTTTTATCTGGCGACGAAATTTCCGGGATATGATTTGTCCAACATGGATAAGGTGGAAGAAATCTTTGAGAAGCAGCTTGAGAAATGTGGTGTAGATTACTTTGATTTCTATTTGTTCCACAATGTCTGCGAGATGAATATTGACGCTTACCTGGATGAAAAGTATGGTATTCTGGATTATCTGTTGAAGCAGAAAGAGAATGGACGGATCCGTCATCTGGGATTTTCGGCGCATGGAAACTGCGATGTGATGAAACGGTTTTTGGAGGCATACGGAAAGCATATGGAATTTTGCCAGATCCAGTTGAATTATCTGGATTGGACATTCCAGGATGCCAAGGCGAAAGTGGAACTTTTACGAGAATATCAGCTTCCCGTGTGGGTTATGGAGCCATTGCGAGGTGGCAAGCTAGCAAATATGTCGGAAGGGATCGCTGGGAAATTCCGGGAAATGCGTCCTGAGGAAACAGTACCTGCCTGGGCGTTCCGTTTCCTGCAGACCATTCCAGAGGTTACGGTGATTCTATCCGGTATGTCCAGTGAGGAACAATTGCTGCAGAATATTGAAACCTTTACGGAGGAGAAGCCGTTATCCGCTTCGGAAGAAAAAGAACTTTTGACGATTGCAGACGGTATTCTCAAAGGGATTCTGCCATGTACTTCTTGCCGTTACTGTGTCAGTCATTGTCCGAAAGGATTGGACATTCCGGAATTAATTAATCTTTATAACGAACATAGTTTTACGGGCGGTGGTTTCCTGGCACCAATGGCATTGATGGCGGTGCCGGAGGAAAAACATCCAACTGCCTGTGTGGGTTGCCGGAGCTGCGAAGCGGTCTGTCCGCAGCAAATTAAAATTTCGGAGGCAATGGCGGATTTTGCGGCTCGTCTGAAATTGTAATGACAGGAAATCAATTTTTCAAAACCTTACAAATCTTAGAAGGTTCAAGCAGGTGGTCCAGCATTATTTTAAACATCGCTCTTTTGATGCAGTTTTTGCCTTATACTGTTTCAGTAAGCTGAAGGAAAATTTGCGGAGCAGGTTTAGATTCTGTTGGATTGCTCTGTTTTCTATTCGATAGTGGCCTCACTGTAATGCACATCCAATAACCAATGCAACGTTTTCATTTGCTACTCGACCCGGGTATGATGAAGCAGTTCGCCCGCCGAGAGTTTCCGAATGGAGATATAATAATGCCATTCCTTCGTTTTTTTCCTTCTTTTTCAAATTCACTCCTGATTTCCCATATACAATTCAGGTTTTCCATCCTGGGAAAAGGTTTTCCAGCTTCGGTTTTTCGGTAGAAATTGGGCGGCGTATCTGATCAGGCATTGGTTCAGCGTGATAATTAACATTTAGAGTAATTCTTAGATAAATATACTTTTTTAAAAATAATACCCATTATAATTAGTAAAATTAAGAGAATATACAAATTAACTTTAAAAAACAAAAATATGCAAAAAAAGGTAGATATTAATGGATAATATTATATATAATATAATAAAAATGAGTTATTAATTATTTAGTATGAAAGAAAATTGAATTGTAAATGAAAAATATAATTAAAAGTAAATTACTGGATTTGTAACATATTAAAGCATATTTTGTACAATTTTTTAAAAGTTAGAATAACATATTAAAGAATAAAGTTTCTGTTAATACATTGGATACAATATATAATAAAGTGCAATTATTAAAAAATAAGTAGAAAAAGCAACTAAAAATGTTGTACTTATTGATACTAATAAAAATCAAATGATGTTAAAGGAGGTACTAAAAACGGCTAGGCTAAGTGATTAAATTGTCAATTTTTTATGTTTTTTATACTTTAAAGGATAGAGTGTGGCGATAACCTATGTGGTAAAACAATGTACAGGTTCACGGTATTATAATGGAGAAAGTGGGGTAATAAAGATGAGAAAAAGTGTAAGAAGAGGATTGATTAGCGGTCTTGCATTGGCAATGGTGTTATTTCAGATGAATCCTTATGTAGCGTTAGCAAAGAGTAAAGTGGACAGCAGTAGTCAATATCATGTATTTATGGATAATGATTTCGCTACTTGCGGTGTAACGGTAGATTGTCGTCTACAGGAAGATTATCGGCGTAAGAATGGAGTAACTCAATATTATAGTCGTCATGGTTATATTGAATATAGAAAGGTTGGAAATGCATCAGTTAAAGTTGAGGTAACAAGACCACGCCATATAAATGCATCCAGTAAGACAATAAAGACTTTTTCCGATTGGAAATCATCTCCTTATATTACATCATTAGGTGCGCATGTGGTTTTTTCAGGAGAAAATTCTACTGTAGTAAGTTATGGAAATAATTATAGTAATAAGTCAATCATAGCTTATACTGTTGGTAATTCGGATTTGATAGGTGGATACCAATCGGGCAATGCAACCGTCAAATTAAATGTTTGTTAAGGGGATCGGTGTATATGATAAGTTGCTCAGAGAGAGGAGGATTATTATGAAGAAGATGATGATTTGTTGTATTTCATGTGCAGTTGTGTTAGTAGCAGGAATACTATTTACTGATAGGAAATCGGCTGATTCTGAAGATGTTTATGATTCTACAAAGGAAATTGTGGAAGAATATCTGGATGAAGATCAGCAAGATTCCAGTAGCCAGAAAGTGGTTGCTTCTGGAGAAGGATTTGAAATTACCAGAGCGGAACTGGAGTTCCGCCTTCAGGGAAAAAAGAAATCAAATGCAAATCAGACGGCAGAGGAGGTACTACAAGAACTAATTGAGGAAAGAATTTTGATGAAAAAGGCTGAGGAAGCTCAGTGTATAGTATCTGAGCAGGAGGCGCAGGCACAGGTGGCAGAATTAAAGGATATCATAGAAAAATCAGATGACAGCGGGCAGAAGATCAGCGAGATGATTGAAAGTTTTAAGGATCAAGATGCTTATTGGGATTATACCAAGGAAAGAATTATTATTAAAGGTTCTATCAGTAATTACCGTGAGAAGTTATCGGAAGAATGTAGGAAGCAAAATACAGCACTGTCAGATGAGGAAATTGTTGGCTTAGTTGATAAAAAAGTCAAGGATATGGTATCTGAGGAAACAGTTAAAATTAATGAAAATATTGTAAAAGCTATTAAATAATTTCCTTTTGGATAGCAATTAAATACATGTATTAGAAAATAATGAAAGGTTCCTCTACTACATGGAAATCAATTTTTGAATGTTACTATTTACTTGTGGTGGATTTTGTAATGAATCATTTTCTGTTATCCATTATTTATTCGACTCTTTCTGCTGTTTCGTCCGCAATATCCTGATATGTCCGATGAGACAAAATTTGCCCTGCCCGGCAAGTTTACGCCTTTCGAAGAAACTGTCTGCCTTGCGTGCCATATTGTTTATTGGCGTGCTCGTGCGCAAACTCCCCACATGCTACGTTTGTATGTTCTTTTTTGCGGGCAATTTGAATACGCCGGTACTTACGAGCTGTCCTGTAGCTCGTTAGGTACCGCTGCGTATGAAATTTAGCGCAAGCGTGCCCGAAAAAAGAAACTACAAACCGTGCATGCGTGTTCAGACAGTGCTTCCGAGCACGCACAGATACGTCACTGCAAGGCAGAGTTTCTTTCGAAAGGCTATTGCACTATGGCAGGGCAAAATTTTGTCTCATCAGACATCATGGAAAACTTCTGAACGAAACAGCAGGGTAAATGATGAAATTTAATGGATAACAGAAAATTACCTGTCAGAAATCATCGGTAAAGGATAACATTTGAAAATTGATTTCCGTGCCTCTACTAGTTTGAAACTTGACAAATTACCCTGATCCGACTAATATATAACACATATGAGCAAAAACGTTGACGGAGACAGTAGCCCTCTGAAGAAGCCAGAGTGAGTCCGGGAGAGTGGAAACCGGATGCAGAGTAGGAGAAGGTGAAGATCACTCCCGAGTTGCATGGTGGAAAATGACAGTATCTGGTTCCGTGAAAGGGCTGATTCTTTCGTATTCGCTGTACTGATCACAGGGTTGAAGGTGCTTCGATTGTGTCGAAAGAATGAGAAAAGGGAACGGTCATGAGTATACTTTGCCGGAACCCGCCGTTACCAGGGTCGTGTATGGTATGAGACCGTACATCAGATAGGTGGTTGCGATTGTAATACTCTCGTCCTATCCAGGGACGGGAGTTTTTTTGCTTTTTAGGAAAAATTGTCCTGGGAAGTAAAATATCCCGAGTGGAGTGCGCTCCGGCAAAGAGAATACGTCGCTTGCAGTTATGGAAAGATGGAGGTAAAACCAATGTATGAAAAAGTGTCCACAGAGCTGAATTTTGTTGACCGTGAGAAAAATGTCGGCAAATTCTGGCGTAATCAGCAGATTTTTGAAAAGTCGATGAAAGCCAGGGAAGGGAAACCGATGTATACCTTTTATGACGGGCCGCCCACTGCTAATGGTAAGCCGCATATCGGACATATGCTGACCCGCGTGATTAAAGATATGATTCCGCGATATAAGACGATGAAAGGGTATATGGTTCCCCGGAAAGCCGGGTGGGATACCCATGGCCTGCCGGTGGAGTTAGAGATTGAGAAACAGTTAGGGCTGGATGGCAAGGAACAGATTGAAGAATACGGAATGGAGCCGTTTATCCAGAAATGTAAGGAATCTGTCTGGAAATACAAAGGAATGTGGGAGGATTTCTCAGGGACCGTTGGATTTTGGGCGGATATGGATCATCCCTATATTACCTATGACGATAACTTTATTGAATCAGAGTGGTGGGCTTTAAAGGAGATATGGGATAAAAAGTTACTCTACAAGGGATTTAAGATTGTGCCATATTGTCCAAGATGTGGGACACCTTTGTCTTCGCAGGAAGTGGCACAGGGATATAAGACCGTGAAAGAGCGTTCTGCCATTGTCCGTTTCCGGGTGGTCGGCGAGGATGCTTATTTCCTGGCATGGACGACAACCCCTTGGACGCTGCCGTCAAACGTGGCACTTTGTGTGAACCCAGAGGATGCATATATTAAGGTAAAGGCAGCAGACGGATACACGTATTACATTGCGGAAGCCCTGGCAGACACTGTTCTGGGGAAACTGGCGGATTCGGAGCAAGACGCAGCAGCCTATGAAATCTTAGAGCATTATACAGGAAAAGATTTGGAGCATAAGGAGTACGAACCATTATATGCCTGTGCGAAAGAGTGTGCAGAGAAGCAGCATAAGAAAGGCTTCTATGTAACCTGCGACAATTATGTAACCATGTCAGACGGTACAGGAATCGTTCACATTGCCCCTGCTTTTGGTGAGGACGATGCGAATGTCGGCAGAAATTACGATCTGCCTTTCGTACAGTTTGTGACAGAAAAGGGGGAAATGAGCGAGGAAACTCCGTTTGCCGGATTGTTTGTCAAAAAAGCAGATTTGGAAGTTCTGAAAGATCTGGAGGCAAAGGAGCAGCTCTTTGATGCGCCGAAGTTTGAACATGATTATCCGCATTGCTGGCGATGTGATACGCCGCTGATTTATTATGCGCGGGAATCCTGGTTTGTCAAGATGACAGCGGTTCGGGATGATTTGATCCGAAATAATAATACGGTCAACTGGATTCCAGAATCCATTGGAACCGGTCGCTTTGGGAACTGGTTAGAGAATATTCAGGATTGGGGGATCTCCCGTAACCGTTATTGGGGAACTCCTTTGAATATCTGGGAGTGTGAAGGCTGCGGCAAACAGGAAGCGGTGGGAAGCCGTGCGGAGCTGGCAGAGCGCAGCGGCAACCCAGAGCATGCCGGAATTGAATTGCACCGTCCTTATATTGATGAGGTAACGTTTGCCTGCCCGGACTGTGGGGGAACGATGAAACGTGTACCGGAAGTTATTGACTGCTGGTTTGACAGTGGGGCGATGCCGTTTGCACAGCACCATTACCCGTTTGAAAATAAAGAACTGTTCGAGCAGCAGTTCCCGGCACAGTTTATTTCCGAGGCGGTGGATCAGACCCGCGGTTGGTTCTATTCTCTAATGGCAGAATCTACCCTATTGTTTAATAAAGCGCCTTATGAAAACGTTATTGTCCTGGGACATGTACAGGATGAAAATGGACAGAAGATGAGTAAATCCAAGGGAAATGTGGTGGATCCGTTTGAGGCGTTGGAACAGTATGGCGCCGATGCAATCCGCTGGTATTTCTATATCAATAGCGCTCCTTGGCTGCCAAACCGTTTCCATGGCAAGGCAGTGCAGGAGGGACAGCGTAAATTCATGGGAACGCTGTGGAATACCTATGCATTTTTTGTACTGTATGCGAATATTGATGCGTTTGATGCCACAAAATATACCTTGGAATATGACAAACTGCCGGTCATGGATAAGTGGCTGCTCTCCCGCCTGAACAGTACCGTCAAGGCGGTAGACGAAAACCTGGATGCCTACAAGATCCCGGAGACAGCCCGTGCGCTGCAGGAGTTTGTCGATGAGATGAGTAACTGGTATGTGCGCCGTTGCAGGGACCGTTTCTGGGCAAAGGGGATGGAACAGGATAAGATCAATGCCTATATGACCTTGTACACTGCTCTGGTTACGGTTGCGAAGGCAGCAGCACCGATGATTCCATTTATGACAGAAGAAATCTACCGCAATCTGGTTTGCTCCATTGATGCCAGTGCACCGGAAAGTGTACATTTGTGTGATTTCCCAGGCGTACAGGAAGCATGGATGGATAAGGAATTGGAAGCGGATATGGAAGTTGTTTTGGAGGCGGTTGTTTTGGGCCGTGCCTGCCGAAATACAGCAAATATCAAGAACCGTCAGCCGATTGGCAAGATGTACGTAAAAGCGGACAAGAACCTGTCAGGATTCTATTTGGATATTATTAAAGAGGAATTGAATGTAAAAGAAATCGATCAGACAGAAGACGTCAGTGCATTGACGACCCATACCTTTAAACCGCAGCTCAAGACACTTGGCCGCAGATTTGGGAAGAACATCAATGCAGTGAAAGAAATTTTAGCAAATCTGGATGGGCAGCAGGCGATGGCGGAACTGCGGGAGCAGGGAAGTTTGACGATTACGGTGGACGGATCGCCAGAATCCCTGGCAGAAGAAGACCTGCTGATTGAAACGGCGCAGATGGAAGGTCTGGTTTCCGACAGCGACCACGGAATTACGGTGGTTCTGGATACCAACATGACACCGGAGCTGTTGGAGGAAGGTTTTGTACGTGAGATTACCAGTAAGATCCAGACCATGCGTAAGGATGCCGGATTTGAAGTAACCGATCATATTCGTGTCAGTATGCAGGATAATGATAAGGTTAGCGAGACAATCCGAAAGAATGTGGAACAGATTCAGGCAGATGTACTGGCGGATGAAATCGTGTACGATAAGGTGGATGGATTTACCAAGGAATGGAATATCAATGGCGAAAAAGTGACGTTTGGTGTAGGAAAGTTTGAGTAGATCATGATCACTCAGAGGTTTAGAAAGGGTAAGAGGAATATTTATGAGTATTAAGATTGGAATATTAGGATATGGGAATCTGGGGCGTGGCGTGGAATGTGCGATTAAGCAGAATGAGGATATGGAGCTGGTAGCAGTATTTACCAGGCGGGATCCGGCAGGGGTAAAAATTTTGACTGGGACGGCTTCGGTTCATGCGGTCAATGAAATTCAGGAATGGAGTGATAAGATTGATGTGTTGATTCTGTGTGGCGGCAGTGCAACGGATCTTCCGGTGCAGTCTCCAGAGATGGCAGCCCATTTTAATATTGTGGACAGTTTTGACACCCATGCAAAGATTCCGGAGCATTTTTCCAAGGTAGATGCTGCAGCGAAACAGGGCGGCAAGGTTGCGATTATCTCTGTTGGCTGGGATCCGGGAATGTTTTCTCTAAACAGGATGTATGCAGGAGCCATTTTGCCGAATGGTAAGGATTATACGTTCTGGGGCAAAGGTGTCAGCCAGGGACATTCGGATGCGGTTCGCCGAATTAACGGTGTCAAAGATGCCAAGCAGTATACGATTCCGTCAGACGAGGCATTGGAGGCGGTTCGGAGCGGGCAGAATCCTGTGTTGACGACCAGACAGAAGCATACCAGGGAGTGTTTTGTCGTCTTGGAAGAGGGCGCTGATGCTGTCAGGGTGGAACAGGAAATCAAGACGATGCCGAATTATTTTGCCGACTATGATACTACCGTACACTTTATCAGTGAGGAAGAATTGAAGCGGGATCACAGTGGAATTCCGCATGGCGGTTTCGTACTTCGCAGTGGAAAAACCGGATGGGAGAACGAAAACAACCATCTGATAGAATATAGTATCAAGTTGGATTCCAACCCAGAGTTTACTTCGAATGTAATTGTGGCTTTTGCCAGAGCAGCGTATCGCATGGGGGCGGAGGGCCAGACCGGATGTAAAACGGTGCTGGATGTTGCACCGGCGTATCTGAGCGTAAAGAACGGAGAAACATTGCGTGCAGAGCTGTTGTAAGAGAGATGTTAGAGAGAACTGTAAGAAGGAAACCATATTTTCATTCTTACAGTTCTTTTTTTGGCTTCCTTTTGTCAGTCATACGAATAGCCTCAACTTTTGTTTTCCATTGTCTCAAGGCACATTCCTATGTATACTTTTTTAAATACCTGTTGCATCTGATACGAAGCGAATGATATAATCAAATTGCGTGTAAGTATATCATGGATTCGGCCAGATAAATACGATGATGGGGAAAAAGATATTTATTGTATGGCCGGAAGATTATGGTGAAGGGAGGTATTTGGGATGAAGAATCAAAAAGGTAAGAAAGTGCAGTTTACATTAGGTCAAAAGATAATAACCTGTATTTTAGCGATGCAAGTACTAATTATGGGGGCATTGTCTGTCTTGGTTGTATATAATACAACAGGTAGTACCAAAAAAAGTTCTATTAACAACATGGAAACGATTACACAGGAACGTGCCAAAATTGTAAAAAATTATGTAGTTGGAACAGAAAGTACATTAACTGCTTACAGCCGGGCAGGAGAAATTCGCAATCTTTTGGAGAATCCCCAAGATGCAAAAGCAGTAGAGGCTGCGCAGAAATATACGGAGGAATTTTCTGGAGATGTGGCTAATCTGGAGGGATTATATGCGAGTGAATGGAATACGCATGTAGTATCACATACAAATTCAAAAGTTGTTGGAATTACAACGAGAGAAGGAGATTCATTAAAAGCTTTGCAGGATGCATTGCTTAGCACAGATGGAGTATACAATACAGGAATAATTATTTCGCCAGCAAGTGAGCAACAAATTGTCTCTTTATATCGTGCAGTATATGGTGGAGATGGAGAACCAATTGGAATAGTTGGAGGAGGTATCTTTACCAAAGGACTGATAGAGACTTTGGACGAATTAAAAATCAATGGGGCAAAGACTGCGAAATATTGTATGGTCAATGCAAGAGATGGAAAGTACATCTTTGTAAATGATAGTGAAAAGGTGGGAAAGGCTGCAGAAAAACAACATATTCAGAAGCTCTGTAAAGATCTTAGTAGCAGCCAAAAGGATGTATGTGGTTATGTAGAATATAAGGAAGGAAAAAATAGTTATATTTCTACATATTATTATTTGGCTGATTATGGATGGATCTTCCAGATTGATAATATGGAAAAGGAAATTTTTGTAGATACTAATAATTTAATGAAGCAATTGATTTCGTTTTCTATCATAGCATTGATTATTATGTGCTTGATTTCAATTATTGTTATTAAAAAATTAATGCAGCCAATGAAACCCATTGAAGGTAGTATTTTAGATTTGCAGGATTATGATATCACAGAGAAGGAACAGATTCACAAATATGCGAAACGAGGGGACGAACTTGGAAATATTACAAAAGCAACCGAAAGTTTGGTATATTCTTTGCAGGATATTATTGGGACACTGCAGGGGTGTTGTGAGAATCTGGATGGTAAAGCAGACAACTTGCATGTATCTGCTGCTGATTTGATAGAAAGTGTAACAGATAATATGGCTACAGCAGAGGAATTTTCAGCATCCATGGAAAACACTAATTTGATTGTACAAAATACCAATGACGAAATTGGAAAGATTAGTGATTCGGTTCAGGATGTTCTTCATAATATTTCAACTTCAGTTACAGCGAGTAATGAAATTATAAGCAGTGCGCAATCTATGAAAGGCCAGGCGGGTATTGCTTATAAAAATGGACAGGAAACTTTGGAAAAAACAATGGATTCGGTGTATGAAGCGCTTTCTAGTCTGAAAATTATGGAAAAAATTAGAGAAATGGCATCAGAGATTATGAATATAGCTGGTCAGACGAATTTGTTGTCATTAAATGCTTCTATTGAGGCCGCAAGGGCTGGAGAGTCGGGACGTGGATTTGCAGTTGTAGCAGAAGAAATCGGTAATCTTGCAGATACTTCGAGTAGTACAGCGTCTGCTATTCAGGAACTTTGTGCAGAAGCAGATAAAAGTATGGATATAGTGAACGCTTGTTTTACCTCAATTATTAATTTCATTGAAAAGGAAGTAGTGGAACAGTTTAAGGATTTTGTTGATCAATCCAGTTCCTATTGCCAGGAGGTTGATTCGATCAAGAAACAGTTGGATTCTGCTGAAAACGAGGTTAAGATGGTATATCAGTTTGTATTGCAAATTTCAAATAATATAGAGAATGTGAAGACGATTACAGATCAGAATCGGGTGGTAATTGAAACTATTGTTGAAAAGAATGAAAGTACTTCCGTGATAGCTAATTTAATTCAAAAACAGTCAGAGGAGAATAGAGAATTAGCAGATCAATTAGAGAAAATGATTGTAAAATTTAGAAGATAGAGAAGCTTCTAAAAACGCATCCTTTTTTGCTTGTAACTATGCAGATTGTGTTTGTCTGACCTGTAATGGATGGCTTAATATAATAGAGCAATTTGCGGAAACGAAATGGAGTATTTTAAACGATAGCATGATAGAATTTGAATATTCCAACCATACTCCTGTGACGATCGGGCCGTCTGTGATTGTATTATTTGCGGCCCGACCGTGTGGTGTATCTGTGGAGACCCAAACAGGCTGTTATGATGTTATGGAAACAGTCTGTTTTGCACTAAATGTTTTTGTTATTCTTGCTATCAGAAATAATGCCGCAGTCAACAAGCAAAAAATTCCCAATCGCAAATTTTTTATCTGTAATTCTTTCGGCAAGCTGTCTGCTTTCCATAAACTCATCTGTTACAATTACAAAAAATTGTTTATCCGGTTGATTGACAAGATAGAATTCTTTATCTGCATTTTTTATACCGTTTAGAAATTCTGGTATCCCAAACGGTGCGCCCGTTAATAATCCTATGATATTATCCGTAATTTTCTCACCTTTGGTAAGTGTTTGTTTTCCCATAAGACAATGGATTTCAGCATCTGGATATTTTTCTATTACGACCATATCTTTTTTGCCTGCCTTTTTGCTCCATCTCCCTTTTATATTTCGGGTATACGTGTAATGATCAAGATTTATTTCTTCTCTCATAACAGATAAGTCCATGCTTTCTCCACTATCAAGAAGATAATCAATGCTGATATTAAGGAGCTTGGAAAGCTGTTTGAGGTTTTCTATGTCGGGCATCCCCCGGTCAGCTTCCCATTTCGTAATTGCCTGCCGTGACACTACGAGCTTTTCTGCCATCTGTTCCTGTGTAAGTCCTGCTTTTTTTCGTGCGGATTTTAGCTTTTTTCCTAACGTCATACACACTTCCTTATTTTTTTTCATTTTACAATCCTCCAAAAATAAAGTCAGCTTTTCGCTGCTGCCTCAATAATAATTCTCGCAGCAATCCATGACAAGAAACGCTCATTTGCATAAAGGAAACGCTCCGTAGCAGGGGTGTATCTATAGGATTTCGTTTAATTTAAGTCTTCAATATCAAAACTTTCTGTCTTTAAATCGCAATAATGTCTTCCCTTGATTGCCGTAAATTTTAATACGCAATAATCTGGGTCAGTTACCCCTTGCTTATAATACATAGTGTCCCCACTACACCAAATCTCTTTCTTGATTTCATTATCCTGTAGTACTTCTACTGTACCAGTTAGCATAATGCCCTCATACTTAAAACGTCCCTTGTTATAGAAATAAATACTTGCTTTTGGGTTTTTTATAAACTGTTGTGTACGCATAGAAGATGTGTTTGTTGAAAAATAAAAACAATATCCCTCAATCTTGCGTGGGACAAACATTGCTTTTATATTGGGGAAACCTTCTTCATCTAAAGAAGCAATAAATGCCACTTTTTGTTTTTTAATAAATTCAAGTAAATGTTCTCTTGTTTTCATTTGAAATTATTCTCCTTATAAAATTATTGGTTAATATGCAGATTTGTAGTCAGGGTTTCCAGTATTCTCGCAAGATAACTTTCAAATTGTTTCCGCTCATCTTCTGAAAAACCTTGATAAAATAATGCGTTCATTTGTTGAGATACCATTTCATATTTTGCCTGTAGGGATTTTGCATATTCCGTAAGTGAAACAATCATTTGACGGCGGTTATGGGGGTTGATATTTCTCATAACAATCCCTTTATTTACCATTCCGTTTATTACAACAGATACCGTATTTTTTGCAAGGGAGGTTTTTTTACTAATTTCACTGATCGTAAGGTGGTCTGTTTTCCATAGGATAAACAAAATTCGTCCCTGCCCTCCGCTTATTTCAATGTCATTCTCCAGTAATAGCCGTTCAAAAATCCGATCTTGGAGCTGTTTGATTTGTGTAATATAAAATCCACCCTTTGTTTCCAAATGCATCACCTCGAATCTTATTAGAACATTTCTATATAGAACTATTATAGTATACAATATGGCTTGGAAAAAATCAACCTCTCTTATAATTCAATAGACAAAATTTAAAAGACCGATGGTTTTTCTTCCTGCGAATGGAAGAGTCCGATATTGAAACAGTAAAAATGTAATTATCTTTCTAAGAAGTTCTGGTGTCCTTGTAACTTATGATTTCTGGTGCATAGAACTGTATGCAACATGTTGTGTTACATAGAATCAAAAAAGATTACATATCAGTTGGTTGCTATGAAGAATTTGATGTGGCAAAATAGATCTTGTTAGATGGCCAGATGATAATAATTAAAAAGGGGAGAAGATATATGAGTTTAGGATCAAATATATGTTTTATGAGAAAACAGAAAAGATATACACAAGAACAAATGGCAGAAAAGATAGGAGTTACACGTCAGACGATATCAAGATGGGAGTCTGATGAAGTAGTTCCGGAACTTGCAAAGCTTATTGAAATAAGTGACATCTTTAGATGCAAGCTCGATTCGCTTGTGAAGGAAAATTTATTGGATCAGGGAGAAATTTATTCAAAGGTTCAGATAAAAAGAGTAGCATCATTTAGGATGGCAAGATATGTAATGATTTCTCCTAATCCCGAGAGCGATGTTAATGAATATATGAGGAAGTGGGCTATAAACAGTGGCCTTAAAGCTTCACATCCAAATGCGAAAATGATAGGATGGGATTTTCCTTTTGTATCACAGGAACAACAACACAGATTTGGAATGCATGGATATGTGGCAGCTTATATTTTGCCAGAAGAATTTGTTACGGAATATCCTGGTGTAGAGTATGCAGAAAATGAAGAGGCTGACTATGCGATGATTACTATTAAAGAACCATTTATACAGCCTTTTGAAAGAATTCCTAACGCTTATAAGATCATCATGGAATATCTTCAGGCAAATAATTTTAAGGAGAAACAACAGGAAAACATTGTCAGTTGTTTTGAACATGAGTATGAAGAGAATGGAATTGTATATATGGATGTTTATATTCATGTTGATGGTGTTATTAAAAATGATGGCTTTTCGTGGTTGAGTTAAACTGTCTTGAAATAGAAAGGGGGATTTAATTTATGATGGAATTGACAAAAGCCGGCACATCAGATGTATTGGTGATAAATAGTATTTCCAAACGTGCATTTGATAGTGATATTTTGGTTGGGGCATCTTCAAAGACAGGCCCACCTGGATATATGTCAGTAAGTTTTCATATGGAGATGGCAAAAGCGAATCATTTATATAAATTATCAGTGGATGGTATCATTGTAGGAGGTGCTATTCTTTTTGTTAATGGATTGCAACTTAATATAGGTAGGATATTTGTAGATCCCGCATATTTCAGAAAAGGGTATGGCATATTTATCATGCAGGAAATTGAAAGAATTTTTTCTGATGTTAGAGAAATATTTCTTGATACGCCTATTTGGAACGTTCGCACAAATGCTTTTTATCAAAAATTGGGCTATATCAAATATAAAAAAGAAGATGAATTCATTTGCTATATAAAAAGAATTGGGGAATAGAAGAACTGGGAGGATGATTATACAATGAAGAAGATCCATTATATTAAGCAACCTACAGGTTATTTATGTGGACAGGCTTGTGTTGCTATGCTTGCGGGTGTAACGGTTGAAGAAGTATCCGTTGGCTTTTAGGTTTTATATTATTGGTTCGATATTTGTCTGGGGCGGTTTTTTGGTCTTTTTTGGCAATATGATTTTGAAGGCGAAGATAGGAAAGGTGTAGAAGATTTTGAAGTTCCTTTTTGGTAAAAAATGATAGTGTTATGCTAGAACCCTTGTTTTGTTAGATATTAAGGTTATCTTTACATGGGAAATGAGGTGGAAAAATGAACAGGAAATTTAAAAATGGATTATTAATTTTTGGTACGGTACTTGTTTTGGCAGTATGTTATGTTGGAATTGTCTCGAAGGGATATGATTCCAAGGAGAATAAGCAGATTAAGCAAAGCGATATTCGTATGGAATCTTACCATGGAAGAGATGTGGAAGAGATTAAAGCGCATTTTAAACAATTTCCGGATAGCTACGATAAAATAATAAAATATAAAGTCCCTGTTATTACAACTTCTATGATGACAAATAAAAAAATGGTAAAGGATTTTTGTCAGAAATTCCAAGAAGAAAAATTGTGTTCTCTGGATATGATCACTTTTGGGGCAGAAGGTGGAATGATCTATCATTATATTCATTATAATGGACAGGATCTGTTTTATTATTGTTTTGGTGATGAAATAAACGATATTGTGGAAAAGTATCAAAATTTATATTTGTTTGATGTACCGGAAAGCTTTTTTGATAGTTTTGATGCATCAAAACTACCAGAACCGTTTCAGGAATTGGTGCTATCTACAGATGAAATATCAGATTATGCAGAGTATGAGAAGTTAAGCAGTGAGTTGGATCATGCTGATGAAACGGAACGAAAGAATAGTAAATTAAAGATAGAGGGATTTAGAATTTCACCATTTCGTACTGAAAAGGAAGCAAAAGATTTTCTTGAGATTTACCAAAAGAATGACTGAGTTACCTATAGATTTGAAAGCATGATTCGGATTTGAAGTGTACATTATTAAGGATAAAAAATAAAGTAAATATTAAAGATGCAGTAACGGTTAAAAAAATAGGTGGCATAGATGAAAATAAGAAATTTATTTTATTCATTCCGGTTCCTGGGAGGATGTTGACAAATCACGGGGATCATGTTACCCTTTTTAGCAGTAGCAGATAGAGGTCGCACTTTTCATAAGTAGCATGCTGGATGTCGCAGGGACAAAAGAAGGCATGGGAAAGGGAACAGTGCCGAAGAGAATGACATCCTGTATTGGAATTCTCTGGGCATGGCATGAATAATGTCATGACTGTCATCATTGGATGGAGCGCTATCGACTTATTACGATACGATATGGTATGTAGAAAGAGGCGATGCGTAGGCATGGCTTCTTTTTTCTAATATCTTGTCTGTCTTGCAAAATCAGTGTTCAAAAGGAGAAGAAGAATGGCAATATTTCAAGGTGCCGGTGTAGCACTCATTACACCGATGAAAGAAAATCTGGATATTCATTATGAGAAACTGGATGAATTACTGGAGGAACAGATTGCGGAGGGGACCGATGCAATTATTATTTGTGGAACTACCGGAGAATCCGCTACCATGAGTGAGCAGGAGCATATTGACGTGATCCGTTTTGCGATTGAGAGAGTAAACCATCGGATTCCGGTCATTGCGGGGACAGGTTCTAACTGCACTGCGACGGCAGTACAGCTTAGCCAGGAAGCCGCTAAAGTGGGGGCGGACGGATTGCTCGTAGTTACACCGTATTATAATAAAGCAACGCAGAAAGGCTTGATTGCCCATTATAAGACAATAGCAGATGCCGTTGCTACTCCGATTATTATGTACAATGTGCCAAGTCGGACAGGCTGTGCGCTTCAGCCGCAGACAATCGCAGATCTAGTTTCTGGTGTGGAAAATATTGTGGGAGTTAAGGAGGCAACCGGCAATATCAGTAATGTCGCGCAGATCATGCATTTGACCGATGGCAATATTGAACTCTATTCTGGCAATGATGACCAGATAGTTCCACTGTTATCTCTGGGAGGAATCGGAGTAATCTCTGTGCTCTCCAATGTTGCTCCTCGTTTTGTGCATGATATGGTAATGAACTATCTCAATGGAGACGTTAAGACTGCTGCGAAGATGCAGTTAGACTGTCTGCCGTTATACGATGCACTGTTCTGCGAGGTCAATCCGATTCCAGCAAAAGCTGCCATGAATATGATGGGTAAAAATGTAGGTTCCCTTCGTGCGCCATTGACAGAAATGGAAGACCACAATAAAGAGATCTTAAAGAAAGTATTGACAGAAACTTGTGCTGGAATTGTTTCAGCATAGGGGGGATTCCAGTAATAGGAATATTAAAGATATCCGATAGAATTTCAAAAGTTATAGAATTTCTAAGATAAGAAAAAGGAACCGAACGACTCTTTTATTTCAAGGGGAGGTTCCTTTTTTGAGTGGAAAAGAAATTTCTTTTCTGCCATTCCCGTGATAACATAATAGAGCAGGAATCCATTATGTTTAAAAGGAGTCGCCCCATGGCAGAGGGAGCTACCATGGGGCAAAATGAAAAAAATGAAAAAGAATCTATCTCAAACTTTAGTCAGTTAGCTGTGAGAAACTAAAAATCAAGCCACTGTTTTTTCTTATCTTGATTTTTATGTTATTATCATACCACCTAATTGTGGATAGAATTTGTCTTATTTCTAAAATAAATATAAACTCATCAATCTTTTCTCATAATTATTTCAAAAAATTTTTGAATTCGGTCACTTCTTTTCCTGTAGAAGTGACCGAGCTACTAGCGTTTTCCATATTTTTCCAAAATACTATGGATCCGTTCTACCGGATTTAGCAGACCGCTGATGGATTGGTCATGATTGAGTGTATCAATCAGCAGCGCAACATATTTGCTCATATCCACACTGATATAATAGTCGCGGGATAATACTTCCTGTGGTTGGTAAACTAAATTTGTGGTTAATACACGGTAGATCAATCCTTTTTCATGCGCATCATCAAATTTTTCCATACCGTTGGTAAACAACCCAAAGGTAGCAGCCACAAAAATGCGGTTGGCTTTGCGTCGTTTTAATTCTGTGGCAACGTCAATCATGCTCTCTCCGGAAGAAATCATATCATCAATAATGATCACATCTTTGTTTTCCAGATCGGAGCCCAGGAATTCGTGTGCAATGATCGGATTGCGTCCATCCACGATGCGGCTGTAATCGCGACGTTTATAGAACATACCTACGTCAATGCCCAAGACATTGGCGTAATAAACGGCACGTCCCATAGCGCCTTCATCTGGACTGATTACCATGAGATGATCGGCGTCAATGGTTAGGTCCGGGGTATTCTTCAGCAAAGCTTTAATAAACTGATAGGTTGGCTGCACGGTTTCAAAGCTTTTTAATGGAATGGCATTCTGAACGCGTGGATCATGCGCATCAAAGGTAATGATGCTTTCTACACCCATTTGTGTCAGTTCTTGCAATGCCAGGGCGCAGTCTAAAGATTCTCTGGCGCTGCGACGATGCTGCCTGCTTTCATATAGAAACGGCATGATAACCGTGATACGGCGGGCTTTTCCGCCAACAGCTGCAATAATTCGTTTCAGATCCTGATAATGGTCATCCGGAGACATATGGTTAGTCTGACCGCATACTTTATAAGTTAAGCTATAATTGCAGACATCAACGAGTAAATAGAGATCGTCACCACGGACAGATTCCTTGATGATTCCTTTGGCTTCGCCGGAACCGAAACGCGGGCAGGAGGATTCGATAATAAAAGAATCTCTGTTATATCCTGCGAAAGTCGATGCTACTGTATGGCGTGAGGCGCGTTCTCTCCTCCAGTCGACAATGTAGTCATTGACTTGTCTGCCGAGATCATGGCTGCTTTCCAGCGCCAGGATGCCCAGGGTACCTACAGGGATGGTTTCTGCTAACTTATCATGTCGTTTCATAGTATCCTCCATTATGTATGTAATTTCTAAGTTGTTTATTGAATCGCTTTCTTGATGCGGATATCTTCGCCAACAATCATTAAGAAATTGTAATATCCCGTAAATCGGGAAAAGATGCGCTCGCTGTACCGATCCCGTAATTCCTGGAATGACAGGTTCGTGGAAATAATCGTAGAACGTTGTCTGATATGCCGTTCTTCAATAAAATAAAATAGTTGGGATGCCGTAAAGCTATTCACTAATTCTGTGCCTAAATCGTCAATGATTAATAAATCGCTTTGCAGCATATAGGAAATTTGCTCATTGGAAGTAGATGCATCTTCTTTGTTGAACTTATTTTTTTCTAAAATATCAAAAAGCTGTAAGGAAGTCAAGTACAGGACAGTATGTGAAGTATCCAACAGCTGTTTGGCAATACAGTGGGTCAGGAATGTCTTTCCCACACCGGTTGGTCCATAAAAAATCAAGTTGTCGTAAACATCATCAAAATGGCGAATAAAATCCTGGCAAATTTCACGGACTCGCTTGATGTTTTCACGTGGAGTCAGAGAAAGGTTTTCATGGATTTCTGTATCATTGTAAAATGATTCGTTAAAAGTATCAAAGTTCTCCTCTTCCAAAATATGAATGAGATTAGAACTCTTGTATAACTCCAAAGTCATGGTATGCCGCAGGCAGTGACAGGGCTGGTTGTCAATATATCCGGTATCCTGACAGTCGGGGCAGTCATAAATCGCATCCAAATAATCTGCCGGATAACCATGTTCCTGTAGCAAGGAAGTTTTCCGCTTGGATAGATCCTGCCGTTTTTGCTGATAGGAAGTTTCTTCCTGCTCTGTGTTTTCAGGATGGAGCAGTTCTTGCCGCGCCTGGTTTAAGGAAAGGTCCATAATGTCATTCTGTACCTGTTTTAGTTCCGGTATTTTTTCAAATAAATCTTCTATGCGCTGATCCAGAGCCTGTTGGTTTTTCATGCGGGTCTGGTCGTAACGAAACATGATTTCTCGGTGTTGGGTATGTAAGAGTCCCATAATGTTCTCCATTCCGCCGTGCCCGTGGGACGGCAAGTAATTAGTTATCGCATTAACAGCTTACGTTCCAGATCATCCACCTCCTGGGTGGAGGTACTTCTCTGCTGAAAGTTTTGAAATTGGTTTTTGGCTCTATTTTGTGGATGGCTCGCTGTAGTTTTCTTGGTTTCGCTTTTATTCTGGGCATAGGCGAGGTCTGCCCGCTCCACATCCTGTAAAGTATGTACTCCATTTTGCTGCCAGCGATCCAGGATGCCTTCAATATATTTAAAATCTGCCTTGTGAACTTTGAGGATCGTGCGGTTACATGCCTCCAGGATGACGCTAAGATCCATGTTCCATTTATTCTGCCAGCGATCCACGTATTTTTTTTCAACCGTGGCAAGCGCCCTGCCTAAGGCAAGTGATTTGGATACTGCGTTGTAAGCGGAATGATAGGCGGTAGAGACCTTTTCCGCTTCTTCCGGCGTTGCAACGCCCTGTTTGTTCCAGGAAAGAGCAACTGTCTGAATATAGTTATTGTTGGTCTTGTCCAGGGAGATGCAGTATTCATATAAGTACAAGAGTAGATCCTTAGAGAAATGCAGCGTACCATATAAATAAGACACGAGCCTGGTCTCATTGGGTTTCATAGGACGGTCGAGGTAGCTTTCAATCACATGGCATGTCCAGATGAATTCTTCGTTGGAGGCCAGCTCTTTTAATTGTGCACTGGAAACAGATATTTCCTTGGTGTTATCCGCAATGGCAACAACTTTGGGTTCCGTTCGGGTTTCTGGCGTTACCGGTGCAAGAGTTCGCATTGGAGTGGTAACGAAAGAGGTTGCTGCTGTCTCCGGGTGAACCGGAACATCAAACACCTGAGGATCCCTAGCTTCGGCTTCAAAATCAGATTTGCTGGATGGCATAGATTTTGAGGCAGGCAAGTTGTGGCCTGCCTGTGTGACGGGCGCCGTGCTTGTCTTTTCAGACGGAGAGAATTCTGCAGGATCTTCGGGCAATGACATTTCAATGCTAGTAATATAGCCGCTTTGATCCCGTTCGATTCTCAGAAGTTTCTTTTTCTCCCAATATTGTAAGGCGCGAATCACGTCTTTCTCCGTGTGATCCATCCGATCCGCCAGATAATTGATTGATAATCCTGACTCTTTATGTTGCATACATTTCGCCAGATATAAATAAACTTTTACATAGTCTCCATTTGCTTCTGGCATGTAGTTTTCGATAAAAGTATTATATAGTAATGTGGTACTTGGAAATTGAGTGGTGCATAATAAAATTTGATCCATGGTGCCTCCTGCAGTTTTTTATCCGTTTCACGGAAATAAAATCTTCATGGCATGAAAAAATCTATAAGCGGTTTCGGATCAGCATATCTGGCGATACTGCTTACAGATTTTTCCATGGCTATGCATAGGAACAGTGTACCATACAAACACAAGTTTGAAAATAGCCCGGGTTCGTGTGCAAGGATCTGCCTGGTCATTGTGGATAATGTGGATAACCTTTGGCTGAGAGTAACGGGATATGATCTATAAAACTTTTTGGTCAAATTTTGACAAAAAATATCCACAATCCATTGTGTAGAGATATACACAATAAAATTGTGGATAATGTGGATAACTATTTTTGGATCAGATTTTCACCGATTTCTACTACATTTCCTGCCCCCATAGTTATTAACAAGTCTCCGTCGACACAATTTTTTAATAAATATTTTTGAATTTCTTCAAAATCGGAGAGATAAGAGACCTCTTTTCCTAATTGTTTCATTTCTTCCTGCAGAGTCCGGGAGGAAATATCGCCGGGATCTGCTTCCCTGGCAGCATAGATATCCGTTAGTATCACGTGTTCCGCCAAAGATAATGCTTCGGCAAATTCGTGGAGCAGTGCTTTCGTCCGGCTGTAGGTATGCGGCTGGAAGACGCACCACAAATGGTTGTGTGGATATTTGCTGGCTGCTGTCAATGTTGCTCTGATCTCCGTAGGATGGTGGGCGTAATCGTCAATTACGGTTACCCCCTGGAAACTTCCCTTTTCTTCAAAACGCCGTTCGGTTCCGCAAAAAGCTAACAGTCCCGACCGGATCTGTTCTAATGGGATTTGATAATATTCTGCCAGGGCCACCGCTGATAATGCATTGGCAATATTGTGCTTTCCGATCACTGCCAGCTGGATGCGGATTCCGGTGTTCTCGCCGCTGCGTACCAGTTCAAAGGAACCACAGCCCTGCTCGTCAAAATGGAGGTCGACAGCTTGGTAATCAGCCCCATTGTCCAGCCCAAATGTAATGATCCGGCAGGGCAGATCGTGAATAATGGTATCCAGTTTATCAATGTCAGTATTTACAACCAGGACGCCGTCCGCTGGAATTAATTCGGCAAAACGACGGAAAGAGGCGCGGATATCATCCAAATCATGAAAGAAATCCAAATGATCCGCATCTACATTTAAGATGACACCGGCTGTAGGATGAAATTTCAGAAAGCTATTGGTATATTCACAGGCTTCCGTGATAAAATTTTCGGAATGTCCGATGCGGATATTTCCGTGAATTGCCTCCAGAATCCCGCCGACTGATATTGTGGGATCCAGATCTGCATGCAGGAAAATGTGTGACAGCATCGAGGTAGTCGTAGTTTTGCCATGTGTCCCGGAAATACCGATCGCATTTTTGTAGTTTTTCATAACCTGCCCCACCATTTCAGCGCGCTCCATCATCGGCAGCCCCAAGTCCTGCGCTGCTTTGAATTCTGGATTGTCGGGATGGATGGCTGCAGTATAAACGACAAAATCAATATCGGAAGTTATGTTTTCATATTGTTGCCCATAGACAACTTGAATTCCCAGGGAAGACAGATGGTCTGTGATTTTGCTCTGGGTAGCATCTGAGCCCCGGACTGTGAATTCGTTATCGTGTAGAAGTTCGGCAAATCCACTCATGCTGATTCCGCCAATGCCGATAAAATATGCTGTTTTTGGTTGCTTTAAATCAATTTGATACATAAGTTTTACACCGTCCTATTCTTTTTCTGATATTAAACGTTGATTTTGCAAATAATAATCTTATTGTGCTCTGGTCGAACCATCTTCCCAGTCCGTTGATTCACACGAAGGTATCGTAAATTCTATTTCTTTTGTATTTATATTTATATTGGGAAGTGGGAAGTCCCTATGAAACACGCTTGGTATAGTGTTTTAGGGAAACTTTGTACATTTTATTATAAACCACGGGTACAAAAAAACAATTCCTTCTTGAATTTTTTCTGTTTTTTTTGCAGTTTTTGCAAAATCTTGTATAAATTTACTAAAAAACTTGAAAAAAGAATGGAAAATTTATGAAAAATTATTCACATTCCATGTGAAGTGTGGTATACTAGTACTGTTCTAATACTAAAAAAAGTAAGGGGTGATAGTGTGATCAAGAAAGAGATGATAGCGATGTTACTGGCTGGCGGCCAGGGATCCCGTCTGGGCGTCCTGACTGCTGATGTAGCCAAGCCGGCAGTGGCGTTTGGTGGGAAGTACCGTATTATAGATTTTCCATTGAGCAATTGTATTAACTCAGGTGTCGATACGGTAGGTGTCCTGACCCAATACCAGCCACTTCGTCTGAATACACATATCGGCATAGGTATTCCTTGGGATCTGGATCGTAATGTGGGTGGTGTTTCTATTTTGCCGCCATACGAAAAGAGTACCAGCAGCGAATGGTATACCGGTACCGCCAATGCTATTTATCAGAATTTGCGCTTTATGGAGTATTATAATCCAGAGTATGTTCTGATACTGGGTGGAGATCATATTTACAAAATGGATTACGAGGTAATGTTAGATTTTCACAAGGCAAACAAGGCGGATGTTACATTAGCGACCATTCCGGTACCGATGGAGGAAGCCAGTCGTTTCGGTGTGGTAATTACAGATGAACACAAACAGATTCAGGAGTTTGAAGAAAAGCCGGAACATCCTAGAAGCAATTTAGCATCAATGGGAATTTATATATTCTCATGGCCGGTTCTGCGTGAAGCTCTGATCAAGCTGAAAGACCAGCCGTCATGTGACTTTGGAAAACATATTATTCCATATTGTCACGAAAAGGGCGATAGAATCTTTGCCTATGAATATAATGGATACTGGAAAGATGTTGGAACGTTAGGATCCTATTGGGAGTCTAACATGGAATTGATCGACCTGATTCCTGTCTTTAACTTATATGAGGAATTTTGGAAGATTTATACGAAGAGTGACCGTATACCGCCTCAATATGTTGCGGAGGGTGCTATTGTGGACAAGGCAATTATGGGAGAGGCGTCCGAGATTTATGGCGAAGTCTACAATTCTGTAATTGGTTCCGGGGTCACGATAGAAAAGGGAGCAGTGGTCCGCGACTCCATTATCATGAGTTCAGCTACGATAAAATCCGGCACCGTGATAGACAAGTCAATTATTGCAGAAAATGTGGTGATTGGCGAGAACTGCAAGCTGGGTGTGGGTGAAGAGGTTCCCAACAAGGTAAAACCAGATGTATATGCCTTTGGTCTGGTAACCATCGGGGAGGACAGCGTAATCCCTGATAATGTCCAAATCGGAAAGAATACAGCGATCTCTGGCGTGACAGAGCTGTCAGACTATCCGGATGGTGTACTTGCAGGTGGCGAAACATTGATTAAGGTAGGTGACAGATAATGAGAGCGATAGGAATAGTATTAGCAGGTGGTAATAGCAACAGGATGCGGGAACTTTCCAACAAGAGAGCCATTGCAGCTATGCCGGTTGCAGGCGGTTTCCGTAGTATTGATTTTGTCCTTAGCAATATGAGCAACTCTCACATTCAGAAGGTGGCAGTGTTCACACAGTACAATGCTAAGTCTTTGAATGAGCATCTGAATTCCTCGAAATGGTGGGATTTTGGTAGAAAACAGGGTGGACTGTACGTATTCACTCCGACGACAACACCGGATAACAGCTATTGGTATCGTGGCACAGCGGATGCGATAGCACAGAATCTGGATTTTTTGAAGAACAGCCATGAACCGTATGTGGTCATCGCATCCGGTGATGGTGTTTACAAGATGGATTACAACAAAGTATTAGAATACCATATTGCTAAGAAAGCAGATTTCACGGTAGTTACTGCAGATGTCAGCGGCAAGGATGACCCAAGCCGTTTCGGTGTTCTGCGTGTGGATGATGACGGAAGAGTGCTTGAGTTTGAGGAGAAACCAATCAGCACGGCGAATAATACGGTTTCTACCGGAGTATATATTGTACGCCGCCGGATGTTGATTGAGCTGATTGAGAAATCCATGCAGGAGGAACGCTATGACTTTGTCAAAGATGTTTTGATCCGCCATAAAAATGTGAAACGGATCTATGCGTTCCCGATGAGTACCTATTGGAGTAATATTTCTTCGGTAGAATCTTACTACCGTACCAATATGGATTTCCTGGAGCCGGATGTTAGAAATTACTTTTTCCGGGAATATCCAGATGTGTATTCCAAGGTGGAGGATCTGCCGCCAGCGAAATACAACGTAGGGTCTTCTGTTAAGAACAGCCTGGTTTCCAGTGGCTGTATCATCAATGGAACCGTGGAGAATTCTATTCTGTTCAAAGAAGTGTATATAGGCAATAATTGTACGATCAAGAATTCTATCATCTTAAATGATGTTTATATTGGGGATAATACGCATATTGAAAACTGTATCGTAGAAAGCAGAGATACGATCCGTGCGAATACCAATTATATCGGAGAAGATGGTAAAATTAGAATAGTAGTAGAAAAAAACGAAAGATACGCTCTGTAGCGGTCTGTGAAAGAAGTAGCGTGGGAAAGTAAATGGAGTTTCTTCCTATATAATAGGAACATGGGAGCTCTGCACAGCATGCTAATCAAAGGAGGTTAAAAGCAGTGCAGGTAACAGATGTTAGGGTTCGCAAAATTGCGAAAGAGGGAAAAATGAAAGCTGTAGTATCTATTACATTGGATGAGGAATTCGTTGTTCATGATATTAAAGTCATTGAGGGAGACAAGGGATTATTCATCGCTATGCCAAGCCGGCGTGCCGGAGATGGAGAGTTTCGGGATATCGCTCATCCGATCAATTCCGGAACCAGAGAGAAACTGCAGGGAATTATCTTGGATTGTTACCAGAAAGCATCCACGGAAGCGGAAATGGATGCTATGGTAGCAGGTTAAGACGAACAATAAAAAAGCGTATAAAATGGAAGGTGTCATGCTTCATTGTATGACACCTTCTGTTTTGTTCTGTCCCACAAAAAATTATCCTATGGAATCATATTATAAATGGCAACAAGGAAATGCTGTTATTCTGAAAAAAAGTAAAAAAGGGCTTGCAATCCATTGTAAAGTAGTGTATATTAGTAAATGCTGTGACATTGATAGCGTAGAAGCGTGAGGTTGCTGCAGTCCGGTAACGGGCGGCAGGTTTTCCGTGGAGCGAATGTCAAGTTAGAAAACTGGCGACAAGTCACTGTACGAAAATCCAATATTTTGTCTGATGAATTGGACGGGCGTCCGAGGATTGCAGATGAGACGGGAGTTCCTATGCTATTAGCTGTAAACCGATAGGACACACCCGGGTAAGTGTACAGTCACCACTTGTTGCGCTTAAAACAGGCGGACATAGCCGGAGAAACCGGCCAGATCAGTAATGTCTGCAAAAGTGCGAAAAGGAGGCGGCTTTTTTTATGGCAACAAATGTAATGAGAATTACACTCAAAGCGTATGACCACAATCAGATTGATCATGCTGCTGGAAAAATTATTGACACAGTGAAGAAGACAGGCGCAAAGGTAAGCGGTCCGGTACCTCTTCCAACGAAGAAAGAAGTAGTAACGATTCTTCGTGCGGTGCATAAGTACAAAGATTCCAGAGAGCAGTTCGAGCAGAGAACACACAAGAGATTGATTGATGTCATCGCTCCTACCCAGAAGACCATCGAAGCATTGACAAAGATGGAAATGCCTTCCGGTGTAGCGGTAGTGCTGAAGATGAAAGAGAAGTAAGATTCTCGGCAGGAGAAATACAGATCGTATTTCCCGCAAATATTTTTGTAGAAAACACAAAAATGAAGGAACAATCCTTAGGGTTTATATAAATCTGCAACCACGCAGAAAGAGTTTTTGGTTTACAAACTTGCATAAGCCGTCTAGGATGAATGTCAGACGGGCGTACCAATGCCTATATGGAAACATTGTTTCAAGGGTGGTTCGTTATCGTGATATTCCGCTGTAGATTAACAGGAGGTGCAACATTATGAAGAAAGCTATTTTAGCTACGAAGGTCGGAATGACACAGATCTTCAATGAAAACGGGGTATTAACTCCGGTTACTGTACTTCAGGCTGGTCCTTGCTATGTAACACAGGTCAAGACAGTCGATAACGATGGGTACAGTGCAGTGCAGGTAGGCTTTGTAGATAAGAAAGACAAAGTAATTACCAGGGATGCTGCAGGAAATAAGGAAGTAAAGAGAGCTCATGGTGTAAACAAGCCATTGCAGGGACATTTTGCAAAAGCAGGTGTATCCGGCAAGAGATATCTGAAAGAATTTAAGTTCGAGAACGCAGAGGAATATACGCTTGGTCAGGAGATCAAAGCAGATATCTTTGCAGCAGGAGACAAGATTGATGCGACTGGTACTACCAAGGGAAAAGGATTCCAGGGCGCTATCAAGAGACACGGTCTGCACAGAGGTCCGATGGGACATGGTTCTAAGTTCCACAGACATGCGGGTTCCAACGGTGCTTGTTCCGATCCAAGCCGGGTATTCAAAGGGAAAAAGATGCCTGGTCAGATGGGTGGCGTACAGAGAACCATCCAGAATCTGGAAATTGTACGTGTGGATGCCGACAAGAATCTGATCCTGGTTAAGGGTGCGGTTCCTGGACCAAAGAAAGCATGCATCGTGATTAAAGAAAGCGTTAAGTCTGCATCAAAGGCTGAATAAAGATTCTTTTGGAAAGGAGGAACACACAGATGGCTAACGTATCTGTTTATAATATGGAAGGCAGCGAAGTTGGTAAGTTGGATCTGAACGACAAAGTGTTTGCTGCAAATGTGAATGAACATTTAATGCATATGGCTGTAGTATTACAGTTGGCAAATAAGCGCCAGGGTACTCAGAAGGCAAAGACACGTTCTGAAGTACGCGGTGGTGGTAGAAAACCTTGGAGACAGAAAGGAACCGGTCATGCAAGACAGGGATCAATCCGTGCTCCACAGTGGACAGGTGGTGGAGTAGTATTTGCTCCAACACCGAGAGATTATTCATTCAAGATGAATAAGAAAGAAAAAGCAGGCGCAATCCGCTCTGCACTGACTTCCAGAGTCAACGAGGAGAAATTCTTCGTATTAGATACTCTGAAGTTTGACGAGATCAAAACCAAGAAAATGGTGGGCGTTCTCGACGCATTAAAAGTAAATAAGGCATTGGTTGTACTGGACGGAGACAATGAAAATGTGGCTTTGTCAGCCAGAAACATTGAAGGTGTCCGTGCTGTACCGGTAAATGCGATTAATGTATATGACATCTTAAAGTATGATACCGTTGTTATCACAAAAGATGCTGTTTCCAAAATCGAGGAGGTGTATGCATAATGGCAGATTTGAAATATTATGACATCATTCAGAAGCCGGTCATCACAGAGAAATCTATGGAGGCAATGGGCGAGAAGAAATACACTTTCTTAGTGCATACAGATGCAACCAAGGGACAGATCAAAGAAGCAGTGGAGAAACTCTTTGAGGGAACCAAAGTTGCAAAAGTCAACACGATGAACCAGGAAGGGAAAACACGTCGCCGTGGAAGAACTTCTGGAAAGACGGCAAAGACAAAGAAAGCGATCGTGAAGTTGACGGAAGACTCTAAGGATATTGAAATCTTCGAAGGTCTGTAAGAGTTAAATTTTTACTAGCACAAAAATACGCCGTGTGGAAAACCTATCACACGGATGTTGTAAATAAGGAAAGGAGACAACGTCATGGGAATTAAAACATTTAACCCATACACACCGTCCAGAAGACAAATGTCGGTACTTGACAAGGCGGAGATCACGGCAGATAAGCCGGAGAAGTCCTTGACCGTACCATTGCAGAAAAGGGCTGGACGTAATGCCCAGGGTAAGATCACGGTAAGGCATCGTGGCGGTGGATCAAGAAGAAAATATAGAATTATTGATTTCAAGAGAAATAAAGATGGTATTCCGGCTACCGTAAAAACCATCGAATATGATCCAAACAGAACTGCTAATATTGCTCTGCTCGCATATGCAGATGGTGAGAAGAGATATATCCTGGCTCCAGAGGGATTGCAGGTTGGACAGAAAGTTATCAATGGTGCAGATGCTGAAATTGCAGTAGGTAACTGCCTGCCATTAGAAAATATTCCGGTAGGTACTCAGGTACACAACATTGAGTTGCATCCGGGCAAGGGCGGCCAGATGGTTCGTTCTGCTGGTAACAGCGCACAGCTGATGGCAAAGGAAGGTAAGTATGCAACGCTTCGTCTGCCATCTGGTGAGATGAGAATGGTTCCGATTGTCTGCCGTGCAACGATTGGCGTGATCGGAAACGGCGAGCATGCACTGGTCAATATTGGTAAGGCTGGCCGTAAGCGTAACATGGGTATTCGTCCTACGGTTCGTGGTTCCGTTATGAACCCGAATGACCATCCACATGGTGGTGGTGAAGGTAAGACAGGAATTGGACGTCCAGGTCCATGTACTCCTTGGGGTAAACCTGCTCTTGGCTTAAAGACCCGTAAGAAGAATAAGCAGTCTAATAAGATGATTATTAGAAGAAGAGACGGTAAGGCGTTAGCAAAATAAATGCTAAGCCTGGCGTTAGCCAAGTAAAAAAGCACTTGTCTAAGCTTGACGTTAGCAAAATAAATGCTAAACCTGGCGTTAGCCAAGTAAAAGGCACATGTCTGAACTTGGTATTAGCCAAATAACTAAGCAAGATGGCAGCGAAGCTGTGTCTGGCATTGGTGTAATCATACGAAACATACTTCTAAGTTTTACGCAAGACGGGGACTTAGAAGTACCAAAGTTTCGTTTCGAGAGAATATAGTGATCAGGATGTTGTAATACGATGTTCTGTCACAGATCGTAATTCAAAAGGTTGTAAAGTCGGTTTATGCCGGCAGAATGGAGGATACAATGGCACGTTCATTAAAGAAAGGACCTTTCGCTGACAAAAGCCTCTTAAAGAAGGTAGATGCTCAGGTAGCATCCGGCGACAAGCAGGTAATCAAAACATGGTCTCGTCGCTCCACTATTTTCCCATCCTTTGTTGGTCTGACATTTGCAGTGCATGATGGAAGAAAACATGTACCTGTCTATGTAACCGAGGATATGGTAGGGCATAAGTTAGGCGAGTTCGTTGCAACCAGAACCTATAGAGGTCATGGTAAAGACGAGAAGAAAGGTCGCTAAGAGCAGCAAGAAAAGAAATTCTAAGCCATTGTAAAACAATGACTAAGAATTACTGCACTTCTTGCAAGTATTTCTAAGTTGTGATAAAACAACAACTAAGAAACACTACACTTGCTCTGGAAAAAACGCAGAACCAGCGTTTTCTGTGACTAAAAAATGAACCGCCCGGTACGGTGGAACGTTTTGTGGAAATGACAATGGCAGCGGAGACTGCAACAGTAAGAGAATGATACGTCTGCGTTAGGCAGGCTGGTGATTCTAGCTTACGATAACAATGATACAGAGATTTGAAAGGAGGCTTCATTCATGGCAAAGGGACATAGATCTCAAATAAAGAGAGAGAGAAATGAGAACCAGAGAGACACCAGACCTTCTGCAAAGTTATCTTATGCAAGAGTATCGGTTCAGAAGGCTTGTTATGTGTTAGATGCCATCAGAGGCAAAGATGTGGAGACAGCAATCGGTATTTTATCTTACAATCCGAGAACTGCTTCCAGCATTATTTTGAAATTATTACAGTCTGCAATTGCAAATGCTGAGAACAACAACGGTATGAATCCGGCGGATTTATATATCGAAGAGTGTTTTGCAAATAAAGGACCGACAATGAAGAGAATCAGACCGAGAGCGCAGGGCAGGGCATACCGCATCGAGAAGAGAATGAGTCACATCACGATCATTTTGAACGAGCGTTAAGACAGTCTGGTTTATGAAAGGAGATTAAAATGGGACAGAAAGTTAATCCTCATGGTTTAAGAGTCGGCGTGATCAAAGACTGGGATTCTAATTGGTTTGCAGAGGATAAATTTGCAGATTACCTTGTAGAAGATTACAAGATCAGGGAATTCGTAAAGAAAAAATTATACAGCGCCGGAATTTCAAAGATTGAGATTGAGAGACCTACGGACAAGGTTAGAGTGATCATTCACACAGCAAAGCCTGGTTTCGTAATTGGTAAGGGCGGTGCTGAGATTGAGAACTTAAAGAAAGAGTTATTGAAAGTTCTGGATCGCAAAGTAGCCTTAGACATCAAGATCATGGACATCAAGAATCCGGATAAGCATGCTCAGTTGGTTGCTGAGAATATTGCAGGACAGTTAGAGAACCGTATTTCTTTCCGCCGTGCCATGAAATCTGCTATGGGCAGAACCTTAAAGACGGGTGCGAAAGGAATCAAGGCTTCTTGTTCAGGACGATTAGGTGGTGCTGATATGGCACGTACAGAGTTCTATAGTGAAGGAACTATTCCACTTCAGACCCTGCGCGCAGACATTGACTATGGATTCGCAGAGGCTGACACAACTTATGGTAAGGTTGGTGTAAAGGTATGGATCTACAATGGTGAAGTACTTCCCGCCAAGAGCAATGCCAAAAAGGAAGGGAGCGATAAATAATGTTAATGCCAAAGAGAGTAAAGCATCGTAAGCAGTTCCGTGGTAGAATGACAGGTAAAGCGCTCAGAGGAAATAAAATCACATACGGTGAGTATGGTATTGTTGCTTTAGAGCCAGCATGGATCAAGTCAAATCAGATCGAAGCAGCCCGTATTGCGATGACTCGTTATATTAAACGTGGTGGTAAGGTATGGATTAAGATATTCCCGGATAAGCCGGTTACCAAGACTCCTGCCGAGACTCGAATGGGTAAAGGTAAAGGTGCTCTGGAATACTGGGTAGCAGTTGTAAAACCGGGTCGTGTAATGTTCGAGATTTCAGGTGTATCCGAAGAGGTAGCCAGAGAAGCGCTTCGTTTAGCGACACATAAGTTGCCGATCAAGTGTAAGGTGGTATCTCGCGCAGACTTAGAAGGAGGTGCGGGCAGTGAAGAGTAAGCAGTTATTAGAAGAATTAAGAACCAAATCTGTTGCAGAGCTGAACGAGGATTTAGTGGCAGCAAAGAAGGAACTCTTCAATCTGAGATTCCAGAATGCAACAAATCAGCTGGACAATACCAGCCGGATCAAAGAGGTAAAGAAGAATATTGCCAGAATTCAGACAGTGCTCGCAGCACAGGACTAACCAAAGGTATTCGTTAGTATGACGAAAGGAGGACTTTAAGTCGTGGAGAGAAATCTTAGAAAGACTCGTGTAGGTAAAGTAGTTAGTGATAAAATGGATAAGACAATCGTTGTTGCAGTCGTAGATAATGTTAAGCATCCACTTTACGGCAAGATCATCAAGAGAACTTATAAATTAAAAGCTCATGATGAAGAAAACACATGCAAGATTGGTGATAGAGTAAGAGTAATGGAAACAAGACCGTTATCCAAGGATAAGAGATGGAGACTTGTTGAAGTTATTGAGAGAGCGAAATAATTTTCTGGAAGTTACGGAGTTAAGAGTGACAATGCTTTCACTCTGCAGGTTTGTGTCTGCACTGCGACACAGACGTTGCGAGATGCACAAATTGCAGTGCAGAAATGAGGAGAAATCATGGTACAGCAGGAATCAAGACTGAAAGTAGCTGATAATACAGGTGCTAAAGAACTTCTTTGTATCAGAGTTATGGGTGGTTCCACCAGAAGATATGCAAGTATCGGAGATATCATCGTCGCTTCTGTTAAAGATGCAACACCAGGCGGTGTTGTAAAAAAAGGTGATGTGGTAAAGGCGGTTGTTGTTCGTACGGTAAAGAGTATCCGCCGTCCGGATGGATCATATATCAAATTCGATGAAAATGCAGCAGTGATCATTCGTGAAGACAAGACACCGAGAGGTACCCGTATCTTTGGACCAGTCGCTAGAGAGTTAAGAGACAAACAGTTTATGAAAATTGTCTCCTTAGCACCAGAAGTATTATAAGGAGGTGTAAGTCGTGGCAACAAGTAAGATTAAGAAAGGTGATACCGTTCGTGTCATCACCGGTAAAGATAAAGGCAGAGAGGGCAAGGTAACGGCTTGTAAGGATGGTAAGGTTACGATTGAAGGAATCAATCAGGTTACGAAGCATACAAAACCGAGCCAGGCAAATCCAAATGGCGGTATCGTACAGCAGTCTGCCCCAATTGATGTTTCAAACGTAATGTACGTAAGTAAAGGAAAAGCTTCCCGTGTTGGTTTTGAGATGAAGGATGGCAAGAAGGTTCGTGTTGCAAAGGCAACAGGAGAAGTGATCGACTAAGTTCAGAAAGGAGGCAGTGACGGTGACTCGCTTAAAAGAGACTTATCTTAACGAAATCGTTGATGCAATGGCCAAAAAGTTTGGTTATAAAAACAAAATGCAGGTGCCTAAGATTGAGAAGATCGTAATCAATATGGGTGTCGGCGAAGCAAAAGAGAACTCTAAGGTTCTTGATGCTGCAATATCTGATCTGGAGATTATTACCGGTCAGAAACCGATTGTAACAAAAGCAAAGAATTCTATCGCTAACTTTAAGTTAAGAGAGGGTATGCCTATCGGATGTAAGGTAACCTTGAGAGGCGATAAGATGTATGAATTTTTAGATCGTCTTGTAAACTTAGCATTACCTCGAGTACGTGACTTCCGTGGTGTCAGCCCGGATTCCTTTGATGGCAGAGGTAACTATGCACTTGGAATCAAGGAGCAGTTAATCTTCCCTGAGATCGAGTATGATAAGGTAGACAAAGTCAGAGGTATGGATGTAATCGTGGTTACAACAGCAGAATCTGACGAAGAAGCTCGTGAATTATTAACACAGTTCGGCATGCCGTTCAAGAAATAAGGAGGGAATATCATGGCTAAGACTTCGATGAAAGTGAAGCAGCAGCGCAAAGCAAAATTCTCCACAAGAGAATACAGCCGTTGCAGAATTTGTGGTCGTCCACATGCTTATTTGAGAAAATACGGAATTTGCAGAATCTGCTTCCGTGAATTAGCTTATAAAGGACAGATTCCAGGCGTGAAGAAAGCAAGCTGGTAAGGAGGTAAAACAAGATGATGACGAGCGATCCTATTGCAGATATGCTTACAAGAATCCGCAATGCGAATACAGCAAAGCATGATACAGTAGATGTACCTGCTTCTAAGATGAAAGTTTCTATCGCAGAAATTCTCTTAAAAGAAGGTTACATTAAGAAATTCGATATGGTTGATGTGGACGGGATCAAAATGATCCATATCACATTGAAATACGGCGCAGATAAAAAAGAGAAGATTATCACAGGCTTAAAGAGAATCTCCAAGCCGGGTCTTCGTGTCTACGCAGGCAAGGATGAGCTTCCTAAGGTATTGGGAGGACTGGGCATTGCAATCATTTCTACCAATAAGGGTGTTATGACTGACAAAGAAGCCAGAAAAGAAAATGTTGGCGGTGAGGTACTTGCATTTGTTTGGTAATCAGACAGATTTGATCTGGTAAGAACCGGATAGAGTACACACTATAGCAGGGAGATCCTGGTGGGATTTTTCCCGGAATAAATATATGGAGGTGCACGGCATGTCACGAATTGGAAAAATGCCTATCGCGGTACCGGCAGGCGTAACTGTCGATATTGCAGAAAATAATAAAGTGACTGTAAAGGGACCGAAGGGAACACTGGAAAGAGTGTTGCCGGCAGAGATGACAATTCAGAAAGAGGGCGAGGAGATCGTTGTTTCCCGTCCGAACGACTTAAAGAAAATGAAATCACTGCATGGTCTGACAAGAACTCTGATCTACAACATGGTTGTTGGTGTGACAGAGGGTTATGAGAAGAAGCTCGAGGTAAACGGTGTTGGTTACAGAGCGCAGAAGCAAGGCAAGAAATTGACTCTGTCTCTGGGATATTCCCATCCGGTTGAGATGGAAGATCCGGAAGGAATCGAGGTAACGGTCGATGGCCAGAATGTCATTATCGTAAAGGGAATCGACAAGGAAAAGGTTGGACAGTACGCAGCCGAGATCAGAGAGAAGAGAGCTCCGGAGCCATATAAGGGCAAAGGTATCAAGTATGCTGATGAGGTAATCAGGCGTAAGGTTGGTAAGACCGGTAAGAAATAGTCGTAACGGATAACCATGGATCATGAGATCCGCTATCCCGAAGACAGGTAAACAAGCAATTATATGAATAAAGGAGTGAAATACGATGATTAAAAAGCAGTCAAGAAGTGAAGTTCGTGTGAAGAAACACATGAAAGTCCGTAATCGTCTTTCTGGTACATCCGAGAGACCACGTTTAGCTGTATTTAGAAGTAATAATCATATGTACGCTCAGATCATTGACGATACAGTCGGCAATACCTTGGTTTCCGCTTCCACTCTTCAGCAGGATGTAAAGGAAGGTTTAGAGAAAACAAACAATGTAGAAGCAGCAGGCAAGCTGGGCGAGGTCATCGCCAAGAAAGCATTGGATAAGGGTATCAAGACCGTAGTCTTTGACCGTGGCGGTTTTATTTATCAGGGTAAGGTTAAGGCTTTAGCAGAAGCAGCTAGAGAAGCAGGATTAGAATTTTAGGAGGAAGTCACATGAAACGTACAATTATTGACGCCAGCCAGTTAGAGCTGGAAGATAATGTAGTAACGATCAAGCGTGTAACCAAGGTAGTAAAAGGTGGACGTAATATGAGATTTACTGCATTAGTAGTAGTCGGCGATATGAACGGACATGTTGGTGTCGGCCTTGGAAAAGCTACCGAGATCCCTGAGGCAATCCGTAAGGGCAAGGAAGAGGCTACCAAGAAATTAATCGAAGTTCCTATCGACGAGAATGGTAGTGTGCCACATGATTTGACAGGTGATTTTGGCAGTGCATCCGTACTGATCAAGAGAGCACCGGAAGGTACTGGTATCATCGCCGGTGGTCCGGCACGTGCCGTACTGGAGTTGGCAGGATATAAGAATATCCGTACGAAGTCTCTGGGCTCCAACAACAAAAAGAACGTTGTTTTGGCTGCACTGGAGGGCTTAAAGAATCTGAAGACACCGGAAGAGGTTGCCAGAGCTCGTGGTCTCTCCGTAGAAGAGATTTTGGGTTAATCGCAGAAGTGAGGTGTAATTATGGCAGATAAAGTTAGAGTAACATTGGTAAAGTCTACGATCGGTGCTATCCCGAAGCAACGCGCAACCGTAGAGGCTATGGGGTTGAGAAAGATCGGCAAGACGGTGGAATTGCCAAACAATGATGCCACAAAGGGCATGATTTGGCATGTAAGACACTTGGTTAAAGTAGAGGAAGTTTAATAATAGTTTTATTCAACAGCCAAATGATTCAATAGCTTTTTGAATCATTTGGCTTATTAAAAGAGTAAGGAAAAGATGAAGAAATTAAGAGAAATAATTTTTATTGTATTATGTTTTGTTATGTTGACAGGGACATGTCATGTTTGTGCAAAAGCGGGAAGTTATTCTGGAACATATTCTATGAAAGCAGGTTTATATTGCAAAAGAACGATCGATATAAAGTCTAAACTGACAGTGACGGTTACACCAAATTCATATAAAGATGGAACAAGTGGAGTTAAGTTGACGGTCTGGACGGCAAAAAAGAATTTTTTGGGTAACTGGACACCAGGTACAGAAGTTTGTTCTGGGCCATCAACTTCTCAGTTTACAAAAACATGGAAACATAAAGGAAAGATTCAAGGCTTGTATTTTATGAATCCTACACATCAGGATGTTTGGAAAGGTACATTTAAATTATCATGGGATTAGAAAGATAGGGGTTTGAGATGGTTATTATTGATTTAGATACAATAGATTTCATGATTGTTTTTTTAAGTATTTGTATTGCGTTATATGTGATAAAACGGAAATTCTTTTCAAGTAAAACGAAATTTTGGGTTTGCATTGCATTTGTATTTTATCTCTTAAGCATTGTTGAATATGTTATTTTTCCAATTTTTATATTTAAAGGAGATTCATTAAAAGAGATATATGGAGGAGCAGATTTTGGGATAAATTCATTTATTCAATTAATTCCTGGGAAAACTATAATGGAATATTTACAAAGTGGGAACATATATCAAATACTTGGGAATATTATTTTGTTAATTCCATTTGTACTATTTATGTTTATTTTTTTACAAGAAAAGAAACCGCTTTATATTGTTTTAGTGGGATCGATTATTTCTGCCTTGATTGAATTATTTCAATTAACAGTTGACTTATTAACAAAATATCCAAATAGGATTTGTGATGTTGATGACTTAATTTTGAATATAAGCGGTGTAATATTGGCTACAGTAATTTTTCATTTTCTTAAACGAGTAAAAGGAATCCAGAATATATATTATAAGTATGCAAAAATTAATTAGAAAAAACATTAAACTTTATTACAATATATTAGGTGCAAAAAAGCTATTTTTGTTTTTTGGGATTGGTGTTTTTCTATTATCTTTATATACGGATATGACATTGTGGCAGTTGATGCTGGAGTATAACCATATAGACTGGATAATGAAAACACAAAGAGGAACCATTTATATAATTATTATGTCAGCCCTATATTTAAATGTATATTTGATATTACGGGAATTACTATATGAATGTAATCAGGAATTCCATACCATTATGATCTGTGGTAAAGTTTGGGAAGATGTTTCGAAGGAATGTTATCAAATTTTGTCAGTCTATAGTACAATACTCTTTTTTTTATCTGGAATGATATTCATGTTGGCCTTTGGACATAAAGTATGTGGTTTGGGATTTTTGACAGTAGTCTTTAGCTACTTTATCATCATGATCTCTTTGTTTGGGAGTTGTAAAATATGTTTCAGATCGTCTGGCTAAATTTAAAAATAAATATGAAATATAATTTATTGTTTGTTTTATTATTATCAGCGATATTTTATATGCTCTGTATCTTTGGAAACGAATATATAGAAAATTATCATCTCAAAAGTTATATGAATACGCTGGACGATTCTCTTTATTTAATACGTTCTCAAGATATATCAAGATTTGATCCCAAAATGGAAATAGGAATTATTCAGGAATCAATTCCAAATAATGATGAAACATCAGAATCCAATGCCTGTTGGTATGTCAATGAATTTTATAGCAAAAACTTTATTCGTAATATTCGTGGTTCGGCTCTGAATTATCAAAATGGAAAGAGAGAAGTTCTGTTATATGGGAAAAAATTTGAAAAAGAATATAGGATAGGTGATGTGATTTTTTTAGAGGGAGTTTCGTACCAGGTGGTTGGTTTTATTCCATCATATCAGCCACTATTTAACTTGAAGTTTTATGGATCTGTCCAGTTATCTGGACAATCAGACCAGGAATACCTGATGGAAGCTCGTGAGATGGTAGAACACTACCTGACTGGTCCTCTAAATGGGAATATGTATTTGGTAAATGATAATTCTTGTCAAAAAGGAGAGCAGACAGGAATGGTAGGAGGAGTGATTCATTTTACAATAGAAAAAAATTACTCTGATATAGATATGGTATCCATGCGAAATTTGAAACAGATACTTTTGGATCAGATACAATATAATAGTAATTTCCATATGTATGGTATTATTTTATTGTTTAGTGTAACAGTTTTTATCATGGTTTCAATGTCTTTTATTCAATATAAAAATTGCAGTCAATATATGGGAGTATATGCACTTTGCGGAATGAGTCCGGGAAAATACCAGTTTCTTAGTATTATGGCATGGCTTGTGATTCTTTCAGTAGCGTATTTTTTGGATTTGATGATATATTTTGTTAGTGGCTATGGAGGCGATGAAAATGCATTTTTTTCTCCTATAAAATTTATTGGATTATTAGCAGGAGTTTCCATGATTGGTGTATATATCTTAAATTTTGCACTGCAAAAGAAAGCAATATTGGATGTGCTTAAGGTAGATTCATAGAGATAAGATGTGTCTTGATTGGATCAAAGTTGGAAATGGAGACAGAGATGAGTTATATAGAATTGCATCACATAGGGAAAAGATATGGAACAAAGAAAGTTTTAGATGGTTTAACCCTCTCTGTGGAGAAGGGGGAGATGGTCGCGATTATGGGCAGGACAGGGTGTGGCAAATCTACACTTTTGCATATTATGTCCGGTATTGAATCCATGGATTCCGGTAAATATATCTTTGATGGCGAAGATTTGAGCAGGGCTGGAAAGGCTGCTATGGCAAATCTGAGAAATAAAAAAATCGGATATATTTTGCAGTCTTATGCTTTGATTCCAGAGATGACAGCATATGAGAATATTATTTTACCACTACAGATGCGAAAAATAATTAGAGATGATACGTATTCTATTGTTGAGAAAATAGCCCATTGGTTGGAAATCACGGAATTATTAGAGAATAAAGCACGAGATTTGTCAGGAGGAGAGAAACAAAGAGTGGCGATAGCCAGGGCTTTGGTTATAAGACCAAAAGTGATATTGGCAGATGAGCCTACAGGAGCGTTGGATGAGGAAAGTACGACAGAATTGATGCAGTTGTTATGCTCGTTACGGAAAGAGGGAAATACTATTATTTTGGTTACTCATAATCGTGATGTGGCAGGATATTGTGATAAAACCTATTTCTTACAAGAGGGAAAGATACTGGAAATAGGAGAATAATGACATGACAAAGAGATGCTCCTTAAAAGGGAACAAAGAGAATATATTTATAGGAAAAAAATAGAGGTACGATTATTCAATTGCGTTAAACGCTATATATCCTCCATGGCAGAGTTTTCTTCCTCCTCCATTATAGCTTCACATTCCCGGCAGAGCTGAATCCATTGTTCTACATAGGTATTTTCAGGATCATAGTCAGGGTGGTTTCGTATTAGCTGGTAATAGCGGTCGGCGTTTCCGCTTTGCTCCAGGAGACGGGAGCAATGGTATAAATATAAAAGGTTAGTAAATCCTTTTTCTTCTTTTTGATCTAGTTGTTCCATCAACTTTTTGGTACAATACAAATTGTCAGAATTGATATTTCCGTAGAAAAATTCTAAAATGGCTAAAGGTCCAATGGTATGATCATGATACAGCAGAGATTGGTGCAAAATATATCGGGCCTGATCAGGAACATGCTGTGATAGTTCCATATGAGCGTATGGGAGATAGAGTAGTGATTGTGGAGTTAGTTCTATCCCTTTCGCATATATCCATCTTGCTGAGTTTTCTGTTTCTATATTGCCAATCTGATTCTCCTGTGTCTCCAATTGAGCCCATGCAAGCCAGACTGGACTATCAACGGTGTAGTTGAGACAAGCTTGACGGCAGATCCATCTAACCGTATTTTCTGTATGGTAATCGCCGATCTGGTTCTGCTGTAATTCCAAATTGACCCATGCGAGCCAGACTGTGCTATCAGCAGCATAGTTGAGGCAAGCTTGACGGCAGATCCACCTAGCCGTATTCGCTGTACAGTAATTACCGATTTGATTTAATTTTGTTTCTAATTGAATCCATGCTAACCAGACTGTGCTATCAGCAGCATAATCGAGACAAGCTTGACAGCAGATCCATCTAGCCGTATTCGCTGTAAGGTAATCTCCAATTTGATTCTGTTGTGTTTCCAAATGAGTCCATGCCAACCAAATCGAACTATTTACGGAATGATTTAAGCAGGCTTCTCGGCAGATCCATCTGGCTGTATTTTCTATATGATAATTACCAATCTGATCCTGTTCTTTCTCTAAGAGAATCCATGCTAACCAGACAGAACTATCGACAGAATGGTTAAGACAGGCTTCCCGGCAAATCCATCTGGCGGTATTCTCTGTATGGTAATCTCCAATCCGATCTTGTTCTTTCTCTAATCGAATCCATGCTAACCAGACAGAACTATTGACAGAATGGTTGCGGCAGGCTTCCCGGCAAATCCATCTAGCCGTATTCTCTGTGCAGTAATCGCCAATCTGATTTAAATTTACTTCTAATTGAATCCATGCTAACCAGACAGAACTGTCAGCGGAGTACTTGAGACAGGCTTCCCGGCAAATCCATCTGGCGGTATTTTCCATCTGGTAATTTCCGATCTGGTTGTATTTTTTCTCCAGGTGAATCCAATGTAACCAAACTGAGCTGTTGGAATCATCTTTCATGCATGCAGTTTTTAAAATCCAGGCTGGTGAATAAAGCTCGTCTATATCCCAGTTAGCCCCGTTTTTAAATAATAGATTGCACCATTTTATCAAATTAGCAGGAGTAATATAGTTTCTATCAAAGCTAAGTTTATAGTATAACATTTGGATCTCATCATTTTTGAAATGTAAGAGTAAGGAATTGATCATTTTTGGCGGTTCCAGTTTAAATTCATCTAGTATTCTGTTAATTAAAAATTTCTGCATGGTTAGGCTTGTTTGGGACAAAGCGCCAGAAAGCAGGATAATAGCATTTCGACTGTTATATTTGAAGCGGGCAAAAGATTCCTGATAACTCTTAAAATGATAAGTCAACAGATTTTCTAAAATTCTGTCTACGTCATTCAAAGATAACAAGCCCGAATCATAAAAAAGTTCATTATAAAACAATTTGGATATAATTTCGTGTCTGGTTTGATAGATTTGTCCATTAAGAGAGACCTCTCGGCTTAATGCTTTCATTCCCTCTTTTTTAGAAATTTTCAAATCATTACATATATAGTTTAATTGGGATTTATAAAATTTTACTCCATAATATTCCGATAAAACAATATGAGCAAGTAAAAGGGTAGATTGTTTTGAGCGTTTAGCTAAATTTTTGACGATTTCACTTGCAATTTCTTCCAGGGAATCTTTGTTATTTATAACCATTAGCATTGCTGCATATAAAAAACCGTAAGAGTTATTTTGAAATATTTCTTTAATTTCTTTTTTAGTGAGGGCAGTATGGACATGGTTTAACACACAGTCTGCAAAATGCCAGCACTCTTTAGGAGTTAACGTAGGGAGAGGAATTTCGGTAATATCCCGATCAGAAACATCACAGGATAGTTTTAATAGATTCCATTCGTTTTGGCGTGCACCCAAAATTAGTGTTATATTATTTGAAACAACAACATTCAGAAAATTTTTAAATTTCGTATTATCAGGAGGATTATCCAATACGAAAACAGCATGTTCAGGTACATTGTCTGGAAGGCGAAGCTTACCAAACCCTTGATAATAAAAAACAGGTATCTTATCTAAAATCAGTTTTGCACATAATTGTTGTAAAATCGTGGTCTTTCCTTCACCTCCGGCTCCGACCAATACATAAATACCACCATTATGGGCATGTTTATATAATTGATCGGTAATATCACGATGGACGATTTGATCCGAAAAAGCCAGATTCCATCGACAAGGAGCTCCCTGTAAAAACTTTTTGATATGAAACTTTTCCAATGGATATTTTTTCTTCTCTAGTATTATTTCATTTGTTTCCCAACAGCTGCTTTCCTGTTTTGATATGGTGATTTTCATTGGTTTTTCCGCAGTATTGCGCAATGCAAAATTATCCGTACCGTCAGGTTGTAATTCCGCCTGATCTTTGGGATCCCATTTCATATATTCCAGATCAACTCGTCCAGTATCCTCATCCCATTGCTGCCAAATAATACCAAAATCTGAGTAGGTATCATGTTCATCAGTAGATCCACGGTAGGCTACAATGTTTGGGATCGTAACGGTAGAAAATTTGCTTTTTAAGAAAATTAGATTTTCTTCCCTTTGTGAATTCCGATGATGGCGGTCTCCACATAGATAGGCATGAATGTTTTCCTGTAAAAACATTGCAGATATCTGGGTCTGATGTTCTGGTAACAGGTCGTAAAAGCTATTATGTGCAATTGCTATTGCAGGCAGGCTGCCGTTTCGTAATTGGAGTCGAATGTTTTCAGAAGTGGCAGAAAGAGTATCTGCCATCTGGTTGTCTTTACATGTGCCGTCTGCAATTAAAGCGGTGTTTAAATGCAGGATATTTAATTTGTTTCGCCAGGTGCGGACATGGACGCTTGCAGGTATCGCATCCGCTTGGGGATAGATTTTTAATGACTGTATGAATTGGGTATAAGGTTCAAAATAGGTAAGCAGTTGTTCCAGTCCATCTTGCAGCATAGTGGGTTCAGATTTAATAGCCTTGATCATAAAGGCTCTATTTTTTTGCTGGGCATCTGGAACAAATATGTCATGATTTCCCGGAACTACAAAAACATCATTTTGGGGTTCTATTTCCATGGCACCAATTAGCTGGGTAAGAAATATTTTTGCATATGTATAGTCATTTTGTTTAAAATTGTGGAAATCACCCGTGACAATTAATAATTTTTGCCCCAGGGAAATGCCGTTCAGCTTATCATGGACAGAATTTAATATAGCTTCTTTCATGTTGTTCCACTGTGGATCAGTAACCAGATGTAAGTCGGAGATGTGTAAAATATGAATCATTTGACTACCTCTTTTCTGTATTTATCAAATATCGTACATTGAAACGGATCTATCAGGTTAATTGCTTGTAAATTTTTACTGCATTTTTTTAGTTAGTACAGCTAACGATGATGCGGTTTAAATATTGATCCCGAATTAATTTTCGGTATTTGCGGCTGATGGGAACACTTTCCCCCGAATGTAGGATGATATTAGCATCCGAAAAATAATGGATAGCTAGCAAATTAATCAAAATATCTCTACGGCACAGGAAAAAGTTATGGTCTTCCAGAAGGCCATTCCATTGACGGAGGGTACCCCGTGTCGTTATCGTATTTTTCGGAAAATGAAAACATAGCTCCTTTGTTTTGCTGTTGATGACATCAATATACTGGATCTCGTTGACCATAATCGGGGTTTCTTGTCCTGCGTGATCTATTACGCTGTATAAGATTTGCTGTTCTTCAAATTCCGCGATAATCTGAGTGAGTATATCCATAATCATTCCCTCCGTAATCGGTTTTTGGAGATAATGAAAGGGATGCACGGAAAAACTATTTTGCATGTATTTTAAGGAATCACTAACAAAGATAATTTTGGTTTTACGGTCTCCCTTATTTCTAATTTTTATGGCAGTTTCAATACCATTATGTCCCGGCATTTCTATGTCCAGAAACAATATGTGATATTTACCAGGTTTTTGATATTCTTTCAGCAAATGATTTCCGTCAGAATAAGTGTCTACAGTTATATTATGGTTTCTGTCAAACTGGAATTGCCTTATCATTCTGGTTAATGTTTGTATCTCTTCTGGTTGATTATCACAAATTGCAATATCTAGTTTCATGAATGGTCCTTCTTTCTTTGTGTTCATTGTAACAAACCTGTTTATTGTAGGATAGATAGAGTTCCAGAACTTCTGGTGATGCCATATCTTTCATGGTATGCTCATAGGAAATTTTAGTATCCCATATCATTATATCATAAAAATACTACATGGGAATACTAAATTAAAAAAGAATTATTGTGTCAAAAAACCAGGATACACTAAACAGATTGTTTCTTTTGTAATATATAAGAGAATTTTACCTTTTACCCCCGTTTTTTTACCACTTATCTGCTGGCTTCGTCATAACGCCTATTTTTATGATATAATCTGGTTTGATAGAATTTGCAAAGGATATCAAGTATTTTTTGAAACAAAAAACAAGGAAAGACACACAAGAAAGGAAAAAGAAATGAGAAGAAAATGTAAATGGAAGAATAGGGTGTTGGCAGGTCTAATAGCTGTTGCTTTAGTATCCGGTGTATTCTCCTATGTGCCGAAAGTTCAAGCAAAGAATAATCCATATGCTAGTGTACTGACACATTTATAGTTTGATAAAACTACAAAGGATATTTATACATCGGCAAGGCGGATGAACGAGTCGTAGCGGTGGCTACGTCGAGTGAATCCAACGTAGCCCGATGGTGTGAATAGCCGAGTAGTTTTGCTAATTATAAATGTGTCAGTGCACTAATCCTTGGGGAATTCTGTATCGGACACCGGAGTTTCAGAACAAATATGGTCGGCTTTGGTGGCAGAAACTGGGTAAACAGCAAGGTGGTAATATTTCTATTGATAGTTACTATACTTATGGAAGTGCTGCCAGTGTAGAACACATATATAAACGTAAAGGAAAAATTATCAAAGCAAAGAAAACGGATTCTTCTATGTATGGGGATAGCAATGCGGAATGTTTTGAAGGAAAGTCTGGTGAGGGCTTGTCAACAAAGTTTCATGCTGGAGCATATGGTATTAATTTTAACAAAGAAGTCATTTATAAAAAATAATGCAATTAATCTTTAATATTAGATGGTCTATTCCCATTTTGTTAATGATAAAACAAGACCTATAATCATGAGATGGATTAAGTAATTAATAATGATGTACAGATACATTGATAATTAGAAACCTACTGTTCTATTTATCGAATATCAATGTGTCTGTACATTTGGATGAAAATGTACAGCGACTTTTGTATCATAGAATCATACTGAGAAAGAAGTGAAATAAAGTGAGAAGTAAAAAAAATAGGAAGAAAAAAATACCAGGAACAGTCATTGGAATCATAATTTTCTGTATTTTTGCAGTTAGCTATGTTTTCTATGTATATATGGATGAACGCGGAATTTCAAATAAGAAAATGATTGAAACATTTGGAAAAAATGCAGTTTGGAAATATGGTGTATTATTGGAAGGCGACCGTGTGCTTTCTTCAGAGGGATTGTTGTATTATACCAATATGTCCAAAAAGATGACAGTACCTTTATGTACCAGAGCAGGCTGTGAGCATAATACGGAGAACTGTACCGCCTGCTACTTGAGTAATAATGATTTTATATATCCATACCAGGGGAAAATGTATTTGGGATGCAAGGCAGACAAGCATCTGGAATTTTATCGGACTAATTTGGATGGCTCTGAGCGTGAAAAAATTGCTACTTATTCCTTTGATGATATCATTAGTGAAACACAATACTTGCAAGTGGATTCAAAGGTTTATATTGCCGTGGCAATAGAACCAGCTAGCCGGATGGAGATAACAGATGATGGAAACTGCTATGATGTGCCAGTATATTGGGAGTTGTTATGTTTTGATTTAGATACAACAGAATATAAGAAAATTGGTAAGTTAGAAGGAGAATATTATGGGTATAGTATATATCTCCGATATTTGGAAAGTAATCGGATATACTACGAGTTTGAAGGTCGAACTTTGCCTTGGGAAGATATGTACCATCCCGAAACTGGAAAATTACTCAAACCGGAGCTTCAAGAAAATGAAATTAATGGTGTTGCAAGTATAAATCTGGATACGGGGCAAATTCAGCTAGAAGATCGTTATGAGACTGGAGATTATGTTGGAACAGAAGCAGGCATTTATTATTTTTTGGAATATCAGAAAGATTATATTTTGTCGGGAGATATTCGTTTGGAGCAAAATGAAATGGAGCAGAAAAAGATACATATCAAAAACTTAGAACAAAAAGAAGGAATTCTCTATCTTTTACACGATCATTTTGTATTTAATGAGGAAGGAGAAGATGAACGAAAAGGAAGAATCAGTTTTTTTGACAGATCTGGTAACCTGGAGTTTGTGATTGAGAATGTTGACAAGTATATTATTGGGGAATGGGGATCTTACTATATAGTATGTTCTTTTGTCCATCCACAAGGTATGAGTGGTATGGGAAGCTATATTAAGAAAAAAGACATTAAGCAGCTACAGACGAAAGCAGTGGGGATAATAGATGACTAAGTAGTTGAGTTCAGAGGAGTTACATAATGAGGAAAGGTATTAGGGTTAATAAAATAAAAATCGTGGGTATCATCATCTGCTGTGTTTTAGCAGCCAGTTACATTCTATATGTATATATTATGGAACAGAAAGTCACGGAAATAGAAACGATTGATACATTTGGAGAAAATGCAGTCTGGAAATATGATGTACTGCTGGATGGAGATCAAGTGCTATCTTCTAATGGCATGCTCTATTATACTAATATGTCTAAAAAAATAACGGTGCCCCTATGTACCAGGGTAGGCTGCGATCATAATACGGAAGAATGTACTGCTTTTTATATGTGTAATAATGACTTTATGTATCCGTATCAGGGAAAAATGTATTTGGGATGTATGGCACAGAAAGACTTGGAATTTTTTCGCACTAATCTGGATGGTTCTGAGCGAGAAAAAATTGCGACCTATTCTTTGGGAGATGTTATTAGCTACACGGAATATATGCTTGTAGAATCCAGATTGTATATTGCTGTGGCAGTGGAGGATACCAGTCAAATGAAAATAACAGAGGAAGGAAGATGTTCTGATGTGCCGATACATTGGGAGCTTCTTTGTTTTGATCTGGAAGTAGGGAAATATGAGAAAATTGCTACTTTGGGAGAAGAGTACTATCAACACAATTTGTATTTCAGAAATCTGGAAGATAATAGGCTTTACTATGAGTTTGAAGGACAAAAGATTCCATTGGAGGAGATGTATGATCAGGAAAGTGGAGAGCTTAAAGATGCGAAATATAGAGATTTAGAGATTGAGGGTGTGGCGAGTATAGATCTGGATACAGGAAAGATTCAGATAGAAGATCAGTATGTAACACGGGATTATATTGGGAGTGAGGAAGGGACTTCCTATTTTCTGGAATACCAGCAGGATCATATCTTGTCGGGAGATATCCGTTTGGAGCGAAATGGAATAGCGCAAGGGAAGATACATATAAAAGATTTAGAACAAAAACAAGGCGTTCTTTGTCTTTTGCAGGATCATTTTGTATTTAATGAGGAGGGCGAAGACGAAAAAGAAGGAAGAATTAGTTTTTTTGACAGATCTGGCAACTTGGAGTTTGAGATAGAAAATGTTGATAATTATGTGATTGGAGAATGGGGGCCATATTATATATTATGTTCTTACGTTATCCCGCCAGGTGATTGTCATATGGGAAGCTATATTAAGAAAAAAGATATAAAGCAGCTACAGACGAAAGCAGTGGGAATCATAGATGGCTAAAAAGCAGCTGAAAACTAAGGCAGTGAATTTATGGGAGGATGCTGACTATGAGTGAATTGAGAGCAGCGAATCTGACGAAAGTATATCAAAACGGGAAAAAGGCGTTGGATGATTTTTCTTTTACTTTTACACAGGGAATATATGGGATTCTTGGGCCAAATGGCGCAGGAAAATCGACGTTGATTCGTCTTTTGACGGATCAGTTTCCGCCGACTAGTGGCACCGTGTATTCCCATGGTATTGATGTCCGGGAATATGGACAGGAGTATCGGGGGATTTTGGGGTATATGCCGCAACAGCAGGAGCTATATCCAGAGTTTACCCTGCAACGATTTTTGTATTATATGGCAGCATTAAAAGGACTGGATAAAAAAACAGCTTCCGAACAGATTCCTGATTTGATGAAACGGGTAAATTTATTTGATTATCGGAGACAACGGCTGGGAACCTTTTCCGGAGGGATGCAGCAGCGTGCCTTGATCGCACAGGCATTATTGGGAGAACCGGAGATCTTAATCCTGGATGAACCGACGGCGGGGTTGGATCCTCGGGAAAGGATACGAATTCGGAATTTGGTTTCAGAGATTTCTTTTCATCGTATCGTTTTAATTGCTACCCATGTGGTATCGGATGTTGAATTTATTGCCCGGGAAATTTTGTTGATGCAGCAGGGGCGGATTGCGGCACATCAGACTCCGGTAGCATTGTGCGAGAAAATTCGTGGAAAAGTATATGAGGCGCAGTGCACAGAAGAGGAGTGGAGAGAGATTAGCAATCAATATACCATAACTAATTTATCTCAAAATAAGGGAAAGGTACAGGTAAGACTGTTGTCGGAGCAGAAACCGGAAGAAATCCGCGTGCAAGCGGTTGTTCCAACTTTGGAAGATGTATATCTGTATTATTTTGGTGAGGAGTCTGCCTATGAATCTTAACGGTCTGGAATTACAAAAATTAATTCGAAATCGGCGGTTGCTATTGACGATTGCAGCTATTTTTTTCTTAAATCTGGTTACTACATATTATATTTACCAGGATCAAGGTGCCGGCAGGGTTACGTATTCTAGCGCTTCCTACAGGGCGGTCTATCGGGATTTGCAGGATATGAGTGCAGAGCAGGCATATTCGTTTTTGGAGAGTTATTTTAATGAGACAATGCAGGCAGACGGAGAAAAGGGCCAGACGAAGCTGCGATATACCGGGGAAATGGCTTCAGAGAGCCGCCTGATTTCAGAGATTTTGGGCAGTTTGGATCAGTGTATTCATTATGAGGATTATCTGGATCGTTTGGAAGAAGGACGAGGAATCTTAGAGGAGGCGGGTTTGTTGCAGATTGCCAGTCCTTTTCAACAGAGAAATCTCGCAAAACAAAACCAGGATAAGGAGATCATGAGGGGGAGGGACATAAAATATGGGCCTTCTAAGGGAATAGCTTTATGGGGAGATACGGTAACAACGGATTTTTTTATTCTACTGCTGTTGCTGTTGTTGGTGGTACAGTTGGTAACAAGGGAGCGGGAAACCGGGCAGATCCAGTTGTACCAAGTTACCAGAAAAGGGCAGATTCATTTGATTTTTGCTAAGATTTTTGCTGCGTTAATTTGTATGGTCATTATTAGTGTTGTTTTCTGGATGAGCAATTTGATTATGGCAGGATCTCTCTATGGATGGGGAGATCTCCATCGTTTGATTCAGTCTGTGGATCCCTATCGGGATTGTCTGAGGCCGTTCACAGTGTTGCAATTTATTGGGCTATTCTTTCTATTTAAGCTTTTTATTTATACTTGCCTGATTTTGTTTCTATTTTTGCTTTCTATAATAGGTAGGCAGGTGCAGATCATGTATTTTATTGTGATAGCCGTCAGTTTAGTGGAGGGGGGTCTCTATTTCTCAATTCATGAAACCAGCCGATGGGTTACCTGGAAATATCTCAATCTCTTTGCCTTCTTAAAAACAGGTAATGTGATTGGAATATATCGAAATATTAATATTGCCAATATGCCCTGTCCCTATTTCTATGTTTTTCTATTTGCCACGGTTTTGTCATCTATTCTGTTTGTATTTGTTTCTGCAGTTTTTTTCAGCCGTCAGGCGGAGCAGGAAACAATGGGGCGGAAGTCATGGTATGATCGTCTGCCATGGATGGATCGGAGGGAACGCTCTTTGTCACTTTTACATCAGGAAAGTAATAAGCTGTGTTTCTATGGGAAATTTTTCTATGTGCTGTTGGGATATTTGCTATTTGTAGTTATGACCTATCAGCCGGCATCCAAAGCCTTTTATATTGCACCAGATCCTTATTATGATCTCTATATTGATTATCTGAAAGGACCAATTTCTGAGAAAACACAGGCGTGGATTGCCAAAGAAGACCAGAGATTTGCCATGTTAGAGGAAAGATATACCAATGGAGAGATTACGGAAGAATACTGGGAATCTCAGATGCGGCCTTATTCGGCATTTGAGAGACTTCGGGATATTACCACGGTCCATTTGGAGCAAACGAAGGGGGAATATCTGCATACGGCGGGATATCAATTATTGACCGGGGATCAGATATCTAATCAGAAAGATATTAAATTGGCTCTATTGGCAGTGGTTGTCATGTTATATCCTTTGGCCTATTTATTTGGGATTGATAATCAGCGGCGCATGGTGCCGTTATTACAGGCAACGGTAAATGGAAGGCGCCGGGTATTGGGCATCAGAATCTTTCTTGGGACGATGGTGGTAACCTCAGTTTACTTGCTGACGTACGTTCCCTTTTATTATAGCGTCTTGTCGGAATTTGGAACGGAATCTATCCATGCCCCAGCCTGTAGTTTGCTGCATTTGGGAAAGATACCACATGGAATTAGTTTACAGCAGTATTTAATTCTGGTGGCAGTTTTACGTTATATCGGATATCTCCTTCTGATGGCTGCGATGATCTGGATTTCGGGCAGAAGTAACAGCGTGATTGTGGGATGTGTGATTGGAATCACAATTTTTGTGCTTCCGCTGATTTTTGCGTATTTACAGATTCCTGGATTTACTTATGTTTTATGGAATCCGCTGCTTTTGGGAAATGTCTTTGGATAGCAAGGGAGCTTTCTAAGGTTACTTAGAAAGCTCCACGGTTGAGGTTATATAAGAAAATTAGTTGTTGCTTACTTTCAAATGCTGTGACGTTGCCTATTCCTCTTCTTTTGGAGTATAGCCTGTGACGGTAACGTCTTCATCACATTCAAAATCATCAAGATCTGGACAATTTGACAAATCCAATTTAGTGATCTGATTATTCTTACACCATAAAAGTATTAGATTTGGATTGTGGCTAAAATCCAGGCTGCTAAGATTATTATCTTGACAGAAGAGGAATTCCAGATCCGGGTTTTTGCTGAGATCCAGGCTGCTCAAAAAATTATAAGAGCAGGACAAAGAATTCAAAAGAGGATTGTTGGTAACATCCAGATTTGATATTTGGTTGTCAAAACAATTTAACGATAACAGAGCAGTGTTTTTGCTGACATCCAAGCTGGTAAGTTGGTTAAAGGAGCAGACTAATGTTTCCAGACTTGTATTTTTGCTGACATCCAAATCGGTCAGAAAGTTATCGTTACACAATAGGAATGATAAAGCTGTGTTATTTGTGAGATCCAGGCTGGTCAACGCATCCTCTACGCATATCAGTGAATCTAAAGCAGTATTTTTGCTGATATCAATGTTTTCTAAATAGTTAAAGGAACAGTCAAGTTCCTGTAATGCCGTATTGTTGGTGACATCCAGAGTATTCAGTTCATTATTGTCACAGGTTAGTATTGTCAATGCTGTATTGTTAGTAAGATCCAGATTATCTAAGGAGTTGAAGGAGCAGTCAAGTCTTTTTAAGGCGGTATTCTGGCTAACATCCAGATTGGTTAATGAATTACTGCAACAGTCAAGATATTCTAAAGAGATGTTTTGGCTAACGTCAATGATTTCTAACTGATTGGTATAGCAGTGAATTTCTGTCAAATGTGGGAGTTCGGCAAAGGAGATTTCGCCAATTATAGCCTTATCATTCCATATGATAGAAGTAAGGTATCCATTGCTGTCCCAGCTATATTCCTCTTCATTGTCCAAATCTTCACTGACGGTTGCCCCTGATTCTATTTGCGATGCAATCAGTTTTTTGAGTGCAGCAACATCATCCTCATTTTTTTCAACTGGTTTTGCCGTGTTAGATGGCGTCGGAGCTGCAGACGGTGCAGGTTCTTCCGACGGAGTCAGGGACGATGCTGGATTTTGCGTGGACAATGCCGGTGGTATCGGGTTCGTTGGAGATTTAGTAGTATTCGGGTTTGTTGTTGATCCCGGTGTATTGGTGCCTGGATTTGCCGGTGTATTTGGCTGTGACGGCATGTTCGTAGTAGTAGGTGTTTTCTTTTTGGAAGCTGCGTTCACTTTGATCTTGCAAACTAATTTTTTGCTGCCGATCTTTGCCTGTAATTTTGCGGTTCCTTTCTTTTTTCCCTTGATAATGACAGTCTTGCCCTTCTTCTTGGCCGAAAAAGAAATACATTTTTTACCGGCTATCGCCTTCCAGGTTATTTTTTTCTTAGCGTTTTTTACCTTCAGGGTTTTGGATTTGCCCACGGTAATGGTTAGCGTTTTTTTGCTAAGACTTGGTGCTTTAGCTGCTTTTACAGTGTTTGCGGAAATGTTTCCCGCTAACAACATGGAAATGGACAGGATTCCTGCCATCCATTTTTTGGAACGTGTTGACTTCATAGTGTTCTCCCTCTCTTTCTGTGCAATGATCTACATTCTGCGTAAAGAAACCAATATGACTCGAAATGGTTCCATCACATTGCTCTATGATTGTGTTCGTATGAATTAGATTGTATCAAAAAAGCTAGGAAGAGACAAGTCGCTTTTCTTATTTTAATAGGAAAAAATAAGAACGGGCAAAAAATAGCAAAAAAATACTTGCTTTTCCATTGGAATTATTGTACAATAGCATATTGTAGCGAGGATATTAGACAGTCCTATCTGTCTGAGGGAAGTTGGTCTCCATCTTCTGGCGCAGTTGCAGCAGGCGATATATCATGTTTCGGCTTCTGTATCGACGCCGTCCGTTAGTGTATGGCTGGCGGTTTTGCCGACAGTCAATAGAAATAGGAGGTTATTATGAATTTATCAACATTACGCCCGGCAAAGGGGGCAAAGCAGAGCGACAATTTCAGAAGAGGTCGCGGTCATGGTTCAGGAAATGGTAAGACAGCAGGTAAGGGACATAAAGGTCAGAAGGCTCGTTCCGGTGCGCCACGTCCTGGTTTTGAAGGTGGTCAGATGCCACTTTACAGACGTATTCCAAAGAGAGGATTTACCAACATCAATTCCAAAGAAATCATTGCGATTAATGTGGACAAGTTAGATGTATTTAACGATGGTGATGTGGTAACAGTGGCAGCATTACAGGAAAAAGGTATTGTAAATAATCCTAAGGATGGCGTTAAGATACTTGGAAATGGAGAATTAACTAAGAAGCTGACAGTCCAGGTGAATGCATTCAGTAAGAGTGCTGCAGAGAAGATTGAAGCTCTTGGTGGAAAAGCAGAGGTGATCTAGGATGTTTGAAACAATCCGTAATGCATTCAAGATCAAGGATTTGCGTAAGAAAATGTTATATACATTCTTTACGTTGATTGTTGTTCGTATAGGATGCCAGCTCCCGGTGCCGGGGGTAGATGCTTCCGTTATCACAGATTTCTTTGAATCACAGTCGTCATTAGACTTTTTCAATCAGTTAACGGGTGGCTCATTTTCACAGATGTCAATTTTTGCATTGAACATCACGCCATATATTACAGCGTCTATTATTATTCAGTTATTGACAATTGCGATTCCAAGATTAGAGGAGTTGCATAAAGATGGCGAGGATGGTCGTAAAAAACTGGCGGAGTATACCAGATATTTAACGGTTGCCTTAGCGGTATTGGAAAGTGGAGCAATGGCAATTGGTTTTGGTCAGCAGGGATATCTGACCGAAGGGGTATCTTTTACTTCCATTGCAGTATTTGTTGTTTCTCTGACAGCCGGATCTGCGTTCCTGATGTGGTTGGGTGAGCAGATTACCGAAAAGGGTGTGGGAAATGGTATTTCCATTATCCTGCTGTACAACATTGTTTCCAGAATTCCACAGGATATGATGGGATTGTATGAGAAATTCATCAAGGGTGCATCTAACACCACGAATGGATTAATCGGCGCGGTTCTGATTGTTGCAGTCATCGTTGGAATGGTGGTATTTATCATTATTCTGTCTGATGCAGAGAGAAGAATCAGCGTGCAGTATTCCAAGAAGACTCAGGGCAGGAAACTGGTGGGTGGACAATCTTCCCATATTCCGTTAAAGGTCAACACAGCCGGAGTTATCCCGGTAATCTTTGCGGGATCTTTATTCTCTATGCCGATCGTAATTGCGGGCTTTGCAGGAATCCAGCCGGCTTCCGGTAATGGCACGTCGATTGGGCAGAAATTATTAAAAGTATTAAACCAGAATAGCTGGTGTAATCTGAAGAGCTTTGGCGAGTTCAAATATACACTGGGTCTGGTAATTTATATCTTGTTAATTATCTTCTTCGCTTATTTCTATACGTCGATCACCTTTAATCCACAGGAGGTCGCTATGAATATGAAGAAGCAGGGTGGATTTATTCCGGGAATCAGACCAGGCAAGCCTACGGCAGATTATTTTACCAAGGTATTAAACAGCGTCATTATGATTGGTGCGATCGGACTTTCCTTTGTGGCATTTGTGCCGATCTTCTTTTCAGGCGCGTTTGGTGCGGATGTATCCTTTGGTGGAACATCACTCATCATTATCGTAGGTGTTGTTCTGGAGACCTTAAAACAGATCGAGTCCCAGATGTTAGTGCGCCATTACAAAGGATTTATCAGTGAATAGCGCTTGTGGATGCAGGAATTAAACATTCCATGAAATAGTGATTCATAAAGAGCAGATTCTATATCCGGGAATCTGCTCTTTTTTTAATATAGGGCAACATCAATTACTTGTCGTCATTGCAAAAATTTGCCCTGCCAAAACATTTTTTAGATCTTGAAATCCTGGACAGGTATGTTATACTGACTACCAACACAGGATTTTGTTGTATTTGAAAGGGTGGGAAGGATGATAAAATTATTGCAAGGGGATATTACCGAAATAGACTCGGTCGATGCGATTGTCAACGCTGCAAATAACAGCCTGTTGGGAGGCGGTGGTGTGGACGGTGCCATTCATAGAGCGGCGGGGCCAGCATTGTTGGAAGAATGTCGTCTGCTGGGTGGGTGTAAAACAGGTCAGGCGAAGATTACCAAGGCGTACCAACTGCCTTGCCAATATGTCATTCATACGGTAGGCCCAGTTTGGTATGGAGGCAGCCGCAGGGAGGGAGAACTGCTGACAGCCTGCTACTGGAATTCTCTCAATCTGGCAGTGGAACATCAGATCCGCAAGATTGCGTTCCCCTCGATTTCTACCGGAGCATATGCGTTTCCCGTAGAGCAGGCAGCAGATATTGCTGTCAGGACGGTAGACCGGTTTTTGCGGGAGAACTCGGATAAAATAGAATTGGTTCTATGGGTGCTGTTTGACCGGAAGACAGAGGCGGCTTATCGGACCGTAGTGGACGTGGTACAAAATACAAGATAATAAAATAAAAATAATATAGCCGTCAGACGGCGGCGGAATGGAGGACAAAATGCAAAACAATAATTTATCAGCAGCAGAGGCAATGGAGAAATTGCAGGATGGTAATCAGCGCTATCTGGAGGCAGCGTCTAATCCAGGAGACATTTCTTCATTCCTTCGAAAGAAAACATGTGAAGAGGGACAGAGCCCTTATGCAGTGGTAATTACCTGTTCAGATTCCAGGGTGATCCCGGAAAGCATTTTCTCTGCAGGAATCGGGGAGCTTTTCGTGATTCGGGTGGCTGGAAATGTAATGGATCATCATCAGCTCGGCAGTATCGAATATGCAGTGGATCATTTAGGTTCTAAATTGGTCGTTGTATTAGGGCACAGCCATTGTGGTGCCGTGGGGGCTGCTATGAGCAGTGAACCATCCGGTTATGTCAAGTTTATTACCGATGAGATCCGCAAAGCCATCGGTGGAGAGAAAGATGAATTGCGTGCTTCCTGTCTGAATGTGGAGAACAGTGTGTCCGTGATTAAGGACAGTCTTAAGTACCAGGGAGATGGTGCATCGGACGTAAAAGTTTGTGGGGCAATGTACCATATTGATAGTGGCAAGGTAGAATTTTTGGATTAGGAAACAGACCGGATTCCTTAGAGACAGCAGGAAACTGATTTTGTTTGATACATAAAACAAGATTAGATAGGTTACATGAGATAATAGGGAGGAACTGTTATGTATGCCAACTACCATACACATACGAGTCGTTGTAAACATGCACAGGGAGAAGATCGGGAATATGTGGAGGCGGCGATTGAAGCTGGAATGAGGATTCTAGGATTTTCCGACCACTGTCCCTGGGTTTTTCCAGATGACTATGTATCTGGGATTCGTATGGATTGTTTGGTGATTGATTCCTATTTTGATTCCCTGATACAGCTGCGGGAAGAGTATGCAGATGATATCCGTCTGTTAATAGGATTTGAATCAGAATATGTTCCTGAATTGATGGAGGCACAGGATCATTTGTTTGCAAATTATCCGTTGGATTATATGATTTTGGGACAGCATTTTTTGGGCATAGAGGAGGGCTCGGTCTACATGGGGAATCCGACAGAGGATGAATCCGTATTGGAACAATATGTGGACATGGTAATCGAAGGCATGGATTCCGGGCGGTATGCCTATTTAGCCCATCCTGATCTGGTGCATTTTGTTGGTAATCAGGAAGTGTATGATTTTCATATGAGGCGGATGCTATCTTACCTGTTAGATAATAGCTATCCAGTGGAAATCAATATGTTGGGTGCGCTGCAGGGCAGGCATTATCCCAATGCCCGCTTCCTGGAGCTCGCTGGAGAGATGGGCAACGCCTGTATCATCGGTGTGGATGCCCATTCCCCGGATCTTCTAAAAAACAGGGAGGGAGAGCTGCTCTGTAGGCAGATGGCTGAAAGATATGGACTGCGGTTACGGGAGCTGTTGTTGATATAGTGATATTTGGAAATTACCAAGAGAAGTTTGTGATTGTGGAAGTCTGAATAGTATGATAAAATAGTGACTGACAAAAATGAGGCGACAGAGTATATTCAGGAGGGAACCTTGGAATGAAAGGGAAGAAATCACTACAGAAAATTAGTTATGTAATACTTCTTTTGGTTGCAATTGTTATTTTGTTTGGTTGGTATACATCACAAAACAGAAGCCGCATGATTGAGCGGAATAAAAATTATGCAGCAGATTCTGCCCGCTTAAAGGCACTTCAGATTGATGAAGAGTTGAATAATGCACAGAACCTGGTCAATACATATGCCTATTTTTTAGGGAATGGTCTGAAAGAGCCCAAAATTACGACGGACATGTTGAAGGAAATGGAGGGCCATTCTTTATATGATGCGCTGCTTTTTACAAACCGGGACGGTATGGATTTAGCGTCCGATGGCAGGATGGTCAACGTATCTGACCGGGATTTTTATATTAACGGGATCAAGGGAGAAAACGGGATTTCTCTTATTTTTGATCCCCGTTTTTTTAATGAAATTATGGTTTGTTTCTATGCACCTGTGACCTGCCAGGGGGAAATTATTGGTGTGCTTCGTGGCGCTTATCTGGCAGAGGAGTATCTGCAGGATATGCTGAAAACTACATATTTTGGAGAAGAAGCGGAGGTCTTTCTGTGTACCCCCGATGGCAGGGTGGTTGCCAGTTCCCACGATATGGCCTTTGAGGAAGACTTGCCGGATCTGCTGGTAGACTCCAAGGTGATTGACCAAAAGACGGCGAAGCAGGCTAGAAAGATTTTCCAGAAAGGTGGAGAAGGAGCTTTTGTCTGTGATCCCAAATGTAAGACCGATAATATCTGCGTAAAGCATCTTCCAGAGAACAATTATGTTTTGGTACAGACATTTCCAAAGAGTGTAACGCAGAGAATGATACGGGATGAAAACCTGGTTGGTATTCAATTGGAAGTAATGATGATCGGACTTTTTGTCATCTATATTCTTGTTCTGCTGATTCAGGCTAGCCGGGAAAAGAAGTTGCTGAGACAGCAAAACCAGGAAATGGCTTATATTATCAGTGGAGTGAATACATTGTTTGCCCGTTTTTCCATGGTTGACTTTGAGGCAGAAACTTACCAGTATTTGTCTGGCACGAAGCCGGAAAACAGTAAGCTGGCAATAAGAGGGAAATATCAGGATCTGGTGAAGTCTCTATGTGACGTAATGGTCGAGGAGGAAGGACGGCAGGAATTTGCACAGTTGATGAAACCGGGTGCTTTGGTAACAGCGCTGGAAAACCAGAATGATGTTCGAATGGAGCTGCATGTCATGAAAGACGGTCAGCCGGAGTGGGAGCATATGAACCTGATCTGTCTGGAACGGTCGGAAGATGGTAAAGCGACAAAAGCATTGCTGATCCGTCAGAATATCACTGAGGTTAAGGAAAAAGAGCTACGGATTCAGGCAGAGATGTCGCTGGCAGGCCGTAAAGAGAGGCAGTACCGCATAGCTATTACTTCGAATGCATTCTGTACCTTTGAGTTTAATCTGACTCAGGATCGGATTGAGCAGGATGTGGTACGTCAAATGGATGGCAGAGAGGTATCTCTGCTGGCGAAAGTCGGATTACAGGCTCCTTGCAAGGCATCGGAGTGTTTTGAAAAATGGAAAGAGTTTGTATTAGAGGAATCAATGGAGGAGTATAGCGAAGTAGTAAATACAGAGTATCTGCAACAGAGTTTTGAGAAGGGAAATGCAGAAGTTATTGCGGATTATTGGGCATGGTTATCCCCGGAAAAACAGATGTGTATCCGCCAGACCTTTGTTATGACCCAGGATTATGATACCGATGATGTCATGGTTATGGTGGTATCCAAGGAGATTACAGAACAAGTCCAGAAACAGAGAGAACAGACCCAGGCATTGCAGGATGCGTTGATGCAGGCACAGCATGCGAACCGTGCAAAGACGACGTTCCTGTCTAATATGTCTCATGATATCCGTACACCGATGAATGCAATTATCGGTTTTGCTACGATTGCAGTCAGTCATATTGACAATAAGGAACAGGTGCGTGACTGCCTGCAGAAAGTGCTTTCTTCCAGTAACCATCTTCTCAGCCTGATTAATGATATCCTGGATATGAGCAGGATAGAGAGTGGAAAAGTGCAGATTAAGGAACAGGAGTGTAATATTTCCGAACTGATGCATAATCTGGTCAATATTATCCAGCCGCAGGTAAAGGCAAAACAGTTGGAATTGTTTATTGATACATTCGAGGTTGCCAATGAGGATGTTATTGCTGATTCCTTGAAATTAAATCAGATTTTTATCAATCTCTTAAGTAATGCTGTGAAATATACGCCGGCCGGAGGTACGATTTCTTTCCACATTATGCAGAAAACCACATTCCGGCATGGATATGGTGATTATAAGTTTATCATTAAGGATAATGGAATTGGTATGTCGTCCGAGTTCGTGAAGCATATTTTTGAACCGTTCGAACGGGAATCCACGACAACCAGAAATGGTATTGAAGGAACCGGGTTGGGTATGGCGATTACCAAAAATATTGTAGAAATGATGAATGGTACGATCCATGTGGAAAGTGAAGTGGGAAAGGGAAGTACCTTTACGGTTGAGTTGGGATTGAAGCTGCAGGATATAGAAAAAAATGCGGTACAGATTAAACAGTTGGAAGGTCTGCGTGCTCTGGTTGTGGATGATGATTTTAATACCTGTGACAGTGTCAGCAAAATGTTGAAACAGATCGGGTTGCGTTCCGAATGGACGACATCAGGCAGAGAAGCAGTGTATCGTGCAAAAGCGGCCCATGATGAGGGGGATTCCTACCATACGTATATTATTGACTGGCAGATGCCAGAAACCAGCGGTATTGAGACTGCGAGGAGAATTCGCAGCGTAGTTGGGGAGGAAGCACCGATTATTATTCTGACAGCTTACGACTGGTCAGATATTGAGGAGGAAGCAAAAGAAGCTGGTGTTACTGCTTTCTGTGCGAAACCACTCTTTATGTCCGATTTGAAATCTGTGCTGCTTGCTGCTAATAATTTGATGGAGAAAAAAGAGGAAGTGGCGGAGTGGACGCTGGCTGATTTTAGTGGAAAGCGGATTCTCTTGGTGGAAGATATTGAGTTGAACCGTGAGATCGCAGAGTTTATCCTGACAGAAGCCGGTTTCGTGGTAGAATCTGCGCCAGACGGCACGGACGCCGTTGCTATGATGGAAAAAGCGGAGGAAAATTACTACGATGCGATTTTGATGGATGTGCAGATGCCGATTATGAACGGATATGAGGCAACCCGCACGATTCGAAATCTGCCGCGAAAGGATGTCAGGAATCTTCCGATTATCGCTATGACTGCCAATGCACTGGAGGAAGATAAGGAGGCGGCGATTAAGAATGGAATGGATGCCCATATTGCGAAGCCGTTAGATATGGATGTGTTTATTTCGGTGCTGCGGAAGTTTTTGGATTGATTGTTTTCTATTTTCCTTTTAATGCTTTATTTGATTAGTAGAAACGTCATTTTGGTAAGCAAATAATAAAAAAAGAAATGCCGAAAACAGGAATCTCCAGTGTTTTCGGCATTTCTTGTGACGTCGCTAAGAGGATTCGAACCTCCGGCCTACCGCTTAGGAGGCGGTCGCTCTATCCTGCTGAGCTATAGCGACATTTGGAAATCTCTTTTATTTTACTGATTTATACGGGGATTGTCAATTGTATTTTTTAAGAGTTTTGGTTTTTGGTTATTCGGACATAACAATGCATTTTCTAGAGAAATAGCCGGATTACGTGAACGATGATAGGGTAACAGGAAATTATCAAATGGAAAAGATGACATCCATTCCGATCAGGTGGACAATCGCCCACAGTTGGAGTATACTTTAGAATGTTAAATATGATTTGTATAGAGGGGAGAACGAACCGTGGCGGAAGATACGACAAAACAGAACGATCAAGACGATAAAGATTATGAAGACGTCTGCTATATCTGCAGGCGACCAGAGAGCAAGGCGGGTAAGATGATTAAGATGCCGCTTCCAAATAATATTTGTATCTGTAATGACTGTATGCAAAAGACACTGAATACTGTGCCAATGGGGAATGGGATGCCGTATATGGACATGATTCATATGGGGACAATGCCGCCATATGAAGATGTTCCAAAGCGTCAAAAGTTAAAGCGCAAAAAACCGCAGAAACAGGAAGCCGCTGATAAGAAGAAGGCGGAGGAAGTGGTCTTTGATATCGAACACTTACCGGCTCCCCATCGGATCAAGGAGCAGTTAGATGAATATGTGATCGGGCAGGACTTTGCCAAGAAAGTAGTATCGGTGGCAGTGTATAACCACTATAAACGTGTGTTGACGGACAGCATGGATGAGATTGAGATTGAAAAATCTAATATGTTGATGGTTGGACCGACCGGATGTGGGAAGACATATCTTGTCAGGACATTGGCAAGGCTGTTGCAGGTTCCGCTTGCAATCACAGATGCGACCTCTTTAACAGAGGCCGGATATATCGGGGATGATGTAGAAAGCGTTTTGTCAAAACTGCTGGCGGCAGCGGATAATGACGTGGAAAAGGCAGAACATGGTATTGTGTTTATTGATGAAATTGATAAGATTGCCAAGAAACGGAGTACCAACAGCAGGGATGTCAGCGGAGAATCCGTTCAGCAGGGAATGTTGAAGCTCCTGGAAGGAAGCGATGTGGAGGTGCCAGTGGGAGCGGCAAATAAAAATGCTATGGTTCCTATGACAACAATCAATACCCGAAATATTCTGTTTATCTGCGGCGGTGCGTTTCCAGAACTGGATAAAATTATAAAAAATCGACTGAACAAGCAGTCATCCATTGGATTTTTGTCGGATCTGAAAGATAAATATGATGAGGACAGTAATATTCTGGAAAAAGTAACGACGGAAGATTTGAGGGAGTTTGGAATGATCCCGGAGTTTTTGGGGAGATTACCGGTTGTCTTTGCATTACAAGCCATGACAGAAGAAATGTTGGTAGAAGTGTTGACGAAACCGAAAAATGCGATTCTAAAACAGTATCAGAAGCTTTTGGCGTTAGATGAAGTAGACTTGCAGTTTAGTGAGGAAGCAGTGCGGGCAATTGCAGTGCAGGCGGCAGAGAAAAAGACCGGAGCGCGGGCGTTGCGCACTATTATCGAAGATTTTATGCTGGATATCATGTATGAGATTCCGAAGGATGATCTTATTGGCAGGGTAACGATTACGGCAGATTATATAGAGAAAAAGGGTTCGCCGATGATTGAAATGCGCGGGAGCGGAGAGATGAAATTATTGACGGAGCGGACAGGAGCAATAGAGCAGGCTTAATGTGTGGAAGTTATGCGGTTTTATTCTGTTCTGTTTATTTAGTATTCAAAGCCGTATGTTGCTAGGCTATAATAAATGTGATATAATGGCAAACGGACTGGGCAAACTTGTTTATGAAGGCTACAACAAGGTCATAGTGCAGGGCATAATGGTCTAATTAATTATCTTTTTCGGAAAGTGAAATTTCAAAAGATAAATAGGGAAGAGACAAAAGATAATATCTAAGGAAGGAATAATATACTATGGCACTTTTTAGTTGTCCGGAATGTGGAAGACAAGTATCTGATACTGCTAAATTTTGTCCCACTTGTGGATATAAATTAGCAAAACAGAAAAAACAGAAGAATCCAATCAGTAAGAAAACGAAAAGTATCATTATTGCCAGTGCAGTTGCAGGAATTTTAATTATTGTGGGAATTGGCTGTCTGGTTTCAATTTTAAGATTAAATGATTTTGAGAAGGCTCAAGTAGCATCTTTAAATCGTCTCATTGAGGAAACCATGCAGGAGAATATGGAAGGTAAAACGGAGGAGCAATTACATACCTATCAAAAGCAGTGTAAGGCGATAACCTAAAAATATTCTTCTTTGCAATGGAAACAGAAACGTAAAATCAAACAGTATTCTGCTGTACAAAAAAGAATTTCATCCGTTGACCGTCAAATTAATATTGTTAGAGAAGCAGAAGTTCAAAATGTAATTGATCTTGTGAATGGGATTGGTGAAGTAACATTAAACAGTCAGTCTGCCATTAACAGTGCTAAAAACGAATACAACAAACTGGATGAAGAACAAAAAAATCTTGTTACGAATTATAGTCAAATCGGTGTTTATGAAAGCCAGTATGAAGCATTGTGTTTAACGGATGTCATTAATCAAATTAAAGGAATTGGAAAGGTAACTCTGGAAAATGGTTCAAGGAGTAAGATTGATGCCGCAGAAAATGCATATAATCGGTTGTCGATTGAATCCAAAGAGCAAGTTTCGAATTATAATACATTAAAAGCTAAAAGAAAAGAATATGATAAATTGGAAAAATATAAGGATTTTTTGTTGAATGCGAAATCAAAGATCAAAGAGGGAAGATTGAATTCTGCGAAGAAGATATTAAAACAGGTTCCTTCTAAATTTCGCTATAAAGATACGAAAGCATCTACACTAAAAAAACAACTTAATGCTAAGAGCGCTTGGCTTGCGTTGTGTGGAGTATGGAAGACGACGGGAGGACAGATGCGGTCAACAGAGATATGGGATTATGATGGACGCTCTGAAAGTTAGTATAGAAATTTTAGCAAAGGAGAGGAGTCGGTCTCTGTTAAATGTCAATTGCTGAAAAATGGAAAGATAAAAGTAAAATTAAGCGGAAGTATTCCGATTTATACCACTTATTCCAGTATTCAGGAAGGTGTGGATTCTGGCTTAGTCTGGCTGGATAAAACAAAAACCATGTCTGGTATGGGAACAATAAGAATTGATCGCTATACTACGGTAACGTTATCAACCTCTGGCCTTACCGTTAATTATTTTAAAAATAGTCCTAATGAAAATCAGTATTTTACCTATCAATATAAAACTACAATGAGTTTAAAAAAGAAATCAAAGAGTTATTAATCAGACAGATTAATGGAAAAACAAATGAAAAAAGTAAAGGAGTTGATTTTATGGCATTGATTAATTGTCCAGAATGTAACAAGGAGATATCCGATACAGTAAAAAAATGTCCAGGATGTGGTTATCGTCTGAAAAAGAAAAAAGAAAAAAAGGCATCTAAGTTTTTTAAGACTAAGAAACAGAAAAAAGTATTTGTTGTATTGATGACAGTATTCATTGCCGCTCTTCTGGGAGTGGGAGGATTTTTGGGTTATCGGTATTATTTGGTTCCATTAAACCAATACAATGAAGCGATGGCTTTAGTAAAAGATAATAAGTTTGATAAAGCCATTGTTAAATTAGAGAAATTAAATGATTTTAATGGGTCCAAGAAGAAGATGCTAGAGGTTTACTATAAAAAGGCAGAATATTTGTTGGCATCCGGATCGTATGAAGCTGCTATCTTGGGTTTTAAAGCCTCTGATAATTATAAAGATGCTTCGGAGCGAATTAATGAAGTGAAGTATTTATGGGCACAGAATACGAACATTGATGAAGCCATGACTCTTTTTGGAGAGTTAGGAAACTATAAAGATGCGGAGGAAAAACTAGCTGCTCTGAAAAAGCAGAAAATGGCAGAAATTGCATTAAAAAAGATAGAAAGTGCATATGCAATGAAACCGATTGCTTGCAGTCAAACTAAAGAATGTCTTAGTTTTCGAGAAACAACCAAATTAAAATATTGAGAATAACCAGGATTTATTGAAATGCACCGAACATATAGTACGTTTGGTGTATTTTAATGTAGAAAATTATGGCAAAAAAGGTACTGGAAAATGTTTTCTTTGAGATAGAAACGAAACCGTATACATTTATAAAGTAAGAGGATGTAGACAAAAAGTATCAGGCTGAAATGGAGATTCCTTTGATAGAACAGGCAGGAACTAGGATCGATCTACAGAGCTAAGAAATCCTGGCGAATGATATTGCTGACAGTGAGCTGAAAGAATATACAAACGAAATAACTACTTTCTTCGGACAGTCACTCATTCTATGCCGATGCATATCATAAGATAAGCACATATGTGGACTGGGAAAATAGAATGGCTGTTGACTGCAAAGAAAGGATCTACTCGGAGGATTATATTGATTACCTGGTGGAACAGGTGGGAAATGACTCCAAGATACCAGAGTGGTATGGCACAAACTGCTTTCAGATAGCATGTAACCGCTATGCGGTGGTATATCTTCAAGAAAGCCGGGTGCAGTATGGGAAATGGTCTGGAGTATTTGTTGTCCCGCGGGTTTTTGGGTTGCTGTCCTCGGACGATACGTTAGAGGAAATCGGCGTGGCACAGGTGCAACGGATGACGAATCTCAATCTAACCGGGCAAGGGGTTATGATTGGATTTGTGGATACCGGGATCGACTACACCCATCCAGCTTTTGTCAATGCAGACGGCACTAGCAGAATATGGACAATTTGGGATCAGACGGTACAGGAACTGCCAGATGGCGGTGTGGGGCGAGTGCCGGAGGATTTTCTATTTGGCGCAGAATATAATACGGAAGAAATTAATATGGCATTATCTGCAGATGATCCCTGGTCGGTAGTGCCTAGTCGGGATGAAAACGGACATGGAACTTTTCTGGCAGGGGTTGCCTGTGGAAACCGCAATGATAGCCGTGGGTTCGCAGGAGTGGCGCCATTAGCTTCCATCTGTGTAGTAAAATGCAAAGAGGCAAAGCAGAATTTGAAAGATTATTTTCAGGTGCAGGGAGAAGAACCCTGCTATGCGGAAAGTGATATTATGCTGGGCATACGTTATCTTTGGTATCAGGCAGTGAAACGTAATATGCATCTTGTAGTTTGCCTGGGGATGGGAACCAATTTAGGCGGGCATAATACTGGCGGCGCCCTGGGAGAGATGATGACGTTTTATGGGGGATATCGCGGAAGCTTTATGGTTGCAGCAGGTGGCAATGAAGCGAACGCCTCCCATCATTTTTACAGTGATGTGATATCTGCCGGGGCGAGTACAGATGTGGAACTCAAGATCGGAGCGGGCAGAGGCGGATTTACGATGGAATTGTGGAGCGATGCACCAGATCGGTATTCGATTGGTTTGATTTCACCGAGTGGTGAATACAGTGGTAAAACGGTTGCCCGATTAGGGGAACGGAATACAATTCAATTTTTATTTGAACAGACGACGGTAGAAATTGAATATTTGCTAGTCTCTGCGGAAAGCGGGGACGAATGTATTCGGCTGCGGTTTATAGAACCACAGGAGGGGGTTTGGCATCTACGTGTATTTAATGAAAATAATAGGGATGGGAACTTTCATATGTGGCTTCCGATGCGAAATTTTATTAGTGATGAGACTTATTTTTTGCAGGCGGATCCGAATGTGACGATATGTGACCCGGCGAATAGCTATGGGGTAATTACAACCGGGTTTTATAATGGGCCTACGGGAGGGATTGCGATAGAATCCAGTCGTGGATACAACCGGGTTGGATTGATCAAGCCGGATTTCGTTTCGCCGGGGATTCAGATCTATGGTCCGCTGCCGGAAATTGGCATCCCTGTTGCTAATCTGACGGAGCGAGAGGAACTTGCCAGATATGGTTATCAGGACGGATCCAGTACGGCATCTGCACTAACAGCGGGAACTGTAGCATTATTGGTGGAATGGGGGCTTGTCAGGAAAAATGACATTTCCATGGATACTATTACAGTCCAAAAGTATTTAATACAGGGGGCGAATCCCGCAGGTAACGTGACGCCAAATCGAGAGTGGGGAAATGGTCAGTTGGATCTGTTTGGGGTATTTGATGTTCTTCGTCCGAAGTAAGTTCTCTCATATCCCGCAAGATAATGCTGTATCGCAGATAGGCAGCATTTAATTCATAGATATAGCTGTCAATCATATCGGGATCATCGACAGCATCCAAACCAGTGTAGGCATTTTCTAGGCTTCTCTGGGCTTCTAATAATGATTTTTTCAAGAAAATCTCCCTTTTGGGAGGTTTTTTTTGTTTTTGTTTTGTCAAAATATTCATAGGATTCCTTTCCTGCGTTAGTTTCACGCATGTCATCCAATTTATGGTAGTTATTACTAGTATAAGCACGAAATGTCAGGTTTATACACATCCGTTCGTTGTTTGTCCTAAAAATACCGTTTGCTGCATAGAGTGTAAATAAAGACAGTATCCGGGTACATGCCGTTGAAAAATGGTTTAGAAATATACCCGGATGCCTAGCTGAAAGGTGGCATTTGATGTTAAATACCATAATTATTGTAGGAATTTGTCTCATCTTTTTGCGATGTTTGGGGTGTAAAGTCGAAATCTTGCTTCTGCATCTGGTCGGTCGATGCTTCTCAGGCGTGATTGTTCTATATGTTTGCAATTTTTTTCTGACACAGATGAACGAAAATTTTGTCGTGAATATTAACGAAATGACCTTGGTCGTTTTGGCACTTTTGGGGATGCCGGGTGCCATTTTTCTGTATTTTCTTCGGTGGTTTTTACTAATTCTCCCTTAAATATTTTGTGAAATAGTACCAAGGATTCCCATGGTTGACAGGTTTCCTCGTCGGATGCTATAGTTGCGGCACACTTTGGGAAAGGAGGTGCTGCCGCATGAATTTGCTGATTACCGCTTGCATTGTGACAGCAGCAGCGTATGGCGATTGGAGAGAACGCCGGATTGCGAATGTCTGGATTATCTTAGGCTGGTGCCTGGGCATGTTTTTTAGGGTATGGGAAGGAGGATTTCAGGCAGCAGGCGCCGGACTAATTGCGCTTTTGATTCCATTGGTAATAGGGTGGCCCCTTTATCGAATGGGAGGAATTGGAGCAGGTGATATTAAACTATGTTCGGTGATCAGCTTGTCATGTGGTTTGCCCTTCCTGGGCAAAGTGCTTGTGATCATGAGTGTGGCTGCAGGAATTCTGTCGTGGATTCGGCTCTGGAGAAAGGCAGAGCTCAGACAGAGATGTATTGCCCTGCTGGTGTATGTATGGGAACGCCGGTATCGGTATGAACGATATTATCATCCGGGTTCTCAGCAGGGGGATCGTGTGATCCCTCTGGCACCGGTCACATGGGTGGCATATATGATTGTACTGGCAGTTTCATGAACTTGATCTTAGATTGTGCTGATCTGTCATGAAGCCAGAACAAAAGGGAGGAATACAAGTGAAGAAAATACTGGTTGCAATGTTTGACCGGGAGGGATATACCAGACAATTGGCATCTTATCTCAATCATCATCAAAATGCAATGATGGAGGTTCGGCTGTTTACCAATGAGGATAGTCTGAAACATTTTTTGAAGCAAGGACCGGTAGAGATGCTGCTGGTGGGGGAACGGGACTGGGACCCATTGTGGGAAAGGGAGACACAGATCCGCAAGTTAATTTTCCTGTCAGAGGGAGATGTGGTCAGAGAGGGTTCTGAACGTCCCGTGATCTTTAAGTACCAATCTGCGGAGAGCATTGTTCAGGAGCTGTTGGCAGTCATTGCGGATGACGATGGGATGCATGTTATGACACGAAGAATTACCTTGGAGGGAGTGGAATTTATTGGACTATATTCTCCCTATGGAGGAGCAGGGGTGAGTACTTTCTCTTATGAAATGGCAAAAGAATATGGGATGCAGTACACAACGTTATATCTCAATCTGGAGTTATTTCATGGTATGTCGGGAAACTGTATCAGTAAGTGGAAAGAACTGACACCGATGGAAGAAAGCAGAGGAATGTCGGAAATGATATTCTACCTGCGTCAGCATAAAGAAAAGATTGCCGTAAAATTGCAATCTCTGATTCAAAACCGGGACGGAATTGCCGTGATCCGTGGGGTGGAGGACTATCGGGACTTATACAGCCTGACGCCATCGGACATGCAGAGGTTGTTGCATGTTCTTGCGGAGGAAACGGAGTATGAAAAAATATTTTTTGACATTGGATACATTGCGGAAAGCTCAATCGAACTAATGCGTAGTTGTGATGTTTTATATTTGCCAAAACCACAGAGTGAGATCCAACAGAATAAGCTGACAGCGTTTGAACAGTTGCTAATCCGGGAAGGCGAAAAAGAATTGTTGGAGAGAATTCAGTTCGTATCTATGTATCATTCTTGATCCAATGGAAAACAAAGCATTTGAAGAAACCATGAGTATAGAAAAAACAAAGTAGGAGGAAATATGTATTCGGGGCAGGAGAAAGAGAAGTGGGAACAGGAGATACAGGAACAGATTGGGAATGAGGTGCTGCAAGCAATTGACCGGGAACACAGCTTAAGTGATGAAGAGATCTGGGAGGAGATTCAGACACGTGTGCTGAAAATGGGACAGAAAAGATATCTGACAGTAGAGGAAAAGCAGGAACTGATTCAGAATATTTTCAATTCCCTGCGAAAACTGGATGTGTTGCAGGAGCTTTTGGAAGAGGAAGCAATTACAGAAATTATGGTAAACGGAGCAGATCATATTTTTGTAGAAAAAGAGGGGAGATTGCAGCAGTATCCCAGAGCATTTTCCAGCAGACGAAAACTGGAGGATGTCATACAGCAAATTGTCAGCAGGATGAACCGAATGGTTAATGAAGCAAATCCTATTGTAGATGTTCGCTTAGAGGATGGTTCCCGGGTAAATATTGTTTTGCCTCCAGTAGCGATCAATGGGCCGGCGGTAACAATTCGTAAATTTCCGGCACATCCCATTACCATGGACAAGTTAATTGCGATGGGCTCGATACCTCTAAATGCAGCAATATTTTTGAGACAATTAGTACAGGCGGGATATAACATTTTTATTAGTGGTGGAACGGGCAGTGGAAAAACAACTTTCCTTAATGCATTGTCCCAGTACATTCCTTCCGATGAGAGAATTATTACGATTGAGGATTCTGCAGAGCTTCAAATTCAGGGGATTTCTAATTTGGTTACGTTGGAGGCTAGGGGAGCGAATCTGGAAGGACGTAATGCAGTGACGATTCGTGATTTAATTATATCAGCTTTGCGTATGCGGCCTGATCGGATTATTTTAGGGGAAGTGCGGGATGCGGCAGCGTGTGAGTTACTTAGTGCAATGAATACGGGGCATGACGGAAGTTTATCTACGGGGCATGCCAACAGCCCACAGGATATGCTGTCCCGGTTAGAGACACTCGTTTTGACAGGTATGAATATTCCCATGGAGGCGGTGCGCAGCCAAATTGCTTCTGCCATAGATATTGTGATACAGCTTGGCAGAATGAGGGATAAGAGCCGCAGGGTTTTGATGATTACAGAGGTTTTGGGAATACAGGATGGAAGTATCTGTTTCAATCCACTCTATGAGTTTATAGAACAAGGAGAAAATGCAGAAGGCCAAGTTTTGGGAAAATTAGAATGGAGTGGCAGCTGTCTGCAAAATCAGGGAAAATTACAGCGTTCGGGATTGGAGGTATCCTATGAATAGAAAACAGGTGAAACTGCAGAGAAACAATCGGGATCCAACTGGGAATAGGAAGGCAGGGTGGTTATGGCATATCTGGGTGCGCTATTGGAAAAAGGGATACCGTGGATTTCTATCAGGTTTTTTGAAAGTGGGAGTATTAAGTTATTTATTTTACCGCAATTTATTATGGACGGGGATTTCTGCGTTACTCTCTGGCCTTTGCGGTATCTATATAGAATATCATAAGAAACATAAGCAGTGGCAAGAACAGATTAATCTGGAATTTCGAGAAGGCTTACAGGGAATTGCCACTGCACTCAACGCAGGTTATTCCATGGAAAATGCGTTTGCTGAGGCAGGCAGAGATTTGGAATTGCTTTATGGCAGGACGTCTGCATTAGCTCCGGAATTCCATGCTATCGTCACAAAATGTCAGTTGAATTATCCGGTGGAGGAAGCTCTGATCGAATTATCGACTCGTACTGGGGTGGAAGATATCAGAAGGTTTGCGGAAGTTTTCCAGACAGCGAAACGGACAGGTGGAGATCTCATTGCTATTACCCGTACAACAGCGGATCGAATCAGTGAAAAGATTGAAGTAAGGAGAGAGATTGAAGCTATGAGTGCTGGCAAAAGAATGGAAGCAAGAGTTATGAATTGCGTACCATTGGGGATGATACTATACTTTTGGATCTGTTCTCCCGGATTTCTGGATTGTTTTTATCATGGTAAGGGCCGTGGTATTATGACTTGTTTTCTGGTGGTGTATCTGCTGGCATATTTTTGGAGTGAAAGGATAATTCGGATCGACATATGAGAAAGATATCATCATTATGGGCAAGGATGAATCATGCCTGGGAAAAAAGGATTTCTGCCGATAAGATAGACCAGCTGCAGAAACTTTATGTAGGGAAAAGCAGGGAAGCCATATTAAAGATCTACTGTCGCAAAAGAAAACAGGCATTTGCTTTTTTAGGATTGTTATGTGGGGCAGCTTTTCTCTGTTGTGTTATCCGATCTGATCAGGAAGGGAGAATAGACCCACAGAATCGGATAAAACGCCAGAATCCAGGGAAAAGTGCGGAAAGGGTAGCACTGGAAACTTATATTGCAGGGCATGGACAGGCGGTTGCCATAGAAGTGGCGCCCCGTCAGTATACGGCAGAGGAACTGCAGGCAGAATTTACTCGTGCGAAGCAATATGTGAAAGAAAACTATTTAGGACAAAATGAGACAGCAGATCATGTAACGCAGGATCTTTTCTTAATGAACAGCTTAGAGGATAGCGTGATCCAAATAGAATGGTTACCAGATTCTTTACAATTGATCGAAACAGATGGATCTATTCATTGGGAAAACATAGAAAAAAAGACACCTGTAGAAATTACGGCGCTGTTTCGCTATGAGGAAGAAGAGGAAAGTCTGCCCCTGGAGTTGACCCTGGTATCCCCACAGAGACCAACAGAAGAAGAGTTATGGAGAACATGGGGGAAGGAGCAGGAGAGGTTGGCGGAGCAGACGGAGACAGAAGAATATTTGAAACTGCCCGATGCCATTGGCGGAAAGGAGGTGTTTTATCAGGAGCCTAAAAAGGCAGTCTGGAAGTATTTTTTATTGATGATCGGCATAGGGATTCCGACAGTACCGCTCATGCTGGACTGGCAGTTGCGTCGGCAGACAGCCAGACGGGAGCGGGAACTAGTTTTGGATTACCCGGAAATGTTGGACCAGTTTGTACTTTTGATTGGTGCAGGAATGACGATACAGGGAGCGTGGGTGAGGATTGCAACAGAGTATTCTAACATGCGTCGCAAGGGACAGGGAAAGTATCGGTTTGTCTATGAGGAGATGTTAGTGACGATGCGGGAGGTGGAAAGTGGGATGAGTGAACGGAAAGCCTATGAACTATTTGGAAGACGTCTGGGGATTTTGTCATATATGAAATTTACTACATTGTTAGTACAGAATCTTCGAAAAGGGTCTGATGATTTATTACGTATTCTGGAGTACGAGGCAGTAGATGCTTTCCGTCAGAGAAAGGAACAGGCAAAAGCGTCAGGAGAAGAAGCAGGAACCAGACTGTTAATGCCTATGATGTTGATGCTGCTGGTGGTACTTTTACTAATTATTTATGCAGCATTTAGCAGCATGTAGGCATGGTTATGGCAATTACGGATCCATTTATAAGATGTCCGGGAAGAATCGGACTGCAAATACTGTGCTGGCACTGTGGCACATGGTTTGTATCATACAAAAGACAGTGCAGAAAAGAGGAAAAATAATGAAAGATTGTTTACAGGAATTTTGGGAAGAAGAATCCGGCATAGGTGTTGTGGAACTGATCTTGATTCTCGTGATTTTAATTATGCTGGTTGTGATTTTTCGAACGCAGATCACTGCGATTATTAACAATGCGTTTACACAGATCAATGGCGGGGCAGGTAAAATCAATTCAGAGATTACGTTAGGGAAGGGAAAATGACAGGGAGGAAAATAATTTGGAAGGCAGATGCCAGTATTACGATATTTTTGACATTGATTTTTGGGGTAATCCTGTCTGTGGTAACAGCAACGTTTGAAAATGTTCGTGTTCTGTCGGGGAGCGCCTATCTGAGATCTGCTGCGGAAGCGGCAGTAGTGTCCGTCTTTGGGGACTACAACAGAGAATTATATCAGTCGTATGGACTGTTTGGATATGGAGGGTATGATGGTTTGGGTGTGACAGAGTTATCCAGGGCAATTCAAACAGATATCAACCATAATGTACGAGCGGTACCAGAAGAATCAGCCATGGAAAACAAGTGGAAAAATGCATCCCAAGTTGATACCTCGTTATATCGAATTCGCAATGTGGAAGTGGAACTCACAGAAGCTATGGATATCACAGATCGTTCCATATTTTATGGGCAGGTGAAAAAATTTCTTAAATCAAAATTAGTTCAAGATGTCACGACAAAAATCCAAAAGGTATATCAAAAGATAGGGCAAGTAGATCCAGAAGGATCTATTCCAAAAAATTTAGACTTGACCAGTCAATATGAACAGGGAAAAATTGAGATTCCAGATATGGAAAAGGAAGACCCGGAGCAAGAATCAAACAGCTTGGGACCAGGATCGAATAGTCCGGGGCAGGGGGGAACTCCACCTAACCTGGAAGCATCGCCTATGCCCGATCGCGCCGGGGGAAATCCGTTGGAAACCTTTCGGGAGTTACTACGGGATGGAGTTCTACATTTGGTTTGTGATACGGGGAAATTGTCAAAAGAAACTCTTTCATCCGTTTACAGTGATCGTAAAGAAAAGAATGGGTTGCGATCGGATGAGACAAAGGAACTGGGGACGGCGGACCTTCTTAAAAACCTGATTACAGATAAAGAGGGAATCTTCGATGCACTTCATGTACTATCAAAAAAGCAAGGAACGTTAATTGCTTATGCACAACATGTTTTTCCAAGCTACGTAACGGCCTGTAGCCAGCATTATCAATATGGATTGGAATATTTAATTTCTGGTTCCGAACAGGAACGGGATAATCTGATGGGAGTAGTTCAACGTCTGTTGGTATTGCGAACTGCCTTAAACTATGCATATGTTCAAACCGATGTGGGACTAAAGGCAGATAGCTTGGCAACGGCCACGGAGATAGCAGGTGCATTGGGGCTGCCGATGCTAATTACTGCAATACAGCAAACGATTCTGCTAATTTTATCAGTGGAAGAAAGCTGTGTGGATATTGCAGCATTGTTAAAAGGGAAAACGGTTCCCATTTGGAAAAATGCATTTAGTTTCAAAATGACATATCCGGAGATATGCAGTGTGAGCAGAGAGGTGTTTCATGCAAAAGCAGAAACATTTCCTGAACAGCAAAAGACAAGTGGTCTGCGTGCGTTTAGTTATCAGGATTATTTATGGTTGTTTTTAATGATGACGCCGGAAAAGAAGATGCGTCTGAGAATGTATGACTTGATACAGGATGATTTACAGATGCGGTACAATGCGACCTTTTCCCTGGAACAGTGTGTAAATAAAATTCAGTATCAGATACGGTATCAAATGCCGTTTCTATTTGGAATATCTTTACAGCAGGGACAGAAACAGGGATGGACAACAAGGATGATTAAGGGCAGCCATAGTTATCAGTAATGTTGTATAGCATGGGATCTGATTTGTAAATTTTGTAGTAGTTCTGTTCTCCGTGGAAACTAAATAGAGCGTCCTCTTTCTGGAAATCCTGTTTGTCATTTACACATTAATCAATACGATTTTGAGATTCGCAGAGGTGCTCCCCGGTACTTATAACTGGATAGAGGATGTTCTATTTAGCTTCCACGGAGTGGATGAGGAGAGATCCATGATTAGAAAAAGAAAATTAGCGGCTTCGATCACAGTGGAGGCATCATTTACAGTGCCTGTTTTTTTCCTGGCTATATTAGCGTTTCTATACCTATTTAAATGTTTGAACATACAGAATGATTTGCAGAATCAATTGTGGAAAACGGGAGAGAATTACGCTTTCTATGGAATACAGGCGCCATATCTCTGCACCGAGGATGGACAGAGAAAACGAGTAAATTGGCATGTATCTGAGGGGAAAGGCTACTGTGAGACAGAGGTGGATAGAAGCATACCTGGATTACCCTCCTGGACGCTGCAGATTCATATCTATCAGCGACTTCAGGTGCACAATTATTCTGGGCGTTCCATGGTATCAAAGACAGAAGGAGAAAATGGTCTCTTTGTTTATGTGGCAGAGAATGGTACGGTATATCATACTCGAATTGATTGTACCTATCTTCATCTGGGAATTCAGACAGTAGCAGAAAATGATGTCGAGGAACGCAGAAATCGTTCGGGTGCCCGGTATAAACCATGTGAGTCTTGTAGGAAGGATTTACCGCGGGTCAATAATTCACTTTTGTATATTACACCTTATGGAGTCCGTTATCATTGGACAAAAGATTGTTCTGGTCTGCGTAGGACAGTCAGGCGGGTATTGAAATCTGCTGTCGATCTTCCGCCGTGTAGCAAATGTGGAAAACAATGAGAGGAAAATGGGGAGAAAATATTTGAAACATATATATATAGTTTTATTGGTGGGATTATTAATTTGTTCCTGGGAAGATATTCGGTCACATACGGTATCTTTGTCTTTTGTTATTGCCTGGACAGGACTTTTATGTGGAATACGGATCTTCCAAAAGGAATTCAGTGGGATGCTTTTCGTGGCGGCAATTCTTATGATAGGAATTGCCACAGTGTTAAACCGATTCACTGGCGGAGGAATCGGTTTAGGAGATGGTTTTTTGTTGGCAATGGCAATCATGGGATTGGGTGCACGTAGTATACAGATGTTTGTCTATTGTTTTTTGGGAACGTTCTGTTTTGCGGTGATTCTGCTCGTTCTATTTTCTAAGAAAAAGGAAACCAAAATCCCATTAGCGCCGTTTATTCTGGGCGGTAGCCTGTTGGCCATCTTATGAGGAAGCAGGATATAAAAAAGCGGAACAGAAAAAAGGGAGACAGGGTGTCCGCCAGCTATACCTTAGAAGCAGCGTTTGTCGTCCCGATAATATTCGGCATACTATTTGCCTTGCTGTATTTTTTGTATTACGAACATGATCAGGTTCTGCTCCGTGCGAATATAAAGCAGGAAATCATTGATCTGGCAAAGAACCAAGAGGAGATTCCTAAGGATAAAACTTGGAGAAAGCAATTACAGGAAAACTTGTGGATGGCAAAGGTGGATGGTGGAAGTGTTAGAAAAACGGCAATGAAGATCAAAGGATCCGGGAAAGCGCAGATGCATCTTCACATTCCGGTGATGGAATATTTTTTGGCAGGGCAGCAGGAAATTTCATGGTCCTATGACTGTGACTTTTGGCAGCCAGAACAGATGCTCCGACAAAGAGACACGATTACAAAGACGGGAGATCAATAGTATGGAATTACAATGGAAAGAGGGAAAACAGGAATTGTTCTATTCTTTACCGGAAGAAGAAAGTGAGGCTGCCATCGCATTAAAAATGATAGAGCATAATCACATTCCAGGGCTGTTGCCGATGCATCGCCAGTATATTGATAATCAAATACAATTGACCTATGAGACTCAGGGATGCCATGTTTTACAGGAGATACTAGGGAAACAGCCGGTATCAGTATCATGGGCCTGCTGGATTCTGCAACAGGTATTGGAAACGGTTTCTGTAGGAGAGACTTTTTTGCTCCATAGATTTGAATATTGTGTTTGCTCGGAAAGGATTTTTCTGGACAGAACCCATCAGCGTATTTTTATGTGCTATACGCCGGGACTGGAGCATGATATTCATCAGGAATTTCAGGATTTAATGGAAACGATCATGGAACATTTAGACCATCGAAACAAAAAAGAGATCGCTTTATTCTACGGAATTTATGATATGCATTGTGCCGGAGAGGTCTCTTTTGCCGAAATACAGGAACATTTTGAGAGATGTGGCAGAAAAATGTTCCATCGTGTGAATTCTCTTCTTGATCTTCCTGAGGATAACGTTATAAAAGAGCCTGCCAGAGAGAAAAAAATAGAGGAAGCCTTAGATAAAACAGAAACCACAGTTTGCTTTGTTCGCTATAAGCACCAGAAAATGAGGAAAAAGAAATCTGGTGCTGTGGATGTTTTGCCAGAACAATTTGTTTTACCCAAGGGACGTTATGCAGTGGGAAGAAGACAGGATCAGGCATTATTATTGCTGCCACAGCAGATCAGCCGAGAACATGCAGTGTTGGAGGTGGAGCAGAAACAAGTTTTCCTGACAGACTGTGGTTCGTCCAATGGTACCTACGTCAATGGCAGAAAAATATCCGCACATGTAAAGACTCGCCTAAATACAGGTGATGTGATTACCTTTGCGGATATCTCTTATCAATTAAATTAGAATCTCTGTTGGAACGTTGATTTTCCTTTGCAAATTTAACATGCGAAAGTCTCAAAAACTTAATCGGTTAATGAATAACGGCAGAAATGCAGGAATATTTACGAGAATATCCATCATGCAGCAAATAATGCTCAGCAGGGAGGTCTCCGGCATCAGAGATACCGTCAAAACAATATAGATTATACTCTCCCTGTTCGTAAGCGAAATCCTCTCCGTTATCCTGATAGTGCTGATATGGTTCGGTATTACTATTTTGGTCTGGATAAATGTGTAATTGTAAGGTATCTAAACGAGTTGGATCAATAGATGTCATGGCAGGATAAACAGGTAGGATGCTGCCAGCCTTGACATAAATCGGGCAGTAATCCAGCGGAGCCTCCTGTAAAATATATCTGCCCCCTTGGATTCGCGTATCATCCCAATAATTAATCCATTGACCATCTGGAAGATAGACAGCACGGACCCTCGCACCCTGATCCGTAACCGGAGCAACCAACAATTTGTCTCCCACCAGATATTCATCGTTACACTGTGTTGTATTCGGGTCCTCACTGTAGTGTAGTACCAATGGACGCAAGATGGGAAGTCCTGTCTGGGTTTCCTGATAGCACAGGTCATATAGATAAGGCAGGAAACGATAGTGCAGTTGAATATATTTACGGTTGATCTCTAAAGTTTGTTGGTCGAACTGCCAAGGCTCCTGTCTGCGGGTGTCTTTGGCACTGTGATTACGGAATAAAGGGGAGAAGCAGTTTGCCTCAATCCAACGGCATAATAGTTCTGGCGTAGTGTTAGCTCCAAAGCCGCCGATATCCGTGCCAGCGATCGGCTGGCCAGATAAACCCAGATTTAATAGTTGTGGGATAGACATTTTCAGATGAGCCCACAGGCTTTGGTTATCTCCTGTCCATACCGTTGCATATTTTTGTGTACCGCTGTAGCATGCTCTGGTAATGACGAAAGGTCTTCTACCATCATTTTTCCGCAAACCTTCGTAGGTGGCTTTTGCCATAAGATGTCCATACACGTTATGGATGTCTTCGTGCAAAAGCGGATTAGTATCAGAATCCCCTGGGAAGACTACGTCATTTGGCAGAGGTCCATGAAAGCTGGCAGGTTCATTCATGTCATTCCATATTCCACGAATATGGTGGTCTACTTGGAACTGGGTCTGTTCCGCCCACCATTTTCTCACATCCGCAGCGGTAAAATCAGGGAAGACAGAGTCACCAGGCCAAACGACATTATGGTATACTTTTCCATCCTGGGTTTGAGCAAAATAGCCTTCCTGCAGTCCAGTATCATATAGGAAATAGCCGGATTCTGCCTTGACGCCCGGATCAATGATTGTAACTAATTTTATGCCCATATCAGACAAGGTATCGCTGAGAGCGGTTAGATCCGGGAAACGGGTATCATTCGATGTGAACACTTTGAATGAGTCCATATAGTCGATGTCCAGATGAATGGCATCACAGGGAATTTGTAATTCTCGAAATTTGTCTGCCAGATCCAGAACTTCTATTGCAGAAGCATAGCTCCAGCGGGATTGGTGATATCCAAGGGTCCAGAGCTGCGGCAGGGGAGCTCTCCCGGTCAGGGAAGTGTATTCCGATAGCACTTCTGCCATCGTAGGCCCATAGATAAAATAATAATCTAAGGATCCTTTAGCGGCAGAAAAACTATAATACTCTGGGCTTTCAAATCCTAGATCAAAAAATGTCTTATGAGGATTGTCAACAAAAATTCCATAGGCGCAGTCTGGACGCAACACGATCAGGAACGGGATGGATTTGTACAGTGCCCGAAACGTGGGATTTTCCACATGAGGATCTGGTAGATCGGAATTCCACATGATGTAGTCATATCCCTTTTTGTCCAGATATCCGGTTTTGTCGCCCAGGCCATAGAAATGTTCATCTCCATACATTCTTTTATAGACCTGATAAGAGCGTTTGTCGTCATTATTTCGGACGCTGTGTCCCTCCTGGGCCATCAGTTCTTGTTCCTCGACGGTTAAACGGTTCCGGGTAGTAGTAGGGCCAGAGTAATCTTCACAGAGGATTTTGCCGTCTGCAGAAGCGATGGTCAGTTCGCTTGCCCCGGAAATTCGTATCTGTAAATCATCCGTAGCAAAAATGCCGGCAGTTTGCCTGTGAAATTGGCCAGTGTTTGCCGGCAAGTGTTCCACCGCGTAGGATGTTCCTGAAGAAAACGGAGTTTCACTGATTTCGTTCTTTGGTAGTGAACGGATACGCAGCAAACGGCTTGTTACTGCGTCAATTTGCATCGTATCCGTCAACAGGGCAGTTTGTTGGTTTTTGAGTTGTATTTCCATAATAGACCTCCCAATTCGTTTGTTCCCTATAAAAGATCCGGTAATATGTAGATAGTGTAACATACCCTTTGCTAGTGGGCAAACGTAACAGGTAAATCAATCAACTCTATTTTCAGAACAATATAAGGGTAGGAAATACGGCCATCTACGGTATCGTCGGCAGATGGACCGAATAATTCCGTATCCAGATAGAGACTGTCTTTGGTCTGATAGAAGTCATTTACTACAATGTTATATCCTCCTGTGGCCTGTTCGCCATATCCTTTGACAATATATAGATAGGATTGGTCGGAAAACGTCAGCTGGAAAGGAACTTCTTTTCGTGGTTCAATGATTTCACGCAGGTCTTCCGGAATATCCTCTTCCGGTACGACAGTATAATCAACGGACTTTTCTTTTTCCACAGGCTTTTCTTTTGCACAGCCACCCAGGCAGAATATGTCGCAGAGTAGAGTCAGTAATAACAAAACAGATAGGAAACGTTTTTTCATAAGTCTAACCTTTTTTAGTGTTTTTACTATATATAGGATATCATGTGATAAAATATGCCTGTCATCGTAGGACTTTTTCGTGATATTCTGTGTATTATGTTAATGCTTAGCATCTATTCGTTATGTTTTTGCTGGATTAAAACTAGTGCTGTGGAAATAGCGCCAAACAGGCAGCCGGCTACGGGCCATACGATCCAACTTCTGCCCCAGTCAGCGGTAATCAGGCTGTATCCAAGGAATCCAGCCGTAACAATGCACCAATATATTCCGGCAATTACCTCAATCAGAGTACCCCGTTTATTTCTTTTTTTCGATAAGGTATAATCATTTTTCTGTAGCAGGACATCATAACAATCTTTTCGGATGCCGGACGATACAAATAGGTATACAGCAATGGTAATGATACAGAGGAATAATACAATAGGAAAAGACTTGAAATGTTCAAATAGTTGTCTGCGTTTTTCAATTACTTCGCAGACATTCAGGATAATTACGGCGATAATGCATAATACTACGCCACTGGTAATTCGGACCATAAAGATATGGGAGTATCTATCAGATTCCTCCTTTAATTGTTTTTGGTTGGTCTCAGTCAGTTGAAACGGCTCCTTTTTCAAATAAAGGTAGGGTTCCATTTTCATTCCGGTAGAAACAAAGAGTGCCACAGCAGGTGCAATGCAGCAAAGTAAGACGATGCTTGCCTCTCCCTCCATGATATTATTGGACGAGATAAACTGTTCTACGAATAGGTATAGAATAACTCCCAGGATACAAAGGGAGACTCCCAGGGCTATTTTTCTAGCTGTCTGAAAGCACATTTTTTGATAGGTTTGTACCTCCTGAGTGGTAAGCATCCTAATTGTTTTTTGCTCTTGTGAAAATGTATCTGAGAGCGTATCCGGGTTCTGAGTAGGTAATTTTTCATGATAAGAAATGGGATCTTCGGATGAGAGCGAAGAAACTGCAGAATGATTTTCCTCTTTTAAAAGGTAATCGGTAGAAACTCCAAATATTTTGCTCATTAAAACAAGTTTATCCAGATCGGGCATGGACTGGCCGGATTCCCATTTAGATACTGCCTGTCTGCTCACCTCCATTTGTTCTGCTAACTGTTCCTGTGACCATCCAAGTCGTTTTCGTTCCGTATAAATTTTTTCCGCGATATGCATATTGGTTTCCCCTTTCAATTTTTCGTTTATCATACAATAACACTTTAATTTTTGCTACCAAGTCTACCTTGAAGTTTGTCAACTAACGGTTGCGGATGCCGAAAACAGGCGTTTTTCCTAAAATAATGGCAAGCTGTTTTTTCCCGGTGATACCTAAAATTATACTGAACGGATCTTGACAATGCAAATGAAGTTGTTTATGATATCAGAATACATGTTTCGGATGCTGGACAGAAAGTGGCATATTCAAGAAAGTGACCGAGTTTTTGAAAAAGAAATATTATGTTTCTTGGGAGCACAGAGGGGTGAATACCCTGAGGAGTAATGGAGGTTGGGGATGGAAAAAAAGAAAAAGAAAGAAAGTGTGATAGGAAGTATTTGTAATGCGATTGCTTTGATTTACCAAGGTGATCCCGCCATCGTGTATTTTTCATTTTACAAAAATATTTCTGAGGCGATTTTTAATGCAGTTTATAGTATCTATCTGATTAAGTTTATTTATGAAAGTATAGAAAATCATATTGATTTTCATAAGTTGTTTGTCATGGTAAGTATTTTTTCAATAGCGCATGTGATTATTCATTTGACTTCCTCTTTTCATAGTTATTGCCAGAAAATTGCGGAGATGAAAGTATACCGCCATATCTTTGGCAAAATCATGGATCGTGCTAAGCGGATTACGATAGATCAGTATGAGAATCCGGAGTTTTACGATAATTTTTCCAGGGCTTTGGATGAATCTTTGGAGCGAGGAATCTGGGGAATGTTGTGGACAACTTGGGGCGTGGGAGCAGTTATTGGAAGTATTACAGCTATGATGATCCTGGCCTCGGTGGATATGATGTTAATTGTATTTGCGATTCCACCAGTGATTGGCAGCCTGTATTTTGGAATTCGGGAGAGTGCAGAGCAATTTGCAGCACGTCGGGAAGAGACTGTGGGAAAACGAAAAATGGAATATGCCAAGAGAGTGTTTTATGAAAAAAAATATGCTGGAGAATTGCGTCTGTATCCCATAGCCAAAGTGCTGTTTGGAACGCACCGAGATGGCTACATGGACCGTTACAAAAAGAATCAGTCCCATCAGCGTAAAATTGCTGTCTATCGCCTGATCGAGACATTATTGTTTGCCGGACTGGTCACGATGGGGTCTTATCTTTATATTACATATCGTCTGAAAATTTCCGGCAGTACTGCAGTAGCCGCCTATATTGCCATGATTACAGCAGTGGGATACGTGGTGGAATCAATCAATACTGCCATTGAATATTTTTCTCAGTCAGGTAAGTTGTGCATGTATATGAACCACATTCGGGAATTTATGGAATGTGAGGTTGAGGAAGTAGCCGAAGATACGATAATGCCGAATTCATCTATGGGAGATATTCTTTTTGACAAGGTGTCTTATCATTATTCCGGCAGCGATCAGATGATTATTCAAGATCTTACCGTTAAAATACGACAGGGAGAACATATTGCCCTGGTCGGGGAAAATGGAGCCGGCAAAACGACATTAATGAAATTGTTAATGGGGTTATATCCAGTATCCGAGGGGAAAATTGTGGTGGGCGGCAATGATCTCCGACGTTATAATATGGATGCCTACCGAGACCATTTTGGCACGGTGTTTCAGGATTTTCAGATTTTTTCCCTGCCTTTGGGTGAGAATGTGCTAATGAAATCACCAGAGACAGAGGAAGAGAGAAAAATAGTGATTGACTCTTTAGAGAAGGCACAGTTCGGGGATGTCTTGGAGAAACTTCCACAGGGTATAGACACCTATCTGACCAAGGAATTTGAGGAAGAAGGATTTGTCTGTTCCGGGGGCCAGGCGCAAAAGGTCGCGATTGCCAGAGTATTTGCGAAAAACCCTGACGTTGTTATCTTAGATGAACCGTCCAGTGCGTTGGATCCTATCGCGGAATACAATATGTATTGTAATATGATGGAAGCCTCTGAGGGGAAAACCGTGTTCTTTATTTCTCACCGCATGTCTTCGGCACGGATGGCAGACCGCATTTTGTTCCTGGAGCATGGTAGGATTGTGGAAGAAGGAACCCATCAGGAATTGTTGCAGAAAAATGGACGGTATGCCCAGATGTTCCATCTGCAGGCGCAAAATTATCAGGAGGAGATGGGAGGTGGTCTTTATGCAGAATAATGTGGAAAAGACGCAGGAAAAACTGCCGATCAGCAGGATTCTCAGCAATTTTGTCTATTTATTGCGGTATGCTTTTCGAAAAGATGCCAAATTAATTTTTATTATTTTTGCCGCTTTTGTATTGGGCGGTGTTGGTTATGCCAGTATGGATACCATTTTTATGAGGGCTTTTATTAACTATCTGTCAGATCCTTCCTACACATTTCGTCAAACTGCAATACTGGTGGCAGCAGCAACAATTGGCATGGCAATATTAATGTCATTTGACCGCAGTGCAGAGAGTTTTGCTACCCCTCGGATTATCCGTATGACTGGCATGATGCAGGAGGAGATGATTAAAAAAGCGGCAAAAATGGATCTGATGTGTTACGATTGTGATCAATATTATGACGATTTTGTGGTAGCAGCATCCCAGTTAGAAGATATGGTAGTCACAGCTATTTTTGATCTGGCGCGGATGGGCAGAAACGTTACGACGGTTCTAGTACTGTCTGGGTTAATTACTTTTATTGATCCAGTGATTGCCCTGTTTCCAGTACTGGGATTCCTCATTAATGTTTTCTCCCGATTTCGTATTATGAAGCTGGAATACCAGTATGACGTGGAAAAGAAAACCATTATGCGTCGGGCTAATTATTCTAAACGCGTGTTTTATCAGCCGGAATATGCAAAGGAAATCAAACTATCTCATATAGAAATACCTCTTCACAAGCAATTTCACCAGGCGATTGATGAAACGATTGCAATCTCCAAAAAATATGGTATCAGGATTTCCCTGTGGTCATTGGTCAATTGGATCTCCGTGTTTACCGTGTTGTCTTTGTTTTGTGTCCCGCTGTATTTGGGATATATGGCGTTAGTAGTATGTAAAATCGGATTGGGAGAAGTGGCAGCTTTGAATAATGCTCAGGGAATTGTTCGGAATCGGTTAGACGCTATCAATTACTGTGTGGAGCGTATTCAGCGGTCAGGGATGTTCTGTGAGCGATTCCGTAAATTTATGAATTATGAGAGCCAGATAGAGGATGCCGTGGGGGAAATGCAGCTTCCAGAAAAACAGTCCGTATTGGAAATCAAAGATATGTCGTTCCGTTATGATGGTGCAGAAAAAGATACACTGAAACACATCAATATGAAGATACATCCGGGAGAAAAGGTAGCATTTGTAGGCGAAAATGGCGCCGGGAAATCTACATTTATCAAACTATTGATGAGGCTGTATGATGTGAGCGAGGGCAGTATCTGTTATGGAGGTCATGACATTCGGCAATACAGTACAGCAGAGTACCGTGATATTTTTGGGTCCGTCTTCCAGGATTATCAGCTCTATGCGGCTACGGTACAGGAAAACGTTATGATGCAGCAGCCGGAAGCTGAGGATCGGAGTCGGATCGAGGAGGCGTTAGAGCAGTCCGGTTTTATTGACCGTCTTAGTACTCTGCCAGCAGGCTTAGATACGCCTCTAACCAGGGAGTTTGCAGAAAACGGGGTGCAGTTGTCGGGTGGAGAGGCGCAAAAGGTAGCAATTGCCCGATTGTTCGCCAAAAAAGACCGTATGCATATTGCGATTCTGGATGAGCCTTCCAGCGCTTTAGATCCCAAGGCGGAATATGATCTGAATCAGAATATTCTTGGCAGGGCTGGCGATGCAACCGTAATCTTCATCTCTCACAGATTGTCAACAACCCGGGATGCTGACCGTATCTATATGTTTGAACATGGTAAGATTATTGAGGAAGGGACGCATCAGGAATTGATGAAGCTGGGGGGACAGTATGCAGAGATGTTCCAATGTCAGGCGAAATATTACCAGCAGAACCAGGAAATCATTGGAGCATAGGCAAGCGGTCTTGTAAACGAAGTTTTCGAACAGGAAGATAAGGAATCCAGGGAAATATTTTATTTGGCAATTTGGTTTGTGGCAATATTATTTAAAAGGAAGGACGCTATGAAAAAGGAAGAAATATATCCGTTTTTGTATGGAATGGCAGAGGAAGATCACAGTGCTATTGTGATTTGTACACCAGATCATGAAATTATCTATATGAATCCCGCGGCAGGTAGGCACTATTCCAAATGGGGTGGGATGGATTTAATAGGACAAAATTTATTGAATTGTCATTCGGATCCTTCCGTTCAGAAGATCAAAGACATCCTGGAATGGTTTAATAAAAGCCAACATCATAATCGGGTTTATACCTATTATAATGAAAAGGAAAATAGAGATGTCTATATGATAGCGTTACGGGATGAAAAGGGGCATGTCATTGGATATTATGAAAAACATGAATATCGAAACCGGGAAACTGGAAAGATGTATGATATTACTGGATGGAAATGATTTACGGAATTTAATTTAACTGATAATTCATAATTAATAAGTAAAGAAACCATTTTTTTGGCATGGATACAAAATCAAGCAGCATAGTCATTTGATTTTTATACGGAGGTAGTATATAATGATCTCTGAGCTATGTTTCAAAGCGATTGGAGGATATCATACATGAAAGAGATTAACAAAGAAGAATTCAAAAAAGAAGTGGAAGACTATGTGAAAGTTCTTTTCCGCAAGAAGATTAAAGAAGCGGACCAACAGCAGTTATTTCAGGCTGTATCCTATGCGGTTAAGGATTTTATTGTAGATCAGTGGATGGCAACGCACAGGACTTATGAGGAAAAGGATGTCAAGACAGTCTACTATCTGTCAATGGAATTTTTGACAGGCCGGGCATTGGGCAATATTATCATTAATTTAAAAGGAAATAAGGCAATCAAGGAAGCGATTGAGGAGCTGGGGATGGATCTGGATGTTATTGAAGACCAGGAACCAGATGCTGCCTTGGGGAATGGTGGTTTAGGCCGTCTGGCCGCCTGCTTCCTGGATTCGCTGTCTACCTTGGGCTATCCGGCATATGGATGTGGCATCCGTTATAAATACGGAATGTTTGCACAGGCGATTGAAAATGGCTATCAGGTGGAAAAGCCAGATGACTGGTTGAAAGATGGAAATCCATTTGAAATCAAACGGCCGGAGTATGCTGTGGAAGTAAAATTTGGCGGTTACGTGGCAATTCGCAAGGATGAAAATGGAAAAGATGTGTTTACCCAGGAGGATTACCAGTCAGTACGTGCGGTTCCTTATGACATGCCAATTGTGGGTTACAATAATAATGTAGTCAACACACTTTGTATCTGGGATGCAGAGGCGATCAATACGTTTAACCTTAGTTCCTTTGATAAGGGCGATTATCAGAAAGCCGTAGAGCAGGAGAATCTGGCACGTACCATTTGCGAGGTGCTGTATCCGAACGATAACCATATGGCGGGCAAGGAATTGCGTCTGAAGCAGCAATATTTCTTCGTGTCAGCCAGTGTGCAGCGTGCGGTGGCAAAATATATGGCTTCCCACTCAGATATTCATAGAATTTATGAAAAAGTATGTTTCCAGTTAAATGATACCCATCCAACAGTTACAGTAGCCGAGCTGATGCGGATTCTGATGGATGAATACGGCCTGGAGTGGGACGAGGCATGGAGCATTACCAATAAAACATGTGCATATACCAACCATACGATTATGTCAGAAGCACTAGAGAAATGGCCATTAGAGTTGTTCTCACGCCTGCTTCCTCGCATTTACCAGATTATTGAAGAGATCAACCGCCGTTTTATCCTGGATATCCAGGCAGCTTATCCAGATGATTACGGTAAGGTAGAGCGCATGGCGATTATCTATGATGGGCAGGTCAAGATGGCACATTTGGCGATTGCCGCTAGTTTTTCTGTAAATGGTGTTGCCAGACTGCATACGGAAATCTTAAAGAACCAGGAGTTAAAGGATTTCTATCTGATGATGCCAGAGAAGTTTAATAACAAAACAAATGGAATCACACAGCGTCGTTTCCTCCTGCACGGCAATCCGTTGCTGGCAGACTGGGTAACCAGGAAAATTGGAGATGACTGGATTACCAATTTATCGCATATTAATGAATTGTCTGTCTATGCAGATGATGAGCTGAGCCAGAAAGAATTCATGAATATTAAGTACCAGAACAAGGTCCGTTTGGCAGAATATATCAAGAAGCACAATGGCATTGAAGTAAATCCACGTTCCATCTTCGATGTACAGGTCAAGAGGTTGCATGAATATAAGCGACAGCTTTTGAATATTCTGCATGTGATGTATCTGTACAATGATCTCAAGAGAAATCCAGAGAAGGAGTTCTATCCGAGAACCTTTATCTTTGGTGCAAAGGCATCCGCCGGATATCATCGGGCAAAACAGATTATCAAACTGATCAATAGTGTGGCCGACGTTGTCAACAATGACAAGTCTATCCATGATAAGATCAAAGTGGTATTTATCGAGAACTATCGGGTATCCAATGCTGAAATTATCTTTGCGGGAGCCGATGTATCGGAGCAGATTTCCACGGCAAGTAAAGAGGCGTCTGGTACTGGTAATATGAAGTTTATGTTAAACGGTGCGTTGACGCTGGGAACGATGGACGGTGCTAATGTAGAGATTGTTGAGGAAGTAGGCAAAGAAAATGCATTTATCTTTGGGATGTCTTCCGATGAAGTCATTGCCTATGAGCATAATCATGAATATAACCCTCGTGATATCTACAATATGGATTCAGAGATCCGCGAAGTACTGACGCAGTTAGTGGATGGAACCTATGCACCAGGTAATCCAGAAGAGTTCCGTGGAATTTATAATTCGCTGTTAGATGGTGACGGTGGGCGTGCCGACATGTACTTTATCCTAAAGGATTTCCGTTCCTATGCAGAGGCACAGAAACGGGTGGAGGAAGCATATCGTGATACCGCACGTTGGGCAAAATCTGCAATGTTAAATACTGCAAAATGTGGAAAATTCTCATCAGACCGTACCATTGAAGAATATGCGCAGGAATTATGGAAACTAGAAAAAGTGACCGTAGAGGTACCAGATAACGAATAACTGGCGGATATCAGGATAAACCTGAGATTCGCACTAAGTATGGACAGCTTTGGCAGGAATCTCTGGAGCTGTCCATGTTGCACATCCATTCTTTTTCTATGAGGGAGGTAATCGCTTATGAGTAGTTTGTTAGAAAGACAAGTTAAAATTCCGGCAAAGGTAAATCATAAAATTGAGTTAAAGGCTATACCCGGACATTTTGCAACCAACCATTCACACATCAACTATTATCTGGATATTACGCCGATAAAGTGCAGGCATAATGAAGCACAGTTGGCGGCAAAGGAGTTTGTCAAGCAGTATATGCATAATCATATTGTTGATACGATTGTTTGTATGGATGGCTGTGAAGTGATTGGGGCGTATCTGGCAGAAGAATTAACCTCGATGGGAATTATGTGCCTGAACTCCCACGAGTGTGTTAATGTGATTACACCTGAGATTAATACCGGTGGACAGGTTATTTTTCGGGAAAATGTAGAGGCAATGTTAAGAAATAAACATGTGGTGTTGCTGATTGCCAGCGCTACCACTGGTAAGACGATAGAGCAGAGTATGCAGGCGATCCAATACTACGGTGGAATGGTGGAGGGGGTCTCCGCAATTTTTGCCGCTGTTGAGGAAGTAAATGGAATTAAGATTGATTCCATCTATCACGTTTCCGATATTAACGACTATCAGAATTATGAATTGGGAAAATGCCCATATTGTCAGGCAAATCATAAGCTGGACGCTATTGTCAATAGTTACGGGTATTCCTTGATTGAAAAAATGTAAAAAAGCATTAAGATGAACCTAAAAAATGGGCGTATTCCTTTATTTTGATTGGAACAATAAGGTGATTTTGAAATTCATTTTTTGGGTCAAACATGGTGCATAATATTCCTTTGTTTACAGATAATACTATCAGACTGGATAGAATAAATGTAAATGGAGGAGTGTTAATATGAAAGCGACAGGCATAACTAGGCGGATCGACGATTTGGGCAGAGTAGTTATCCCGAAAGAAATCCGTCGGACATTGCGGATTCGGGAAGGAGATCCGTTAGAGATATATACCGATCAGGAAGGCGGCATCATCTTAAAAAAATATTCCACGATGGAAGATCTCAGTGATTTTGCAGGGAAATATGCAGATGCCCTCGCACAGACAACGGGATATATGGTTGCAATTTCGGACCGGGAACGCATTATTGCAGCTTCTGGTGTTGGGAAAAGAGATCTGCTACATCAGGCAGTCAGCCGGGAATTGGAAAGACTGATAGATAACCGGGAAAGTGTTCTGGCTTCTGGAATGGATCAAAAATATCGTCCCGTTGCGGGAGAGCAGCATCCTTTTTATTATGAAGCAGTTCACCCAATTATCTGTGAGGGCGATGCGGTAGGGGCGGTAATTTTATTGAGCAATAATCCAAAGGATACCTTTGGGGAAACAGAAAAAAAACTTGCTGCAACGGCTGCTAATTTTTTGGGAAGGCAGATGGAGCAATAATCTTGACGTGCAATATCTCATATGATAGGATACATTTGAAGGATAAATAGGGACGGATTCATACGTTGGAATTCCGTTTTTACAAGTTCAGTGACAGGGGTGATTTGTATGTCAATGACGAAAGAGTTAAAGGAAATGGGATGTGACATGGACGAGACCATGGAGCGTTTCATGGATGACGAAGAATTTTATGTGGAGTGTTTCCGTAAATTTGTGGAAGACAGGGAATTGGAAAGTCTGGGAGATCTCATGATATCCAGAGATTTGGAGGAATCCTTTACACGGGCACATACGTTAAAGGGAACGTTAGGAAATCTCGGATTGATACCATTATTTGATCAAATGGTAGGGATTGTTGAATGTTTGCGTAAGGGTGATATGCTGCATGCATTACAGAAGTATCAGCCATTGATGGAAGATTGGGAGCGATATAAAAATCTCCTTTGAAAATTATCATACAGTTGTAGAGTGTAGCATATTATTCTGTCTACAACAGTAGAATGTTATAGATTTTTTAATTTTTATAATATTTCTCAAGAGAATTCGCGAAAAACCTTGACAAATGGCTATAATAAGGGTATAAATAAACATGTAAGTTTTACGGAAATATTAATTTATTTGAGGAGGATTCATTCATGAACAAAACAGACTTAGTCGCAGCAATCGCTGAGAAAACTGATCTTTCCAAGAAAGATTCTGAAAAGGCTTTAAAGGCTTTTATTGAGACAGTAACGGACGAGTTAGCAAAAGGTGAGAAGATCCAGTTAGTTGGCTTCGGTACTTTTGAAGTAGCACAGAGAGCTGCTCGTGATGGTAGAAACCCATTGACAGGTGAGCCAATGAAGATTAAGGCTTCTAAGGCACCTAAATTTAAGGCTGGTAAGGCTTTAAAGGATGCTGTGAACTAATTTTTTACAGTATAGACGTTAATTAGGAGAGACTGTCGGACAGGCAGTCTCTTTTATAGCTTACGGGAAAAAGAACAGAAAGCAGGGAGGATATATGCGTTTAGATAAATATCTAAAGGTTTCCCGGTTAATCAAGAGGCGGCCTGTTGCCAACGAAGCCTGTGATGCCGGAAGAATTAAGGTAAATGACAAAGTGGCGAAAGCATCCCAGAAAATCAAAGTAGGTGATATCATAGAGATTACCTTTGGGGATAAGGTGGTCAGAGCAGAGGTCTTAAGCACTGTGGAAACCTACAATAAAGAGGAGGCAAAAGAACTTTATAAGCTGTTATAGCATATTTGCACCAAGCCCTTCATAAATTGTGTAGTAGAGGCACTGTAATGAGAGACAGGCAGACTGCATCATGGATGAAGGGTTTTTTGTATTTGCGCCGCCCGTATCATGCCTGCAATGTGAAATGAGAAAAGCGCTTCGGAATGGAGGAAGGTATGGAAGAACGAAGAATGGAAGATAGACCGAGAAACAGCGTACATAAGGTGTATATCAACGCCCGTAAAACTGCGGTATTATCAGGAGTGAGGGATGTTCTTTCTTTTGATGCAGCAGAGGTTTATTTGGAGACAGAGCAGGGTGTATTGCTGATCCGGGGAGATGAATTGCATGTGAATCGTTTGTCTTTGGAAAAGGGAGAAATCGATATAGATGGCAGAATTGATAGTCTGGCATATTCTGATGTTGAGGAGACCGGGAAAAAGGCAGCTTCATTTCTAGGGAGGTTATTCCAGTGAAGCAATTAATTGCGCAGCAGGTACAGTTTATTCTGTTAATGACAATGAGTGGAATGTCACTGATGGCAGGCTATGATGTGCTGCGCTTGTTCCGGTGGCTGATTCCGCACGGAGAGATTGCGGTTGCCGTGGAAGATCTATTTTATTGGATGGTGGTTTCCGTGCCTGTATTCTATCTTTTTCTGGCGTTTCATGATGGTATGATTCGCTGGTATGGCCTGGTATCGGTTTTTGGCGGTATCGTATTGTATGAATATGGGCTCAGCCGTCCGGTACGTAGCCGGGTTTCTGGTTTCTTCAATCGGCTACGAAAGAAATGGCAGCAAAAGAGGAAGAAAGCACGGGAGGAAAAAAGGAAGAAAAGACAATTAGAGGCGGAGAAGAGACAGCAAAAACGGAAAGCGGAGGAAGAAAGAAGACGAGAAATAGAAAAGCAGGAGGAAGAAAAGAGACAGAAGAGGCAGAAAGAGGAAGAGGAAAGAAGACGAGAAATAGAAAAGCAGAGGGAAGAAAAAAGACAGAAGAGGCAGAAAGAGGAAGAGAAAAGAAGACGAGAAATAGAAAAGCAGAGGGAAGAAAAAAGACAAAAGAGGCAGAAAGAGGAAGAGGAAAGAAGGCGGAAAAAAGAAAAGCAGGAGGAAGAAAAAAGACGGCAGAGGCAGAAAGAGAGAGAAGGAAAAAAGCGGCTCAAATAGATAAGCGGGAGAAAGTATTGCCAGTTAATAGGAAAAAGACACAAAAAAAGGAGGCATAATTAAGGCAGTTTTAACAAAATAATCTTGACTTTTCACCGCAATATGGTAAAATTAACTATAGTTATATGGGGTGTGTTTGTCACTGGTGTCGAGGGAGAAGGCAGGGACATCAGAGGACAAATACAAAAATTATGGTTTTCATTATATTTGTTTCTACCTTATAAAGTGGGCTGTTCGAAAGAACAGCTCATTTTATGTCTTTATTTTTTTAAACGGATGGTTTTAGATTGATTCTGGCGCTTTCCACTGCCAACATGCTGTTGTGCAAACATTTCTTTCCAAAGGGTAGGATGGCATAGGATTAGCAGAGGGAAAAGTTCCAGGCGACCGGCCAGCATATCGAACATCAGGACGAATTTGGACAGGGGCGTGAAAAAGCCAAAGTTTTGTGTCGGCCCAACATGATCCAACCCTGGTCCAATATTGTTAATCGTCGTTGCCACAGCCGTAAAATTGGTAATCAGGTCATGATCTTCCAAGGACACCAGGAATAGGGAGGCAGCAAAGATCAGAACAAAAGTTACCAGAAATACATTGGTTGCCCGCACAACTTCATGCTCCACCGGTTTATGTTCAAAGTTAATTTTCCGTACAATTTTGGGATGGATGTAGGAAGTCAATTCTTTTCCCAAGCTTTTTACCAGAATGACGATCCGGGATACCTTGATACCACCCCCGGTACTACCGGCGCACGCGCCAATAAACATCAGCATGACCAGAATCGTCCGCGAAGTTTCAGACCAGGTATTAAAATCCGTGGTAGCATAACCCGTAGAAGATATGATGGATGCAACCTGGAAACAGGCATGTCGCAGGGCATCGCTGGTATTCATGGCTGTCTGCATCAAATGCGTAAAGATAATTAGGGAGGCACAGACGATGATCAGTAGAAAGTAGCGCACCTCCTCCATGCGAAAGGCTTTTTTCCAATGATGGTATAAAATATAATAATAGGCATTAAAGTTAATGGCAAATAAAATCATAAATACAGTAACAACCCATTGGATATAGGGAGAATATCCTCCAATGCTGTCATTTCTTACACCGAAGCCTCCGGTTCCCGCTGTGCCAAAAGAGATGCACAGTGTGTCGAATAGAGGCATGCGTCCAGCCAGAAGCAGCAGTATTTCGAGAATAGTCATGCTTAGATAGATCAGATATAGGATTCGGGCAGTTGTTTTTAACTTAGGTTTTAATTTGCTGACAGATGGTCCCGGGCTTTCTGCCCGCATCAGGTTCATATGGGAACCGCCGCTCAGTGGAATAATCATTAACAGAAAAACCAAAACTCCCATGCCACCAATCCAGTGGGTAAAGCTGCGCCACATTAAATGGCAGTGATCCAGAGCTTCTACATCGCTGAGGATGGAAGCGCCGGTCGTCGTAAACCCGGAAATTGTTTCAAACAGTGCATCTACATAGGAAGGAATGGCGTTGCTGAGATAAAACGGCAAGGAGCCAAAGAGACTTAAAACGATCCAGCTTAGTGCAGTAGCGACACAGCCTTCCTTCAGATAAAATACAAAATCTTTGGGTTTTACCCAAGACATTGCTGTTCCGATGACAGCGCAAAACAGGGCAATTAATAAATACCAGAATCCAGACTGTTCCTGATAAACGATAGCGGTCAGAACAGGCAGCAATAATAAAAGCGCCTCAATCCTTAAAATATATCCTAAAATATATCGTATGACAGATTTGTTCATTGTTGGCTTCCAATCCTTTCTTGTCGAATAGGAAATTCCTCCTATTCGATAAAAACATTCCGTGTGGGCACTGAACATCCGGTGGATGTTCGTTTCGTATCGTCTTATAGAAGAATATCCTGTAAATCTCCAAAACCGGAATGTGTGGTAACAATTACTACGGTATCATTTACTTCAATTGTATCTGTACCGGTAGGAATAATCATTTTTCCTTTGCGAGTGATCGCTGCTACCAGCAGATTTTTCTTGAGTTGCAGATCCATCAATGGAATTCCTGTGACATCGCTGGCTTCCTGTACCCGGAATTCAATCGCTTCCACCCGGGAATCAAACATATGATATAAGGTCTCAATATTGCTGCCGATGGAGGCATGTTTCGCCCGGACATAGGCAATAATTGCTTCGGAAGTAATATATTTCGGATAGACCACACTTCCCAGGTCAAGCTGGTTGATAATTCCCTTAAAATTAAACCGATTGATCTTGGTAACTACTTTTGTTTTTGAGACCTGCTGTGCGTGCAGGGTCAGCATAATATTTTCCTCATCGATACCGGTCAGTGGTACAAATGACTGTACATACTCAATACCTTCTTCCTTGAGAAGATCTACGTCGGTGCCATCGCCATGGATAATAATTGCATCTGGAAGCATCTCGCTAAGTTCCTCGCAGCGTGCGCGGTTCTGTTCAATGATTTTGACATCCGTACCGATCGCTAACAAACGTTTTGCAAGATAATACGCTGTTTTGCCGCCGCCTACAATCATGGTGTTGCGCGCCTGGTTCGTCTGCAGGCCGATTTTTTTAAGAAAGATACGGGCATCCGTATGGGAAGAAATAAAAGAGACCCGGTCGCCTGCTGCAAATTGAAAATCTCCAGATGGGATAATCACATCGGCATCCCGTTCTACGGCACAGATCAAAATATTCTGGGAAAGGCCGGAACGTCCCAAGGAAGCAATGTCCTGTCCCACCAATACATTATCATCTGGAAGTTTTACCTGGATATTTTCTGCCTGTCCGTGTGCAAAGGAATGAATCTCCAATGCCAGAGGCAGCGATAGAATCCTCGCTGCTTCCAGGGCGGCGCTCAGATCGGGATTGATAATCATTGCCAGACCCAGTTTTTCCCGGAGATACGCTATCTCATCGCTGTAATCTGGATTTCTGACACGCGCGATGGCAGCGCAATGTCCCACGCGCTTGGCTACGGTACAGCACAACAAGTTTAATTCATCGGAATCTGTCACGGCGATAATGAGATCTGCCGATTCGATCCCAGCTTCCATTTGTACACTGTAGCTGGCGCCGGTTCCCACCAGGCCCATCACATCATATAGATTGGTCAGATCCTGAATCTTGGCAGGATCCTGGTCGATTAAAGTAATATCATGTCCCTCTTTGGTCAACTGTTCTGTCAGAGTGGCACCAACTTTGCCACATCCGACAATAATAATATTCAGCCCGGATTTTACAGGCGTTCGTCTTTTCATTTTCATCCTCTTTCTGCACATGTGTGCGGTGCTTTCCATGGTACGATCTCTCCTCTGAAATTTCATGGAGACATAAAACTTCAATAATACATCTTAACATGTTCTTTCGGGAAATGCAAAACCAGAAAAGATCTACGTCAAGCAAGATTCTGGTATGGTTGACAATTCATGCAATCCATGTCATCATGTACAGGAATTAAAATCTAATCTTAAGCGATCATAGGAAAATCTTAAGTGATCATTGGAAAAAAGATAAAAAGATGGTGAGCAGATGATACAGGCAAAAGAGATAGCGTATGAATACTTTAGGCGGGATGCGGAAGGAAATGTGGTTGGGGTAAAACGAGCACTGGATGGTGTTGATATGCAGATACCGCCAGGATCTTTTGTTGCGATATTGGGTGCCAATGGATCCGGGAAATCTACGTTTGCCCGACATCTCAATGCATTACTGACACCAGCGGAAGGGACGCTTTTTGTGGATGGCAGGGATACGGCAGATTCTGGTCAGACTTTGGCTATTCGCAGAACAGCGGGGATGGTGTTCCAAAACCCGGACAATCAGATGATAGCAGGGGTTGTAGAAGAAGATGTAGGGTTTGGCCCGGAAAATATCGGTGTGCCGACGGAAGAAATCTGGAAGAGGGTAGCCGAGAGTTTGGAAAAAGTTGGGATGTATGCATATCGGGAAGTCTCTCCCAATTGTCTGTCCGGTGGACAGAAGCAGAAAGTGGCGATTGCCGGAATTTTGGCGATGAAACCAAAGTGTATCGTTCTGGACGAACCGACTGCCATGTTGGACCCCAGAGGACGGGAATCTGTACTTCAAACGGTACACCAACTAAATCGGCAGGAAAAGATTACTGTCATATTTATTACCCATTATATGGAGGAAGCGGTTGACGCTGATTATATTTATGTGATGGGAGATGGCAAGATTCGGTTGCAGGGATCGCCGGAGCAGATCTTTGCCAGACCGGAGGTGTTAGAACAGTGGGGCCTGGAGGTGCCGGAGATTACCAGGATTGCGTTAGGGCTCCGGGCAGCAGGCGTTCCGGTTCCGGCACAAATCATCCGTGCAGAAGAATTGTCGCAGTGGCTTTTGGAATACCGACAGCGGATGGCAGGTGGACAAGGACGGTGAGAGCAATGGGAATATCATTACAACATGTAAGTTATATTTATGGTCTCGGAAGCGGTCAGGAGTATCCGGCGTTGCATGATATCAGCCTGGATATTCCTGACGGGCAGTTCATTGGCCTGGTGGGACACAGTGGATCCGGGAAATCTACCTTGATTCAGTTACTGAACGGTTTGGAGCGGCCGAGCAGCGGAGAAATTTGTTTTCATGACAAAAACATTTATGACAGGGATTTTTCCTTGAAAACGTTACGTGGCAAAGTAGGGCTGGTGTTTCAGTATCCTGAGCATCAATTGTTTGAAACTTCCGTCATTCGGGACGTTGAATATGGTCCGGCGAATCTAGGGCTGGATCGCCTGGAGGTGGAGCTTCGGTCGTTTCGTGCACTGAAACAGGTGGGGATAGGAGAAGATCTGTTGGATGTTTCACCGCTGGCGCTGTCTGGAGGACAGAAGCGTAGGGTGGCAATTGCTGGTGTGCTTGCGATGGAGCCGGAAATTCTGATTCTGGATGAACCAATGGCGGGCCTGGATCCTGCCGGAAGGAAAGAGATTTTGGATCTGCTGGCACAGATACATAGGGAAAAAAAGATTACCATTATTCTGGTATCTCATAGCATGGATGATGTGGCACAATATGCAGAACGACTATTAGTGATGAACCAGGGGAAGCTGGTGCTGGATGGTTCACCTCGTAAGGTTTTTCAGTATGAAGAAGAATTACGTAAGATTGGTTTGGATGTTCCGCAGCCTGCGGCATTGCTGCATCGTCTGGCAAAGGAAACGACTGGACTGAAAAGTGATGGTATTACGGTGGAGGAAAGTGTAGTTGCTATTCTGCAATGGCTGGAAAAGTGAAAATAGCAAAAATGCAACAGCAAAAATGCTGTGCAAATTATTTGTGGCGAAAGCCTGTTTGTTAAAGATGTACTTTATGGATTGCATGTTTGTGTCGTCAGTGGTGGCATGTATGAAAGAGTGAGGGAATATGATACGAGATATCACGATAGGACAATACTATAGAGCGGATTCGCCGATCCATCGTCTGGATCCACGCACCAAGATCATTGGTACATTTGCATATATAATCTCTTTGTTTCTGTTTCATCAGTATATAGGATTTCTGGCCGCTATCCTGTTTTTGGGACTGGTTATTTCATTCTCCCAGGTTCCCCTGCGGTTTATCCTGCGTGGTCTTCGGCCAGTATTGTTTATGTTGCTTTTTACGGCGATGTTAAATTTATTTTGGACGCCTGGGACGCCACTGGTAACGCTGGGATTTCTTCAAATTACAGCAGAAGGAATTAGACGCACTGTTTTTTTGGCAGTCCGCTTGGTTCTTTTAATCCTGGGATCTTCTATGATGACGTTGACGACAACGCCGAACCAATTGACGGATGCAATGGAGAATCTTTTGGCACCCTTGCGACGTCTTCGTATGCCAGTGCATGAGGTGGCGATGATGATGTCGATTGCACTTCGTTTTATTCCTATTCTGATTGAGGAAACGAATAAGATTATGAAAGCACAGATGGCACGGGGAGCTGATTTTGAAAGTGGAAATATATTTCGGAGGCTGAAAAGTATGATTCCGATTCTGGTGCCTTTATTTGCATCTTCTATGCGCAGGGCAAACGATCTGGCAAATGCGATGGATGCTCGCTGTTACCATGGTGGAGGTGGTCGGACTAAGATGAAACCTCTGCAGTACCAAACGAGAGATATTCGGGCTTATCTGTTTATCGGATGCTATGTGGCTTTGGTGTTCTGTCTGGGCAGATGGAAATGAGAGAAGCAAGAATGTCAGCTATCAAATATTTATGATACAAGAATGGCTTTTAGGTATTGGGCAGAAATGGGGAAAACTATGAGACGGATTAAATTAGTGGTGGCTTATGACGGGACATGTTACCATGGTTGGCAGCTTCAACCACGCGAAATTACGATCGAGGGCGTATTAAATGAAACTATTTACCGCTTAACTGGAGAGAAAATACAAGTGATTGGAGCTAGCCGGACGGATGCGGGGGTACATGCATTGGGAAATGTGGCGGTGTTTGATACGCAGTCACGGATACCAGGGGATAAATTTGCGTATGCGCTCAATCAGAGATTACCGGCGGATATTGTTATTCAGGATTCTGTGGAAGTGTCTGCGGAATTTCATCCACGGCATCAGAACTGTCGTAAGACCTATGAATATACCATTCTAAATAGACGATTTCCTTTGCCGGAATTTCGTAATACAGCCTATTTTTATCACGGGAAATTGGATCGGGAGAAAATGCAGAAGGCGGCACAGGCACTGGTCGGAGAACATGATTTTGCGGCGTTCTGTTCTGCCGGTGCGCAGGTACAAACTACGGTTCGGGAGATTTATGCACTGGATGTCAGATCTGTTTCAGAAGACCAAATTCAGATTCGTGTTGAGGGAAATGGTTTTTTGTATCATATGGTTCGAATAATTGCTGGAACCTTGTTGGAAGTAGGAAAGGGTCGAGTGAATGTGTCCGAAATTTCGGACATAATTGCTTCCTGCGATCGGAGCAAGGCGGGGCCTACTGCACCGGCACAGGGATTGCGTTTAGTAGAAATTTGTTATGTGGATGCCCCAGACACCTATTGTAATAGTAGCAAATAGCACAAGATTTCAGGATGCCGTACAAAACAGACTGTCTCCCATAATGTACGACATCCCTTGGGAATCTTATGTCCAGGCGTCCGCATGTTGGTGCAGATACTTTTCCTTTGTTGCCAGGCCGCCGCGGATATGGCGTTCTGCTTTGTTGACGTTTAGTACATTGCGTACTTCATCTGCCAAAGTATGGTTTACCGCAGGCAAGCGTTCTGTAACGTCCTTATGTACTGTACTTTTGCTCACACGGAAAACGGTTGCTGTCTGGCGAACCGTGGCGCCATTTTCCACAATATATCTGCCGATCTCAGTAGCTCTTTCTTCTATATCCTTTCTCAACAGGATAACCTCGCTAAACTTGTTTGTACAGTGTATGCACGGGATGACAGAAGTATTACTTTATAAAAATTAATGACAGGATTTATAGGATTGTGATAAAATAGTGCTCAGTAATACGGTCAATACAATAGAGCAGGGGATTGGTGCAGAGCGTATCCGAAAGTATGGGTTTGCTTTTCGGGGAAAGGAAGTGCTAATCGGCTAATAGGATTTTTGCAAATAGGAGGTGCAATATGCCATTTATTGATTCCAAAGTAACAACAGCATTAACAACGGAAAAACAGGAAAGTATCAAGAGTAAATTAGGGCAGGCCATCGGGATCCTGGGAAAATCAGAGAATTACCTGATGATAGGGTTTGAGGATCAGTATGAACTCTATATGGGCGGTCAGAAATTAGAGCAGGGAGCATTTATCTCTGTCCGTGTATTGGGACAGGTTGATGCAGATGCCAGTGATCGTATGACCGCAGAAATCTGCCGGATATATCAAGAAGAATTGGGCATCCCCGGTCAGAATATCTATGTCGCCTATTTTGGCACGTCCAACTGGGGTTGGAACGGAAGCAATTTCTAACGAAGATCTATTAATTCGTATTTGTTGTGCTGGAAAAGCCCTGCGCCGCTATGTTTCAATCATCAGAATCATGGTGGCGCAGGGCTTTTATTAACAAAATCACTGTTCGTTCAGTTTTCGAATGGCTTCTTGGATCTCTTCATACGTCAATGCTTCCCCACTGAAAGACAGAATAGAATGTAGAGGGGTATCCGCAAACATCTTTTCCATCATCTCACCGGTGGAAGCGCCCAGCGAATCATCATCAGATGCGGAATCTTCACTGCCGAAACCGCTGAGTTCCTGAATTCGCTTCAGAGGAGAGGGATCTTTCGCAAACCTTTCAACGTCTGCCCAGGTAGTTGTATCCCCCGCCACGAATGGAATTTTCTTCGTGCTGGTAATCTGTATGCTCTGTCGCAGCCGGATATCCCGTGAACTGGCACCGATCTGAATTTCGTAGTTTCCATCTTCCGCATACCAATCGTGGATTCCTGTATGATAGTAGGAAAACGCTCTGCTGTCTAATTCCATTGTTACCGTCTTATGCTCGCCCGGTTCCAGGTAGACCTTTGTAAAATTACGCAATTCCTTTTCCGGACGGATTTCTTCGCCCTCTGGATTGTGGACATATAGTTGCACAATCTCTGCGCCTGCTCTCTGTCCAGTATTACGGACTGTGACAGAAACGATAATGGTGTCGGTATCCGTAGCATCCTGTTTGCTAATTTGCAGATTTTCATAAGCAAACGTGGTATAGCTCAAACCGTATCCAAACGGGTATAATACTTCCATCTTTTTCTTATCGTAGTAGCGATATCCAATGAAAATGCCCTCCCGGTAATCAACCTGATAACGGGTGCCTGGGAAATTCAGATAGGACGGATTATCTTCCAGCCGAAGTGGGAACGATTCTGCCAACTTACCGCTTGGATTGGCTTCTCCATATAGCAGGCGGACCGCAGCGCCGCCACTTGCTTGACCGGATAAATACATATTTAATACGGCGCTGACTTGATCAAGCCATGGCATGATGACAGGGGAACCGCTGTGCAGTACAACAACAGTATTTGGCTGAACTTCGTGGATCCGTTGAATCAGTTCGTTTTGGCAGTCTGGCATATTCATGTGTTTGCGGTCGAATCCTTCACTCTCGAAGGAATCTGGCAACCCGGCAAAGATCACAGCGACTTCCGCATTTTTGGCGTTCTGAATCGCTTCTTCCAGCAGGGCAGGATCGGTCTCATCCACATCCGTTCGAAATCCCTGGGCAAAGGTAATCCCCTGGATCTTTTCCTGGGAAAGAGCGTTTAATGCGCTTTCCATCCGGTAGCAATTGATGTGACTGGAACCTCCACCCTGTGTACGTGGTGTACGGGCAAATTCGCCGATCACAGCCACTTTTTGTCCCTGATGCAATGGAAGGATACAGTTGTTTTTCAGCAGTACGGCTGATTGCTCTGCTGTCTTTTTTGCCAGTTGATGATGTGCTTCCTTATTATAGGATGTCTCTTGTCGGTGGGCCAAATATTTGTTTACCATATTCAGAACCCGGCTGACCGCAAGGTCTAATACTTCTTCTGAGAGAGTACCGTTCTGGACGGCAGCGACGATGAGTTGATCGGTCTCACCATGGCTTGATGGCATTTCCAGATCCAGTCCCGCTTTTAGGGCGGTTACTCGGTCGTTCATGGCACCCCAGTCGGTCATAACCAGGCCCTCAAAGCCCCATTCATCCCGTAGAACTTGTTGTAATAGCCAGGGATTATCGCTGGAATACACCCCGTTGATCCGGTTATAACTGCACATCACGGTCCAAGGCTGTGCCTTTTTGACTACCGTTTCAAAGGCACTTAGATAGATTTCACGCAGCGTGCGTTCGTCCACTTCAGCGCTGACGCTCATTCGCCGGTTTTCCTGGTTGTTTGCCGCAAAATGCTTCAGGCTGGTACCGACACCATGGCTTTGGACGCCGTTTACAAAAGAAGCGGCAAGTTCGCCGGCTAACAGTGGATCTTCGGAGTAGTATTCAAAATTTCTTCCGCAGATCGGGGAACGTTTCATGTTGACACCGGGACCCAATAGGACAGCCAGATCCTCCGCCACACATTCTTCTCCCAGAGCATCGCCTACCGAGTATAATAAATCCCGATCAAAGGAACATGCCATAGCAGAGGCGGTCGGGAAACCGATTGCCTGTACACTTTCCCCGATTCCCATGTGATCAGGGTTGAGATCCTGTTTACGCAGTCCGTGGGGACCGTCTGAAACCATGACGGAAGGTATTCCCAGGCGCTCTACGGCCTTGGTATGCCAAAAGTCCTGGCCGGAACAGAGTCCGGCTTTCTCTTCTAGTGTCAGATCCTGCAATAACTGCGGAATGTCGAGTGGATATGCCATATCATTCTTCTCCTTATGCAATTTTATAGTAGTAGTGATTATTGTCCCTCTCCAAGGACGATATCCATGCAAGAACCCAAAAAAACCCTATAAAAAGAAAAAGGGTGCTTGACATCTTGATGGTTTGGTGTTAAGATGAACAATGCACTATTGTGGCTGACTAGACTATTTCACTATACTATTATATTATAGCATAGTTCGACAGAAATGAAAAGACTTTTCTTTCTTTTTGTCTCAATCGCTATAGGTAGACAGGTTTGCAAAACGATAGCGACTTCTTATCACTGTGAATAGTAATGTGCAGGTGCAAAATACTCTCAAAACAAGGAGTGAAATATCGATGGAGAAGAACAGGATACATCCAGTAAAAGTAGGCAATGGCGTTAGGATGAGTTATGCCCGTCAGCAGGAAGTTCTTGAGATGCCGAATCTCATTGAGGTGCAGACGAATTCCTACCAGTGGTTCTTGGACGAAGGCCTCAAAGAAGTCTTTCGGGATATCTCCCCGATCTCTGATTTCGGCGGACACCTCAGTCTGGAATTTGTGGATTTTGAGCTGTGTCGTGAGGAAAAGAAGTACGACATAGATCAGTGCAGGGAACGGGATACCACCTATGCAGCACCGCTAAAAGTCCGTGTCAGACTTCACAACAAAGAGACCGAGGAAATCAAGGAACATGAGATTTTCATGGGAGATTTGCCGTTGATGACTGCAACAGGCACATTTATTATCAATGGTGCTGAGCGTGTTATCGTCAGCCAGTTAGTTCGTTCCCCGGGCATTTATTATGAGATTGGACATGATAAGGTGGGGAAGGAATTATTCTCAGCAACCGTGATTCCAAATCGTGGTGCATGGTTAGAGTATGAAACCGATTCCAACGACGTTTTCTCCGTTCGTGTGGACAGAAACAGAAAGGTGCCGATTACGGTATTTCTGCGCGCGTTGGGGCTGGGAACGAATGATCAGATTAAGGAGGTTTTTGGTGAGGAGCCAAAGATCTTGTCCAGTATTGAGAAAGATACCACAGACAATTATAAAGACGGTCTGTTAGAATTATATAAGAAACTTCGTCCAGGTGAACCGTTGTCCGTAGACAGTGCAGAGAATTTATTGAATAGTATGTTCTTTGATCCAAAACGGTATGACTTAGCAAAAGTTGGACGCTATAAATTTAATAAAAAGCTTCATTTCAGGAACCGGATTGCCGGCTGCCGTCTTGCAGAGGAAGTGACCAATGCACTGACTGGCGAAATTTATGAAGCAGGTACTTTGATTACGGAAGAACTCGCAGCTGACCTTCAGAATTCCGGTATTGCCTATGTCATGGTAGAACTGGAAGATCATGTAGCTAAGATTTTGTCCAATATGACAGTGGATCTGCGTGAGTATATTCCTGGTGTGAATCCTCGTGAATTGGGGATTACGGAGGATGTCTACTATCCGGTGCTGCAGGAAATCCTGGAGGAGAACGAGGGGGACGAGGAAGCGCTTCTGAATTCCGTTCGTGCCAATGTTTCCCGTCTGGTGCCAAAGCATATTACCAAAGAGGACATTTTTGCATCGATCAATTATAATATGCATTTGGAATACGGCATGGGTAATAAGGATGATATCGACCATCTGGGTAACCGCCGTATTCGTGCAGTGGGTGAATTACTGCAGAATCAGTACCGTATTGGATTATCTCGTATGGAACGTGTGGTTCGTGAAAGAATGTCCACACAGGATATTACCACCATTACGGCGCAGTCGCTGATTAACATTAAACCGGTAACGGCAGCCGTCAAAGAGTTCTTTGGCAGTTCCCAGTTATCCCAGTTTATGGATCAGAATAATCCATTGTCTGAATTAACACATAAGAGGCGTTTGTCCGCACTGGGACCGGGTGGTTTATCCAGAGACCGTGCAGGATTTGAAGTCCGTGACGTACATTATACCCATTACGGCCGTATGTGTCCGGTAGAGACTCCTGAAGGACCAAACATCGGTTTGATTAACTCATTGGCGTCCTATGCACAAATCAACGAATATGGATTCATTGAGGCGCCTTACCGCAAATTAGACAAGTCAGATCCAGAGAATCCTCGTGTTACAAATGAGGTAATCTATCTGTCTGCCGATGAGGAGGATCGCTATGTGGTAGCGCAGGCGAATGAGGCATTAGATGAAGAAGGACATTTTGAGCGTAAGAGCGTATCCGGTCGTTTCCGCGAAGAAACCTCTGAGTTTGAGAGGTCCAAAGTAGATCTGATGGATGTATCGCCTAAGATGGTATTTTCTGTGGCAACAGCCATGATTCCATTCCTCGAAAATGATGATGCAAACCGTGCGCTGATGGGTTCCAACATGCAGCGTCAGGCAGTACCATTGTTGGTAACGGAAGCTCCGGCGGTCGGAACCGGTATGGAGATGAAAGCTGCCGTGGATTCCGGCAATTGTGTTGTAGCAGAAGAAGACGGCGTGGTAGAGCGTTCCGCATCCGATGAAATCGTGATGAAGTCCGCTTCCGGCACGAAGAGATATAAACTGGCTAAATTCCAGCGCAGTAACCAGGGCACCAGCATGAATCATCGTCCGATCGTTAATAAGGGTGATGAAGTCAAGGCAGGACAGGTTATCGCAGACGGTCCGTCTACTTGTGGCGGAGAGATCGCATTGGGTAAGAATCCATTGATTGGGTTTATGACCTGGGAAGGTTACAACTACGAGGATGCGGTTCTGTTAAGTGAAAGACTGGTGCAGGAGGATATCTATACCTCGGTGCACATTAATGAATATGAGGCGGAAGCCAGAGATACCAAACTGGGCGCGGAGGAAATTACCCGCGATGTGCCAGGGGTTGGTGACGATGCCCTAAAGGATTTGGATGAAAATGGTATCATTCGAATTGGTGCGGAAGTCCGTGCAGGGGATATTCTCGTAGGTAAGGTAACTCCAAAGGGAGAAACTGAACTGACGGCAGAGGAGAGACTGCTTCGTGCCATCTTTGGAGAGAAGGCGAGAGAGGTACGTGATACGTCCCTGAAAGTTCCACACGGTGAGTTTGGTATTATCGTTGACGCCAAAGTGTTCTCCAGAGAGAATGGCGACGAACTGCCGCCGGGAGTAAATCAGTCCGTGTGTATCTATATTGCTCAGAAACGTAAGATTCAGGTGGGCGATAAGATGGCGGGACGCCATGGTAACAAGGGTGTTGTTTCCCGTGTGCTGCCAGTAGAGGATATGCCATTCCTGCCGAATGGACGGCCTCTGGATATTGTGTTAAATCCGTTGGGTGTGCCGTCCCGTATGAATATCGGACAGGTATTGGAGATTCATTTGAGCCTGGCTGCCAAGGTATTGGGCTTTAATGTAGGTACTCCGGTTTTTGATGGTGCCAATGAGTATGACATTATGGATACCTTGGAGTTGGCAAATGATTATGTCAATTTGCCGTTAAACCAGGCAGAAAAAACAGAATTAACTGCTAGAGCACAGGAAGAAGGCGACGATGCGGAAGTAGAGCGTCTGGGAGATCTTGTGCCGTTTGAAGATAAATACAAAGAAGTGTTAGATCCGGAAGTATTCCGTTATCTGATGGAAAATCAGTCATACCGTCAGGAATGGGCTGGTGTGCCAATTAACCGTGACGGTAAGGTGCGTCTGCGCGATGGACGTACAGGAGAATACTTTGATGGGAAAGTAACCGTAGGTTTCATGCATTATCTGAAACTCCACCATCTGGTAGACGATAAGATCCATGCACGTTCCACAGGTCCGTATTCCTTAGTAACACAGCAGCCTCTGGGCGGTAAAGCACAGTTCGGCGGGCAGCGTTTCGGAGAGATGGAGGTATGGGCGTTAGAGGCATATGGTGCCGCTTATACCTTGCAGGAGATCTTGACCGTCAAATCCGATGATGTGATCGGACGTGTCAAAACCTATGAAGCGATTATCAAGGGAGACAACATTTCTGATCCTGGTATTCCTGAGTCATTCAAAGTAATGCTCAAAGAATTACAGGCATTGGCTCTGGATGTCACAGTGCTGGATGAACAGGGCGATGAGGTCTACCTGGGTGAAGAAGTGGAAGAAAACGAAAACAGCGAAGACATTACCCCATTGATTGATGGTAGTGCGGATTTTGCTTTTAGCAGTGGTGAGTCTTTCGAGGCTGCCGGATTTACAGAGGGAACGGCAGAAGAGTTAGAAGAGGCATCGTTTGCAGCTTTTGAAGACTAAAAAACTTGAAGTAAATGGTTTGTGTCGCTTATAGCGGTATGATTGGATGTGCATAAAAAAGCCATCAGCAATATGTTGATGCAGAAATGAGGACGACTATGGCAGAGAGTAATGTGAGGGAAGAAAAGCATATCATCTACGATGCGATCAAGATCGGTCTGGCATCTCCTGAAAAGATCAGGGAGTGGTCCCGTGGGGAAGTCAAGAAACCCGAAACGATCAATTATAGAACTTTGAAGCCGGAGAAAGACGGTCTCTTTTGCGAGAAAATCTTTGGACCGAGTAAGGATTGGGAGTGTCACTGTGGAAAATACAAAAAGATCCGTTACAAAGGCGTAGTCTGTGACCGATGTGGTGTGGAAGTAACGAAGTCCAGCGTTCGCCGCGAGCGCATGGGTCATATTGAACTGGCAGCGCCGGTATCCCATATCTGGTATTTCAAGGGGATTCCGAGCCGTATGGGACTGATCTTGGATGTTTCTCCGAGGAATCTGGAAAAAGTTCTGTATTTCGCTTCCTATATTGTACTGGAAGTGCAGGATGGAATTCCGCTGCAGCAAAAGCAGATTTTATCTGAAGCCGAATACCAGGAAGCACGTGCGAATTATGGAAATGATTTCCGTGCAGGCATGGGTGCGGAATCTATCATGGAATTATTGATGAGCATTGACCTGGAGGAGGAGTCTGCAGATCTGAAAGCAGAGCTGAAGGAATCTTCCGGCCAGAAACGTACCCGTATCGTCAAGAGGTTGGAAGTGATTGAAGCATTTCGTGAATCGGAAAATAAACCGGAATGGATGATTCTGACGGTTATTCCAGTGATTCCGCCGGATATCCGCCCGATGGTACAGTTGGATGGTGGACGTTTTGCTACTTCCGATATGAATGACTTATATCGACGTATCATTAATAGAAATAACCGTTTAAAGAGATTACTGGAATTAGGTGCACCGGATATTATTGTGCGCAATGAGAAACGTATGCTGCAAGAGGCGGTGGACGCATTGATTGACAATGGGCGCCGTGGCCGTCCGGTTACGGGTCCTGGTAACCGTCCACTCAAATCTCTGTCTGATATGTTAAAAGGAAAGCAGGGGCGTTTCCGCCAGAATCTGTTAGGAAAGCGTGTGGATTATTCTGGTCGTTCCGTTATTGTGGTCGGACCGGAATTAAAGATCTATCAGTGTGGTCTGCCAAAAGAGATGGCGATTGAATTGTTTAAGCCATTTGTTATGAAAGAGTTAGTGGCAAATGGTACGGCGCATAATATCAAACAGGCCAAGAAGATGGTAGAGAAATTGCAGCCAGAAGTATGGGATGTCTTAGAGGATGTTATTCGTGAACATCCGGTTATGTTAAACCGTGCTCCTACCTTGCATCGACTGGGTATCCAGGCATTTGAACCGACTCTCGTGGAAGGTAAGGCAATCAAGTTGCATCCATTGGTTTGTACTGCGTTTAATGCTGACTTTGACGGTGACCAGATGGCGGTGCATTTGCCGTTGTCTGTTGAAGCGCAGGCAGAGTGTCGTTTCCTGCTTTTATCGCCAAACAATCTGTTAAAACCATCCGATGGTGGTGTGGTTGCCGTACCATCTCAGGATATGGTTTTGGGTATCTATTATCTGACGCAGGAGAGACCGGGTTCTCTGGGCGAGGGTAAATGTTTTAAGAGTGTCAATGAGGCAATTACTGCCTATGAAAATGGGGCATTGACGTTACATGCCCGTATTAAAGTACGCCGTACTGGTATCAATCGGGATGGTGTGGAAGAGAGCCGTATTATTGAATCTACCCTGGGAAGATTTATTTTCAATGAAATTCTGCCGCAGGATATGGGATTTGTAGACCGCACGAAGGATGAAAACTTCCTCAGGCCGGAAGTAGATTTCCATGTGGGTAAAAAGCAGTTAAAGCAGATCCTGGAGAAATGTATTGCCGCACATGGTGCAACCGGAACGGCGGAAACCATGGATCATGTAAAGGCATTGGGATATAAATATTCTACCCGTGCTGCTATGACGGTATCTATTTCGGATATGACGGTGCCGGAGGCAAAGAAACAGATTCTGGATGATGCCCAGAATACCGTGGAGACAATTACACGTAAATTCCGCCGTGGTCTGTTGACGGAGGAAGAGCGTTATAAATCTGTCATAAATACATGGAATGAGGCAGATAAGCAATTGACAACCGCCTTGATGGACGGTTTAGATCAATATAATAATATTTTTATGATGGCGGATTCCGGTGCCCGTGGTTCTCAGGCACAGATCAAGCAGTTGGCGGGTATGCGTGGATTGATGGCGGATACTTCTGGCCGTACCATTGAATTACCGATTAAATCCAACTTCCGTGAAGGTTTGGATGTATTGGAATACTTCATCTCCGCCCATGGTGCTCGTAAAGGTTTGTCCGATACTGCGCTTCGTACTGCCGATTCCGGTTACCTGACCAGACGTCTGGTAGACGTATCTCAGGAGCTGGTAATTCGTGAGGTGGATTGCTGTGCTGACCGCGATGTGATTCCAGGAATGGAAGTAACAGGTCTGATGGACGGGAAAGAGCTGATTGAGTCTTTGGAGGAGCGTATTACAGGTCGATTCTCCTGTGAGGATATCTATGATGATGAGGGAGAACTTATTGTCAAGAAGAATCATATGATTACGCCTAAGCGTGCCGCTCGGATTGTCAATACCAAAGCAGTCGTTGATGCCGGTGAAGCAGCTAAGATTAAGATTCGTACAATTTTGACCTGTAAATCCCACATTGGTGTCTGTGCAAAATGTTACGGCGCAAACATGGCGACGGGAGAATCCGTACAGGTAGGAGAATCCGTAGGTATTATTGCCGCACAGTCCATCGGTGAGCCTGGTACACAGTTGACCATGCGTACCTTCCATACTGGTGGTGTGGCAGGTGACGATATTACACAGGGTCTTCCTCGTGTCGAGGAGTTATTTGAGGCACGTAAGCCGAAGGGTCTGGCAATTATTGCCGAGTTTGGAGGAACAGTATCCATCCGTGATACCAAGAAAAAACGAGAAGTCGTGATTACCAATGCCGAGACCGGAGAACAGAAAGCGTATCTGATTCCATACGGTTCCCGAATCAAAGTATTAGAGGGACAGGAATTGGAAAAGGGAGAAGCGTTGACCGAGGGTAGCGTTAATCCACATGATATTTTGGAGATCAAGGGGGTACGTGATGTTCAGGATTATATGATCCGTGAAGTGCAGAGAGTATACCGCCTACAGGGTGTGGAGATTAACGATAAGCATATTGAAGTTATTGTCCGTCAGATGTTAAAGAAGATCCGAATTGAGAATAGCGGAGATTCCACTTTCCTGCCGGGAACCATGGTGGATGCCCTGCGTTTTGAGGATGAAGTGGAACGTCTGACTGCGGAAGGAAAAGAGCCGCCGGAGGGAAGTCAGGTTATGCTGGGTATTACAAAGGCTGCTCTGGCAACCGATTCGTTCCTGTCAGCGGCATCCTTCCAGGAGACCACCAAGGTTTTGACCGATGCAGCAATCAAAGGAAAAGTCGATCCGTTAGTAGGATTGAAGGAAAACGTCATTATCGGAAAACTGATTCCTGCCGGAACCGGTATGAAGAGATATCGTTCTGTAAAACTGGATTCCGACGAGGCTGCGGAGGCTTATATGGAGCAGCAGAGGATGGAAGCGATGGGAATCTATGAGGAAGAAGAGGAACCGGAGATTCCTGTACTGGAGTTGGAAGAAGAGGAAGTTTACTTTACTTCTACCGAAGAATAATACGAAATAAAAATCTATGATCGGCGATATGCGGTTTTGCATATCGCCGAATTTTTTTGCTTACGGTTCTTGTGAAATAGGTGCTGTGGGCGTTTAGCAAGGCTAGAGGCAGCTAGTCTCTAAAACGAGATGGAAGCCATAACGAGATTTTTTGTTAGAAAGAGAAATAACTGTTGACAAATACATTTACTTGTATTATCATAGTTCCATAAGTTTGATATTATTATAATGATAATAAGAAAGGAGAGCAGGAAAAGTACCAATATTTTGATTCTATGGAATACAGGAGATAGGAGATGATGAACTTGAAAAAGATGTTAGATAAGATATTAAGAGAAGTGCAAGGATGGAAAAAGTGGGAGGCAATATGGCTACTTTTGGCAAATGGTTTGATTTTAGGAGTTTCTGTATCTATGGGAGACAATGTTTTGGGTGTGCTTGCTTCGCTAACGGGAGTTACTTGTGTCATATTATGTGGAATGGGCAAACTGTCAAATTATTTCTTTGGTACCGTCAATGTGATCTTATATGCTATCGTAGCGTGGAATGCAAAATATTATGGGGACGTTATGCTAAATCTACTGTACTATTTTCCCACCAATTTTATTGGTTTTTTCCTATGGAGAAAACATATTGACCAGGAAAAGAATGAGGTATATAAGAAACGCATGACCTTAAAACAGGACATAATACTGGCTGTGATTAGTGTTGTCGGAGTGCTTGGGTATAGCTGGCTTTTAAAATTACTGGGAGGCAATTTGCCGATCGTAGACAGCATGAGTACGGTTTTTTCTGTTATAGCGCAGATTTTAATGATGAAACGTTTTATGGAACAGTGGGTTATTTGGATTATTGTAGATATTGTATCTGTGATTATGTGGATCGCCGCCTTTTTTACAGGAGGAGAAAGTGTGGCGGTGTTAATGATGTGGTCAGTTTATCTTGCAAATGCGGTTATTATGTTTGTGAAATGGCGTAGAGAATCCGCAGAGTACAAGGTAAAAGAGGAGAGTGGTTTATGATGCATGGGAAAAAATATGAAGTGGGAATGTATGGTGGTGCTTTTCATCCGTTACATCTGGGGCACTTGGAGTGTATCATCCGTGGGGCGGCATTATGTGAGACATTATATATTGTGATTTCTTATCGTAACCATCCAAGCGATATTGATGTAAGAGTTAAAATCAGGTGGGTGTACCAGTTGACCAAACACTTAGGGAATGTAAAGATACTGACCTTAGAGGATAAGTTTTTGAATAAAGCTGCGTATACGGAGGAATATTGGCAAGAAGATTGCGATAAGATCAAGCAGCAGATTGGCACAGGAATAGACGTTGTATTTTGTGGCAGTGATTATGATGAAAATAGTTTTTGGAATCAATGTTATCCAGACAGTGAATTTGTTGTATTTCCAAGGAATCAATATAATTCTACTGCTATTCGGAATGATATCTATGGACATTGGGATTGGATGCCACAGGTTGTTCGCACCTATTATATCAAAAAGGTTTTACTGATCGGGGGAGAGAGCGTGGGGAAATCGACGCTTACGATCAATCTGGCAAATTATTATAATACCAATTATTTAGAGGAAGTGGGAAGGGAGTTATCAGAACTTTCCGGCACAGATCTTTACATGCTTTCTGAGGATTTTACCAGAATCCTGTTAGAACACAAAGCAAAGGAAATGAGATTATTGGCACAGAGCAATAAAGTCCTTTTTGAGGATACGGATTGTTTGATTACCCGTTTTTTTATGGGATTTTTGGAGGACGAAAATATAGTACATAATGCGAAACTGGCAGAGGCAATTGCTGCATTGAATTCTTATGATCTTATTTTGTTTTTAGAACCCGATGTCACATGGGTACAGGATGGTGACAGAAGTATAGTTATGGCAGAGGATCGAGTAAATTTCAGTAATCAGATTAAGGAAATATATAAGAAACAGGGATTTTCTTTTGAAATCATTAGCGGTGATTATGTGAGTCGTTTTGAACAGGCAGTAAAACTGATTGACGCATTGTTTGAGAAATAAATGTTAAATTGCTTTCCCAAACAATACGTTCTGTTCTTATAAGTTACTGACAGTGATTATTCCAAATAAAACGATAAAACCAATGGTGCCGATGGCAGCCAGAACCGTCAGGATTCGATTTGTTTGATGAGAAAAACATTTTTCCAGCAGGAGATATAGCAGGCATCCTACTACTCCCCCCAGGGAATTATTGATAAGGTCTGTAATATCAGATGCGCCAATGGCAAAAACATATTGTATCATTTCAAATAGTAAACTGATTCCAATCGCTGGTACCATTCGTTTCCACAAAGGCCAATCAGGTTTTAGCATACTGAGATACAGGCCCAGAGGAATAAAGACCACCATATTCATGAATATCTCACGAAACGATAGTCTGCCATTTACAATCAGAGAATCACCATAGGGCACGAGATTTATATTTCGTAAGTGCGGAAGGTCCTGAAAGGAGAATGAAAATTTGAATAAAATGATCCAGGTCAGGGCGACGAGATAGATGATTAGGAGAAGTAACGTAAGCTTACTGCTCCGGGAAGTTTGCTTTAATTTAGAATGATCCATAAGATATCCTCCTCCATAAAATTGTTTTGCTTCTGTCTTTACTATACCAGATGGAATGGGGAAAATCTCTGACGATTTTATGAAATTCATATTAGTACTAAAAGTGGAAAGGTGTAAACACTTTGTCGCTTTTTATGTCAGTAATCATAGATTGTTATCTGTGAAAGGCTATTGAAATTTTACTGCCAAAATGATAATATTATCAAATAAGCCAAATTGTTGGAGGAATATACATGGACAAAAAAATTATGGATGTATTGACAAACCCTATTAAATGCAAATTATTTCTGGAAATACAAAAATGCGGGGAAACTACTGCGAAACATTTATCGGAAACATTTTCGAATATTCCGCCTGCAACGCTTTATCGCTATTTGAAGAGAATGACAAACGACAAAGTATTAAAAATTGTGAATCAAACACAAGTTAGAGGGGCTGTAGAAAAGACCTATGCAATAGATATTGATATGACAAAGGATTTTCAAGAAATGTTAGACAGCAACTCTGGTGAAGCTTATATGCAGGCGTTTATGCAATATATCATTGGCTTTGCGGAACTATTCCAAGATTATTGCACACGGGAGGATATAGATATTGTAAAGGATAAATCTGGTTTTTCCTTATTCCCTCTTTCTCTTACGGATGAAGAGCTTGAAATGTTAATTGGAAATATTCGTGATGTAATAAAACCCTATGGGAACAACACGGCCACAGCGGGACGAAAGCTACATTCCATTGGCATTATAATCTCTCCGCCTAAAATGGATTAAAAATTTCCCATTTGTCTTCTGTGATAGATGGGTTTTTTCTTGACTTTTCATTATCACTATGATATCATTATCACTATGATAATGATGATGGGTAATCTTTATCAAGAAAAAATGTATCATCATTACAGTTGTAACTACAAAAACTAAAACAGTAAGGAGGCTTATTAAATGAACAATGTATTAGAAATCAAGAATTATTCTAAAGTTTATTCTGGAAATAA
>CANRZB010000004.1 GCA_947644195.1 uncultured Clostridium sp.
GCTGCGCTGGCATTAGCTGCTTTTTCTCCACTGGCGGTCTTTGTCTTACTGGCTGATTGACGGCAACCGGCTTTCCCTCTCCGGGATGCACTGCTCCCGACGGCTGGGGCGAACGCACTGACTGGGATGATTGCACTGACTGAGGTGGGCGTGCTGACTGGGTCGGCTGAAGTGGGCGTTCTGGCTGGGATGGTTGCACTGGCTGAGGTGGGCGTTCTGGTTGTGGCGGCACTGGCTGGGCCGGACGTGCTGGCTGAGTGGAATGAGTCGACGGCGCTGACCGGACTGGTGTTGGCTGTTTTTTGATCTCCCGCCTTAAACTCACCGTTTGTTCTATCGACTGTTCTGTCTTGGAAGAATCATTCCCCGTATGTATTTTTTGTTCAGAAGTAGCGGAATACTCTGCGTCAACATCATGATCAACACGAACCACACTCTCCTGGAGTAAAGAATCCTCCACTGGTTGTTTTAATCTCGTTCCACATACTATACAGTATTTGGAAGACGGTTCATTCATCGAATCACATGCTGGGCATAATATTTTTTGACCACTCACTACGGAATTTATAAAGTCAACTCTTGATTTTGCATCCATGGCAGTACCTCCCTATACTTTTATCCTTCTATTTGTGGTTGCTAACTTTCTCACATATTGTTCAGGTGTAATTTGATCCAGAAAATCAATTACTTTTTGACTTTCCGAATCTTTCTCAGCAAACTCTAACCTAAAATCAACCACTTCCGCCAAAGTAGCCCTGATTACCTGACATCCTTTTTCTCGTTTATCCTCAAATTGCCTGCTGATCTTTCCCCTGCTGTTCTCAATTGCTTTTTTCTTGGAGAAATGGTTAATCATCATACCAATGCCAGCAATGATCGCAATGGTACCAAGAAATATACTCCCTACTAAAAACATTAGCATACCAATACCAAAAATCGAACCACCACCATATAGACAAAAATTTTCAAAACCACTCATAACACACTGGCTAAGAGCATTCTGCATTTCTGAATCCACTAGATGATTAAATCTTTCAATAAGCTCATTTTCATTATGTCCATCCGTCGTTTTATCATTAAATGTATCTACATTGATCATAATATGATTAGGAATCTTCATTCTATTTTTTGCTACCACATCATTATAAGCATTGGTAACCCATTCCTTTGACAGTGCAAACGCAAATTTCTGTGTAGATACACTGGAATTTGAACTTTCTGGCTTCATTGCAGCATCTGTTAAAAGTTGTGTAAAATCTTTATGTGTTTCAAAAGCTGTCTCTTCAATCGCCATATTTTTTCGGGCACGCTGCTCATCGCCTTCAAAATCAACAATAAACTGTTCAAATTTTTCTTCCTTGCGAAGCGGCAATTCTTCGTCATCAAAAGCAGTGACTAAATTATCTAAAATGTCGTCGAGCTGTTCTTTGACGGCCGAAGTGGAGGCCTCCTGTTCAAAAATTGCAGTTAAATAATGAAACATTTCTGCATGTAGATGAGCCCCCTCTAAAATATCTTGAAGATCCGGCCATGTTTTACTATACTTTCTCAAATATGTATATGAGGATGAATTTATCTTCTTTCTTTTTAACTGAATAGCCTGAGACCATTGCTCTATCTGTTTCTCTGTAAATCCAGGTTGTTCCTCTAAATGTCTCAGCCATTCATTCATTTGTCGGGAAATTACTCCTTCCGTATCTGCTCCTAGCAGCCCGCTCGCAAACGCATCAAGAATAATAACCGTTTTTCGGTCAAGATCTTCCTCATCCTGACTGGCAAGATATCTCTGCGTCCATCTAAGACATGCATCTTTTCTGTCTGCTCTTCGACAGATTAACGCAAAGAAAAGAGAGGTTTTTTCATCATTACGTTTGATTCCTTCTTTTAATGCCCTCTCTGCCAATTCCGGCTGATCATTAATCCAAGCCGCCAAGGCTACTAAACAAGGAGCGAGCCAATATCCAGGGGTGGATATCATCAATTCTTCCGTTACATCATTAATCGTATCCCTTTTTACAATCCCTAAATCGTCTGCCTGCAAAATTCCTGTGGTAGCCCTACGGACAATATCATAATGACCAAATTTCTTTTCCAATTCCTGTCGGATTTTTACCAACCTTGTTTCCGCTTGTCCTAATCTATTTGCCTTCTGTTGAAGACCAACAAAATCACGAAATTCACGCGCTAAACTTTCAATTTCATCATATACAACTCTAACATTTTGATTTACATTCCCTACATTTGAATCAATCGTCCGTAAATCTTCATGAATCACGCCAAGATTATTTGCAATTTTGCTAAGATCAGCTTGTCGAATAATTCTTTCGTCTGACATAAATCATCCCTCCCATCAAATACCTTTTCATGTATTTGTATATTTATATCTACTCATTCTATGTAATTTTACAAAAATCTACAATTATTGTCAATATATTTTATCCTTCTGATAGTGTCCTTTCTCAAATCCATCACTCTCTGATCTCATTGACAAAGCGATCAGCCAGACTTTATAATAAGATATTAAGTTTATTTCAAATGCTTACTACCGTTACACGAAATCAGGAGAACCCATATGAAATTTTTAATACCAGACTGGAAATCCTTTGGCAAAGAAGATATCCAGGACACCCTCGAGACCGCAGGACATCAAATTGTGTACTATCAGCCGGAGCCCCGTAATTTCCGCCGGGATCCACGATTCCGCTCCGAACTGAGGCGCTTTATCCGGGAACAGCAGATTGATGTCGTCTTTTCATCCAACTACTATCCGGTTCTATCTACGGTATGCCACGAATTAAAGCTTCCCTACCTGAGCTGGTGCTACGACAACCCTCTGGTACTGCTTTATTCCGACACGATATTCCATAGCTGCAACCATATCTTTCTATTCGATACCCAGATGGTAATGGATCTACAAAGATTGGGAGTAAAACAAGTCTATTATCTGCCGATGGCAGTCAACCCAAAGCGGCTCGCAACCTATTCCGCAACCAATGCGCAACTTAAAATCCTGGAAGCCGACGTTTCTTTTGTAGGTTCCCTGTATAATGAAAAACATAATCTCTATGATCGCTTTGACCAGCTAGACGACTATACCCGTGGTTATCTGGAGGGAATCATGCAGGCACAGCGAAAGGTATATGGATGCAACTTTCTGGAACAGACATTGACACCGGAAATTTTAGAACGCCTGACACAGACGGTTCCTCTGCAACCAAACGCAGATGGACATGAGACACTTGCCTACCTATATGCCAATTATTTCCTCTGCCGCAAAATGACACAGATGGACCGCCAGGAAACATTCTCTCTCCTGGATCAAAGGACAGAAATCCAAACCAAATTGTACACCCACCATGCCACGCCACAGTACAAACATATTCAAAACATGGGGACAGTACATTATCTGCACGAAATGCCGCTGGTGTTCCGGCACAGTAAAATCAACCTGAATATCTCCCTACGCAGCATTGCCAATGGAATTCCTCTCCGTGCCATGGATATTATGGGTTCCGGTGGATTCCTCCTGACAAACTATCAGAATGATTTTACCTTGCACTTTACGGAAGGCCAGGATTATGTCAGCTTTGACAGTCAGCAAGACATGATGCAAAAAATTGACTATTACCTGCAACACGAGAAAGAACGACAAACAATTGCTGTAAATGGGCAAAAACTGGTCTCTGAAAAACATACTTACCGACAACGTTTGGAGGAGATGTTATCTGTTCTGTCATAAGCCTATATGAAGAACTTTATTTCATATGTTCTACATCCATAGAAAGTAGAGAATTACCATGAATAACCATAAAATTTGCTTTATTATCTGTACCAATGATACCGACTATTTCACAGAATGTGAACGCTACCTCAGGGAACTATCTATCCCCGATGGTTTTTCTACAGAAGTAGTCCCTATTAAAAATGCTCATTCCATGACTGCGGGCTACAACCGTGGCATGAAGCAAAGTGACGCCCGATACAAAGTATATCTGCACCAGGACGTGTTTATTTTGAACCGAAACTTTATTGCAGATACCCTGCAAATTTTTCAACAAAATAAAAAAATCGGTATGATTGGCATGGTAGGAACCAAACGCCTGCCGGAAAATGTCTGTATGTGGACAACGCCATTGCGTACCGGAGCACTCCGTTCCTGTGTCCTAAACACCGTAGATGATTATTTTGACTTGCCAGTGAGCCCAGCAAAAGGATTCTCCTATGTCCAGGCAGTGGATGGCCTGTTACTCATGACACAATATGATATTCCCTGGCGGGAGGATCTGGATCTGGGATGGGATTTCTATGACATCAGCCAATCCCTGGAATTTTCCAGACAGGGTTACCGTATTGCCGTACCATACCAATCCACTCCATGGGTACTGCACGACAATGGTTTCCTGCACCTGGGAGGCTACCATCTCGCGAGGAAAAATCTGTTACTCGAATATTTTCCGGAACGAAGCGCTGAAATCGCTGCCTGCGACCAGGCATACAAACAGTCCATGGAACGTAAATCACATTGGAAGGACGCTTCCCATGTCATTGCACAAGCGCTCGAATCTATGGCACGGGCACAAACCTCTGTCATTCCGTCCGACGGTCAATCCGCTGATGGCTATTCCAAAGCAGTTTCCATCCTGCGGACCCATTTGGAAGAATACCAGGAAAATGAAACATACTGCATCCTATGTCTCCTGGCAAATATCTATGAAGCAGAATGTGCCGCTGGAATCACCAGTCACATTCTATCACAGATGAAACCTGATCCAGCATGGATCACTGCCAGGGTTCGGCAGATAAAATTTCATTTATGGCAGCTGCAATATCCATTTCCTGCCGATATACAATATGAAGCCAGTACCTATTTGAAAAGCAATCTCTCGGAGACCGCCCTGCAATACTTTAGTAAACTTACAGAACCCATGGCCTCTCATGGATAGCAAGATTTTGACACAATCCCTTTCTACAATATTGAAAAGTTCGCTCTGTTTTACCATACCAATTTTTCACAGGGCTATTTGCGCCGAGAACGTCACAAATCTGCCCTGGTCTGGCAAGAGAATTCTACTTTCTCAGATTTCTCTTGTGGTAACTCGAACATAATACGTTCTCGGAATGGAGGATATGATGAAAATTAAAAAACACATCCATCGTAGAATTGCAACCCTGTTGTCCATCTCTTTGCTGACGGCTTCTATAATCACGCCGTCCCCATATGCCAGTGCCGCAAAGATTAAATTAAATAAAACCAAGCTGAAACTGACAGTGGGCAGTACTTATAAATTAAAATTAAAGAAAAACAAAGCAAAGATTAAGTGGACTTCCTCAAAAAAGAAAGTCGCCTCTGTCAGTGCTAAAGGAAAGGTAAAAGCTAAAAAACCAGGAACAACAACAATCACTGCCACGGCGAAGGGCAAGAAGTATAAATGTAAAGTTACGGTCAAAAAAGCAGTACCAGCAAAACCAAAAATCACGCCAAAAACAACCACTACGAAAACACCTGTCCAGAAACCGTCGGTTTCCAGTACTCCCGGCAAACAACCTTCAGGGACTCCTTTTGTGATACCGACTCCGATACCAGACCAGCCAGTTACCACTCCAGAGCCAGACTTCACAGAAAGTCCGAATTCTACAAAACAGCCTGACTCTACCGAAAATCCCAGTGCAACAAAGGAACCACTGGAACTTGGACCACTGGCTCAGAATATCAAATTGCAGTCAGAACTATTGACTAACAATATTCTGATTACGGTAACGAATCAAAATACCGTATGGGTGGATGAAGTGACGGTCAACTATGACTATTATGATACCGAAAAAAACCAGATCGCTACCGGCTATGCCATCCTATACTCTATGCAGCCGGGGGAAACATTGTATATTACCGTTCCAGTCAACGACGAAATCCAGGCAATTGATGAATTTGCCTCTGAGATCTATCCAGATGTTATTGAAGCGGATTCCGAAACCAAATATATGGATTTGCACGACGACATTACCTTGTCCAGAGAAGAATTCGACGAGGATCGTTCTGGACTTTCCGTAAATGTTACCAATCATAGCAAGTATGATTCTGACTTATGCTACACCATATTGTTCTATGATGCCGATCATAATCTAGTGGACGCTTACGCCAGCGCATTTGAACTGACAGCCAAAAACACTGTCACGGAAACCATTGATTTTCCGGTAGATGAAAGTAATCCATCTGCCACTCTTTTCACGGATTACCAGATTACCTATGCTGCCCACGGCACGGAAATCATAGATCCTTTAGATGGATATACCAGTAAAATTTCACTGACACCACAGAAAACAACACATTCTCTCTTGGTGGAAGTAAAGAACAATAACGCAGTCTGGCTCCGCTCTGTTAATCTGGATTATCAGTTATACGATGCAGAAGATAAATTTATCCTGGGCGAAGAACAAATGCTTCTGTCCATGAAACCTGGGGAATCACAGTATATTACAATTAATGCAGATCCAGATACAATCAAAAATATTGATTTTGGTTATTCCTATGCCAATATTACTGTCGAGACAGATGATGGAGAATATAAATACAATACAACCAGCAATGTCAAGGCTACCGTCATCGAGAATCCTGCAGAAAATGATTATGAGATTACCATTGCTAACAACTCTAGCTTTGATACAGAGGGATCCTATGTGATATACTTTTACGATGCCGACCGTACCATGATCGCTGCCCAGCACTTTACCTACGAGCTGATGGCAGGTGATTCTGAAATCATTAATGTTACCGGACCGGAAAGTTTTGATGAAAACAACAATCCAATCTATGCAGCTTCCTGCACCGTAAAAATACACGCTTCCCATACGTTATAAATGAATTGGGTAATTTAGGAAGCACAAATTGTAATAGGCCAATACAGCAGAAAAGCCGTAGTCCATTGTGATCTGAACTATGGCTTTTCCTTTTATCATTTCCCCGTTAAATAACCTTCTTTCATGAAGAGCTATCCAAATAGAAACTGTTTTTCCTGTCGTCAACGCCCCACCTTCCGCCAATCCTTAGCAATCATTCATAAGTAGATATCTCCAGATTATAGTTGCTAAATACTTTTTCATAGCTGGCCTTTCTGGATTTTGGTACGATGATTTTCTCTAATTCATCCGCCCCTTCTAATAACTCCAAAGTAATGCCAGACAGATCTGCCGGAAGACGCAGTTCCTTCAAACCGGTACTGTAGAATGTACGTGCGCCTATCTGACTTATATGCTCCGGTAGTGTTATTGAAGTCAATGCACTGCATGACCAGAACGCCTCACTACCAACCGACTTTACCGAATCAGGAATCTCCACATGACGGAGGGCATCACAGTTGGTAAACATCTCATCTCCGATCAGCGTAACTCCCTGCTCAAAACGGCACTCCTTCAATTTTTCACAACCATAGAATATACCTGGATCCATCACTGCTGTCCGAGCCGGAATGACCATGGATTCCAGAGAAATACAGTTAGAAAATGCTTCCGCCCCCAGTGATTCCAAAGAATCCGGCAATGTGATCTGTGATAATTTGGCACATTCCGCAAAGGCGCTTGTCCCAATAGAGGTAACCGTATTAGAAAATACTACCTCCACCAGTTCCTGACAGGAATAAAATGCACTATTACCAACTGTTGTTATCCCCTCAGGCAAAGTAATCTTGCGCAACAGAACATTGGATTCAAAGGCAGATTCTGCAATCTCGATTACCCGGTATTCTTTCCCCTCGTACAAAACCTTCTCTGGGATTCTGATATCCTCCAACGCCACATCATGATAGGTTGCTACCTTCATTTCCAATGCGTCTTCATCTATTACCTCATAGACCAGGCCTTCTCCAATGATCTCCTGTAAATTTTCATCAAAGGCTGCCTTGACTGCATGGGAATTCTCTCCTGCCTGCTTTTGTTCTTCCTTTGTCTTTGAGGCTTCCCCGGATCCCTGCTTACTACAACCTGCTGCGGTCAAAAAAATCCCTGTGAGGCAGACAGCCATTCCCATTCCCAAAATTATCTTTCTCATTTCCTGTATCCCTTTCCCTGCTTTGTCATTCCGATCTAACCAATCGGTTTCTTACCAACAAGACATATTCTGCCCACTCTGAGAGAAAATTCCCTGGAAAGAAAAAGATTTCCAGCACCAACAATGCCGGAACTGGAAATCTTTTCATTATAATTAGAATCTCACTATTGGATTACTCTAACGTGTTAGAAACCATACCATAGAATACATATGGAGTAGACCACTGCTGTGCCTTTACATTAGCAGCTTTACGGATGTATACATACTGACCAGACTTCACTTTGATAGACGCAGTTCTGCCTGCTGCTACGGAACCTGTCACCTTTTCATTTGCTGCCGGAAGAACCAGTTTTGCAACGGTAGTCGCATCCTGACGGTCTGCTACAATAAACTGATATGCATCTGTTGTACCATTCTTAACCGTCATGGTACCAGCCATTGTCTTAGAGCTCAGCACCAATTTGGTAACACTGAGATCTGCATCTTTTACCTTAGAATCTGTAACATCCTGTGTCAGTACAGAGATTGCCTTGCCTGCACTAGTCTGTGCTACTACTGCACCAACAGCATTAAACTTATATTCTGTAATCTTAGATGCTGGTTTCTTGTCAGTTGCTGCGGTACGGATATCGAACTCTCCACCCTTTGCAGTCAACAGATCATCTGCATTTAACATTACGGTCTTTGCATCACCGGTTGCTGCTGTAAACTTCCCTAATGCAGTACCAGGATTCTGACGACGGTATTCACAAGTGTTAGGAACTTTTACAAGACGATTATTGTAATCAATCGTTGCCTTTGGACCATTTGCAGTCTTAGCAATTTTTACTTTAATCTCGTTGCTTGCAAAATTGCCAGCGCCTACACAAGCTTTTACTGCACTTCCGTCTGCTGCTTTTCCGATATCCACTGCAGCAGCTAATGCCTTATTCGCAGATGCTTTCACACGGAAACGAAGTGTTGCGCCCAAAGCAGTATAGTCGGTAAGTTTCGTAGTACCTGGAACATAGTCAGTCCACTTACCATTGGTGGTACAAAATTCCGTTCCAGTAATTTCTACCGGATTCTTTTTATCCGTAACATCATTGACTTTTACTGTAGTATTCACTGCATCCACTTCTGCTTTCATCTTTGTCTTGGCAGCTGGAAGTTTAATCAGGGTAGGATCTGTCTGCACATTTCCCCAAACACTCAGATAGACATCTTTGGTCACTGCAAAAGAAGACAAATCAATCGTTACTTTTGCGGAAGTAAGGTCATACTCGGTAGCGGCAGCCGTCTTAACTGTCATTACTGTTTCATCAGAGCCCTTTACTTTCTTCTCAGTAACCGTTGCTTTTGCAACGTAGATCTTGGTATTCTTACCAGTATCCACAACATTAATCTTCTGGTTTGTGAAATCCACCGTATAGTTTGCAGGTGTTATTGCTGCTGCATCTGCAACGAACGATGAAGCGCCGACAGAAACTGCTGCTGCAGCAGTCATCATCAACAATCCACGTAAAATTTTTTTCATCATAAAGATACCTCCTTGTAAATAGATCGCGGCAATTCCATGCCATATTTGACTGGTTACCCTGGAATTTCCATAAAACAGAACATCCCAGTCACACTCATAATCTTTATCGGACATTTTTTCCAATTTAATTAGAGATTTCCAGAAATTCTAAAAAAATATTGAGAAATTCTCTCTATTACCTAGGAAATCACTCTATATCCCAATTTTACATAATTTGTTCTATAATACGAAACATTTTCTGTAAAGCATGAGAATACGTGAATCCTGCCCGGATTTTCTGGCGTCCCCGCTGCGCCATGCGAATTCTTAAATCTTCCCTGCCGAGATAAAACGCTGCTTTCTCTATAAGTTCTTCCTGATCATGAAAACAGATCCATTCCTCTCCCTCCGAAAAATATTCCTCCAGTTCCGGTTGATAATTACTGATTAAGACACCTCCCGCTCCCATGATATCCAGACAGCGCAAAGGAATTCCAGACTGGATACTGCGGATGGTACAATTCAAATTCAAACCGGATGCCATAAATACCAGTGGCATCTGGTTCCGGTAATGCACGGGGCCCCTGTTGATCACATGCGGGCTTTTCCATGAACTTCCGCTATATAATACCATTGGAAACTTCTTGCCCAAACTTGACAGAATCTCCGTTCTTTCTAAATAGGAAACATTTTTTCGCAGAAATTCATCGCAAAACATCTCCCGGTAGGTAACGTCATATCCCTCATCTATGGACAAAGAGACAACTTGCTGCAACAAGGCAATATGAGATTCCTCCAGAGACTCCTCCAACAAATCCATCCCATACAACTGCTGCTGAGCCCGGCACAGTCCATCCAGATATCCCTGCAATTCAGGAGGCAAATAAGAAATCTGCTGATAGTAATTGTCCTCATACAGGCTGCCGACAAAAGAAATATCGGCGGCAAAATTCTGCTGTAATGCCTCTGTCGTCACTTGCCGCCGCATATTATCCAGACGGGCAATATTCACGGCCAAAGGTAGATGATACATCTGTGAAATCCCCCTGGCCCGAAACTTTTCCCGCTGTAGACGGTCAAACGTAAAAATCAGGTTCGTAGGCAGCGACAACGTTTTGGAATATAAGGTACTGTGCGGACAATCATACACCCACGACACATATAATATATCCTGTTCTGCACAGATTTTTGCGATCAACGGAAAATAATTGAGGGACAGGCAGAATGTGATCTGCTGCTCCAGTAAGATCTGGCAAAACTTCTCCTCAAACACAGGATCCTCATCATAGCTTTTCCATCGCAGGTTACAAGGGATAATTTCCGTTTCCAAATCCCATTCCTGTAAAGCATCCTGTAAGTCCGACTGCGATATGCTGCCCCAGTCATATAATAATATTCTTCTCTTTGCCATTTGATCCCTCACTATTCCTGTGGTTTGAGTTCCACCCTCTCATGCCTCGAAGCAATGTATCGTATCTGATCTGCCAGATCCCGCAGCGCTGTTTCCTTTTGGTAAGGCATCACTAACTCCCTGCAATACGCCGGCTCCGGCACAACGTATCCCTGTCGTTCTATTCTCTGTAAAATTTCCGATAATTGCGTCAGGTTCCCGCTCTCAAAAAGATATCCGTTCCTGCCTTCTTCTAACAGCTCCGGCACAATCCCCACCGGCGTAGAAATTACCGGAATCCCTCTCCCCCATGCTTCTACGGCAACCAGGGAAAAACTCTCATACACCGACGACAGAACCAAAGCATCCACGCTCTCTGCATATTGCCACGGATCTTCCTGCCAGCCCATCCATTCTACCCGGTCAGCAATCTGCAGCGTTTCCGCTAACTCCGCTAACTGACTGTATTCTGGTCCTTCTCCAACGAGACACAGTGACCAAGATGTATTTTTCTGCAAGACATGAAACAAAAATGCGATGTTTTTTTCCACAGCCAGACGCCCTACATAGAGCAGGCGATAACAAAGGCTTTCTTTATTGTCATGACATACCTGTCCTGGAAAATCCACCGGATTACAAACCAGAGTTACATTAGGCATATCCCTTTCCCGCATCTGGTCAGCAATCTCCCGGCTAATCGCAAAATGTGCATCCGCAGCCAGCAACTGCTCAAAATCTCCATACCCTTTTCTGGCGTACTGTTCCACCGGACAGTGCATCCAGGAGATGATCCTGGAGGATAAGGACAAAGTTTTTACCGCCTGCCTGGCAATCGTACACAGATAAGGCCAGCCAGCTGCCAGAATAACATCTGGCGCATCTGTCCGTCTTTGCAAATATTGTTCATAGCAGAGAATGAATTCCTGTAGACTATGTCCGTCACGTCCCTCCAACAACGGATAAAACTCTACTTCCTCTCCTACCCAACGATATCCCTCCCAGACCATTTGAACGACCCGAAAATGCATTTCATCGGATTCCAGGGAATCTATCATTCCCCGAATCACTTCTTCCACGCCGCCCCGTTCTGCCACTGCAATCAGCACTTCTATTGTAAGCGGACGCTCCTTGTGGCCATTCTGAATAACAGTGTTTTTAGAACCTTCCATGCCGTCCTGCCACTCCAAGCAATGGCAGCGACTGGTAAACTCCTCCAAAACCTCAGTAAAAGCGGATGCTGAATCCATCAATACAGCAGCCCTCTCCTTTGCCAGATCTGATTTCTTTTGATAATAGGAAGCATCCTGTTTCAAACGCAGTACTTCTTCCCGCATGGCAGTCTCATCCGGCACCGCAAAAGTTTCCCCGGTATTGACATACACATCCCCGTGCGGCAGGGTTACCGGCACCACGCCTTTCACCATGGCTTCTACCACGGAACTGCCTCCGCCGTTTCTCTGTGGATTGAGATAAACATCCATATGCTCCATCACGGCGAGAACATCACTACGAGATCCCAGTGAGACAGAATGATTTCGCAGCCCCTCATGATGTGCAAGCAGCGCATCATAATCCATTTCACCGACAAATACCGGAAAGCAGTGTTCCAATACCAGTTCTTCTAACATACTTGCAAAAGTATCCTGAATCTCCCGTCCAATTCTGGCGCCGATAATCACCAGGGCAAAGCAATTCTCCGGTATTCCCAATAATTCTCTGGATAAAACCTGGGTCTGCTCTTTGAGCGCAAATGTAAAGCGGCCGGATATGACATGTTCCGGCGGCTTACCACGAAAAGCCAGAACATTCCGGTCCTGCTCCTGTAGGGATCTGCCAATCATCTGATATTGGCTGCGAGTCGTGGCTAGGCCGGAAAAAACGGTAGCAATGGTCAGCACTGGCACCATCTCACTGAGCAGATCCGTTACCAAACTGTTTCCACCTATATTAACAAGATAAGAAGGCTTTTTCTCTCGTACCAAAAAGATCAATTCCTGCGCACCAGATGCCGCCGGCATCCTGGAATCACATTGCAGGAAGGGAATCGAAATGCCACGGTATCTGATATGATCCTGCCTGGATAGAATTTTCTTATAGTTCGTCTGCATCTTACGGTACAATAAGATATTGCCGATATCCGCTCCCTGTTCTGCGGTGTTAATTAACAAAACCTGTTTTTTTAACTGTTTCATTAAAATATAGCAGCGGTCTAACGCTGTTTTTGTCGGGGCATGCTGTTCCGACAAAAACTGTGAGGTAGTCACGATAACAAAATCCTGCTGCCGTTCTTTTTCCGGAATCCACGCCAAAGGAAATCCTACCCCCGCTTCCTCAAAAGCAGAAATACATTCCCTGCGCAGCCCATCATACGCCCCCTCATAGATTCGCCAGCTAATCTCGACGGTTCTCTCTCCTGCCTGTACCGTATCCGTAAACAACAGTCCCTGTAGCTGCCGCAGCAGATACCAGCGATTCCGCCATCCCAACACTGCTGATGCAGCAATTTGCCTCAGAAAGTGATCGGTCAATGTTCCATTTTTGGTATATTCCAATAATTCAAATTCCGCCAAAACCTTTCCATATATTTCTCGGTCAAGTTCTGGCTGGGATGCGACCTGAAGCCATAACGCCGTCAGCGCATCCCGGTCTGCCCGCCTGCTTTCCACATATTGCTGTAAATGCTGTCCCAGGGAAAGAATGATTTCGGGACAATAGGACTGCACGGGATCTCCTACCCGTCCCACCTCATCCAGAATCTCTCTGGTAACATCTGATCCATCTATCATCTGCGTTCTTCCTTTAATAACTTGTATTTGAGTTCTGCCAGTTTCCAATCGGTTTCATTGTCGATATCCTGCACCTCAAGATCATCCAACACCAACGGCACGATGCCCTCGGAAATCAAGCCCCGTTTTTCCTGAAAACGTAAGGTATCCCACAGGTAAAACTGTCCACTGTCATGGTATATCGTTTCCAAATCCTGCGACCGGGCTGTAAAGTTTTCTTTCCACTTCATTTCCAGAGTATCCCCTGCCATAATATAGCCACGCTGCGGCGGATATGCAAATGCCACAACCGGCATTACCTCAATTGCCTGCTTTTCCTGAATCAGACGAAATGACTCGGCTAAACGCTCCGGGGTAACAAATGGTGCCGTCGGATAGATGCAGGCAAGATAGCGGAAGGTTCGCCCCTGTCTTTTGTACTCCTCCAACACTTCCAACAAAACCTCAGCGGTGGTCGCATAATCTCCGGCAGTTTCTTCACTTCTCATAAAAGGCACCTGTGCGCCATACTGTCTGGCAATCTCCGCAATCTCTTTGCTATCCGTGGAAACCATCACTTCGTCAAATATCTGAGATTGAAGAGCTGCCTCAATGGAATACGCTATGATGGGCTTGCCACAAAAATCTTTCGTATTTTTTCCCGGTATGCGTTTACTGCCTCCCCTTGCTGTAATCACAGCAACAATATTTTCACTCATCGGAACCCCCTTTTCTGCACTGTCTTTTTATTCTGCCGCATTGTGTCAGGCAGTGCAAAAACACAATGCAGTGATCTTTTTCTACCACGTCGGTACTGTAAATTATCATACTAATTTCTGACATAACAAGTCGGCAATTCTACAAACCCCTTTCCCATCCACCAACCGTTTCATCCGCTCTTGATATCGCACCGTTTCCTCTGGATGCTTCCGGTATTCGGACAGATGTGCACAAATTTCTTCAGACAGATCTCCCTCCCTGGCATCTCCGGCGTAACGCATCATCTGTTGTCTGGCTAACATCTGAACAGCAGGAATCTGGTTGTCGGCAAAGGTAAAACAAACCGTCGGAACCCCACAGGCACACAATTCATATAACGTAGTCCCTCCTGCAGACACTGCATAATCACACTGACACATCAATTCTGCCATGTGACTGACTCCAAAATAAAGTTTCACCTCTGCAATCCTCTCCTGCAGTGCTCGTTCTGCCAGTTGTTCCAGATCAGAAGCGGTTTCATTCATGCTCCCAACAATCACGTGGAAACAATATTTCCCCGGAAATTTCTCTGCCAGACAATATTTCAAAAGTAGGTCCGTGACATGATAAGGGTCCGTCCCTCCCGTAGTAATCAGAATATGCTCCTGTTCCCCGATCCTTTGCCGCTCTGCCCATTCTTTCCACAGTTTCTTGAGATGGGCCGGCTGAAATTCCTCACGCAGTGGAATATAGTCGGTTCCTGCAAGAACAGAGATCCCTTTCGCTTGATATCGCTGAATATAATTTGTCTGATCCTGAATTACTCCATAATGTAACACTGCCGCAACTGGAAATTCATTTTCCCCGAAGTCATCCAAATACAGCACCGGACAAACCGCATTTAATTTTTGCAGATACCGGGAAGTAGCCTGATAGGTATCTACAACCAGCCATTCACAGGGATGATGTTGAAGAAACTCCTGTATCCAATCTATTTCCTGCTCCAGGCTGTCCCAGGCACTGTGTAATATTTGATACGAGAATCCTCTCTGTGTGATACGCTGTGTCTCTTTCTCCTCTGCCAGCAGAAACAGGCATGTCTTCCCCCTTCTCCTGCACTCCGCTGCTATCGCAAGGCAACGCATTAAATGACCGGTAGCAATCTGTTCATTGGCATCCACACGAAAAATGATCATTGTCGTCTCCCATCTGCCGCTCGTCCCAGCGACTTATCTTCTGATAATGCAAAATTAAATCAATGACAGGATACCATCCCTTCCTTAAATCGTTTCTTCTTCCCGCTCTGCCAGATCATGGTTGAGCTGCTCCAGATAATGAATAAACACCTGGTTCGTCATTTTGATCTGATAACTCTGATCCAGTTCATTTCGCAGGAAACTCTTACGACCACCCTGCAAGGACCGATCCCAGAATCTCTTGATATCACGAAAAGGAACATAATAATAGATATCTACGTTCCTAAAGTAAACGATCAGAAAAGATACTCCCTGCTGCCGTTCAAATTCTTCCATGTATTCCATCTGGTGTTCATGGATATTTTGCAGCGTGAATCGCTCCGTCGCACACTCTTTGGCATCAAAACAGATCGGTATCCCCTGTACTGTCCCAATATAATCTACTGTACTTTTCTGCTCAAAATAGGCCAATGTGATATGTCGATTCTGCTTATCAATTTCAATCGGTGTAATCGGCGTTGGAATCTTCTGTACCAATGCCAAATGATCTCTGCGGTAACGGTCATTAGTAAAATTGACCGCTTCCTCCAGCATTGATCCCCGAAGTCCTCTGGAATTCCATGATGGCATACTATTGTACCTCTCTGTAATCTAATCTGTCCTCTTCCTGCTGCTATCGTCCTGCATCCCTATTCCATGCAAGATCCGCTGAAATTGCTGCGGCACAGGAGCCGTAAAATGCCTTCCCCAATATTTTCGTGGCAGTCCTGACGCCTGTTCCGGCATATACAATTCCCAGGCATGCAAGAGCTGGCAGGAGAGATGGTAGTTTTTGGCAAACACTTGGTTGACTGTCTGACTCCCATATTTGGCATCACCAATCAAAGGATGGCCGATACTGGCCAGATGCGCCCGGATCTGATGTGATTTTCCGGTAATCAGATGTACCCGCAGCAAAGTATAGGCGCTGTCCTCCCATCTCCCATACTGCAATGGCTCATACTCTGTTAAAATCCGGTCTGCACCAGCCCTTGGTTGATCCACAATCTGAACGATATTTTTTTCTGAATCCTTCACCAGATAGCCGGTAATCCGTTGGGGAGCAGATAGTTTTCCCTGCACAATACAAAGATAATACTTCTGTAACGTGCGTTCCCGAAACAATTCATTCATCCACTGCAACCCCCGTACTGACTTCCCAGCGGCAAGTAACCCTGTCGTATTACGGTCCAGTCGATTACAGATTCCCGGACGAAACGTGTCCTCGGAAAGCGTTTGCCTGTCCAAATAATCAGAAATATACTCCACCATAGAGATATCCTGCTTGTGCGCCTTTTGAGAGAGAACCCCCTGCGGTTTGTTGACCAGTAGAATATCTTCATCCTCATATAGGACTTCCAGTGTAAACTGCCGCATACCACCTGTCCGGGAAGCGGAATGGCCCACCATCCCGACAGATCCTCCCTGCCGTTCTCCACACGAAAGATTCGAAGGGTTTTCCTGCTCCCGAAATCCTGCAATCGTATCGTCTGCCAAAAACAGGGTAATCTGGTCTCCGGATTCCAGTCGTTCTCCCCCTTCCGCTTTCTTCCCATTCAATTTTATATTCTTTTTGCGAAGCATTTTGTAAATAAAACTGCCTGGTGCCTGATTCAAATATTTGCGAAGATAACGATCCAGGCGTTGTCCTGCTTCCCTCTCCGTAATCGACAATTTTTGCATGTGGCTCTCTCTTTCTAGTATAACTGATTAAACAATGATAGAAAGGAGATAAGACCGAACCCGATCTTCCTCTTCCAGATCAATTTCTACTGGTAGAACATTCCGTAATTCCTGGTAAAACAATTTTTCACTACTGACAATCTTTACTTTATACTCACTGCCCCAGTTATGAACCCCTTTACTTAAATAAGCACGAACCTCAGATAACTGCTGTTTCCCTTCTCCCAACACACCAATGACCTGATTTTGTCCAACCGCAAGAAAATCCAAATGCATGACATGTTCGGAAGAAGTAATGACCAAATCTGTCATCAGCTCCATTCCCTCTGGCAAATGATCCGTTGCTTTCTGATAGGACTCCCGCGATACCGAATGATAGGGAAAAAGCACAATCAACGCAACAAACTGTTTCGCAATCGGTAGCGCAAACAAAACTGAAATCACAGTAAATACATTCCGATTCGACATTTTATTTAATAACAGCCCGGATAGATAGATTGCCACCGCCATTCCAATCAACAAAACAAGCCAGAAGATGACTCGTTTTTTTCGTCTGCTCAGATAACCAAATTCCCCTTTTTTCGCTTTCAATGCCATTCCTCCGATCTCATCTGTCAATAGGTATCTCCGTTCTATACCATTCTCCATCCTGGGTAATACTTATTTTTTAATCTTCCGTCTTTCCTCCATTTCGCCCATCCTAAAGGAAATCCATCCACACACATCAAAACATAATGGTCCAAAGTTTCCATCGCCTCCTTATGATTGATATCTCCAGATTCAATGGTCTCGCCTTTGAGATATTTTACCACACGAATATCATCCGACGCAAAAGAAACCGACGGCATGCTGGAGGTATCCCTAATTGCCAACGCTAACTGCGGGGACGGCTCGAATCGTGCCTTGGAGATACTGCCAACAATCAAACCACTCTGTATCATTCGTAAACCTTTTGTTTCTTTCAAACCTTCTGGTTTCAGCAGGATTTGGGATTTTTTTACTTCCAGCCTATGGCTCACATCCATCCCCTGAGAAACAATTCCTGCATGTTGCAGCCATAATTCCGCTGTTTCGAATGGATCTACCATCGTATGACCGTTTCCCGTCTTCTGTTTTTTACCGCTGTATCCCCTGGCAGGAGAATGACCTCCAGCTTGTCCCCGAACAACAGATTCTGCTGTTGGCAGGGTCTTCTTCGAGGCTGCCTTCTCCAATAAGATGGCAAAATGCCCTTCTCCTCTGGCAAGATGCGGAAAAATCCGAACCGCATTTTGCATACCCTCTGTTTGATATGTTCCCATCTGATCCTGTCTACCCTGGGAAAATCCGTGGCAACGCTCTACAGGACAGATCTGCATATCAGTATGTTCTACGATAAACCATCCTATCATTTCCTCATTTTCTATCGGCGAAAATGTGCAAGTAGAATATACTAGATAGCCCCCTGGACGTAACATTTGATAGGCAAACTGCAGAATTTCCCGCTGCATATCCGCATAGTACTCCGGGCCATGACTCTGCCAGTCCTTTATCATATGGGGATCTCTCCGAAACATTCCCTCCCCCGAACATGGCGCATCTATCAGGATCGCATCGAAATATGCCGGAAAAGAGTCTGCCAGAGTTTGCGGCGATTCTGCTGTCACGACTGCATTGATCACCCCTGCTGTCTGCAAGTTTTTTGCCAACGCCATCGTTCTGGATACACTGATATCATTGGCAACCAGCACTCCTTTTCCCTGTAGTTTGGCGGCAAGTTCCGTAGCCTTCCCACCTGGAGCAGCGCAGAGATCCAACACACGGTCCCCCGGCTGAACTGGCAGAAGAGATGCCGGTATCATGGCGCTAGGTTCCTGAATATAATATAGGCCCGTATAATAATAGGGATGCTTGGATGGTTGTATCTGGTCTGAATCAAAGTAACGTCCCTTCTCTGTCCACGCAACCGGTTCCTGTGGAAACGGGCAGATCGCATCCCAGGTTTTCACGGACACTTTATTGGTATTAATTCTGAGCGCTGTATGGGGATTCTGATCCAAACTTTGCCGGTACGCATCATAATCTTCCCCTAACAACTCCTGCATTTTCTCACAGAACTTCTGTGGTAACTCTCTCATTCTCATCCTGCCCCATTCCATGTTATCGTATTGTCTGTTTCTCCAGGTATTGTAATAGCGGAAATGGATTCCTACTCTTCTCTGTTCCATCTACATCCGTATAGATCCCAAAGTGCAGATGCACTGCAAACTTACCAGTGGTGCCTTCTTTACCATATCCCGTATTGCCCATCCAGCCCAACACCGTACCTGCCTTTACTGCATCTCCTATCGCAAGATCCTCTGCATATTCCGCCAGATGAGCATAATAGTAATATACACCGGACTTACTTCGAATTCCAATCCGGTATCCCCCCAGTTTCAGCCATCCCATCTGCTCCACCACCCCATCTGCCACCGCACAAATCTGCAGACAGCCTGGACGGTCTTCGGAAGCCATAATGTCTATTCCTTCATGCCTGCGTTTTCCACCATAGGTTCTCTCTCCACCATAGCCATCCTCAAAATTCCAAAATACCTGTCCGTGCGGATCCTTTTTCACAGGAAAACATTCTGCTTCCCGCAACAATGTCTTTGTCAGGTCTGCATCCCCGTTCCTCTGCATTTCCTGTTGAAGTGTCAGTTTAGCCTCTAACACGGACTGCCAAGTCACCTCATATCGGAGTGCAAACCATACTGTCAACAGATATAGCAGTGCTAGCACCCATTTTATCCTGCGCATGTTATTCTTCGTCTTCATACCAATAATGTATGAAGATAGACAAGAATTCTATTCCAATTTTTCCCTACATCGACCTGGATTTCTCCGCGCAGGCATGCATACAATCCATAATACTGCTGCGAAATCCTTTCTCCTCCAAAACCCGCACAGCCTCAATGGTTGTTCCCGCCGGAGAGCAGACCATGTCCTTTAATTCTCCGGGATGTTTTCCTGTCTCCAGAACCATTTTTGCACTTCCCAGCACGGATTGGGATGCAAACTGATATGCTTTGGCTCTTGGCATGCCCTCTGCCACGGCAGCATCCGCCATTGCTTCAATTAACATAAATATGTATGCCGGAGAACTTCCGCTCACCGCTATAACAGCGTCCATGAAACTCTCCGAGATCACTTCTGCTTTGCCAAATCCCTCAAAAAGCTGGCAGACTTCCTGTAGTTCCTGATCTGAGACATTCTCATTCGGACAAACTGCCGTAATTCCTTCCCCCACCAACGCAGGCGTATTCGGCATGGTTCGGATAATTTTTCTCTGACCTCCAAATGCGGCAGACACCCACTCCAATGATTTTCCAGCTGCTATCGTAACAATGATCTGCTCTGATGATATAATGTCTTTGATTTCCTGAATTACTGATTCATAATAGACCGGCTTTACCGCCAGAACGACAATATCTGCTTTCGCTGCCTCACAATTTTCCAAGGTTACTGCCACACCATACTGCCCAGAAACCTTATCAATGGTTTCCTGTGTCGCAGCAGTAGCAATGATTTCCTGCGGTTGTCGCAAACCGTTGCGAAGAATTCCACCAATCATTGCCTGTGCCATGTTACCCGCTCCAATAAATGCTAATTTCATACTTTTCCTCCTTTATCTGCTGTCATCATGGATATCTGTCCAGGGACATAATTTCATATTCTGCAGAAACAGAGAAGAAAATTCCTCCTGCTCCGCCAGTTCAACATGCCGGATCTCCTGTACCTGCTTCTCTAAACGCATTACTTGACTCACATCAAAAAGCACCTTTGCCGCTCCTTTTCCAGCAGAATTTCCAACAAAGCGAATCCTGTCTGACGGCAGATCCGGCAATAGCCCGCACGCCTTTGCACTCTTCATCTGTAAAAATGATCCAAATACACCCGCTACACGACAATCTTCTATCTGTGAAATTTGCAACTTATTCTGTCGACATAGCGTAGCAATCCCCGTCTGAATTGCACCTTTTGCCAATTGAAAATTGCGGATATCCTGTTGCGTGATATAAATTGGTTTTGATTTCTCTGAGTCATAACCCGCAAGCTTATCTCTCGCTGGATCCAATAAGAAAAATTTCCGCTCTCCCTCTGTCCCTTCCAAGCGCCCAGCTAAAGTTTCACAAACACCATTATTTCTGGCCTCCTGCTCCGATCGCAGATAACCGTCTGGTTGCAACAAGCCGACCTCCAGTAATGCGGCAACCAAATCTACCAGTCCGGATCCACAAATTCCTTTGGCAAATACACTTCCTGTAACTGGATCCGGTATGACATCCAGTAGAATATTTCCATTCATACGATTCAGTTTCACGCCACCTACTGCACCCGTGCCCCCTCTGCATCCACAGGAAATTCCTTTTCCTTCAAATGCAGGGCCTGCTGCTGTTGAGCAAGCCCAAACCTGGCCGTTACGATTTAGTAAAATCTCTGCATTGGTTCCAAGATCAACCGCTAACTGTATCCGGTCTTCCTGCCATAGCTGTTCTGCCAAAAAGACTGCTGCTGCATCGGCTCCTACATGCGCCGCAATCCCAGGTAAAACTATAATTTCCACCTCGGGACAATCCGACCAACCTAAATCTCTTCCAAAGAGCTGATAGCTGCCTTGGTAGCCGGGAGAAAAAGGGGCACCCTGTAGCCCTGTCGTATCTATATTTAAAAACAAATGACACATTGCCGTGTTTCCCACGACAGATATCCTTTTTAGATGTGTCATATTAGTATCAACCAACCGGGATAACTGATCATAGACTTGATCCCGAATCAATTTGTGCAATTGTCCTGCTCTACCTTCTGATGCATGCATCAGGCGCATCATCACATCATTTCCCAGTTGTCCCTGCGCATTAGCCACAGCACAACCCTCCACATATTTCCCCTCTTGATTATAGAGTGTAATCGACAGAGTAGTTGTCCCAATATCCACCGCAGCATAGAATCTTTCTGTAGAATTCTGCGCTTTCTGATTCTCTGCAAGGATTTCCTGTTGATCCGGTGCATTGCCCTTGATCTTTTTATCTCTGACCGCCCGCATCAGAACCATATCGCATGCCCCCATCCATTCAACATATTTCCTGATTTCCTACAAAACATATCAATAAAAACATAGTGAGATCTTTCCACACGATTAGGTTAAAAGAGGCCGTCCTCCGACGACCTCTTTTGCTCATGTTTCAAACCATTGTGATTATTTTGCATAATCGGTAACTCTGGATTCACGAATTACATTTACCTTGATCTGACCAGGATATTTTAATTCGTCTTCTACTTGTTTTGCGATGTCTCTTGCTAACAGAACCATATCGTCATCGGATACCCGATCCGGTACCACCATAACACGGACTTCCCGTCCCGCCTGAATAGCAAATGACTTCTCAACTCCTTTAAAGCTATTTGAAATATCTTCTAACTGTTTCAATCTGTTCGTATATGTTTCCAAGGTTTCTCTGCGCGCACCCGGTCTCGCTGCTGAAATCGTATCTGCAGCTTGTACAATACACGCAATCAAAGTCTCTGGCTCCACATCACCGTGGTGTGCTTCCACAGCGTTTACAATAATATTTGACTCCTTATACTTACGGCAAAGTTCTGCACCGATCTGGACATGCGTTCCTTCCATCTCCTGATCAACAGACTTACCAATATCATGAAGTAATCCGGCTCTTTTCGCCAATCGGACATCTGCGCCGATCTCACCGGCCAGTAAACCAGATAAATGCGCCACTTCAATGGAGTGTTTTAACGCATTTTGTCCATAACTGGTTCTAAATTTCATTCTACCCAATAATCGAATTAATTCTGGATTAATACCGTGAACACCAACCTCCAGGGTTGCTGCCTCACCTTCTTCACGGATCATCGACTCAACATCTCTCTGCGCCTTTTCCACCATTTCTTCGATTCTCGCAGGATGAATTCGGCCATCTACAATCAGTTTTTCTAATGCAATACGGGCAACTTCCCTTCTCACACCATCAAAACCAGATAACACGACCGCCTCTGGCGTATCATCAATAATTAAATTCACTCCGGTCAAGGTTTCCAGGGTACGGATATTTCTGCCCTCCCGACCAATGATACGACCTTTCATTTCTTCATTCGGCAACGGTACTACCGAAATCGTTGTCTCTGCCACATGATCCGCTGCACATCGCTGAATCGCAGTTACAACATAATCTTTCGCTTTCTTATCAGCCTCTTCTTTCGCCTTCCGCTCCATTTCTTTCACAAGAACTGCAGTTTCATGCTTCACATCTTCTTCTACAGATTTTAACAAATATTCCTTTGCTTGTTCGGTCGTCAGACCAGAAATCTTTTCTAATTCACGCAAATGACTGTTTTTGATTGTCTCCAATTCTTCCTTTAAACAATCTAATTCTGCATCTTTTGCCTGCAAGTTTGATTCCTTTTTTTCCAACGCATCCGATTTCTTATCCAGAGCTTCCTCTTTTGATAACACCCGTTTTTCATACCGCTGTAGCTCTGCTCGTCTTTCTTTTGATTCACGCTCTATTTCATTCTTATTCTTTAGAGCTTCTTCTTTTGCCTCGAGCAATGCTTCACGCTTCTTGGTTTCTGCTGTCTTAACCGCCTCGTCAATAATCTGACGAGCCTTATCCTCTGCATTTCCAAGCTTTTCTGCTTCGGAATTTTGATAATTCTTAATTGCTACAGATTTCGAAACCAGCGCAGTTGCGATAATCACAACGAATAGGATCACAATGGCTATTACTACTTTAAGAACCATTGGTATCAAACAGGAGCACCTCCTTATAAGTATTCATTGCACACAGTACAACATATTAATTTTATACTTTTTGTGCTAGTCTGTCAAGCAATACCCCTCTTTTCCATTCGACTTTTCCCAATTTTCTAATTGAGCGACAATTTGATCCACGCGAAAGCCTTTCCGATATAGTTTCGCTATGATTTTTTGTTTCTCTTGATAGGATAATTCTTCCTCGGTCCCTGATAAAACTTTATCCATCGCTTTTTTCAATGCCCGACTGTCGTCGTACTCGATTTCTTCTAATGCCAGTGTAATCCATTCCTCTGAGATATGCTTCTTTTGAAGATCCTGCCGGATACGCTGTACACTCCTGGATTCACAATATATTTCCGCAAATCGGAGCGCATACCGTCTGTCATCAATATAATGAAAGCTTCTCACATATTCTACTGCCTCCTGTACCGGTTCCTCCGCAAACCCTGCTTTCTCTAGTTTGGAACGAAGTTCCCATTCCGTCCGGTCCATATGCTGCAACAAAGACATGGCTTTTTTCTTTGCTCTAAGAATTTCCTCTTCCATCATCGGTCCCTCTGATTCCATGCATTACACTACAGACAGATTGATTATAATACTCCTATTACGCCTCCGCTGCTCCCGCTGCCGCCTTCTTAGGAGTTGTGGATTTCACTACTTTATCCACCTTTATTTCGTCCTCTTTCTCCTCATCCTGCCCATTGGCCTGTGCATATTTCTCTCTTACTTTCTGAGATATTTCTTCCATCAAATCTGGATGTTCTTTCAGAAACTGCTTTGCATTCTCACGTCCCTGGCCAATTTTATCTCCCTGGTAGGCATACCACGCACCACTCTTATTGACAATATCTTCGTTGGCGGCCAAATCCAGAATGTCGCCTTCCCTGGATATCCCTTCTCCAAAAATAATATCAACCTCCGCTGTTCGGAATGGCGGAGCCACTTTATTCTTGACTACTTTAATCTTGGTTCGATTTCCAATCGCTTCTCCATCCTTCTTAATCTGTTCACCCCGACGCACTTCCAGGCGAATCGAAGAATAATATTTTAAAGCACGGCCACCTGTGGTCGTTTCCGGATTGCCAAACATAACGCCAACCTTTTCACGCAACTGGTTGATAAAAATAACCGTACAATTTGTTTTGCCAATTATCGCTGTCAGTTTTCGAAGTGCCTGAGACATCAATCTGGCCTGCAGGCCCACATGGGAATCTCCCATCTCTCCCTCAATCTCTGCCTTTGGCACCAACGCAGCCACGGAATCTACAATCACGATATCCACGGCCCCAGAACGTACCATGGTTTCCGTAATTTCCAATGCCTGCTCACCAGTATCCGGCTGAGAAATATAAAGATTATCAATATCAACACCAATATTTTTAGCATATACAGGATCCAATGCATGCTCTGCATCAATAAATCCGGCAATTCCGCCTTTTTTCTGAACCTCTGCCACCATATGTAACGCCACCGTAGTCTTACCGCCAGATTCTGGACCATAGACTTCGACCACTCTCCCTTTGGGTACACCACCCACACCCAAAGCCAGATCCAGACCCAGGGATCCAGATGGAACCGTATCTACATTTAAGTGCAGATTGTCTCCCAATTTCATTACTGAGCCCTTGCCATATGCCTTTTCTATCTGAGATAATGCCGACTCCAGAGCTTTTCTTTTATTTTCATCAATTTTCACTTCATTTGCCATCGTTTTGTATCCTTTCTGTTAGTTGCGAACATCTGTTCGTTTTTAGTATCATATCTCTTTTTTTCTCATCTGTCAATCCTAAAATAAAAAATGATAGAAAAGATGCATAGAACCGTAGACTGAAACTACATCTTCTACGATCTGCCCGGTTCATGTTTTATTGAGCGGTACTTTTGTGAATATTTCGTCACGTTGTCCCGGTCAATTAAATGATAACGGGCCATTGCATGCATGGTCTGCACAAATTCCCTGGCGCTGATCGGTGCCACTAAAAGACTATCCAAAGTTTTCTCAATCTGCTCCTTATATCCTTCTAAGGTAATTACCTGATTTTTACATAGAATACTATAACGGTATAATTCCTTGAAGTATTCATCAAATCGCTCGGAACGGCATACGGAATCATCAATCAGAAACGGAACATGGGGCAAAATACTCATCATATTGGACATCGAAGTATTGGTAATATAAATGTCCTGACCCACACGAAACAGATGTTTCCGATAACTGATTTCTCCCTCATTGGTATGCTCATGGTATTCTGGCAGAAAAGGGGAGAATAATTTGGCAATAAATGTGCCATATTGAAAGGGAGCATACTCTTTTTCCGGGTCTGCCTCCACATTTTTCTCATAATAAATCCCTTTGATTTCCTCTAATGGTATCTCAAATTCATTGGCATGTCCCTCTAACACCAGAACATGTAGCTGATCCTCTGTTCTCCACGCAAATGCAGGCACCTGTTTCAATTTACGCTGCGCATAGGAGTCTATCATAATTTTTACATGCTGCTGTACTACCTTGTGCTCTTTGAGCAGTTTTTTGACCGACTTCTGGTTCAGGGAAGCCAGATATCTTGCTTTTGCACGTTCCTTTGACCGGGGATCTCCTGCGTCATCTTCCTGTTCTTCCTTTTTCCTCGGTTTTTTTGATTTTGGATCACTCTGACTGTCTCCTGCTTTCCTGGACTTATGCTTATCCTGTCTTTTCTTTTCTAAGGTGTCAATCGAAACGGACTGCGAAGTGACAAAAGAAAGAAATCCCAGGGCAATCCCTCCCATTCCCAGATAAGGAAGACCCAGGGCAACCGCAAAAACCAGCATTGCAACAGCTGCCAGCCCCAACATAAAGATAGACCACAAAAAAATTTTCGTTTTTGTATTTCCTTGAAACATACTTCGTATCAACTTATCCCACATTAACGTAATCTTCCTCCCTCAAAACGTTTCATCGTATCCAGGCAATGAAGCAGGGAATCATACTGGCTGTCCAGATCTCCCTCCTCTAATACAATGTCCAGAGCTGCAGCAATATTATGTAACAGCCTTTTATCTAAATATGGTTTCATCCCGACCATGAGCTGTCGCTTTTCACGATACGTTTCTGCATCCAAAATCTGCATAAATCCCCGTTCTGCAATTTCTCGCTCTGTCAGTTGTCCCGATAAATACCGTTCTGGATTTCCAGAAGTCAATGCCCTAACCAGAGCGGCATCATCCATTCCAGACGCCTCCCTGTTAAGTCCTGACTCCATCGAATCACGCTCTTCCGTTGTAGAATCAATCCCGCACTGTGCTCCAGTTGCTGCCGCAATAGGAGTAGCGGTCTCCAATTCTTTGGCAGAGATAGGCTCAAATCGCATTTTTTGCTGCGTTTGCGGATATTTCCGCAAATCCACGGGACTGTTAAATTCCTGTAACGTTCTGACCCAGTGCTGAAATGGCGCATACATTCCCTGGTAAACTACCAGCAGCTCCTCCGTCTCACTATCCTTTGCAATCATTTTGACCTGATAAATTTTTCCTTTGAAATGCCGGTAAAACCCACCAGATATTGGCATCCTGTCTTCCATGCTGCTCCTCTCTTCCCTGTCTGTCATTTGGCTGTCAATGATCTCTAACCAATCACAATGCCCGGATGATTCCCACATTGTTTCCAAAAAATAGTATAGCACAAATTTCACAGCTCGTCATATTTAGTATTGACATGTCGCTCGACAGAATGATACTATTTTCTAAAAGAATGGTCGGTTTGAGGGGACTCTGTCATCAATGATTCCACAGAAACATCCGCCAGATATTTTATGTTATCCGGCATCCGATCAGAAATAAGGAGGATTGCCATGAATTCCAAAAACTATAATTTATTTTTCAATGAGGATGCCAAAGAGACGGCATATATCACATTAACCACAGAAGACGGTGAATCTATTGATACAGAAATCATCGCTGCTATCGAAATAGAAGAATTGCAGAAAGAATACGTTGCTGCCCTACCAGTGGAAGCAAATGAAGAATTCGAGGAAGGCGAAGTACTACTTCTGATCTATTCAGAGGATGCCAATGGGGACCCTGAATTTGCCCCGGTAGAAGACGATGAAGAATTTGAAATGGTCAGCTCCGCTTTTGAACAATTTTTTGAAGAAGATGAAGAGGAAATGACGGATGAGAACTATCTTGATGATATCTCTGATCTCTTTCCGGGCGTTTCCATCAAAAAAGACAATTAGAATCTATTGTGTAACGACTTAGAAATCGATACAGCACCCATGGGAATCTGCTTTTCACAGTGGATTCCCATGGTATTATTTCATGTACAATCTCCCGGTACAAGTCTATTGTGGTTACTCTGACTTCATCATAGCACAGGTTTCGGTTTCTTTCCATTGACATATGTAACAAAATCTCCAACTATTTTTAACCATATTTACTAAACCTAATCTCTCATTTCGTCAATTTAGACAAAAACATCCTCCTTTACGATACAAAACCTGCCTGCCGTTTCTGCATCTTGATCCAACTGACAAACCCATAGAGATCATTGATTAGAAACATTAGAAAACAAATTACTACCGACAGATAGGACAGATCGGATCTCGCCGCCAAAGTCCAAAGTACAATTAACACCACATCATTGGCAGCATATGCCAAGGGGAAAAAGACGCTTCTACGGAAGGTCAGATAAACTGCCACAAAACTCGTCGTAACGGAAAGGAGACTTGGCACCAAATTAGCAGTATGAAACGCTGCCAGAATATAATAAAACACCCAGGTCACTATGGCTGCCAGAAAAAACATCCCGGCAATTTCCCTTTTCCCCAGTTGATTCACTTCCACCTCTGCTTGATTGCCATGATAAGGATTCCGAAGCCATGCAATCAGCGCAAAAAGTGCCATCGGCCCAGTCATTCCTAAATAGGTAGCCATCTCTCCATAATAAGAAAACGTATATGAAATCATTCCATATAATACACTAAAAAGAATCATTAAAAATTGACCAAATGGATTTCCTTTGGCATTAAAAATTAAAGAAGTCACGCCAATCAAAGATGCTGCTAACGTCATCACACTGTCCCTGTTAAAAATCAGAAACGAGAAAAGAATGGAACATACCGACATGCCCCACAATATAACTTCTCCCCGTGTAAAATACCCCCTGATTTTTTTATAACTCTGTTCCATGCAACCCCTCCATAATAATCTTGATAGGAATAGTCCAGTATGGACTACTTTCCTATCATATAAAAAAGCACCCGTACACGCATCTTCTAAGACCTAACGATGTGTCACGAATGCATACGCATTTCCTACCCGGTGGCAGTTTATCAGAGAAAGTATAGCAAATCCATCCCTTATTGTCAAACGAACCGATTTCAAATTTCATTGATGAAACAGCTATTCTCCGCATAGACTTTACTAATGATTGCCATGCGAGGAATGTTTATGCTAAATCATCTATGGGGCTATCTCATTTTATTAGGAATTGGATTCGGCATTACCACGGGACAGGTAGAGGCGCTCAGTAACGCAGCCATCGACAGCGCGGGAGAAGCTGTCACGCTCTCCATTACCATGCTGGGCATTATGTCGATGTGGATGGGACTGATTGAAATTGCGAAACGTGCCGGACTGTTGGACAGCATGACAAAAGGCCTGCATCCCGTTTTGCATTTCCTGTTCCCCCGGATTCCCGAAAACCATCCGGCAAATGAATATATTGCAGCGAACATTATCGCGAATATGCTGGGCCTGGGCTGGGCAGCAACTCCTATGGGATTAAAAGCAATGAAGGAACTGGCCGCTCTGGAACGAAAACGGCTGCACACAGACGAAACAGGCAAGCCACTGACCAAAGCTTCCGATGAAATGTGTACCTTTTTAATCATCAACATCTCATCCCTACAATTAATTCCGGTCAGTGTCATTGCCTATCGGACTCAATATGGTTCTGTTAATCCAGCCTCCATCGTCCTGCCTGGACTCATTGCTACAGCCGCCAGCACACTGGCCGCCATTCTGTTCTGCCGCATCATGTGCAGACGGGGAGAACGCAATCGAAAGTAATACTATTAATGACAGCCTTTACAACGACTGCAGTCGCCACTACAACCGCAGGATTTCCCTGCCTTTTTATCTCGGATCATACTGCGCACTGCGACTGCGACGATCCCAGCCAGGATCAACAGAGTTACCCCGGTACCTATGATTTCCTGCATATGCCCCTCCCTTCCATCACATGATTTTCTTCTATGTTATCATTCCCATTAATACTCATTTCCTTCACGATGACACGGCGCAATCCATTTCCCACTCTATTCATTTCACAAACTGTTATCCGTGTAATCGTGTATTACAGATTTCCGGCATCACTCCGAAACCATGGTTTCAGACCGATAAGATAAGGTCCTGCTTTCTCGATATGGTCGGAACAACAGATAGAGAAAGAGAAGAATTATCAGGAAAGCAACAAAGGTGCCAACACCAAATACTCCATTTAACAACAGATTGCCAATCTGATAGACACACAGGGATACCAGATAGGCCAAAACACATTGGAATCCGATCGCAAACCAGAACCATTTTCTGTTATTCATCTCTCGTTTGATGGCTCCCATCGCAGCAAAGCATGGCGCACACAGCAAGTTAAATACCATGAAAGAATATCCTGCAAGTGCCGGAGCTGCTGACAGATAAACCCTCAGGTCCCCCCAGAATTCATCCCCATTTTCTGCAATATCGGCTGTTCCACGGAACAAGATTCCAAAGGTACTCACCACATTCTCTTTGGCAACCAAACCAGTGATCGCAGCGACCGCCATTTTCCACTTACCCCAGCCAAGCGGTGTAAAGATCCACGCGAAGGTCTTGCCGATATGTGCAAGAATACTATATTCCATCTGGCTTTCCTCCAACATCTGCCATTTTCCACCAACCCATCCGAATCCAGAGGTAAACCAGATCACGATGGTGGAAAGCAAAATGACGGTTCCAGCCTTTTTGATAAAGGACCATCCTCGTTCCCACATACTGCGCAATACATTTCCCACGGTCGGCATATGGTACGCAGGCAGCTCCATAACGAATGGAGACGGATCACCGGCAAACATTCTTGTTTTTTTCAAAATAATTCCTGACAAGATGACTGCCAACACCCCAACAAAATAAGCACTTACCGATACCAAGCCGCCATGTTTCGGAAAAAATGCCCCGGCGATCAGTCCGATGATCGGCAGTTTCGCACCACACGGAATAAAGGTTGTGGTCATAATCGTCATTTTACGGTCACGGTCACTCTCAATGGTACGGGAAGCCATAATCCCAGGTACGCCGCACCCACTTCCAATCAGCATCGGAATAAAGGACTTGCCGGATAATCCAAATTTGCGGAAAATCCGGTCCATGATAAACGCCACCCTCGCCATATATCCGCAACTTTCCAGAAATGCCAGAAAGAGAAACAGCACCAACATCTGCGGCACAAAGCCCAGTACAGCGCCGACACCGGCTACGATACCATCATTCATCAACCCTGTCAACCAATCGGCACAATGGATCATTTCTAAGAAACGTCCCACCGCATCATGCAAGCCAATGATATGCAGTCCCCGGATTCCGAATAAGTTCCAGCCGTCATCCCCCAATAACCCGTCATTGGCCCAATTCGTTGCAAAGTCACCTACCGTCTGTACCGATATATAATAGACCACCCACATCACTGCCACAAAAATCGGCAAAGCCAGGATACGGTTTGTGACGATCCGATCGATCCAGTCCGACAGGCTCTGTTTCACATCCGATTTATTTTTGGTACAGCAAGCATCCATGATGGATGTAATAAATTCATAACGTTCTTTGGTAATAATACTCTCTACATCATCGTCAAACACATCCTCTAACTCTTTGATTTCCCTGGATACCTCTGGCACCTGTTCCATCTGTGAAGCAATTTTATCATCCTGTTCCAGGAGTTTTATGGCAAAGAATCGTTTCTGTTCTTCGGGCAACGGCAAACGTTCTTCCACGGCATGAATGGCATTTTCCACTTCATTTGTAAATTTAAATAGACTATTTTCTTTTTCCTGTTGCCGTGCTACACGAACCGCCCTCTGTGCCGCTTCCCGTACCCCCTCTCCTTTTAATGCCGATATACTGACAACTTCACATCCCAGTTTCCGGCTCAACTGTTCCAAATGGATCTGATCGCCTCGTTTCTCTACCACATCCATCATATTGACCGCTATCACAACCGGAACACCCAATTCCATCAACTGCGTGGACAAATATAGATTGCGCTCTAGATTTGTACCATCCACAATATTCAAAATTACATCCGGCCTGTTTGCAATCAACTCATTACGCGCCACCACCTCTTCTAACGTATAGGGTGACAGAGAATAAATCCCTGGAAGATCCACAATCTTCACATCCGAATCCCCTTTTAACATGCCCTCTTTCCGTTCTACCGTAACCCCGGGCCAATTTCCGACGAACTGGTTCGATCCGGTCAGCGCATTAAATAATGTTGTTTTTCCGCTATTCGGATTCCCGGCAAGTGCAATTTTTACTGACATACTGCTACCTCTTTCCTTTCTTTCCTGCCATATACTTGCTTCCTCAGTCTACTAACTGTTTCTGCGAAAAGGCTTCTAACCTATACATAGGAAGCATTCATACGGAATATAAAAATTTAAATGTTTACTGCATCTATCTCGCATTAGCTATAACTAACCATAGGCCAAAAAAAATAACGTTTACTCTACCTCAATCATCGCAGCATCTGCCTTACGAATGGATAGCTCATAGCCCCGTACCGTCACTTCAATCGGATCTCCTAATGGCGCTACCTTTCTCACATAAATAGGAATCCCACGAGTAATTCCCATGTCCATAATCCGTCTTTTGACCGGTCCCTCCCCAGATATTTTTTTGACCTGAGCCATCTGCCCTTTTGCTATGTCTTTTAATGTCATTTTCTTTCTATCCTTTCTCTTAATTTTTACATTCATACAGCATAATCAAATCTCAGTGTTTTTTCTCGTTGATAATGAGATAAGACACTAGATCATTATTTTGCCAGCCATATTCTTATCAATCGCCACACGGGAATCCTTAATTTTTACAATCATATTTCCATTCATCATTGAAATGACCGTGACCATCCCGCCAACCACAAAGCCCAGATTTGAGAGAAATTTCCTGGTATCCTCCCTCCCGCCAATTTTTTTAATCTGCCAGGGCATCCCTGGTTCCGCCATTGTCAAGGGCATATCCACGCAACCTCCTTTCCCTGTTCCATTCTTTTATTACTGTAACCTCCTCGAACAAACTGCCAACAGAGCACACATTCCCTTCTTTGCACTTCAATTATTCTGTTAGCCAAAATTAATTGACATTCTTTATCTCTTACTTTAATTAGTTTATACTAACTTAGATGAGATGTCAATAACTAATTTCTTTTTTGTTAATTCTTAACAAATTTACTAATATTTCACATACATTCCATTGCAAATTTAACGAAAATAGGATAGAATATCAGATAGCGTCAAGCATTTTTTCTAAAAAAATATCGTATGAAAGGATGTAGGAAAATTATGGGAAATTCACCTAAAATGAAAATTGGTATTGTTGCGGTAAGCAGAGACTGCTTCCCGGAATCACTCTCAGTAACCAGAAGACAAAATTTAGTAAAAGCATATGCAGAAAAATATGATGCAGCAGATATTTATGAATGTCCGATCTGTATCGTAGAGAGCGAGATTCACATGGTACAGGCCCTGGAAGATATCCAGAAAGCCGGTTGTAATGCATTATGTGTCTATCTCGGAAACTTCGGACCGGAGATTTCAGAAACTTTATTGGCAAAGCACTTTGACGGCCCTAAAATGTTTGTAGCGGCTGCCGAAGAAGACGGCTTAAACGGCGGTGTACAGGCATCTGGCCGTGGCGATGCCTATTGTGGTGTCTTAAATGCCAGCTATAACTTAAAACTTCGCAATGTCAAAGCCTATATTCCAGAATATCCGGTAGGTGATGCCGAGGCATGTGCAGACATGATCCATGAATTCCTGCCAATTGCACGCGCCGTATATGCATTAAATAATCTCAAAATCATTACCTTTGGTCCTCGCCCACAGAATTTCCTGGCTTGTAATGCACCAATTAAACAGCTTTACAACCTGGGTGTCGAGATTGAGGAAAACTCAGAATTAGATCTGTTTGAATCGTTTAATAACCACGCTGGAGACAAACGAATCCCAGATGTGGTTGCTGATATGGCAAACGAATTAGGTGCCGGCAATAAAAAACCAGAGATTCTGGAAAAGCTGGCACAGTATGAGCTGACATTACTGGATTGGATTGAGGAGCACAAAGGCTACCGCAAATATGTTGCCCTGGCAGGAAAATGCTGGCCGGCATTCCAGACACAATTCGGTTGCGTCCCATGTTATGTCAACAGCCGTCTGACCAAGATGGGTATCCCAGTATCCTGCGAGGTTGATATCTACGGTGCTCTGTCTGAGTTTATTGGTACGATCATCAGTGAAGATACCGTGACCTTACTGGATATTAACAATTCTGTTCCAAAAGATATCTACGATGCAGACATTAAGGATAAATTCGACTATACATTAAAGGATACCTTCATGGGATTCCACTGTGGTAACACAGCTTCTACCAAACTCTCTTCCTGCGAGATGAAGAACCAGGCGATCATGGCAAGGTCTCTTCCGGTAGAAGTAACCAATGGTACCTTAGAGGGTGATATCATTCCAGGAAAGATCACATTCTTCCGCCTGCAGAGCACATCTGATGCCGGATTACGTGCGTATGTGGCACAGGGTGAAGTTCTTCCGGTAGCTACCCGCTCCTTTGGTGCGATCGGCATCTTTGCGATTCCAGAAATGGGTCGTTTCTACCGCCACGTATTAATTGAAGGTAACTATCCTCATCATGGCGCAGTAGCATTCGGACACTATGGAAAAGAATTATTTGAAGTCTTTAAATACATTGGTGTAGATGTAAACGAAATCGGCTTTAACCAGCCAAAGGGTATGCTGTATAAGACAGAAAACCCATTTATGTAAGACAGCCTGATCCTACCGTCCGCAATTCATAACCGGACAGTTCATGATCTGTAGTACGAATCAAATCATTATTACAAACTGACGCAGTAAAGTATCTGGGAGGCGGTGGCGGAATACGTTATCGCCTCTCTTTCACACAAATTAATGAAATAGAAAGGAAGACAACACATGAATTACTTAATTGGAATTGATTTGGGAACTTCTTCTACAAAAACCGTTTTATTTGACGAGAAGGGCGAAGTCATTGCCTCCGCCAGCAAAGATTATCCACTGTACACACCAAACAATGGCTGGGCAGAACAGAAACCGGAGGATTGGCGGGATGCCGCCCTGGAAACAATTACCCAGGTAGTCAAAGATTCCGGCGTCTCCGGAGACGATATCAAAGGTCTGGGGATTTCTGGACAGATGCACGGTCTGGTAATGTTAGATGAAGCTGGAGAAGTGATCCGCCCATCCATCATCTGGTGTGACCAGCGAACCGGCAAGGAATGTGAAGAAATCACGGAAAAAGTAGGCGCAGAACGGCTCATTGAAATTACTGCCAATCCTGCACTGACGGGATTTACTGCTTCTAAAATTCTCTGGGTGCGCAACAACGAACCGGAAAACTATGCAAAATGCAAACATATCCTGTTGCCAAAAGACTATGTACGCTATATCCTGACCGGAGAATTTGCGACCGAGGTATCCGACGCCTCCGGCATGCAGCTTTTGGATGTACCGAAACGTCAATGGTCCGACGAAGTGTTGGAGAAGTTAGACATTGACAAAAACCTGCTGGCAAAAGTTTATGAGTCGCCGGAAGTTACCGGTACGATTCTACCGGAAATTGCAGAAAAAACAGGATTATCTACTTCTACAGTTGTAGTAGGCGGAGCTGGCGATAACGCGGCAGCCGCTGTAGGAACCGGCGTGGTAGAGGACGGCAAAGCATTTACTACGATTGGAACCAGCGGCGTAGTCTTCGCACATAGCAGCAAAATCTCCATTGATCCAAAGGGTCGCGTGCATACCTTCTGCTGTGCCGTACCGGGAGCATGGCATGTGATGGGTGTAACGCAGGCAGCAGGCTATTCCCTGGCTTGGTTCCAGGATAATATCGGAACAGAATATGCACGGAAAGCCAAAGAACAAGGCTGTGGTGCTTTTGACCTGATTAATGCCGATGTATTAAAAACACCGATCGGTGCAAACCGTCTGCTGTATCTTCCATACTTAAACGGAGAGCGTACCCCGCACTTAGATCCAGACTGCCGCGGCGTTTTCTTTGGTCTGTCCAGTATGCACACCACCGCTGATATGGCAAGAGCAGTGATGGAGGGAATTCAGTATTCCCTGACAGACTGTAACGATATTATCAAAGAAATGGGAATTCAGGTGTCAGAAATGATGGCTTGTGGCGGCGGCGCCAAAAATGGTGTACAACGTCAGATGATGGCTGATATGTTTGGCTGTGACGTCAACACGGTCACTGCATCGGAAGGACCCGCATTGGGTGTTGCAATCCTGGCCGGCGTGGGCGCTGGACTGTATGAAAGCGTAGAATCTGCCTGCCGGGAAATGATTCACACTGATCCGGCCAAAGAATGTCATCCAGATCCAGCGGCAACGGCAGAATACGATAAATTCCATCAGATTTACAAGAACCTTTATGGCTGCCTGAAAGAACAGTTTGCGGAGATTGCAAAACTGTAAGACCACATCCGCATAGAGAAAAAGAAAGCAGGCAGTATCTTGCAACAACTTGCAGGGTACTGTCTGCTTTCTCTATCCCGTAAGGCAGAAGCAAGGAAAAATACGATCTCATGAAAGACTCGTCACGCATATGACAAAACACTTCCTATGCGAACGGCTCCCACATAAAGAACCAGGTCCGAGTCTTCTGCAAATCATCTGCCAATTCCCCAACCGTTCCCGATTTTGTACAGATCTCCAGAGCATTGTCATGAAAAGCAGTCTGCTCCTTCGCCAAACGCCAGGCATCCTCTTCGGATATTCTGAGATCCTCTGCCCAAAATTCAAGAATATTACAGCCAAACACCGCCGGAACCGCCCCATATTTCTCATACCAATACTTCCCCACCGCCATTAACTCTGCAACTTCTTCATGATCCCCCCAGCCATACAGAGGAAAATACGCCAAAACTTTCCACGGTGCATCCACGGGAAATTTCAGCATAATGAGATCGTCATTGTCAAACGTATGGAAACAAAGCTCTGTAGCAATAAAAGTATCCTGTGGGCTGCCTTTTCCCTGGACTGATCTTTCTTCCTGAGGATGCTCCCACACTTCCTGCCCCTCATGGCGATCCCGATACCATTCTTCCAACAGCTTTTTCCCATCCGGCAACGGCATTTCCTCCGATGGCTCCCATGCTAAAAGGCTCTCCCGATCCATTTCCTCCTCCAATGCTTCTAAGACTGCCATCGTCTTTTCATCATTTTCAAAAATGACCGGATAACCCTCTACGGAAGCACATTGTAAAGCCTTTTTGTAGCGATCCACGATCCCCTCCGGCGACTCTTTCCAATGGATCACTTCATAAGGAATCCCAAAATATTCGGCTGGTCCCGGAAGCATCGCATACATACCCTCGTTGTACAAAGGCCCCTTGGTATCGTCTTTCATAGTATGCAAAAAATGAATCAGCTGCGGAGAACAGTTATCTTTGATCAGAATACAACCGTTATCTCCATTGTACCTAAAATAAAAATTCGTTTTGGTCTCCACAATGGAATCCAATTCCCAGTAATGGCACAATTCACACGGCTCCATATTACAAGTCATGATAAAACCATCCTCATAAAAGTCATAAACCAGATAACAGTTGCCAACGCTGTCTTCCTCGGCAAACGCCTTTTTCAGTTTCGCCATTTTAACCGCAGGACTGCTCGCCACCTTAGAAATGCAAACGGCTGCCGCCATTAGCGCATGGGGATATCGTCCCGATATCACCGCCCAGACACAAAATGCCCCTGTAATTCCAATCCATAGGATGTAAGATAGGATATTTCGAAATCGACAGATGCGGTTGCTATATCGCACATATTCGTCAAAAGTAATGGTTGCGTCTGTGGTAAATAATATCCTTCGTTCTTCCATCTGTTTCTCCCTATTCTGCTTAGATTACTATAGTTTTATGGTAAGAGACTCTTCATCATACGATCCAATCAAAACCTCTTTCCCTCGAAAAGCAAAACCATATTTCCGGATCCGCTCCCTGGCAAACCCCTGATCCAAAAGTGTCTGTTCGTATTGCTTCCTGTCAATCTGCTCCAATGCCGCCTGCACGGTCTCTGCCAGATTATTTTCTTTCCGTGGATGATACACCTTAAATTCCAGGATAATAGCATCATCCGTCTGATTCAAGGGCTTCAACATCACATCATAACGCCCAAATCCACTTTCCCGATTAGAAATCACTTCATAACGATCCCGCAGATCCACCAGCAATCCTAAAACAAAACCATGGTAAAATCTCTCCGGTTCTATCTGGTCAGATGGGCGGTTTCCCACATCAAAATAACTGATGGTATTTAGTGCAAATTGATTCATATATTCATTCATAGATTCCATGTCAGCATTTAATAAGGATTTTATAAAATCGTTGTAGTTTTCATCGATCTGAAACCAAGTATTTACCATCACTTCAAACATTTTTCGAACCTCATAATTCGTCAGCTCCAATTTATAAATTTCTCCATGTATTTCCAATACCTTGAGGTATCCACTCGCAAACAGCAAACTCCAGACCGCACTGGTATTCTGATGATCCAATTGATCGAATACCATTTCATCATCAATTTTACTATTAATATCATTCCCCTGTAATAACCTTTCAAAATCCATCTTGATCTTTCGGTTTCCACGCTGAATCAAACTGCCTACTAAACTATTAGAACTGGTATTTACCCAATAAGAATCCAATTTCCGTTTATCCAGAAAACAAATAATCGACCACGGATTGTACATATCTCGCAGATTACCTATGGTAAATCCGTCATACCATGACTTAACTTCCTCTTTATTGGTTAGGTCAAATTCATCCATAGAAGAAAATACCTCTGCTTCCGTAAAGCCAAAATAGCTTGCATACTCGTCAGATGCCATAGTAACCACATTCAGATTATTTAAATCTGAGAACATGGATTCTTTACTAACTCGGGTAATCCCCGTCATCATAGCGCGTTTCAGGCAAGGGTTTGTCTTAAAAGTGTTGTTAAATAAGGCTCTGGTAAAGGAAACCAACTCTTCCCAATATCTATACACATATGCCTCCTGCAACGGGGTATCGTATTCATCCAAAAGTACAATTGCCTTTTCTCCATAATAACGATGTAAATAATCACATAAATTATGAATCGCCATAGCGGCAGTTACCTCATCCATATCCATGGAAATCGAATCCCAATATTTTCGATCCATATCCGTCAACACATCGCTCGCCCGCAGATATGCATATTTCACATAGAGCCCTGTTAAAATCTGACAAATCGCCCGTTTTGCTGAAATATAGTCTGTCTGTTTCACACCGGCAAAAGACAGGAAAACCACTGGATAGCTTCCCTGCAATTCCCTATAACTCTCTTCCTGCCAAATCTCCAAGCCCTCAAAGATTTCTCCCTGTCCGGCATACTGATTACTCCAAAACCGTTCTAACATACTCATGTTGAGCGTTTTGCCAAAACGCCTGGGACGGGTAATGAGCGTCACTTTATCCCGATTTTCCCACCACTCCTTGATGAACAATGTCTTATCAATATAAAAACAGCCATCCTGGATCAGTTCTGAAAAATCATCTTCTCCAATTCCGATTGGTCTTGCCATGGATACTCTACCTCACTTTCCGTGTTTCTCTACATATTATGCATCATTATAAGCTATTTTTTATGTGCCTTCAATGATTTTTAGACATGCTTAACTGCAAGAAAATTAGATTATGATGTACTAGGAAAGCATTTCGTTTTTTACTTCTGCAAATTCCTCACCACTACATACGTCTTTCCAAATAGAAATACCACACCCCTCTTTTTCTGGAAACATTACTGTAATCTGATACGCAAGACCAGCACACGACTTTCGAAGCAATACTTTATGTTTCATAACTTTCTCCTCTTCCATCGAATATCGTGTACTATGCTCGATCCTCCATAGACATTGGTCTAGCTGATCTATCATCTGTTCTGTAATTGATGGACTATTCGAATATAACAAATTATGAAATATATTGATCATAGATACCAATCCCGGTTCCTTCCGGGCACGTAAAATCCCTATCATATGTTCCAATATCACGGAAGTTTTCTCATGATGCGGGTATTTTTCAATAAAATGAACAGCAGCTTTCAGCGCCTCCACCGTTACCATATCATCGGTATCGTAAAAATTCTCTGTAATAGAATCTACAAGAAGGGAAAGGTCCTTGTCTTCCACAATCAAAAGTTGCAAGGAAACAGCCCCAATACCACACCGCCCCAATTCTTCCACAAAATCCCTTACCCTCTCTATTAATTCTGAGGAAAGTTCCCCAGTAAAATGATGATACGACTCTACAAGCATATTTACCATACTATAAATTCTTCTATGGTATTCCTCCCTAAGATAGGTTCTCATTTCCATATTATTCTTTATGTTCTGCTTAATCAAATCCCAATAATCCAATGCATCCTGAAAAATAAGTTCCACTTCCTCTTTCGTCCAAAAGTCATTTTCCACCCTCTCAAGCAAAACATTCATTTCATCAAAATAATCAGGTTCTTGTCCGGATAGGAGCATACCTTCCTCTTTTGCCTTCGTAAGCATTAGTCTCCTGTTCAACAAATACTGTTTAACAGACATTGCTGGCGAAGTACTTTCTGGATCTTCATAATCCAGAAAGATCCCTACATACCATTGATCCATATCGGGTAACTTTGTCTCTGGATGTATCCTACTCCACAGTTTCTCAATAAACTGTTTCTTTTCCTCCGAAATTAATAATTCTACCTGATCCAGTACTTGCAACCTTCTTATTTTTGTTTGCCAGGTATACCGGTCATCATTGCAGTCCGACAACAAATACGGAATGGCTTGGATAATCCTATCCGTCCTTTGGCAATATTTCTTGGACATATCTTTACAGAAATACAAAGTAAATAAATCCACAGATGGAAAATTTCCATGCATCACTTTATGTTCTTCAATTTTCATAGAAATTAAATTTTCTAACATTTCGGCTTTTGTTTTTTCGGAAATAGATCCCATAATGCCATACATAAAACGGTCTATTCGATGATCCAACAAAACAATGGGATGTTCCATAATTTTTTTCATGAGAATTAATATTTCACGTTGCAAATCATCCGGGCAACGGCTCATATACCGAACTAATATTTGAGGAATATTATTCTGCAAATTATAACATATACTACAATTTTCCTCTATAATTGATTCTTCCATTTCATCCAGATTTTCCATAATACAACGGATCAGATAACGAATGTCCCTCTCAATGACTTCCTCACTCACTCTAGCCAGACTGTTTCTGGTAAGGACATACTCCCCAATATCGGAATTGCTGCACCGAAGCATCATACTTAAAGCAATCGGTGACCAATATTCAAATAGAACCAATAACCATGGTATTTCGATTTCCCGCAATAAATTAACTGAGTTGCACATAAGCGGAAAAGAAGAGGCATCTAAAATCCGATATAAATAATATGCCTCATAGCAATATGTAGCCCCGCCCACAATCGTTTTAGTTTCTCGGTTCAGCTCAAAGGTTTCTTTTTGCTCATGTCGTTTTATCTGCCATTCTAGCAAAGCTTCCTTTACTATATTTTTCACATCAGTAAAATCGAAAAAGTCTGTATAGTCTTCCATCTCATCTAATATGGAGTGTATCTTCTCCTGTTTTTTTTCATATTCCTTCGTTTTCCATGCAACCCCCTGGATCACAAAAGAATATAAATGTAGAGCCACTGGATAAAGCGAACTCAAATATACTCTCTTCTTTCCTTCTGCAGAAGATATCTCTGTTTTTAGCTCACGAAGTAGTTCCAGTATTTTTCCCTGTACCGTTTCCAGATTGCCACACGCCACATCAATTCCTGCTAGATTCAGCCGAATATCATAACATCCTTTTGGCACCCTAATTCTTGATAATAAAACCCGAACTTTATTTAATTGAAAACCAGATAATAGAAATTTGATCTTTTCTAATTGTAATAGCAGGTTTCCATTTTCGATCTCCATACCTCTCTTTTGTAACACATCCCAAATTTCTTTCCAGGAATCTTCTTTTCGTTCTTCACGAAATTCCCGCAATAATGCCCTGCCAACAAAAAACCATTCCACTACATATTGCGCTTCTGCTTCCTTTTGATCAAGAACAGACTGATACTGCCGCCAAACATCTAATACCTGTTTTTGAAATGGCATTTCATAAGAGATCATTCCTGTTTCATATCTCCATACAAATTCATATATGATTGACATTTTTTCCTCTATGGAAAATTCCTGCAATTGATTTCCCAAAAAACAATCGGTTTTATAAAACAATTCTTTTCGTACCTTTCCTGGTATTACATACCATCCCGGATATTCTTCTCTCTCCTTTTTCCAGGTATAGATCATAGCCCGGAATGGTTCTTTCTCAAATTTCATATATCTCCAGGAATTGCTTCGGGTAAGTATCCATTTTTCCCTTACCTTCCGTTTTCCAACTCTCCCTTGACGAATATTTTCGCTCTGGTAATCAATAGATTTTTGCTTTGCAGATTGTTCCTGCAAATAGGATAAAATTTGGGATAATTTCTCATTGTTATTTTGCAAAACATTTCCCTGCTGCACGACCATATTATGTGTCTCCTGAGCCAAAGATTGATCTACAAGAGCAGCAAACTGTTCTCGAAGATCTTTCATCACGATGTCCATAAAATGGCACTTGCAATTCTCTTTATTATCCATTGATAAATCACTATTACACAAATGATACTCCAGCCAGTCTTCTATATTTCTTTTTAATTCAAATCTATCTTGTCTCCGCAAATAATTCGCCAATTCAACCATATTTTCCTTACTAAATAAAATGTAGCGGATTTCACTCTGCTCGTCCTCTTGATAATTTTCAAACCCTGCAACCGCGATTCCCGCCTGGACAAAAATATCTTCCCATTTTTTTCGATTGATACAACGAGTTACTATGTTTTTTCCACCATCTTTGATCCCATCACGAACAATATCACCTAATAAATCCATTTGACTCAACCTCCTTCTCCTTTTTCATTCTATCATCCCGATAAGCAAAACTATATATTAATATTAACATACCTAAACTTCAGACACAAGTTCTTCTATTTACATTACAACTTGATTCGATATATAAAAAACAAAACATTTGCAAACAAATGACATTTCCCTTATGGTAATTTGCCATCCATTGCACAAATGTTTTATTTTTCACAGTTTATTTTGAAACAACAAATGATTTATTGCAATTGCAATACATTATCCGCATCTCCTAAAACGATAATGGCCCCTTTTGGCACCAAATATGTTTTTCCTTTTTCTAAAGCAATATTATTATAATACGTACCATTGGAAGAGCAGTCAACGATCTGATATTTCCCACTTGGCATCTTTTGAACCTGACAATGAATCCTGCTTACCTGCGGATGAGTTACCTGTATCTCACAGCTTACGTCTCTGCCGATTTTACACCAAATCCCTGTAGCAAAAGAATATTTCTTTCCCTGATAGGAACCAAACAATCCTACAATCTGTCCGTTTTCATCAGACATAGCCTGTGGATTTCCTTCTAAAGATACCAGATGATGGGAATTAGCTATTTTTGCCTTTCCCTGATCCTTGAGTTCTCCGGGCGGAATATCATTGTCAAAAGACGGGATCTTTGAGATACTGTTTCCCTGCTTTTGTTTCCCACGCTTTACGCACAAAACGATGATAACGATGAGGACAATCAGAAACAATACTGTTCCTGCACCGATTCCCAGGCAAAGATAGAGTAACTTATCATCTTTCTTTTCTCTCATCTTCCCATTTGACTCTGTTTCATATGTCGTTTCGTATTTTCCATCACCATCGGAATCAACTTTTAAATAACTAGTGTCTGATTTTCCAGTTGAAGAATATGCTCTCATACCATCGGAAACAGAAATCCCCGGAAACGTCCGGACATCTCGATATTCTCCGGAAGAATCGGGATAGTTCACCGTATACGTCATCTCTCCGTCATCGTATCCCTGAAGTTGGACATCATAGTCTTTTTCCATATCCAAGCGTAATATTTTTGCAGGATCCCCTCCGTCTGTTTCTTCATAAGTTAAACTTCCAAACGATGTCCTTGTATTTTCTTCCTGTTCCTCGGAAGACAAGCTCTCTCCCTGGCTTGTCACTTTCACATTTACCGGACACGCAATTTTAATATATACATACTGTTTTCCGCTAATCTGGCTGGCAATATCATCAAAAAAGAACACCAGGTCCTCAGCAGATTCCACCTCATAATGATAACCGGGGCTTGCCATTTTTTCTAACATATTTTGGGCTTCTGCCCGCTCATCTATCCCCACGGAAGAAAAGAAACCTAACGTATACAGATAATAGTCCTGATTCTTTAATTCTTCTGCATATGAAATTAATGCCTCGGAATAACTGCCATTTTCCTCGTTTCCGCAATTTGGCAAACCATCCGTCATGAGAACAATACTCTTTTTCTTAGCCTGGCTTTCCTGTAACAACTGCTCTGCACTGGCAAGCGCATCATAGATATTAGTATTCCCACCACTGCCGACTTCAAAGATCTCGTCGTGTAACCGTTGTTTATTTCGGGTAAATCCACTATTTATATCGATTTCTTCGTCATACGTTATTAAAGAAACCCGGCTATCCTGCTCAAACACAGTATCAACAAATTTAGCTGCCGCCTCCTTAGTCTGCTCTAACGGATATCCCCCCATACTGCCGGAACGGTCTAACACCAATACAACATCCCGTTCCGCCACTCGATACTCCTCATACCAATCCAGAGCGATATCGTGATATCCCTCTTGGTAAAACAGTTGCGTCTCCGTTCCATTATTATCCCGGTCTCCATGACGGCTTTTTGCATAATTTAATGACTCGTCTAAGGTATAATAATGGTCACCATTTTTTTGGACAGCTCTTTCAAAGACAGATCGTACCATATTAAAATCATATTGACCTTCTACGGAACCGTCATGAGCAAATACAGCAATGGCTCCTTTGGATAAAAGAACATTAACCAGGCTATTATCCTGTGCACCAGAGCAGATACCTAAATACAAAATACTGTTTTTCAGAGAATCTTCTGCAAAATATTTCTCAATAAATGCTGGAGTAATACAATAAGTTCCTTTATCTCCCCTCAAAAGTGTTTGTTCTTCAATATCTCCGGCATATTTTTTCTCTGTATCTGCAGTAATCCGGACTCCAGTTCCCACAAAACAGCCATATTCTTCCGCATATCCGCCATGTCCATCCCAAATTATAATATTATTTTCACTAAATCGCATAATATTTTCCAATGAAACTTCTTCATCATCATAATTATGGTCCTGTCCTGACCCATCATTTTGAAAACGATACATTGGAAATGCTTTATCAATCTTTGTAGCCACATCATCAGGATAAGACAAATATTTTTTCCAGGATTCCCCATACTCAGAATAATAAGGTTGATAGGTCGCTACATCCATAACCTGGACATTTCCGGCTGTCTTTATCCCCTCTAGTTCCGGCTGATAAATATAAACACCACCCGAGCGTAGATAAATACTAATCAACTTTTCACTCCGAGTATAATAATCCATCTCATCCGGGTTATTATCTGACAAAAACTGCTCTACCGTGTCCAAATACCCGGACAGATTATCTAAGGTAATTTCTTCTTTCCCACGATACTCCATTTCATATTGTTCCAGCACGGTATCAATCTGATTGACATCCTCCACCCTTCTTTCTGCTTCTTCCTCATCAATAGTATCACTCTCTAGGGCAGAAAAATCCTGTGGTGTCTGGTTAATAAATTCCTCATAATTATAGTCTTCTGCCCGTTCCGGCGGCATACTTTCTTCCGGTGTTTGTTCCGACTGGCTAATATCAGAAGAAGAATAATCTTCCTCCTCATCACACCCTGCCAGGCAGAAAACACCCAACATCAGAAGCAATATAAAACACCTTATTTTCTGTCTGTATCTCATCGTTTTCTCCTATATCATTTCCACAACATGGCTACCCCATAGTAATCTGATTGGTGCCATCCGCCAGACTTAATACTGTTCCTGCTGGATACTCCATCGGAATATCTTTCTGTAACCGCACTCCATTGACAAAAGTACCGTTGAGAGAATGATCCTTTACAATGTAGGAATTATGGGAAGGATTGTAACGAATACTGCAATGTATATTACTTACATTCGGATGGTTAATAACTAAATTGGCATTATTAGGACTTTTCCCTACAATCACTTTTCTATCTGCCGGCAGTTGGAATCCTACACCAACGGCACAGCCCATGGTACATTTTACCTGTCCCATAGGAGCAGTTTGGACTGGAATTGGTGCCTGTGGCGATAATAGAGGCTGATCTATAGAAGGTTTTAGTGGAAAGGTAGGCTCTTCTGGCCAAACCCCTGAAGGATCCGGCGGAAATACCGGCTCTGGCAAAGGTGCCGGCGCACTCCCTAGCATCATCGTCATCAAACTGGCAACTACCAGCAAAACAGCTAGAATAAAGCCAAACAAAAATCCAACAGAGTATAACGTCGATAACATTTTCTTAACTGTTCTGGCACTTTCTCCTAAGTCTATCAAGCTGCCGAATCCTCCCAAAATGGATTCCGTTTTAGAATTCAATGCTTTTGCAATCGAACCCATTAACCCAAATCGCAAATAGCCAAACACCACGACAGCCACAACACCATAGAGAAGATTCATCGTAGCTGCAATATTTTTATTCCAATCTAAAGCCATTCCCAAAAGTGTTAAAAGCAACAGGACAAACGCAGTCATGTATACGATCCATAAAACAACACGCAGTATATTGTATTTCTTATAGATCTTAGCAATTTCAGGAACGTCTTTCAGCTCCTTTTTCTCCTCAGCCGTTAATTCCTTTCCTGAAAGTAATTTCTTGAGGCTATGTGTCATAATCCGGAACGAACTGATACTTCTAATCTTTATACCATATTCTTTCTCAAGCTCCCGAATCTCATCGTCCGCTTGTTTTTCAATTTCTTTGATCTCTTCCTCTTGCTCTTTGATCGCATCCCCACCATCTTCTGCAAGTTCTTCCATCTCCTCCTTATATTCCTCCGACTTTTTTGCCATTTTTATGACAGTCTTGCCATTGATATGAAATGCTGGCAGAAACATGCTGATTCCCAATAATATCAAAATTACTGACAGAAAGGTAAACTGCCAGGTTTTCATTGTCTTCCTCTGCGTCATTTGTATTTCCTCCTCGTATTCTCTTCTTCGTTTTTTATTTAGTGACAATGTAAACAAAAATCCTTACATTAGCTGAAACTGCTGTGCCTCACTTCCGATACAAATCACCGTACCTCGTTTGACGGAATGATAGCATCCCTTTTGCAGGGAATGTCCACCTGACAGATAGACTCCATTGCTGGAATTATCATAAATTTCATAGAAACCTGTTCCTGAATTAAACCGAATGGCACAATGTTTTTGGCTCACATAGGGATCCCTTAGGACCAGATTCATTCCCGGTTGGGAACCAATGAGAAATGTTTTCCCTTGCAGATAAAACACCTGGCCTGGATATGCCCCTTTTACACATCGAATGGCGGGCGCTGTATTTCCCGCACCTCCCACCAATGACAAGATTTTAGATTTCCCCATATCCATTTTTCTCCAAAAAAACAGGACATACAATGTGGCGTTAATCCCGTACATCATCCATAACGAGATGGTTCCCAGCCAATAGGCATCCTCATTCAATAAAGTGCGAACGACATCATTGACCAAGATCGTACGATATCCCAGGCAGGGAATGGCATACATGCAAAAATGAAGTAGTATCCACAGAAAGGTAGCCGTCAAAACCAATATGGTACATACGCTACCCAAATGATACCTTGTAAAAAAATGAATACTGCTGCATACAATCAATCCCACAGCAACCAGAAGCCCTAAAACAAATAGTGAAATGTTAAGACCCGAAACGGACGGATTGTATTCTGCTTTCGAAAAACAGATAAAGTGAATTAATGAAACGACAAACTCAAATAATATGGATGCATACAACATAGCGATTGTCTTTAAGCGAAATGCCAGAAGAACACCCATTCCGATAGAAAAAATCATTAGCATAATCCATGTCACATTCCCGCGTCCCAATATCGCTGCAATCATTGCCAGGAGCGCTACCAAGCAAACCGTACACCACATAGAAAACTCCAGAATCACATTTGGCGTTTTTTCATACATTAAGGTGGAAAAAATATTATCTACGCTAATTTTTTTCATGGGTCCTGCACCATATTGCCCACCAACACCTCCCCCCATACCATGATTTACTATCTGCCCACAGTAAGGACAGTTTTTACTGTAATCCGCTATGGGTTTTCCACATTTTCCACAATACATTTGTCTCCCTCCATTCATTTTAATTTGTATCTATTATTTCCCTGCCCCAGATTAAACTCCGTTTCTGGCGGCAAATAATATTCTTTGGTTTTTTGCAATCTGTGTCCATCCTTCAAAAAAATACCGTTTTTGGAATAATCCACAATCCGATACTGGTTTACTGCCCCAATATATGTAATCTCCATATGTTTCCGGCTAACTTTGGGATCCGAGACCGTAAAGTCACATACAGCATCGTCCCTGCCAACCACCATTCGGTGGTCACTCTCTAACGGCAGCATCCTCCCAACCCCCTGTCCCATAATACAAACCATCCCGCCAACCAATTCCCGTGACAATGCCAGACTGCGTGTCACACGCATGCTGTCCGTATCATTCCGAACCCTCATAAATACCTCCTATCCTGATCTACTTCTTCTGAAAAAATTCCTTTACCTGCTCTGCATATCGCCTGCTTACTGGAACCGTTTCACCGCCTACATCAATCTCTGTACGGCTACACGACTGCATATATTGGGAATTAACGAGATAGCTTTGATGACAGCGTATAAATCCATCCTCCAGCAATTTTTGTTCTACATCACCAATTTTGGCATAAAAGGAAAGTTCCATTTCACCTCTCTGGCAAACGATTACCTTTCTCTTGTATGCCATAAAATATTTTACTTTATCCAAAAAAATCTGTACTTGTTTTCCCCCTACCTGCACATGCAGACAATGAGAACCGTTGTTCCGTAATGACATGTACCGCTGCAGTTCCTCCTCCATTCTTCCAGCATCCAGAGGCTTCAATAGATAGGAAAACGCCTGATAGGTATACCCATCAAACACATGATCTGCGGATACTGTCACAAAAATAATATCCACATCCACCTCATGTTCCCGGATGTAAGCGGCAATATCTAACCCACTCTGTTCCGGCATATGGATATCCAAGAGCAGCAGTTCGCAGACAAACGACTCTTGTACAATCTCATCCAACACTTCCCTTCCCGATGCATAATAGGAAAACTCCATATCATCATAGGGAAACAAGATGTGGCTAACCATGTCATAAAGTAATTCCCGATGCTTCTTTTCATCATCACAAATACCAATACGAATCATTCAAAGTCTCCTTTGTTTTTCCTTTCCCGATATCCAAGTCCTTTTATAAAAGCTGTCTGATCCGCTCTGATACCTCCCTGACAGACCCCGGACGTTTCGTCCAATCTAACTCCATACAATATTGAATCAACCGCATCCAATATTTGGAAAGTTTTACCTTATATTTTTTAGGTGGAACCAGATCCGTTGACTTCCCCTGTAGACGGCTCAGAGCATCCGTCGGTTTATGTCCTGTCAATAGGTAATACATAATAGCTCCCACCCCATAAATATCTGTCCAGGGTCCCTCGTTCTCTGGGATCCCAGTTCTAGCAGTGCGATATTGCTCTGGCGCAGCATAGTCTTTTTTCAAAAATGCAGTGCTCAACAAGGGCTGTCTGTCCATACAGTATTTTGCTGCTCCCATGTCGATCAGACAGATATCCCCCTCCTGACTTTTCATGATATTTCCGGGACTAATATCACTATGTACCATCTTTTTATCATGGATCTCTGCCAAAGGTTCCAGTACCGGTAAGATAATCTTTGCCATTTCTTCTGGATAATATGGACGGTAAGCCCTTACCCGCATCTCCCGTCCAATACTGATTCCAGAAAGATAATCCAGTACCATATATGCCGTATCATTTTCGCTGAAAATATCATATATGGTAACTATGTGCGAAGTGTGGATAAAAGATGCCGTCATCTTTGCCTCTTGATAGAAAGACTGCAAACCAATCCGGTAGGGTTCCAAATATCGAGAAGAGCAGACTGCAACCTCCATCCCCTCCCTCTCCACCCACTCTACCGGAAAATATTCCTTAATAGCTACATTTCGATGTAGGAAAAGATCCACACACAGATATGTAATTCCAAATCCCCCGACACCAATGCAGGCAATTACTTGATATCTGCCATCCAACAAGGAATATTCCGGCAAGGTTCTCTCCTGATAATGATTATCAAAATCGCAGATCACTTCCGTAATCAATTTCTCCTGATCTACAGGATCATTCTGCAATAACGCCAAAAAGGATTCTTCCTTTATATGTCTCTCCTGGACAGAGATTACTAGAAACCGACGCCTCGCTACCACTTTGATCCCTAATACAACCAGAAAACCAGAAGTTTTTTGATTGATTGCTTCTAAACTTCTTGCCAAAGTTTGCAGATCTTCCTCTGTGGCTTTCATCTTCCGAATAAAGTAACATACGATTCCCAAATCATTGTCATATACACGCCAGACCGCCATATCCTCCGTCGTACACAAAATTGTTCCAAACAGATATCTCCCTGCAATCACATCCCCCACCGTCCAGACACCCTCAATCCTTTCCAACGGTTTCCGGGGATCCCATCCACAATAGGGACAATGTTCTTCTATATTCCATTCTGAAAAACATCCCATACAAATCTTTGGTGCCGCCATTTCGTTTCTCCTCATAGTGCCTTGCCATACAAAACCTGGAATAATTGCGCAACCGTCTGATATCTATCCTCCGACCGTAAAGATAATCCCTTTCTGATTGCGAAATCCTGTTCTTCGGAAACAGGAACCCCCAAAACCTGGAGCAGCTTGAGCTGATCCCGCTCTCTTCTCTCTAAGGCATCCTGAATTTTTCTACCTGTCAATAGATAATAAATACTGGCACAGAGACTATAGACATCCGTCCAAGGTCCCTGCTCCCCATCACGCTCATACTGCTCTGGAGGTGCATAGCCGCGCTTTAGTAATACTGGGCCATTTTTGTATCGGCTGTAATCCCTGGCCGCACCAAAATCAATCAGTTTTGCCTTGTAATCCCTCGTCAGCATAATATTATCCGGGCTGATATCACGGTGTATTATATTTACCTGATGCACTTTATGTAACGCAATGAGTACATCTCGCAAAATGGAAAACAATTCTTCCGGCGATATCCTGCCTCCCTTTGCTTCAGCATAATGTTTCATGTCGATGCCATCAATATATTCCATCACAATATATGCCGTATTATTTTCATAAAAAAAATCCCGGACAGAAACGATCCCATCCATCAGATAAAAATGGGACAGGTTTTCCGCTTCCTTGATATAAGTTTTCAATCCTTCCGCATAGGCGTATTGTGCCTGCTCAGTATTCTGTGTAAAGACACTCAAACTATATTGCACCGAAGACGCAGGCTGGATCGGTTGAGATCCCGTTGTTTTTCCCGGCAGCCTGACCGCAATCGATCTGGGAAAATATTCTTTGATGCAGACTTTTCTACTCTGATAAAAATCCCAACCCACGTAGGTAATGCCAAAACCACCCATGCCAATTACCCTGCCAATCAAATATTTTCCATGTAGTATTTCATAAGGAGATAACGTGCCATATGGCTGCTCATAGGAAGCAAGACAAAAGCCGCAATGAGGGCAGCGCTGCCTGGAATCTGCGATCACAGCCATACATCCCATACATAACCGGTTGGGATCCACCAAGATTTTCCCCATATCTTCCACCTCGTTCCTCTGTCAAACAATTTCTTTTGTTTGCCAATTAACATCTTAATAAGCATAACCATAATCACCTGACCGCTCCATCCCACCAGTATGTCCAATATCTGGGTAATCTATTGATGGATTTGCAGGACCAGATGTAGGTTTTCTCTGCTTCGGTTTCCTGACTGGTTTCGGCGTTGCTTTCTGACCTTTGCTCAGATAGAGCGTCAGTTTCCGTCCCTTCTGCTTTAGGATATGAACTTTCTTCTTTGGCGCAATGCTCTGTTTCAACACATTTCCGGCTGCCACCGAATCACTGTATTCCGTGTCCTCTTTATATTGCACCTTCAAAATCCCGGACAGACCTGCTTTCTTCAAGGCATTTTTAACTTCCTTTTTCGTTTTTCCTCCCAAATCTGGCATAGCCACTCGATAGTCATCCTCTGCTCCCATCGAACAGGTAATGACCACACCTTCGGAAGAATGATAAACTTGTCCTGCTGGGACACTCTGACGGATAACCGATCCTTTCTCGACCTGATCGGAAAAATCCTGCTCTATGTACACCAATTTGGTTTTCGGATCCCACTTGTCATTGGTTCCCTGCTCCGTATGCCATTTCTCTGAATACGGATCTGTTTGGACTGTTACATCAAAATTCTTGTCTGTAAAATAAGTAATGACCTGATGCTCCTTGAGGGAAACAAAATCCGGCATAGTAAAGGTATCTCTTCCTCCGCTTACTGTAAAAACTAACGTTTCCTCTAGCGAGACTTCAGAAGATGCAGGAATATTCTGCGCCACGATCGTCCCTTCTTCTGCACTATGATAGTCATACACGGGTTCCGCAATATTCTGTACTCCCATCCCCTGTAATGCTGGAATGACATCGTAGACCGATTGCCCCGTATAGTCTTCCATTCGTACCATACCTTCGGCCAACTGGCTCTCTATTCCGGTCTCTCTGGCCTGCATATGTTTGCTAAGTGCCACACCACCTGCTGCCATACCCCCGATCAGCCCTATGACAAGAAGACAGAGTACCGCTTTTACCGCAGTGGGCAGTGCCGATAAAAAGTAAAATCTCTCTGGTCGTTCCTCTTCCATCGGAGGCATAATCCACTCTATGTCATAGACCGGTGTAAAATATTTTCCATCCAGTGCTTCCATAAATTCATCCGCACTTTGCAGACGATATTCTGGCCGCACATTCAGGCATACCATCATTGCCATCTCCGCCTGTTCCGGGATGGGAATGCCCATGTCTGAGGGAGCTGGTAACGGATCGTTTATCCCCAGACGCTCATTGGCTGGGATCGGCTTTTGACCGGTTACCATCCGATAGAACAATGCCGCCACTGCATAAAGATCCGTATATGCTCCCTGCGCCGCTTCCCTGCTGTACTGCTCAATGGGCGCATATCCCGCCTTCAAAATTATCTCGGAACGGAGCTGCCCCGAAACGGTAGCATGTCTGGCAGCCCCGAAATCTATGAGTTTAATTACGCCCTCTTTGGTAACAAAGATATTATCCGGCGAGATATCCCGGTGCAGCACACCACGTTTATGGATATCCCGCAGGGTATGTAATACCGTCAATATGACTTTACGGCACCATTCATACTCCCGCTTTTCCCCCGACTTTTTCAAAATCGTTTTGACATCCATTCCCTCCAGATATTCCATCACGATATATCCGGTACCATTTTCCTCAAAAAAATTGGAGATCTTAACAACACCTTTGATGTCCTGCAATGCAGCAATGCTCCTGGCCTCCTCCAAAAACTGCTGCAGCCCCAGCCGGAAGCGGGGCTGATCACTGGTACTGGCAACGCTCACGGTTACCCCATCCTGAATCCGGGTACTGTACTGCTCCGGATAGAATTCCTTGATCGCCACCCTTTGTAGCAACAACTGGTTCCAACCGATATAGGTGTTGCCAAACCCACCTGCCCCCAGGGGGGCACCCACAATATACTTTCCCTGTAGTACCGTTCCGGGTGCCAGAAATTTTGCATAGGTATGTTCCATCTGTAGGCTTTTCCTGCACAATGGACAGATCTGTAATTTTTCATTTTCGATGGGATGCATGCAGTGGTAACAGAATTTCATATCGATTGGCTCCTTTCGTTTTTTATTTCCTTACACCGCTTGTACCAAAGTCACCATTGTCTGGTGTTTTAGTAGGTTTTTGACTGTTAGAGTAATTTGATGTATTCGCATTGGTATCCGGTACAACCTTCTCTTTCGTTATAATTTCAATTTTACCAACCTCTTCTTTCTTAAAAGGGCGATCTATTGCCTTATCATCTTTTCCTATTACCCTGACAGAAGCTACCTCTAGCCCCGCATCTCCCAAAATCTGGATCGCCTGATCGGAGGCCAACTTTTTCTGTAGCACTTCCCGTTTAACCTCTTCCCCGGTCCTCCCCAGATAAGGAATATTTTCTCCAACGACCAGCAAAAACGGATCCTTTCGCTTGCTGCCATCCAACTTACTCCCCTTTTTAACTTTTTGCTCAAAAATATATCCTTTTTTATATTTCTGAAACGAAATATAACTCTGATCCACTAAATGAGATTTGGAAAGTGTGCTTTTCTTTTTAACCTTAATTCTTTTCGTCTCATTGGCTTTACGGTACATTGGGAAAGAGAAATTTTCTATATTTTTACCGACATAATCATCTAAGACACCATCCTCCCCCGGCTCTCCCTTTTTCCAATAAAAGAAGTCAGAAACATAATAATATATTTCAAGACCTGCTACGGAAATCTTTCCATTTTCCGTTTTCACATCATCCGGAATCACTCCATCTTTCAAATTAACATCTGTAATTTCCCTTTTTTTTCCATCAGACCCCTTGTAAACAACCCTGGCTAAGTCATAATATTGTTTTTCCTTATCCGTCATCTTCTCTTCCTGAAATTGTTTCGATCCCTGGTCTGTCTTAATCCCCAATTTCATTGCCAAGACATAGGCATTTTTCTCTGCTTTGATCTCCTCATATTGAATATACTCACTACTGTATAAGGTACAAGGAATTGTCCCTTTGACCCTTCCTTTCTTATCAGTTTTTAAACTTTGCAATGCCCCTTTAAGGTCTGGTTTCTCTTTCTCCTGATCCAATTTTGTAAAATCAGTATCTATCGGCACTGTTTGCGCAGCGATCGTATTATTTTTTTGCTGATCGGAATCATAAATCGTTGATTCCTCTTCCACTTTTATATCCCATTCTTTGTGGTCCCGATTTAATCTTTCTGCATATTCCTTGGCTTCTTCCAGAGTCATCCCACTGAGATCAATCATTTTTTCCGCAGCACTGCTTACAGATATGTCCTCCTGTTCCGTCATCCGATACAATAAAATCCCACCCGCTACTACCAGACAGAACAGACATGCCACCAGTCCTTTTGCCCAGAAAGGCAGCTTCCCGGTCTCATTGCCCCGTTTCTTCCCCCGAATCCGTTTCACGACAGGACTATGTAATTCTTTTAGGAATACTTGTGCCGATGGGGTCCGGTCCTGCTGATAGACATTGAGGGAATTCATCAGGGCATTTTCTATATTCTCCGGTATTTTAATTCCTAACCGGGAAGGTTCCTTTAACTCATCAACCAAGGCACGCTCCACAGATTCCTGCGGGGTAACTCCGGTAATCATACGGTACATCACCGCCCCTAGGGCATACACATCTGTCCAGGGTCCCCGGACTCCCTGGCTGCGGTACTGCTCCTCCGGGGCATATCCCTGCTTAAGGATGATTGCCAGGCTCTTGGAATTGGCCGTCGTCACATATCTGGTTGCCCCAAAGTCCAGCAGTTTAATGCTACCGTCATTGGCAATCATGATGGATTCCGGTGAGATATCACAATGTACAATATCCAGCGGATGTACCTGGCTAAGTCCCACTAAAATCTTGGATATAAACTGACTGGCTTCCTCCACACTATATTTCCTGCCAGTGTCTAAAATCTCCCGCAGTGTACTTCCCTCCACATATTCTGAGATGACATATCCGGTATCATTTTCCGCCACACAATCATAAATCTGGGCGATACCCTCTGTTTCCGATAAATGTTGGATACGGTTTGCCTCATTGAGAAAATTTGTCAATCCCCGCTCAAACTGCTCCCTGGCATCCCCCGAATAAATGGTAACACTCTGCTCCCCCTCCGACCGGGTGGAAAAATCACTGGGCAGATATTCCTTTACCATAACCTTTCGGTTGGCTGCCGCATCCATCCCCAGATAGGAAACCGTATGACCGCCATAACGGATCACCCTGCCCACGATATACCTGCCACCGATAATCGTCCCAGGATCTAAATAATAAGACTCCTGGCACAGCGTTGTCTCATCATATCCACAATAGGGACATTTCGTTACATGCTCTTCCATCTGATTCATACAACCCATGCATAATTTCATTGCTTTCTTCCTTTCCTACTTAAGCTTAACCCTTTTTGTTTTTATTAAGACCTCCGACTTATTCTGGGCTTTCTTGCCATAGTAAGCCACTATTCGGAATGTAAGCTTTTTTCCTCTTTTTCTTAAGGCCTTATTTTGAAATCTTATATGGGAAGACTTATTGCTTTTCCTGCCGCTGATACATTTATCTAAATACTGGTTAATCGCTTTATTCCCACCTTTGGCTAACCTTACCTGTATTTTTTTTGCACCTGGAACCAGATAATGAAAAATAAAATCATATCCCCGTATTCCCCAATAGTTATATTTTTTTGTCTTAATTTTCACCTTTGGTGCCGGGATTCTAAGTTTCACATTAACTGTATAAAACTCATCACTGCCCTTGAGTTTTATTTTAACTGGAATCTTTTTTTTAATTTTCACATTAAAATATCTTTTTGTGCAGATCTTTCCCTTTTTGTTATTAATCCAAAAATACTTCTTATATCGGGCAGGGTGCTGTACAATTACTTTCTCCCAGGTATCTTTCTCGCCAAGGATGAACTTATCAAAAGATAACGATTTGCCTATAATAATTGATACCGTTTTCTTGACCTTGGGCACCGGTTTTGGGACAGGAGCCGGCGATGGTATGATGACCGAAGGCCCTGTAGGGGAATCTATCGGCGAGTTGGTCACTATTCCTGGATTTTCTGTCTTTCCCGGATCGTTTGTTTCTCCCGGGTCTTCTGTTTCTCCCGGATTTTCTGTTGCTCCTGGTTCGTCTGTTTCTCCCGGGTCTTCTGTTTCTCCTGGATCATCTGTTTCTCCCGGGTCTTCTGTTTCTCCTGGGCCTTCTGTTGTTCCTGGGTCTTCTGTCTCTCCCGGGTCTTCTGTTTCTCCTGGTGCTGATGTTGCTCCTGGTTCCTCTGTTTCTCCTGGTTCCTCTGTTTCTCCCGGATTTTCTGTTGCTCCTGGTTCGTCTGTTTCTTCTGGTTCGTCTGTTTCTCCCGGGTCTTCTGTTTCTCCCGGGTCGTCTGTTTCTCCTGGGTCGTCTGTTTCTCCCGGGTCGTCTGTTACTCCTGGACCACTTGACGGTATTGATGTTGCTGGCGGTGTCGTTGATGTTACTCCTGGACCGCTTGCCAATGTTGATGTATTTCCCCCTCCCACAATCACAGAACTATCCATATCATTCTCATTGCCATCCACTGCCCCTGCAAACGCTATAAAAAAATTTCCAAATATCCCCAATAGCATGACACACACTAATAGAAACGCAATCTTCTTTCGTTCTGTTCTCCCCATAAACTTCCTCCTACAATCATTCCTCAAACTCTATTTCCATCCCTTTGTGACTCATACTTTTTTCCCAGAATTTATCTTGTTTTCCAAGATCTTTTCGAAGACCATTTCCCATATACTGTCTTCCCGCTAGATTTCTTGTAAGCACGAACCTGGACAAAATAACGTTTCCTGCGGGACAATCTTTTGATCGTTTTTTTATTTTTGGTCCGACCCCGAACCGTTTTTATCGTTGCTCCTTTCATCTTCCGGTTTCTGGAATACCGGATCTGATAGCCGGATGCATCCGCAATGGTGGACCAGGATAGTATCATCTTTCCTTTTCCGGTGTAACTATAACTGCTTACATATCCCTGTCCCAGTTTACGTACAGGTGTGTAATCTCCCCGATAGGAATGTCCGCATTTTTCACAGCGATAGGATGTGAAACCTCGTTTGAAATAGGTGGCATAATGTATCTTCGACTCATATTCATGGGAACAATTATTCTGGGTTAATTTATCTAAATATAATATATATTTTCCTCGATCACCTGTTATTTTTAAATAATATGTCCCAGTTGATAATACCAATTCACTTACATCTACTTCCGGCGTGTTTTCATCGCCAATGATATAATTATGTTCCGAAACCTTTTTTGATAAATCACTATTATACAATTCATATCTTATATTATACATATAATGAGTTAATTTTATTGTATAACAGAAGTCTTTAGAAATAGTAATTTTATACCAATCTTCATTATCTGTGTAAGTCAACGCTCCAATCATTGTTTCCCCAACATTAAATATTTGTGGATGAATAAATGATAGAGCATTATAATCTGTTGCCTGATATGAATTAAATTTTGTGTTCATTCTATATCTTCCATTATCTCCAGTTATTTTTAAATAATATGTACCTGCAGATAATTCAAAATCAATAATATCTGTTTCTGGTGTTGATTCACTGCCTTTATAATAATAATGACGAACAATGTTATTAGAAAAATCAGAGTTATACAAATCTGTATAAATGTTATAAACAAAATGCATAAGTCGAATTTGTACTTTTCCATCTGAAGGAACTATAATCTTATACCAATGTTCATCGTTAGTTTCTGTAAGATAGTAATCCGAACTCCATACACCATTCATCGGTAACGCAATCGCTGAAGTATATCCTGCCGCTCTACTCACCCTCCCATGGAAAGGCATCATTCCAGAAATAATAATTCCTAACACCATAACTACTGCAACTATTTTTTTCGATATTTTCATAAGTTATCTCCTTTTTTTGTTCTTCCAGTGAGAGTCTTAGATGTTCTTTGGCGATGCAGACGCAACGCATCGTCAATTTTAGAACACCTTCTCACACTTCCCAACACATCAAATTAAAATGATTCTCCCACAGAAAGGGGTTAAGGATTACCCATCCCCTTAACATACCGTTCACAATACTCCCTCACCCCATCTGCATCCTGGACCTCTTCGATTCCCTGGACAAAATCTCCAACCATCCCTGTCTCGCGGCCTAAAATCACACATTCTTGGTTTTTTATAATCAGCTCATTTAAACTGCCAAAACCAGCATTATACTTTTCAAATTCTTTTAGACTTTCTCGTCGGATTGGATAGGATGTGTGGCTTTGCCCCGTTTTTTTCTCCTGTCCATTTTCACTTAGCATTGCCCATAGCAATCTCATGCATGCCGTCTTCTGGTTCTCCGAAGACCGTCTCGTAATCACATACCGTTCTGAGAAGATAATCAACATTTTTCCTGCATCCGTGACAACATACGTCTGAAAATCATTTAATGGATTGGCTCCTTTCTCCTCTCCGGTAATCATTTTAGCCTCCTGAAAAGCCATCCGATCTGATCCATTCGCAACAATATTACTTCCATACAAACCTGACTTTTGCTTTCGGTTAATCTGATACTTTTCCCCGACTGCAAGCGCATAAAACGCTTGCATCTCTTCCAGGCTGCTTCGCATCCTCTGGTCGGGAACGATCTCTTTTTCAAGTACTTTAGACCAGTCAAGATGTTCCAACAACATCGTATATACTTTGGTATTCCCCAAGAAAACAGCTGATTGGTTGCTTAATTTCTTTTTCATCAGATCACTGTTCTCATCATCTGTCATCAATTCGCCGAGTTCTATGGTTTTCGGAATATCCTTCGTATCTTCTCTGTAAAACATACTGCTATTTAAAGCATTACTTTTGTGATAGCCAAATTGGCAAGCGTATAGTAACAAAGTATCAATTCCGGTAGGCATTTCTGTCATGGTGCGGAAATATTTTGGATACTCTGACAAATATAAGAAATCATTTTGATCCAGAGCCGCATAAACATTATCCTCCAAGAGCGTCAATTCATAATCTGACAGATTACTCACATGATCCGATAAAAACATATTCGGAAGAGAATTCTGATGGCTGGCACTTTGTAAATCCTTTTCCATCTGTGGATGGCTTTCAACGATAACCGTTATTTTTTCATCCTCCTGCTGCATCCTATGAATCTGTTCCGACTCCCCATTGGTACCGTCACCCTTTTTGAAACCATCTTCTACCAATGCCTCTAACTGCGCCTTTTGATCATTATTCTCTACCCACACAGTAATCGTGTCCTCATGAACGTAAGAGTCAAAGATCCGATTCTCCGGTTTCAGGATGGTAGAATACAATCCTATTCCCACGCCGACCGCAAGTACCAACATAACGGCAAGAGCGATTAATCCGAAACGGTGCCGTTTCCTTTTCCGTAACTTATCCCTGGGATACTCTGCAACCCTTTTACTCATCAAGGCATCTTCAAACTGCTGGATTCCCTGAAAACGTAATTCCGATCGAACTGCCAATGCTTCCATGACAGCACGATCAATATTTCCATTAATCTGAATACCTAATTCCAATGGAGACTTTAATTCATCCCGGAATTCCCGCTCCGTAGACTCTAACGGTTGTATTCCAGTTAGCATTTGATATAATATCGCTCCCACAGAATAGACATCGGTATAATATCCCTGCCTGCTTTTATCTCGATACTGCTCTGGTGCGGAATAACCCACTTTTATGACCTTTTCCCCCGCCATCCCCTCACTGCTTTCGTTTAACTGTGCTGCTCCAAAATCAAATACCTTAATGGAATCCTCTCCGGAAATAAAAATATTATCCGGACTGATATCCCTATGGATAATTCCTTTGCTGTGTATCTTCTTTACCGCTGCAATGATCGGAGTAATGACAGCCATCGCAACTTCCGGATCCATCCTCCCCTGTTTTTCTAGATAATCTTTTAACAAAACGCCATCAATATATTCCATAATGATATATGCCGTATTGTTTTCTTGGAAAAAGTCATATACATTGACAATATCCTTTGCCTTACCAAACTGAGCGACACTTTGCGCTTCCATCAGAAAACGTTTTAACTGTCCTGCATATTGCTGCTGCCTGTCCCCAGATAAAAGCCCCACCTGATTTTCTCCCGGCGAACGATTGACCAAACCGACTGGATAAAATTCCTTGACTGCCACAATCACCCCCAAGGTGATATCAAAACATTGATAGGTAATCCCAAACCCTCCAAATCCAATCACAGTACCTACAATAAAATGATTCCCTAGTATCGTCCCTGGCGTTAAATAATGTGGCTGTTCTGGCGGAGTGCCCTCTACATACCCACAATACGGACAGACTTCGTACTGGCCCTTTACACTGAAACAATTCATACATAATTCACTTGCCATATTCTACTCCTGCTCCTTCATCTACCAGTATTCCATCTCTATTCCAGACGAAAACAGTTTGTATTATCTCCAATTGCAAGAACAGTTCCCGGATCCAGCCACAGATCAATATTTTGCGGCAGACATTCCTCAGATCCATTTGCAAAACTGCCATTGCTGGAATAATCCCGTATACTGAACTTTTTCCTCCCGGCATCCCATTGAATCTGACAGTGATTCCGACTGACTTTAGGCTGGTCTTCAAAAATTAGATCATTGTTATTCAATCTGCCTAAGCGGATTTTTTCTCCATCTGCGAAAGGAATCTCAGCGCCGGCATAGATTCCTGACAATCCTACCAACACACCTCTGGGCGTTCCTGGAACATTGTGTGACACTGTTGACTGGCTGACAGTCCCAGTTGGTTTCGAATTCTCTTGATCCGAAACAAAGCTATATTTCGGAATCATCTTCTCTTGCTTCATTTCTACAAATTGTGGTATCCTATCCACACCGGAAGCTGTTACTTTAGGTGTTGCAAACAATGCTGCCATGGAAGCAGCCGTACTGCAGAACGAGAAGACAAGCAGCCAAATGCATCCGACACCTCTCTCATAACTCTGCCCTTTGCTACATTCTGGCCAAAGATCTGGCAGCAGAACTACCATCAAGAGAAACAGTCCTGATACAAGAAAAGTCAGAATTGCACTTACAATCTGCCGGGAACTTCCAATCACACCATAGATTCCTGCCAATAAGGCTAATAACATCGGTAGCATCATAAAACAGATCAGAAATGCCATCTGTTTTCCTGACAAGCTGACAGCGTTTTCTGTTCCACTGGGCAGATTCCCCTGTTGCATTTGTTCCAGATAATCATAGGGAGACCATTGCAAAGTTGCATAATTCTCCTGTACTCGATTCGTTACCGGCAGGAATAATGCAACTAAACTGATCAAAAGCAACATTCCCGCTGCTGTACGCCATTTTTTTGCCATACGATCCATTGTATTTACCATCCTGTCACATATTTTTTACCATTTGTTCCAACAGGTCGCTCCAATTGAACCGACTTCCACAAAGCGGCATAAACAAGAGGTTAATCTCTCCGACCGTAACCATATCGTAAGCCTCTAAAGGCTCCGCTCCCAGAACAACCTTATTATTTTTATATACCAGACTGCTGGATTCTCCAGGCTGTACCAGATATAAATGTTCCTTTGGTTCATATACCACAATGGCATGCTTGTCACGGGAAACGCTCTTGTCTTCGGTCAAAGCAATATCCATATTTGAGTTTCTTCCAATGAAATTTTTCCCTACTTTCAAACGAAAATCCGTCCCGATATGGTTTCCACCAATTGCAATCAGCCATCCTACACAGGGTGTACTAACCTTGTTGACCGCATGATTTTGAGCTGTATAACCATGGGCAGCGGAAGCTGGAGCAGCATTACTAAAAACTTCATCAAAAAATGCTACGGTATGATCTGTGTCACCATGCACAGTCTCTGTCGGTATCGATGTGGAAGGAAATGGATCCATTCCAGGGTCAACAGGGTCCAATGGCACAGTCGGCATATCCAGATCCGGATCCTTGGCAACAGTCGGCATATCCGCAGACATTCCCGATATCGGAAGCTCCGACGAGGATTTTAAAGGCGTAGTCATCGCATCTGAAACGGGAGGAACGACCGCTCCTGCCGCCATTGGCGCTGGGTTGGAAGCATCCTGTACAAAAACACTAGTCAGGCTCTGGTCCGTTGCAGCGCCTCCGGCACAATGAGGGCAGGAGACATATTTCTCCTTATCGTAAAAATGTCCATTATCGCATCTACTTAAATTCATAGTTTCTCCTCCTTTTGTAAATCACGGTTCTTATTTCTTTGTATCTATCAAACAGTTATCAGTATCCTTTGATCTGTTTAATATCTTCTTCATGGTAGTGGATCAATGCTACGGACGTATTATCCTGTGAATGGGAATTCACGTGGGTAGCTGCATCCACCAATGCCTCTGCCTTTTGATATGGTTTTACCCTGTCATCCAAAATAATCTGCTGGATCTGCGAATCAGGGAGCGTTTTTGTAATGCCATCGCTACAGAGCATGACAACATCTCCATATTTCATTTCAAATGGGACTGTATTGATATCCATGAGGCTGACATTGCCGATACCCAAGAAACTGATTAACGCTTCTTTCTGCCTTTTCGCCATCGCCTCCTGCTCTGTGAGTCGACCCTCTCGAACCATCTCCTGAAGCCGAAGCCAGTAGTTATGGTCTCTGGTTACCTGCTGCATCTGCTTTCCACGTATAATATAGATTCTACTGTCCCCTACCGAAGCCCAATATAGCTTGTTATCCTCTGCGATACAGGATACTATCGTTGTACCGGATCCCTTTCCATCTGCCTTAGGAAACTCATAGATCGTTCTGTCAATTGCACGGATTCCCTGACGGAAAAAGGCGGGTATATCCAACTCGGGATTCTTTTCTACCGTCTGAAACCCTCGCACCATCATCTGTATAGCAGTCTGGCTGGCCCTTCCGCCATCTGCCATTCCACCCATTCCATCACAGACCACCGCCAAAACCCTAGTTTTTTTGTTGGATGCCAAAATCTTACTCTCTGTCACATACACTGCATCCTGCTGGTATTTTCTATTGCCAGTTGCTGTCCGAACCAGTGTTGTTAAAGCTGGTACCATACGTTTTACGGAACTACTCCCAGCAGATGACACCCGAACCCGATCATCTGTTATCCCTTGCTTACTCTTTTTTCTGCCAAACATCACTCTACCTCCAGGTAAAATATATAGCGCTCTCTATCTGTCTGGATATAAAACCATTCCCCTTTTTTCAGATAGACTGCTTTGCCCTTATCCAAAATCCCCTGACTCGTATACGTCCGGTTAGCGGAGTAATTCGTGATCAGAAAATTTTCATTTTCAGCATCATATTGTATAAAACAATGAACACCACTAACTTGTTGATCTTCCAGAACAATATGATTCTTTTCCTTCACACGTCCAATATACAAATAGCGGTTACTGGTAAAAAAATAACGGTTCCTCTGTAATCCCGTCTGCATTAACAGACTCGGTATATTCTTATTGTTTGTTGAATATATCTTTTTTTCTAATAAGAGTGTTTTATCATCGTCTTCTATCTCCTGAAATCCCGATACAGAATCTGACAATCCCATTTCCTCTAAAAATCTATCTACCGATTGCGGACGATTTTTCCAGTCTACTGCCATTGCATGCTCAATTGCCTTACTGATGTTGTCTGGCACTGTTGGATTCTTAGCATGTAACGGAACGACATCTTTCCCAGTAATCCGGTCTGGAGCGGATGGAGGTTTTACTCCGGTTGTCAAAAAATAATAAGTGGCCGCTAATGCATAAATATCTGTCCAGGGTCCCTGTTTCCCTGATCGGGAATATTGTTCAATGGGAGCAAACCCCTCTTTAACTAAAACAGACATACTATGCGGCGAATTCAATCCATACATTCTCGTCGCCCCAAAATCAATTAAATATACCGTTTGGTCTTTCAGCAAAATAAGATTATCTGGTCCAATGTCCCGGTGCAGCAACATATATTTATGGATTTGTTGAAGAGACATGCCTACATCCTGAATAATCTGATTTGCCTTCGATACGGATATGCCGCCTTTCGCATTGCTCCTAACATAATTACGTATTGTCCTCCCATCCAAATATTCCATTACCATATATGCCGTTCCATTCTCTACGAAATAGTCTTTTACCGAAACAATGTGTGGGATATTCGTCAATTTTGCAAGAAAATCTGCCTCACGCGAAAACACCTCTCTCCCATGATGGTACAGCCTCTCTTTTGAGTGGCTGGATGGAATGACACGATGCGTATACATTTCCCGCATAGCCCACTCCGCCGGAAAATACTCTTTGATCGCATAACGATTTCTATCGCAATTATCATAAGCCAAATAAGTAATCCCAAACCCACCGGTTCCTAAGATACGTCCTATGATATAACGGGAACGCAATACAGCACCTATTGGCAATGCCCTCTCTTCTCTCTTTTTGTATTCCCGAAATCCACAGACAGTACAGTACACATCCGCAGGGCTCTTTCCCTGGCATACCCCACTTTTCATACTATTAGCGGTGAAACAATTCGGACAAAATATCATACCGTACTCCTTATCCTATGAAAAATCATTCGTATGAGCAGTAAGCTGATTCTTAGGAAGATGAAAAACAAATTTTTCTCTCCCTGCTGTAATCACATCCCCATCTAACAACATCCTTCGGTTCGTCATTTTTACTCCATTGACAAATGTCCCGTTTGTTGACTCCAAATCTTCTATATAACATCCCATTTTTGTCACTTCCACAACAAAATGCTGCTTGGATAAACGATCATCATCAAAATCTATGTTGCATATTTTAGACCGGCCTATAAATAAGCTCCCCTCCACATTCCATTCCACATCCTTAATCGCTCCCGCCCGGTCGGTAATCGTCAGACGAATTAATTTGGTATCTGCTTTCGTCAGTTCTTCCGGATCCATTCCCCTATCCACAGCAGGTCTTTTTTTGATGGCAATCACAATCACCATACCCAAAATAACAACTAATACAATGAAAGCTATCCACCAATACGATTTTATAAATTCTTTTCTTTGGGCTGAAACACGATTCAATCCATCTTCAATAGAAAATTCTATAGGAAAATCTTTCATAAAATTTTGATCCTGAGAATTGTCATGGATATCATTGCACAATAAAACATATTGGTCTGTGAACAGATCTTCCGCAAAGCACAAAGTAATTAATAGCTCCTTGCCATTATTTTTTGTGTTGACATCCGTAATGTTCCATATTTTCCCATTCCCTTCTTCCGTCTTACTTTGAAGTAGATAATGTGATGGATCATTTGCATCATCTACATTAATGCCATTATCATCCTGGAGAGAGAATGAAATCGAGTTACTACTAATTTTTTTTACCGCTCCCACGAATACTGGCGCCGCCTCATCCTTTTCATAATCAGAATAATCCATTGTCACTGGATCAATTCCTTGTTGATTTACTGTCAATTGTAGTTTCGTCTTACCTATCATACGGTTTGAATCTGCACGCAGAGAAACCACATAGGTATCACGTTCCCATAAACGACGAATTACCTGGAAGGCTTTCTTTACTCTTCCTGCAGAAAAACGGTTGCTACAATCCTCATAATATCCCCGGCAGTTTTTTTCATTCAATATTTTATACTGGGTATATTTCATTTTGGCTTTGTTTGGTTTCCTCGCCACATTATGTAAAAGAATTCCATAAACCGGTATTGTTGCGTTCTTTACTTCATCTGCCGTAGATTTCTGATCAATATCTTTCCCTCTGGAATCATCCTCCCCATCGGTAATCATTAATACAACCGACCGTTCCACCGGCGCCTGCCACGTCGCCAATACTTCGTTTAAAGAACGATATAATACTGTTTTGCTTTTTGGAGATTTTAAATACTTTATTTTTTTAATCCGTTTGATCGCCTTTTTCACTTGCTTTTTATCGGAACCAGATAATTTCGCAACAATTTTCTTCTTTTCTCCACCACTATTGTAAGTTCCCACTGTATAAAGCGTAAAACGATCGTTAGCCTTTATTGTTCTACATAAAGATATTAATTGTCTTTTTGATTCCTTAAACTGCACTTCATCAATTGATCCCGAATTATCCAATAAAATAATATAATGTAAACCTTCACCGCTTTGGTCAAAGGATACAACTTCTCCATTTTGCTGTAGAGAAATTTGTTCTATCTGTCCCGAAACTGAGACTGTACTTTTCAATTTAGATCCTGTCAAATAAACCTTTACATCGGGCGCTTTTCCTTTTGCCTGCTCTGCCAGATAGGGCTGCTTCACTGTTTTTGCAAAAACCAGTCTACTGTTAAAGACGCTTAATACAATAATAAATAAAATAATTAACCTTGTTATTCTTTTTCCCATTTTCTCTCCTCCTTACAAAAAGGAATAAACAGCAAAGAAGTTTCACCAATCGTAATACGGTCTCCCTCTTCTAAAATAAGAGGAGCCTCTAAAAGTTTCTTATTTTTATAGGTTGGATTACCTTTTTCCGATGAAATATAAAACTGATTGCTAACCGGATCATAGGTAACAGAACAGTGCCTATCCCTAGAAATCTTTTTATCATCTACCAGCACAATATCCATAGAGGTACTTCTTCCCACAAAATTTTTCCCTGAATGTAAACGAAAATCTTTTCCTTTTTCCGTTCCTGTGATACAAACCAACCAGCCAGTTACGGGCTGCTGATCGAATAATCCAAAAAAACCAAAGGAGACTGTTCGATCATCCTCAACTCCAGAATGAATTCCATTTTTTGACGTTATATTATGTTGGGAATTCCCGATGATAGCACCTAATTCTTCCCCTAAAGAGACATCTACTTCCGCAATCGATATGGTTCTGTCATCTTCCTCTATCTCTTCCAGTCGGATACTTAATCTCTCGCTTTCCAATTTACAATGCGGACAGCTTCGATTGACACTGTTATCGTACCAGTGCCCGTTACTACATCTGGTTATCACTTTCTGTACCTCTCTTTATATTTCTGTAGATATTACTTTGACTATCTGATAAACACTGCAATCGCTGAGTAATTATCCATATTTGTTCCCTGTCCATTTTTACGGACAATGTTTTCCATGGATCGCAACCAATCCCCTGGTGTTTTTGCTTTTCTTAAAGTCCTGGACATCATTTTCTCATCAATTAATTCCCAGAAACCATCACTACATAATAGAAAGCTCACATCCGAATGTAAACGTATTCCATCCACCACCTGATATTTGGGATAATCCCATGGTGTCCCCATTACGCGAAGCAAACGGCTACGGTCCTCATGATGACGGATATCCTTATCTCTAATGCTTCCCCGTTCGACCAACATTTGCGGTACACTATGATCCTTGCTGCGAAACCGGTATCTGTGGTGCTCAAATAAATAGATACGGGAATCTCCTACATAAAGAAATCTGGCATCTGATTCTGATAACTCCAAACAAGTCAATGTCGTCTTCATACTACCTTCTGCCTGCTCTATCTTCTGTTTCTCCAGCAGAGAATTTTGTGCAAACAGAATACTATCTTCCACAGACATTCCCTGCTGTACACATCCCAATACCTGATCTACAACAAAATGCGACGCAATATTTCCATTACCATGACCACCTAGTCCATCACATAAAACAAAATAATAGTGATCTCCTATTTTCAAACTCTCTAAATAATCTTCATTAATTCCCCGTCCACCGGGGTCAGACAGGGAATCATAACTGATCTGCTTATATTCTTTATTCATATTGTCATGACCTACCTTATCTCATGAAACATTTTTCCAGGTACCAATCATCCAAAGCAATACCATGAACCAATGATAAAAATGTCGAACAAAGTTTAACTATTTTAGTAATAATTTTTCTATATGTTAATAATCTATTAAATAACAGGTGTTATTTAGAATATCTTCTTTGATATCAAAAATATGTATGAATATCCGAACATATCCCTGCCTATTATACTCGGATATTCATACATAGTCAAGTTGAAATTTCCCACCTACAATAAATTAAAAGGCTAAAGGAGGCTTCACATTGATTAGTTACGCCCCACTGTTCAAAACTATGAAAGACAAAAAAATGACATCTTACCGATTAGAAAAGTTGGGATTTTCCAGAGCAACCTACTACTCCATTCAAAAAGGCAATAGCGTTTCTACAAATACCATAAATCAATTGTGTAGATTACTAAAATGCAGCGTTTCTGATATCATGGAATATATAGAAGAGGATGAATAAAAGCAGATATCACAAAAGATTTTTAATCTTAATTGATATCTGCTTTTACTTGTTACTTTTTATTTAATTCTTTTCAATTAATTCTTTTTAATGGATATTTTTCTTAATTTAATCATTAGCTTTTATTTCTCTATTTTATTTTCTTCTTATATTTAATTAGCAGAATTTAATACAAGAAAACCATAATGAAATTTTATAATTTACAAGCATTTTCTTTTAATAAGCAGGGGTTCCGTAACCATATACATAGCTATTATTAATTGTTCGTTTGCTGTTTCTCGTAAATTTTACTACCTTGTAACTGCCATCCGAACATTCCACATTTCCCTCTACTGTTTGCAAATAACCATTGACCGGTGGTGCAGTAACCAAGCCTACATGACAGAAACTTCCTTTGGAATAATAAAATACCAAATCACCCGCCTTTGGAGTATAAGAGCCTCCGTAATATCTACTATATTGAAACTGTCCCCTGTTTTTATACCAGTTAACCGCTACTGCACAACTAGCCGTCTTGGGAACAGCTTTTCCAAGCACCCCAAGCTGATTTGCACAATAGGATTGAAATGCCATACACCACGGATAACCCGATCCAGATATTGTCCTTCCATAATACCAGCTGTTATATTTGACATTATTATTTCCCCGATAATCTCCAATTCCCACCTGGGATAATTGGTACTCAGCCATCCTTTGACCTGTTGTAGAACTGTTTGATGTATACGATGCTGTGGTGGAAACTAATTTCCATTTTTGGGCAGCAGTACCATTCGCTGCATACATATGAATATTTGTCCAATTAGCCCCAATTCCTCCAGATACATCAGCCACCAACCCATTACATTTACACGTTAAAGTATAGTAACCATTTCCAACGCTTGTAATTTTCCAACGCTGCGCAGCAGTTGCATTAGAGGTATATTGCTGAATATTAGTTCCGTTTATTCTGCCTGCACCAGCACAGTCTAAGACCTTCCCACTATTAACACTACTAATCGTATAATAACCATCTGACTGCCGAGTAATCTGAAACTTTTGAGCATTACTTCCATTATTCTCATACAGCTGTACATTACCACCATCTGCCAAGGATGCACCATTGACATCCATCACAAAACGGTTATTGACTGCAGACACTAATTGATAAGTACCATTTGAGATCCCACCAGTATTTATAACACCTGGTAATATATATGTATTCAAATCTGCTGTCCTGATAAAAGCATACTTATAACCTCCACTCACTGGATATTTGATCTGTGTATAGCTCCCAGATGCACCAAGGACTTTTACAGAATCTCCCTTAGCAATATAACCATATGATTGATTTCCGTTTGCTCTTCGATAGGTTGTAATTTTTGCCCTGGATGTATAACTACTTCCTATTGTTTTTGTCAAAATCTGATTAGTACTAATATATCCCGTTTTAGTTCCTCTCGCAATCGGATAAGTCACTTTGCAATATCGATCCGTGACTGCTTTCACTGTAATTTCATCTGATGGATAAATAGTACCATATTTTTTGGAGAGACCTGTATTGGAATATACTTGTACATTAGCTGTCCCAACTGTGAAACACTTGACTGCGGCACTTGCTTTTGTCGGATAGCCCAGACAAAATCCTGCTGCCAATAGAACGAAACAAATCATCCATGGTAAAAATCTTTTTTCTTTTTTCATAATAAACACACTCCTTTTCTCTCTTTTGTTTCTTACTTTTCTCCAAATACTTTTTTTCATGATAATCACCTTTTTCCTTTCTTCTTAGACACTGCATCTTCAGTTTCCATGAATAAAGAGTCTCGCACAAAACAAACATCCACTGGATACTCCGTGCCCTCACGGAGTGTTTTTATTGAATAAAAGTTATTTTCTATTCAATAAAAAATGGCTTTTGTTATTGAACTCTTATCGTGAATTCACTATAACAAAAACCATTTTAAAATTTTTATGCTTGTCATATTTAACCAGAATTTTGTTGTTTTTAACAAAATTACTAAGTTCCTACTTCACCCTTCCATCTCTTCCACCATCCGAAGTCCCGCCGTACTGGTTACCGGCAGCGAAAACACAACAGCCCCCGCCGGGCTTTCCGTGCCTGCCTGTTCCATGATTGCTTTCATAATCGGATTCTTCTGCCCGGAACGTACTACAATAAAAATCATCTCCTTTTCCTCAGCCAGGGAAATCCCCAGAAATTTTCTGGCATGTTCCATCCCGGTTCCCTTGGCATGCACCACCGTTCCTCCCGGTGCATTAGCGCTTCTGGCCGCATCCATAATAGTCTCCATATAACCGGCATTGGCAATCGTTACCAACAATTCATACTCTGTCTCTTTCAATACACTCTCCTCCTCAATGACCACGTCCTGACCGGCAGTCAGATAATATAATGCCTTCTTTCCTCCCATACTGCTCATCGGTATGAGAAAAGCAATTCCCCTACCGGGGATATCTATATTCATTTTACGATAAAGCTCCTTTTTCAGGTTTTTCCAGGTATTCCTGGTAACAAACGCAAAATAGATTGCTTTTTCCGTCTTTTCCACACCCAAATAATCCAAAATAGCGCTGTTAGCCGTCCCCGCTCCCAACGTAGATATCGTTATCTGGATATCGTTCTTTTGGAAAAAGGAAATAAACTTTTCTCTCATTCCTCTGTTGGTAATTATCGTCATCATATAAATTTCATTCATACCGATCCTCCTGTACTGTTAAAACAAAGCGGGCAACCCCACTTCAACTTCCCCAGTCACAAAAGTAACTATTCCTTCGATCTCGACAGGCTTATAAAACTTTTTGTGCAATTGAGTACTTATAATTCAATAATATCATCTTCCGCCCAGATATCCAGGTAAGATTCCGGCACCGCTGCCTCCCGTCTGGACTTCAGTCGATAAACCGCACCCAGGATCTGAATGGCGATCAATGGGGTCATGGCAACCATCGCAACAATCCCAAAAGCATCCTGCACAATATTTCCACCCAACGCCTGACACGCCCCCATTGCAAAAGGAAGCAGAAATGTTGCTGTCATCGGCCCTGACGCCACACCACCCGAGTCAAAAGCAATTGCGGTAAATATCTTGGGAACGAACAGAGACAGGCATAGAGCCACCACATACCCTGGCAAAATAAACCAAAGCAGGGAAATCCCTGTCAGAACACGGGTCATTGCCAAGCCGACCGAAAACGCCACCCCCAAAGACAGACTAAGTCCCATCGCACGCCCCGATATCGCACCGGAAGTAATCTCCTCCACCTGTTCCATCAACACATAAATTGCAGGCTCTGCCTTGACGATAAAAAAGCCGATCAACATACCAATCGGAATCAAGATCATTCGATATGGCATCCCTGCGATCATCTTTCCCAGGTAATTACCTGCCGGCATAAAGCCCACATTTACCCCAGTTAAAAACAAAACCCAGATACGTATAGAAAATTCCAATCAAGATCTTGCACAGCGTTCTTTTATTCAAACGGAGAGAAACCACCTGAAATACAGCAAAAAAGACGGTAATGGGAAGCAGCGAAAGTGCAATCTCCCGGATATATTTTGGAAATCCCCCCGCAAAGCACCGCCAAAGCTCGACCGAATTGCGGATCTCAGGAATCTTTTCCGGTATGTATCCCGTATCCTCTGGATGATAGAGCAAGCCGAGCAGCAGCACGGCAAGAATCGGCCCTACCGAGCAAAGTGCAACCAGACCAAAACTATCCTCCTCCGCATGGCGGTCACTACGAACCGCCGCAAAACCGATACCTAATGCCATGATAAAAGGGACCGTCATCGGACCGGTTGTGACACCGCCGGAATCAAACGCTACCGTAATAAAGTCTTGAGGAATAAAGTAAGTTAAGATAAACACAATACTGTAGAATAGAAAGAGTAAAACCGCTAAGGCCCGTGAAAATAACATACGAAGCATTGCCACGACCAGGAATAACCCGACACCTCCTGCCACCGCCAAGATCAATATATGATTGGGAATAGCGGGCACCTGCTCTGCCAATACCTGCAGATCCGGTTCAGAAACAGTAATTACAAACCCTAGAGTAAAACACAAAAATAAGATCAAAGAAATATGAGGAATCTTTGCCATTTTCGTCCCAATCTTTTCCCCCATGGGCGTCATAGAAAGTTCCGCTCCTAAGGTAAAAAACATCATTCCCACAACTAACAACACCGCCCCAAACAAAAACAACAGTAAAATGCTGGGCGGAATCGGTGCAATAGAAAAACTCAGTAACAGAACAATCCCGATAATAGGCATAACAGCCTTTAATGCTTCCTTTAATTTGTCAGATAACTTTGTCTGCAAGATGCCCATTCCATTCCCCCTTTTTTCTATACGAAACACAGACATTTTGTTCAAAACATTCCTAGCAAACAATATCAGTATATCCTACTACGCTTTGATACGCAATAGCAGAAAAAGTCAATCTCCTTCCGTAATTACATACTTACTACGGTACATTGCGTTCCATGCCTCCTGCCGGTTATATTGTTCCCCGATACAGAATTCTTTGGACCAGGTCATAAAGTACGCCCACGGAATCCGGGATTGTTCCAGCATCCCGATATCCGGCAGATAGCCAATCTCTGCCAATGCAGCCACTTTATTGCGCGTTGTAGCCTGAATCAGTTCCTGATATTGTTGCCTGTAATCTGTCTGGGCATAGTTCTCCAAATACACGTCCACCGAAATCACATCGACATAGTCATCCCCCGGATAGCCCTGACTCAGTTTACAGTTCCAGACCCAGAGCAGATGGTTCAGATGATGGACATTCGTATAATAATCATACATCAATAGATACAAATCCCTCGCAACCTCCGGGCCTTTTGCCCCCCACCAGAACCAAGTTCCATCCGATTCATGAAATGGCCGCCAGAGCACTGGGATCCGTTCTTGCTCAAATCGCTTCAATTCCTCGGCAATCACATCCGTATCATGATAAAAAGCAGCTCGCTCCGGTGAATTTTCTTTGAGCACGCGGGAAGCATCAAAATCTGTATGTTCCGTATAAAAACTCTTATCCCGTCCACCAATCGGAGAAAACCAGTGAAAGGAAAGCGTCACTATACCATCGGATTCTTTTGCCCAACGTATGGCAGTATCCATGGTGTCTCTATTCTCGTACACTTCTGTCAAACATTCCTGTGATGCATCCTGGTAATTAATATTGGGCGAATACGCTAACATCTCGAACCCACGGAGTTTCGGCTTCCTCCCAGTCAATTGATAAATATAATCAATTTCCTCCATCGTATTTGTCTGCGTATGCTGTCCTGTCATGATTTTTTGACCTGCGGTTTCATATAAATATTCCAGCAACTCGCGTGCCTCTTTACTTGCGTTCTGATTTACCGGATTCATAACATCCTCCCTTCTGTATTTGCTACGTCAATCGGGGCAGCCGTTCTATCATCTCCATACACATTCTGCCATTATGGTACGGACATTTCCACGGATGAACCAATGCCTGCCTTAGATCTCTGGTGCCATCCTGTCGGATGCTCTCATACCATTCTCCACTTTTGGGATCAATGAGATTCTGACGGATATAAGACCATATCCCCTCTGCTGCTTGTAAATACTGCATCTTTTCCGGTATTTTTTGAAAAGCATGATAAAAGCCCACCACTGCTTCCGCCTGAACCCACCAAATTCTCTGCCGGTCAATCTGATTTCCTTCCCGTTCATTATACAAGACACAAATCTCTCTGTCATATCCATTTTGATAGGTACTCTCCGCCAATGCCTGACTAATGGAAGTCATGGCAATCGTACATTCATCTTCTCCCAACACCTCACAAGCCCGATCAATCAACCAGGATGCTTCAATATCGTGCCCATAGGATTCCAGATCAATCAAACTATGGTATTGACGATCAAAAAATACATCAAGTATCCGTTTTTCCGGATGATAAATCTTCTTCTGAAACAAATGAAGAATTTGATAAAGCCTCTGCCTGACTTCCGCTGAACCATCCGCTCGATATAGCTCCGTATATGCCTCCAGAACATGGAGTAAGGTATTCATGGTACGTTCTGCCATTACCCCATTTTCGGAAAGCTTTTCATTATTTGTCGGAGAAAAATCTCGGGCAAATGCTTCTAAATATCCATCATGATCACGGCATTTTTCTTCCATCAGGTGATAAAGTCTATACGCCAAATCCAAAGCATCCTGCCTGCCGCCTGCCTGATAATAAACAGCTAATGCATACACGGCAAATGCCTGGTTATATGTGTGTTTCGTCGTATCAGCAGGTGTTCCATCATACTGAACAGACCAATACATTCCCCCACATTTTTGGTCTTCACAGCGTCCTGCTAAAAATTCAAAAACATGATCGGCCATCTTTAATAACGAATCATCCTGACATATCATAGACGCTTTGGAATAAAACCATAAAATACGGCTCATCAGAATCACACTTTTATCATGATCCCGGACAATCTGTTGGTTATGATCCACATAACCGTAACACCCTCCATAAACAGTATCCTTCAGCCGATTCCAAAAAGGAAGTAAATCATCCACCAAATGCTTTTGAAACTCTTTTCTCTCCATCATCAATGTCCCCCTTATCAAATATTACATACAAAAAACCACAGTCAATGACTGAGTATTTTTTGCACGATTCAATTTCATCATAGTCTTTATTATTTTATTTACTATGAAAAGATAAGGAAAAAATTGTATAAACCTATTTTTTTGTTGAACAGGACAACAAAATCCTGTAGAATATCCATGAGAATATTATGGAATACGATACCTAGCCGGAGGACCACCATGCAATTTTTTGAATATATAGATCTACTCAATCAACCCTACGACATTTTTATCACAGAATCAACCCATTGCGATCCGCATTGGCACTATTACTGCGAGATTTTATTTCTATTAGAAGGATCACTGTCTATCTGCAGTGATGGAAAACAGGAGACTCTCTCCTGCGGTGATCTGTGTTTTATTTATCCTCTGCAGATTCATGAAATCTGCCCGGCAGAAACACAAATTGCTCGATATGCCGTTCTAAAATTTGATATTCACGCTCTGCATCTTCCGCACGTATATAGTACATCCCTACATTCTTTTTTTGCCAGACCACCGCTTGCCGCCGACCTGTGTATCCCTATCTACCAGAATGATTGGGATTCTGCAACAATAAAAACACTAATCCTGCAAACAGTACAAGAATACCAGCAACAAAAAGAATGTTATATGTTACAGGTCCATGCCAATCTATCCACCCTTTTAATACAAATTATGCGCAATGCACCAGAATCTGCCCGACAAAATCATTCCTTAATCACAGAAAAAGCAGATTTTTTCTATCAAATACCAGAATACATTGATACTCATTCCAATACTCCACTGCAAGTACAGGAACTAGCCGAATTATGTCATATGAGCTACTCCCATTTCGCAAAATGTTTTCGGGAAACTTATGGCCGTTCCTGCAAAGATTATATCAACTATATTCGGGTTAATAAAGCGCAGGAATATTTACTTCACACAAACCATGATTTAAATTACATTGCAATGGAGTGTGGTTTTTTTGACTGCAGTCACTTGATACGAACTTACAAACAATGGAGAGGCATCACTCCAAAACAGGAACGAATTAAATCGTCGCAAAATATAAATCATCCAAAGACAACCTCGTAACGTCCACCTTATCCAAACATCTCTCCCAGCTAATTTCCGAGATCTCTTTTTCCAACAGAGATAAATCCACATACCACTCCTCTGAACTATAATTAGAAACTTTCACCAGGAATAAGGAATCCAATTTCTTTAACGTCAAGCTTGTCAAAAAATTATTGCAGATAAATACAATCCCAATTTTTGCATTTAACATACCGACAACACCTTTTCGTCTATCTATAAACCTTGCCCACTCCTCTCCTGCATCAATATCCCAGTCTAATACAACATTGATCTCCGTGCTCATAATTTCATCCAGGACATTTTTAAATTCATCAATATTTTCATAGACTTTTTTCTTCTTTGCTTCCATTAAGATCTTGCTTAAATCTTGCATAGTGAACTACCCCCTATCTTATCCGGTCCATGATAAATTACGGTATACAGTACATTAGATTTCAAAATATTTCTCACGCATGCAATCATCAAAATCCACCACTTTATGTTCGTCAATGCAATAAATCCGATCGCATAGTCTCTCTAAGAAAACATGTTGATGGCTGGTCAGAATTAATGTTTTCCCCGCTTCCTTCAAACGTAAAAGAATTTGGGTAATCTCTTTATTCGTCTTATAATCCAAAGCATTATACGGCTCATCCAACAAAATTACGGTCTGTCCTTCCATAATGGCCTGGGCAATACCTAGTTTTTGCCTCATCCCCATAGAATACTTTTTAACCCTTGTGTTATCTCGATAGTCCAACCCCACCATCTCCATCGTTTCCTGAATCTTCTTCTCATCAACAATATTTTGAATCTCCGCAAGAAGTAACAAATTCTTATATCCCGAACAAGTTTCAATATATCCAGGCTCATTAATCAATATGCCAACCCTGCTTGGGAAATCACGCCCTTTTTTGCCCAGTTCATCCCCATTTACAATAATTTTGCCTTGGTCCGGCCGCATCAACCCTGTCATAATTTGAAATAACACAGACTTTCCAGAACCATTTTCTCCAACCAGTCCCACACACTCCCCGGAACGTATTTGCAAGCTGACATCCTCATAGATCACCTTACGTTTAAATTTTTTTGACATATTTTTCACTTCTATCGCATATTCCATTGGTTGATCCATATTCATATCGAATAAAATATCCATTATTTCCTCTTTTCTGCGCTGCACTTTTACTCTCCGGCAATGTTTTGTCCGGCAGCACACAGACATCATTGCCACAGAAACAAAATTCTACTTTCATTTGACGGGTTTCTAACGTTTATCGTCCGGCACCTCCTCCGATCTCACACATTCCTATTTCTTTGCCAGAATGTCCGGGATTTTTCCTAATGCGCCCTGATGTAACACAAAACCTAAAAGAACCAAACTCATACCTGCCAGAAGATTACCCATTAAAATCCTGCCATTTTTCAATCCAATCAGTTCAAACACGCTATATGCCGCCGATAGACCTGCAATGATAATATTTCCTCTGCGCAAGATTACTCCCAGTAAATAGACAACAAACGTACCAAAAAATGCAGCCAGCGTATTTCCTGCCAAACGATACAGACACAGATCAACTTCTAACAGCAAAAGCAATTCCACGAATCTCCATAGAAATGCCACCACAAACCCCAGATAAACTTCTTCCGTATGAATACCATATTCTTGCTGTATTGCATAGAAATACACACTGGTACTATCATGAAAGACCATGACCAAAACTGCATCCACCACCAGTACACAAAGAATAAACTGGACATAATACCGCAACAAAAAACAAAAACATTCCCGATCTGTCACAGAATCCCACTTTGCCCGGGAGCCATAGCGAAATTTTGCAGCAACATTCCTGTCCTTTTTTTCATTTTCCAGAAAAACATTGATCCAGAATAATGGAAAAATAAAATAAAACAGGTAATACAGCAACTCCGTAACCTGAAACTTCTGGTACGAAAATCCCTTGACCATCAAAAACATAAAATCAACAGGTGTCAACGTTTTTGTGCCGGATGTCACACACCCCAACGACAGGAACAGAATGAAAAAAACAAAATTGGTTCCCCTGCCCCCCTGAATATATTCCTTCAGATAGGAATTTTTCTTTTGCATAGCGCCATCCCTCTTATTCCAATTGATCCGACTACCATAACCGCCATATTAACAACCACAGCACGTATCCCCACCACCAACAATGCATGGTGCAGAATATAATAATTATTATAAAAGAACACATTCAGGCAGGATTCATCAATCTGTGTCAGATAACCCGCTAAGGTACTAATGATACACAGTACAATTTCCATAACCATAAGTTTTCTTCCACCCATAAGATTCCCATAATAAAGCATCATGTACAGAAAAACACAACCTAATTCCCAATACAATACGACACAGATGACTGCAATGACCGGATTCGAAAAAAAATGGGCATACCCTTTTAATATCATCATATTTCCCGCCAACTCTGTCATTCCATTGACCGCCCGAAATCCCCCCGATACTCCGACACCTACGATCCCTATGCACAGAACCAATAGCAAATTACCAAGGATCATAGCCGAGATCTGTAAAATAGCCGATACATTATCCGCATTATATTTATTCCGACAACTGCCATAACGTATCCATTCCTGCTGTCCGCATTTCCGTACCGTATGAACCATCCAATAGAGCAGGAAGAAAAACCAGGCATAAATTAAATAATAGTGATCTGCCAATACATACAGTACATATTCCGCCAGGGACATTCCTGTCACTCTGGCAAACGGCACTGCAATACCTGCATAATAGGCAAGTACCAGTGAAACAGCGAGATAGCACCACAAACAGGGAATTCGAAAGAAATTTCTGACACCCATTCTGGCTGCACTAACATTCATAATCACTCACACTCTTTCCTCTCAATATCAAAATAATACAAGATGTAATTATCAGAAAGGACGCAGTACCTACCAGATAATTCCAAAAATGCATACAAGACGGCGTTAATCTGTTTAAAACATAGGAAGTGATGATACTGTAATCCGGTATTTCTAATAAAGCCGTAACCAGATTTTCCGCCATGCAATACAGGAACGGTACAATATTGATAATAAATATGTTGTCCACATATAGGGCCAGCATATAACCGAACAAGGTAAAACATGCTGCATTGATCCCTTTCCAGGCACACCACACCAAACCAAACAGAAGCGGATGATGCATCTGGATACTGCCAAACACATAATCAACCAATTCATTATCATATCCCTGGCTAGAGATTGGAATAAAAAATACAGTAATCACCAAAGTCATAAAATAGATAAACCAGGTCGCAGAAAAGGATACCAACAAACCTGCAAAAACATGATTTCGGATATAACTATTTCTTTTCATTCGCATTGAGGCGTACTGGATAAAATGATTCCTTCTTTGTAGATATAAGACAATGGCAAACGGCAGAGTAGATACTAACGGCAAAAAGAAATCTACATATTCACACGCCCATGTCCATATCTCAATTTTATAATTCACAACAGAATTTCCCGCAATCGTAATACACGAAGCCAGTAACGCTATAAACGCAATGCTATATACAACTGCAGCAATGGGAAGGTATTGTTTTACCACTCTTTTTAAATATCTCATATTATCCTTCTTCCTTAATATAAACATAAAAAATCCCCCTCATATCCCAAAATTTTATACAAAAATACTGTTCGCCATGTTGCTATTGCACCGTTAATGCAATGTTTTTTAGTTACTCTTCCACATTCCAGAAACATGAACCGTTACTGGTGTAAATGCGTCATTTGAAAAATGAAGCCTAACCTTGCATCCCTTTGTTTGTTTTGCATGCGCCTTCACCGGTTTCTGTGTTCCATCCGTTACATTTCGCAGCCATTCCCCGTTTCCTTTGGAACTAGCCATACGGACATCTACCTTATATTTTCCACCCACCTCAGACGAGTAGATATACCCATTCTTTCCGGCAAATACCTTTGTCTGGTACTCAGAATATCCATATCCATTAAATCTGCCTACCACCGTTCCGTAATACTCATTCGCTGTTCCGGCATATGCTGTACCTCCCAGTAACACTCCTGCGATACCTGCTACCGCAGCTAACTTGACAATACGTTTTTTCATTCGCAATCTCCTCCTTCCGTCGAACAGTATTTTGCTAACGGACACAGTATAACAGGTGTACATTATCAGTAGATTAACAGTAGATTATGAGTAGATTAAATTTTAAAATTTTTTTTCATTCTCTCTTTTCATGACAAATATTTGTATGTTAAGAATATTGTCATCGCAAAAAAACAAGCACGTATTCCTGTGCTTGTCTCTCTAAATTATATATTGTTATATTTGATTAAATCGTTTCTCTTTCTAACGAAATGACAAATTTAGTGCCGATGCCTCTTTTGCTCTCAACAAAAATAGTTCCTCCATGGGCTTCTATGGTCTCCTTCGCAATTGCCAACCCTAATCCCGTCCCTCCTCGTTGCTGTGCATTGGTGCCGTGATAATATCTCTCAAAAATATGTCTAGTATCCCTCTCATCCATCCCCTTTCCGTTATCCTGAATCTCAATGCAAATTTTATCCTGATCTGTTTTGGCACGGACAATCACTTGTACACCATCGGGATTATGGATAAATGCATTGCTAATCATGTTAATCAGACAGCGCTCCATCAAATTGCGATCACACAACAGGAAAATTCCCTGTTCACAGTCGACAGAGATCGCCTCTCTCTGATTCTGCGTCTGGTCGATACGTTCGGTACATTCCTGCAGCAGAAGGGCCAACTCCACTTCTTCCTTCTGTAATGGCACCTTACCCTCCACCAGTTTCTGATTCAAACGAAGATCTTGGATCAAATTTTCTATATACCGCTCTGATTTGACAATTTCTCTGGCATATTCGCGAACCTCCTCCGGTTCAAACTGGTAAGAAGTATCCCCCAACATCTCTGAATAGCCACGTATCGTTGAAAGAGGCGTTTTCATATCATGGGAAATATTGGCGATCCATTCTGCCCGCATCCGTTTGTTTTCCTGTAACCGAGACTGTAATTCTACCAATTGTCTGGAGACACCGGAAAAAATAGACTTACGCTCTAAGGGAGCCAACTCTTTCCCTTTTGCAATTTGTGGAATATCCTCCATAATCTTCATAATCGGCGTCGTAATTTTCTTAGAAAAAAACCAGGACTCCATGTAAACCATCCCTGCCATAATTACCAGGAAAACCAGACATACCTTGGGGAAAATATGGTTGCCAAACAGAAGAAACGAATATTTCTGCACATATTTGCTGTCACATCCAAGAATGACACCATAACCAGGACGATGAGTAACCGCATTGACGAATAGGGTATCTTTATTTAACTGTTCCGAATTCAAAGAGTACTGTACTAATTCATATGGACTGTAGTGTTCTGGCAGCTTTTTACCAACATTAGCGCTGCCTACCACATTTCCCTGGCTGTCAATCATCTGTAACCAGCAGCCATGCTTCTTTAATTTTTCCATTCCTGTCTGACTGATTTTAAACTCTTGATTTTGAAAAGTAATATAATTCTGAATATCCGCCACCAGATACTGTGGCATGGTATCATCCGCCGGCCGATTAAAAAACATGATATAGCATAGGAAACTCCCAATTACCAACGTAAAAAACACGGCACTAAAACTGGTCTTTAAATACTCCCGGATCATCTTTCTTTTCATATCCATTCTCCCGTACTGCTGTGAATCATTCCAAACCAATCTATCAATCAATTCGTCTCAGTTAAACCCTGTTACTAAAATAATAACCTCTGCCTTTCACGGTTCTGATCAAACAGGGATTTGCCGGATCGTCTTCAATCTTTTCCCTTAAATGCCTGATGTGTACAGCCACCGTACTTTCCACTCCTACAAAATCACTTCCCCATACTCTTTGAATTAAATACTCTTTAGAAATCGTAATATCCTGATTAATAACCAAATACTCCAATAGAGCATATTCTTTCGGTGGAAGGGGAATCGTTTCTCCATTCTGCTTGAGAATCCTGGTTTCGAGATCCAGGCAAAATCCACTGCCAAAGGAATATTGTTTTCCCTGCTTATTGCTGTCCTCATAGTAAGCCTGTCTCTTTAATGCCACCTGAATTCTTGCCACTAACTCTTTCGGACTGAACGGTTTTGTCAGATACTCATCCCCGCCCACTGCAAAAGAAACTAATTTATCCGTTTCCTCTGTTTTGGCAGATAGAAAGATAATCGGCGCCATGGAAAATTCCCGGATTCTCCTGCATACTTCATATCCATCCGAATCTGGCAGCATAATATCCAAAACAATCAAATCTGGAGAAAGCTCCCGTGCCATATTCATGGCGTCCGTCCCATTCAACGCCTTATATACCTGCGTAAATCCTTCCTTTTTCAGCACAACATTTACCATATGAACAATGGACTCATCGTCGTCAACCAATAGTATCTTCTTAGAATAAATATGATTCATCAAAAATGTAACCTCCGTATGATAGAAAAAAGTGGGCAAGCCCACTCTAACTCCCCTGTCAGCTGCGTCGACCATCTTTCTGACTTATGAGGGCCCTGCCTTACTTTTCTCCAAATGTACGTTATAAAACAAAATATCTCCCACCCCTTTCGGGAGCTCCCCACAGGGATTATTCCTCCGCATTATACTCCGCTTTGTGTGTGTCATCCAGATAGATTTCGTAATCTGCATGTTCTCCAAAGGTATCTCTCAGCACATTTTCCATTTCTCCCAATCGCTCCATAACATGCTGTCGTTCTACCCCGGTCAATTTTTCCAATCTGTAATCAAATGCCTGGATTCTAAGATAAAAATCCCACAAGTCCGTGGAGAGATAGTTCTCTGCCGTAACCTGATTCACAGAAAACCACGGTTGCTGAAACAAGGTTTGATACATTTTCGGTGTAGGATTCCCATTGCGGTAAGAAATATTTACATCCAGGCAGGCAGCCTCTTTCTCCGGCAGAACCTTACATAAAATCTCCTGCATAATTTCGTCTTCTGCCACTTCAAAGGAAATATTCATCAATTCTCTTACCAATGCTTGTTTTGCAGAAAGTCGACCCGAACGAAAAAAACCTTTCTTCGACTGATTAATTTTCATCGCATGGTCAGTCATCGTCCAAACCTCTGAGTCTCCATTCCGATTTGTAAATCCGATGTCCCAATTATGGTACGTTCCAGGAACATTTCTATCTGAGGCGGCATCTACAGAATAATAATGTACTGTATACATACTGCTCTCTTTTGTTTCCTTTGAGAGCCATTCCCAGTTTCCCTTTCCAAAAAAGTCATCCAGCTCCGCATGAAAACGAACCGGCCAGTGCTGTCTCCTTTGATAAAAATAACACGCAAAAATCACGGCAGCAACCAGCAGTGCAGATACCATAATAATTGTTAATTTTTTGATCTTACTCATCTTTTACCTCGCAATCCCATTCGTTATTATCTAATACGTTTCTTGCATCTATGAAACATCACTATTTACAATACCTGCAAACTTACAACTATTTATAATACCTGCGAACCAAACGATGATGATACCAGATCATAACGATAAGCGGAAGCAGCACTCCGCAGCACATAAAAATGGTACACCAGATACGATCACCAATCCACGTTCCAATCAAAGCGGATACTATAATGATTACACCATACCACAGCCACATCATGCCATGTTTCCGGTTCCAGGCTTGCACATCCATAAGCTCATCTTCTGCCGGCGGCTGTTCCCCAGAATAAAAACCAACTGGTTTTTGGCTCCGCAACTGAACGATTCCAATCCCAATCATAAAAAATGCAACCAGAAAGAAAATTACTAACCCCATTATTATTTCTACATGCATAGGTCTCTCCCCCTTCTATCAGCACACAGCAAGGAATACAGAAATCGAAACCATCCTACTCTTCTTTCTTCTTGATCGGATGACGGACCACCGTTTTCCAACGATCCGGGGATACCCTTCTCGCATCCGACAGATAAATTTCATGATGTCTTCTCTGACCCGATAAATCATTCTCATACCCCTGCTGCTCGATAAAAGCATCCATTTGTGCAACCGTAGCCGGTTCCTCATCAAAGGACCCAATATGCATACACTGGACACACATTCCCTCTTCCACCGTCAGAAATTCTACCTTGGAATAGTCTGTTTTCTTTTTTTTCGTAGCCTCCGCTACTGCCCAGTTAAAATCCTCTTTTGTCACAAAATCAGGCAAACGGATTACGGAAATCCAATGGAATTCATCTTTCCTCTGATAGTCAAACCCATCGATTCCCTCCTGCCACCAAAATCCTTCCAACGGAGGCACCACATAGTCAAAATATCCGTCAATCTGATGAGAACCTTTCTTGCTCATTTTAATCGTAAACGCAATACCATAAAGAAGTCCTATCGCTGCCTTATACTCGCCAGCCTCGTCATTCGGATCCCCGGTTCCTCGGACGGCAATAAAATTCATCGCTGGAATGTCTACCAGCTCCGGTCGGTTTTTTGGCATATAAAATTCTTTGTATTCTTTTTTGTAATCAAAAGCCATTGGTTGCCTCCTTCTATTTATTTTAAAACTATTATAACATTCTGTCTCTTTCCATTCAATCCGTAATTAATCTTACGATAATATCCCCTTAGTATTTTTGATTCCGTTTTTGGCCTTCCTAATAATCCTTTCGCAAGAAATGTAATAAGACAGAATCAACGGAGGGTTTCGGGTGAAAATCCTCCCTGGAAAAATAATAGACAATATCCAATTTCCATCTGTGCTTCAACGATAACGAGTATTTCGTTTCTCTCGGCACTCCCAAAAATCTCTTTGCTGCACCTCGTTCCATGACTAGCCAGATTTCCGAGGGAGGATGTACATCTTCGGTAAGTTTTTGCACAATCTTTGTTGTAATGGAAAAAGGAATATTGGCAAATACCTTATAATCCTCCTTTGGCAACGAATAGTTCATAAAATCCCTGCATGATAATGTAACATTCCGTACATTCTTTAACCGTTCTTTAGCCCGTTCATACAATCTTCTGTCAATCTCCACCGAGTAAACATACCTTGCCCTTCTGCATAGAACATCTGTTAGATGTCCCTTTCCTGTACCGATTTCTAAAACAATATCGTCTTTTGTAATCGTACTTTTTCTAACAATCCTCTCCAAAAGCCTTCTACTCGTCATGAAATTTTGCGACCCTTTGATTTCCTGGTAACGGGCAGACTCCTTCCTGCTCTTTCTATATTTTCCAGACATATTCTTCCTCCTGTTTTTTTATTTGCAACTAAAATGGCAATAAAAAAACAGGGGAACGGTTCGAAACAAATTCTCCTGCATGCCTAAGGAAAGCAGTCAAACATGGTTGAATTTTATTTACATTAAATTCAATCTATGATTAACCACCATAAAAAAACAATACAATTTCATTAAAAAATATTAGAGCAATCTATCCGTCGCATTGTTCTGCACTTAAGTACGCAAAAAAGAACCTGTCCAAACAGGCTGTTTTCCTATTGCCGTAATTATCTTAAGCGCATAATACATGCTGACATATCCGATTCCTCCTATCTGATAAATTAAATGTTATTATGACATAGAATTTTACTTGTGTCAAACGATAAGCGATATTAGCCAAGACAACAGCATTTACTTATGGTCATTTGCGATATGTTTTTACAGGATAATTTTCGCTTCGTCAGATATCAATATTTTTTGCTGTTTCGTTCAGAAACTGTCTATTTCCTGATTTGATCTAACATGTATGCCGCATAATCACACAGATCATTTTTATTATTCCATTTCATGATGTGATCAGACGAATACTCCTCCATTGCACACAAGATCAATTCGTGATATCTCTCAGGAATATTGTTGATCCCCCAGTCACCTCCCTCCCGCTTTGACAAAATCAGTCCGTCTTCCTTAAATGCCAAAACTCTGCACAAGTTTAGGATGAAATACGTAGGATCTGTAATGATTTCATCTTCCGCAGACTCGATATCATTCCAAATACTGTCGAAATAATATTCCTTACTGACCACCCCAAAAACATCCTCCATTTTTTTCCCATAAAGACATGTTCCTCTATGACAAATGATAGTTACATGCGCAGCCAAATCTTTATCCGTTCCATTCATCCTGTCAATATAATCCGATGGATCTGTTTTGTACCATGGTAAATGCATCACAGAAAAATGCAATTCAAAAGGAGTAGGATATACAAACGGCCTGCAAACCTCTTTTCTCACAACGCTTACTTCTAACCCTTTTTCTGGTGCACAGGAATTTAATTCCACAATCATATCCATATATTGTCTCTTTACTTCTTTGGGTACAGCCCTATCTACTACGACCAATAAATCAATGTCGCTCTTATTTTCATGAAAACATCCCATGGCGGCAGAACCGTGAAGATAAATCCCCACTAAATTTTCTCCTAAGATTCTTTGGGTTTGCACAACGAAATCATTTGTTATTTTTTCTAATCTACACATACTGGTTCTCTCCTTTTCTCCGTACCGTTCCATTTCAGCAAGTTCATTTTCTCTTTTTTTTCGGCATTTTCTATACTATTTATTGCTGAAAAAAACGTAAAATTACCGTTTTTGGATGAAGTATTTCTATTTACATGATTTCTTAGCACCTTTTTGACACTATTAACAAAGTTTCAACCCCTATATTGCAATTCTTCCCCCAATACACCCCCAACAATATACTTTTTCTCCAATTCTATCCCAAACCTTCTGTATTGGTTCCTCTACTTCAATCATATTTGATTTATCATTAAAATACTTTATCGAATGTCTAAGAACTTTTTCACATATTCCACTTACCAACACCTTATTACTGTCTTCATCTATTTTTATTCCATATTCTTCTATGTATTTTCGCCAATATTTTCTATATAATTCTTTTTTTCTAAATTTTTTCAGTTTCTCATCATCAACCCCTTCTTCTAAAATAAAAGAACTTTTTAAAATTCCTTTTTTTAAATCAAAGTATAATACGGGTGAATTTTCCGTATTATCACATTTAATTAGATATTTATAAAAAAATAACCCCTGCTTTTCCAAGTTTTTTTCGTCCACCACTTTCTGTAAAACAGAAAGCGGAATTAAATTTTCAATTTCATGTACCTCTAATAACAATACCTCAAAGTAATCTTGAAAAACATTTTGAGTAACATTTATTATTCTTTGCATAGTATCTCCAGGAAAGGCATCCCCATACTTTCGATCACTATCAACTATACATAAACACATTCTATTTTTTTCAGAAATAACATTAGCTAATATATCAGAAATGGTACTTCCACCGCCATTTTTCCCTTCAAAATCGATATTTAAAGTTCCTAAATTATTCTTTTTCACAAAATACTTTCCAATTAATTTATAAAATTCTATATCTTCTTCATTTTCTGCCAACATCAGTGGGTATGCAGTAAAATCTTTTAATGAACTCGTTTCAATATTTAAAAGAATAATTTCCTGATCTTCTTCAACTATAAGGTTCTTTTTAGTCTTCTTTGCAACAATCCGACAATACTTTTTTGTATTTTTAAGCAAAAGTTTCCTCTCACTCATTCTATTCCCCAATACTTTATATACTGATCGGGAGACATCTGATAATTTTTCTGTTTTTGCTAATTCAAAAAAAACCTCTCTTTTCCCCACAATAATGTTTCTACATTTTCTTCTATCTAATGCTAATTGTTCAAGAAATGCAATTACATTAAGATTTCCTGTTTTTAAAGCTACCATACAGCTTTCATCTATTTCGTATAGCATTTTTCACTCCATCTCCGGCTCAAAAAAACCTACTGGCCAATTTTCTAAATATCCTTCCTCATCGAATCCCCCCCTTTTAATTATAGTATCATCTTCTCCAAAATCTTTTTCAAAAATTATTACTCCTACATTCTCATTGCTAATCTCATTTTTTGCAATAGAAACACCTACCCTATTGACCATTGTCTCACTATGAGTTTCAATAATAAAATTTATATTTCCCTGACCCGCTACCTTAACAATTATATCAATCAATTTCGCCTGTAATGCCGGATGTAAATGTAATTCGGGCTGTTCGATCACAATTGTAGTCGGAACATCAAAATCATTAATATAAAAAGGTAATGCTTTCTCTTCTTCAGCTTTTTTAGCAATATACCACATTTGTGTAACAATCGGCAATATTTGACTATATCCAAATCCTGTATCTGATAAATTTACAGCCTTCACTTGACCATCTTTTTTTATCTTTAATGAAACATGACCTTCACTTGTTGTTTTCACAACTTCGAATCCTAAATGAGCTTTTGTCCAAGCCTGAAATTGCGAAAAATTTTTATTGGAAAGACTATTCAAAAAAACAGGTAAATTCTTTCCCCGGCAATCTACTTCATTTACAGCAGCATTTCTTAATCTATAATAACGTTCTGCTGTCGCTCTAACAGGTGCAATATAATATACATTTCTAAAATATTCCTTCAAGTAATTAGACAAAATCGAAAAATACCTTGGAAGATTAAATAAAAATGACCATTTTTTAACCTCTTGTTCATTTTTATTATTATATATCTCATTAACTTTTTTAACTATTCTTTTACTATACTGCCGATCTGATCTATCATGCAGAATCTTTCTATTTACAATATACATTGTTGCTTCATCCAAATACCTAAAATTTTCATCCTCAGAAATTGAAAAAATAGAACTCAAATTGTGTATTGCAATTTCTCGTATTTGATAAAGTGAGATATCAAATATACTTTGTTCATAAAAAGTTGGATAAAACGGCTCTATACTTTTATATTCATTTATATCAACATTTTCTCCATTAAATACTAGTTTTTTTATTTCACCATTTTCAGAAAAATCAATTAAACTTTTTTGATCTTCAATGCTATATTGCATTTCCGAAATATAATCATTTCCATTACTTGCACTATTTTTTATTAAGAATTCAATTTTAATTTTTTGCAAGTCATTTCCCCGAGAGTCTTTTTTATAACGATATAAATCCTTTAGATAATTAAGATGTATTTGAAAAGATAAATTTATACATTTGTTTTCTGAACTATAGCTTAAGGCTTCTTGAAAACTCCCAAAATCTACATAATCATCATCATCTCCACACCATAAAACTGGTCCATTTATTTTTTTATTAAAAGATTGCTTGAGCAGAGGAAATACCCTTAAAAAAGTACTTTTTCCAGAACTGTTACTTCCAACCAATATGTTAAGTTTCTTAATGCTTATTTTTTCTGTATCTCTCAAACTTCTTAAATTCTTAATTCTAATACTATCCATAAGATATATCTCCCTAAAAATACTAGTTTATTGGTATTAATCCAATTATATTATATACACTAAGCATAACCAATCATACCCTCTTTATAACTAAAATACATAAAACTCAACCTAAAACAATTATCTTTAATACTATATGAAATTCAATTCTATTATCTTTTTCTGAATCCCTCGAATTTTATTTAGCAGGATATCTTTCTCTAATCATTCTCTGTCCTAGTAATCAACACATAGAAACGCTCCTTTATAGATAGCTTACGATAAAATATTTATGATTTTCCCGGTATCAAAATTTATTATACCAGAATACAAATCAGTATTCCATTATTTATTGCAAAATATTCACTTTATATAGTGATATCTTAAATAGCTTTTAATCTAGTCAGAATATTATAAATAGCTATCTATCTGGGGCCTAAAAACTTATCCCCATTCAAATGTATCATATGCTCTGGCATATCTGCAATCCAGATTTCCGTTTCCCATGCCAAAAATTCCGAAAATCTTTTGTAAGTCTTAAAATCAAGAAATGCTGTTACAAAAATTTTCCCCGCTCTTACGTCCTTTGTCATTTCTGTTAATTCCAATATTCTTTTAGAATCCATCGGTCCGACAGAAGTTACCGCTTCAACAAAATAAATCCAATTTTTATCTTCTCTATATAAGACCACATCTGGCATCTTGTCATGCAAAGTTATTTCAAATCCCAATTCTGTCAACCTATCAACATTTTTAACTAAATTCTTTTCTATAGTGTCACCAACATACAAACATTCTGAATGAGGCGCAAATCTTGGAGCAAATTCTTCAATAATTACCTTTTGCAATTGATTATGTTTTCCTACTGAAAATTGAAAATTATCTCCATTAATATGCACGGGCATCATCGACATTTTCTTTTTTGAAGCATAAAGATCTACTAATTTCTCATGGTATTGTAAAAATCGGTTCATAGATATTTGCCACTCTGATGTCCGAAATGTCCTTACCATTTGCAAGGTTTCTTTTGTCATCCTATATCTATAATTAGGACTATTCGTTGCTTTACCATTATCCTCTACAAGCGCAGCATTGCGAAAATGATGTAATGCCTGCTTACGAAATGTTTCTCTGCTATTTTCTGCATATGACACTCCATAATATGTATTTGCAAATTGAATAATATCATGAATACGAATCCACTTATTATCTGCTTCTTTCCATGAAATATCCTGTTTTATCCCTGCCATTGCCAATAATACATAACAACAAATATCCGACTGCTGCGCTTTAGGCATTCCAAGCATTTTTAAAATTTCTCTTGCTTCATCAACTTTATCCACAATATCCCTCCAATATCATATTACAATTTTTCTCGGACATATCCCTACTTTTCATCAAATTTCTTCCCATTTCTTGTATGATTTCCAAATCAGGTATAGGCATAGAATTAATTTCTGTCGAATTTACCTGCGTTGAACCATTCAATATTCTATAATATTCATCATAAATTGTAGAATTAAAAATGACATATAATCCATATACAATGCACTCCGACATTTCTGTTATTAGTCCATCTATAAAATTAATCTTATTTTGTGTGCTAATTTTCTTAAACTGCGAATACTTATTCGACAAATATACTCCACATTGCAGTCTGCGGTGTTCTTCTTTCGCTGTAAAACGCTTCACAAACAAATAATTTCGATTATCCTGCATCAATCCTTTTTGATCAGTTACAACATACTCATGTTCTTTATGAATCGGAAACTTCACTTCCCCTTGTTTAATATGCTGCGAATAAAATAGGGGAATTGCACCTTCTTCTACATCATTTCGAAGTATCTCACGATTACGGAAATCAACTGTCAATCCTGTCTTCATTTTTAATCCAATGTCCGGCAATGTTTTATTGAACTTATGTATTCGCTCTAATACTGAAACTTCCTTTTCATTCGTCATCAAATACACATAATAATTGTTTCCTGACACTACGAGGCCATATGGCACTATCAAAGAAGTCAGATTATCAAAATCGCTATTTGATTGCGAGGAAGTAATCGTAATATTCTCTGGAGTTTTATTAGTCTTTTTTACTTTTATAATAATCGTTTCTTGTATAACATCCTCTTTATCAAACACTTTATTCCTACTTACAAATAAATGAATATGTTCTAATTTACCCTCTGTCAGAAAAAACTTCCTAAAACGTTTAAAGTATGCTCCCGAAGTCCATGAGCGAGGTATAATATACACCATTTCTCCCTCGGCAGTAAGATTATATAATCCCATTGCAGCAAAAATGAAATATAGATTTGGCGCACCGTAACAAACTCTTGACATTGCAATTGCCTCAGGTGCATCTTTTGGTATCTTCATGTAAGGTGGATTGCCAATTACAAAATCATACTTCCTAGGATTAGGATTACCACCTAACAAATGATTAAAGTCTAAATACTGACTTGTAACATAATTATCTGTAATAATCTCTATTTGAATATTTTTTTTAGATTTTTTCTGATAGGCTTGCAAATTTTCTTTTAACAAATCTATAATTTTTTCATCATTTTCATAACAAGTCAATTCTATCGTTCTAACAGAATCCATCTGCTCCAATCGTTCTAAAAATGCACATGATAATATGCCTGATCCTGCGCCGGCATCCAAAATACTAACTGCAGACAAATCACTTGATATAGTATATAATCTAGCCATATAACGTGCTGTTTCTATACTAGTAAAAAACTGACCATATCTTTTGCGCTCTGATTTTAACATATTACTAATATAATAATTAGTCGATTCAATAACTTTTTCTAACAATTTTTCACCCACTTCAAAGTTTAAATTTATTTACATGTATTTCAATGCCTACTAATTATATCATCTAATACTTACTTGATTATGTTTACAAAAATTCAATCTGTATTGTATTTTTATCTTTGTTCTTATATATTAGCACATAAATGCCCATTTTTCCACAAAATATGGAAATTTAGTAAAGACATTTCCCCACATCCCTTATAACTTTTTTGAAAAGAGTTAGCATTTTCTGTTTTTTCACTGTTGCAAAATTCCAAAAAGGGCTTCCCGATTCCTCGGAAAGCCCCGTTAATTTAAGCAATATACAAATTACTCAACAATCGTAGCAACCTTACCTGAACCTACGGTACGACCACCCTCACGGATAGCGAAGTTCAGACCCTGCTCCATAGCGATTGGATGAATCAGTTCGATTGACATCTCTACATTATCGCCAGGCATGCACATCTCTGTACCTGCAGGTAAGTTACATACACCAGTTACGTCTGTTGTTCTGAAGTAGAACTGTGGACGATAGTTGTTAAAGAATGGAGTATGACGTCCACCCTCGTCCTTTGTCAGAACGTATACCTGAGCAGTAAATTTTGTATGGCAGGTTACGGTACCAGGTGCCGTTAATACCTGTCCACGCTCAACGTCTTCTCTCTTGATACCACGAAGCAGAGCACCGATGTTATCACCAGCCTGTGCCTCATCCAGAAGCTTACGGAACATCTCGATACCAGTTACGGTAGTCTTTGTTGTCTCCTCTTTGATACCAACGATTTCAACTTCCTCATTTACATGCAGAACACCACGCTCTACACGGCCGGTAGCAACGGTACCACGACCGGTAATGGTAAAGATATCCTCGATAGGCATCAGGAATGGCTTATCTGTCTCACGCTGAGGATCCGGAATATGTGCATCAACCGCATCCATCAGTTCCATGATCTTATCTCCCCACTCACCCTTAGGATCTTCCAGCGCTTTCAGCGCAGAACCCTTGATGATTGGGCAGTCTTCGAAACCATACTCTTCCAGGTTCTCCGTTACTTCCATCTCTACTAATTCAATTAATTCCTCATCATCAACCATATCGCACTTATTCAGGAATACTACGATATGAGGTACGTTTACCTGACGGGATAACAGGATATGCTCTTTTGTCTGAGCCATAACACCATCAGTAGCAGCTACTACCAGGATTGCGCCGTCCATCTGAGCAGCACCGGTAATCATGTTCTTTACATAATCCGCATGGCCCGGGCAGTCTACATGGGCATAATGTCTCTTGTCTGTCTCATACTCTACGTGAGCAGTAGAAATTGTGATACCACGCTCTCTCTCTTCTGGAGCCTTATCAATATTCTCAAAATCTACGGCAGCGTTACCTGCAACACGCTCAGATAAAGTCTTTGTAATTGCTGCTGTCAATGTGGTTTTACCATGATCTACGTGACCGATGGTACCAATGTTACAATGGGGTTTGGTTCTTTCAAACTTTTCTTTAGCCATTTTTAATTATCCTCCTTTAATTCCTTAGACGTCTGTAACGCCTAACCGCTTTACGCAAAATCACGCTATGGGCACTATTATAGGGCATGTTGGTATTTTTTTCAAGTGCTTTTCTACAATAATGCCTTGCTTTCTTTACTAATTTTTATACATTCTTTGCTGCCAGTACTTTTTCCTGTACGTTCTTTGGACACTGTGAGTATTTTTCAAAGAACATAGAATAATTACCACGTCCCTGGGTTGCAGAACGAAGCTCTGTAGAGTAACCGAACATCTCAGCCAAAGGCACAAAGGCACGAACGATCTTACCACCGCCGATATCATCCATTCCTTCAATCTGTCCACGTTTCGCATTCAAACTTCCGATGACATCACCCATGTATTCTTCCGGCATGGTTACTTCTACTTTCATGATCGGCTCTAACAGGACTGCATCACCTTTCTTCATCGCATCTTTAAATGCCATGGATCCGGCAATGTGGAATGCCATCTCACTGGAATCGACTTCATGGTAGGAACCATCCCATACCGTCGCATGTACACCCAGTACAGGGAAACCACCCAGGATACCAGCCTGTGCTGCCTCTTCGATACCCTCACCGACAGCCGGGATATATTCTTTTGGAATCGCACCACCGACTACCGTAGATTCAAACTTAAATGGCTCTTCGCCGTTTGGATCCATTGGCTCGAATTTAACTTTACAATGTCCATACTGTCCACGTCCACCGGACTGTTTTGCATACTTACTGTCAATATCAACCGCTTTCAGGAAGGTCTCCTTATAAGCTACCTGTGGAGCGCCGACATTAGCGTCTACATTAAACTCACGAAGCAGACGGTCTACGATGACTTCCAAATGCAGCTCACCCATTCCGGCAATGATGGTCTGACCAGTTTCCTGATCGGTATGTGCACGGAATGTTGGATCCTCTTCTGCCAGTTTGGACAATGCCTCGCCCATCTTACCCTGGTCATTCTTGGTCTTCGGCTCAATCGCCAGCTCAATAACCGGCTCAGGGAATTCCATTGACTCCAGGATTACCGGATGCTGCTCATCACAGATGGTATCACCTGTCGTTGTCAGCTTGAATCCTACGGCTGCAGCGATATCTCCAGAGTAAACCTTATCAATCTCGCTACGGCTGTTTGCATGCATCTGTACGATACGTCCGACACGCTCTTTCTTCTCTTTGGTTGCATTGAGTACATAGGAACCGGAGTTCAAAGTACCAGAATACACACGGAAGAATGCCAGCTTACCTACGAATGGGTCTGTCATAATCTTAAATGCCAGTGCAGAGAATGGCTCATCATCGGATGAATGACGAACTACCTCGTTCCCCTCCTCGTCGGTACCGGTAATGTCCGGGATATCTGTCGGAGCAGGCATGTATTCAATGACACCGTCTAACATCTTCTGAACACCTTTGTTCTTGTATGCAGATCCACAATAAACCGGAACTGCCTCACAGGAAATCGTACCCTTACGAAGCGCTTTCTTCATCTCGTCAATAGATGGCTCCTCGCCTTCCAGGTACTTCTCCAATAAATCATCATCTAATTCAGATACCTTTTCCACCAGGTTATCATGCCACTCCTGTGCCAGATCCTTTAAGTCATCCGGTATCTCTTTGATCTCAATATCTTCGCCCTTATCATCATTATAATAGTAGGCTTCCATCTCGAACAGATCGATCAGGCCGATGAAATCATCTTCCTTGCCAATCGGAATCTGTACCGGGATCGCATTTTTGCCCAAACGGTCAATAATCGTCTGCACAGACATGAAAAAGTCAGCACCCATCTTATCCATCTTATTGATGAATGCCATACGTGGTACGTTGTATGTGTCTGCCTGTCTCCATACATTCTCAGACTGCGGCTCCACACCAGCTTTCGCATCAAACACACCAACGGCGCCGTCCAATACACGCAGAGAACGTTCTACCTCTACCGTAAAGTCCACGTGGCCTGGGGTATCAATGATATTGATACGATGCTCTAACGCACCCGGTTTAACTTTGTGATGATCCTCCAGGGTCCAGTGACAGGTCGTTGCAGCAGAGGTAATGGTAATACCTCTCTCCTTCTCCTGATCCATCCAGTCCATGGTAGATGCACCATCATGAGTCTCACCAATCTTATAATTTACACCGGTATAATACAGGATACGCTCGGTCAATGTGGTTTTACCCGCATCGATATGCGCCATGATACCGATATTTCTTGTTCTATCAAGTGGATATTCTCTTCCAGCCAAGACTCTAACCTCCTAACTCTTACCAGCGATAATGTGCAAATGCCTTGTTCGCCTCTGCCATCTTATGCATATCTTCTTTTCTCTTAACTGCTGCACCAGTATTATTCGCAGCATCCAAGATTTCATTCGCCAGTCTCTCTCTCATTGTCTTCTCGCCTCTCTTGCGTGAGAACAATGTCAGCCAACGAAGCGCCAAAGCCTGTCTCCTGTCTGGACGAACTTCAATCGGCACCTGGTAGGTAGCTCCACCAATACGTCTGGCCTTAACCTCTAACTGCGGCATAATATTGTTCATCGCTTCTTCGAAAACCTCCACAGCGTCCTTACCGGACTTATCTGCTACGATTTCGAATGCACCATAAACGATCTTCTGCGCAACACCCTTCTTACCATCCAACATAATATTGTTGATGAGTTTGGTTACAATCTTGTTATTGTAAACAGGATCTGCTAATACATCTCTTTTCTGTATATGTCCTTTACGTGGCACGTTACTTCCCTCCTTAACATTATTTAGCAATACGCAACAGCCGACACTGCCTTATTCGCACTGCTATCCATTAATTCATCGGTACTCACAATGATTTTGTGTCCGCACCAGGTTAATCAGTGAATATTAATCCGGCACTTCCCCAAATTAGTGAATAATTATTTCTTAGGCTTCTTAACTCCATACTTGGAACGACCCTGTTTTCTGTTTGCAACACCTGCGGTATCCAGAGTACCACGGATAATATGGTAACGGGTACTTGGAAGATCCTTTACCCTTCCGCCACGGATGAGTACCACGCTATGCTCCTGTAAGTTATGACCCTCGCCAGGAATATAAGCAGTTACCTCAATACCGTTGGAAAGACGAACTCTGGCAATCTTACGAAGTGCTGAGTTAGGCTTCTTCGGTGTAGCAGTACGAACTGCAGTACAAACCCCTCTCTTCTGCGGAGAGCTCTGAGAGATTGTCTTCTTGTTCAGAGAGTTGTAAGTGTACTGAAGCGCAGGAGCAGTAGATTTCTTGGTAGAAACCTTTCTTCCCTTTCTGACTAACTGGTTAAATGTTGGCATTAATTTCACCTCCTAAAATTTATTGTGTGTTATTTTCCATGCTTTTATCCCATCCGGTTCCGTATCACTATGAGAACCGTCTGTCCACACTAAAAAAGTGCGCAAAAAAGCACGCTTACTCAGTATAACTACGTAACGTGCCTTTGTCAAGAACCTTTTCAGTTATTTTTTAATTTAATTTTTTTAATTTCGTTTTCTTCTATTAAATAGTATCGGTTCATTCCCTCTGCCGGAAGAAAATGCAGAATATTTTTTTCCACCGAACAGTTCCACTTGTGTACGCCATTGACCAGATAGATATCACAATCGGTCGACGTATGGACCAATATCTCTTTTCCAGCCATGGCAATGTGATGATAATCGGTAGCAATACTTCGGCCCATAAGCTCTTTTCCCTGGAGGTCGTACACCTTCATCTGCCCTTTGCCTTCCTTGTCTCCTGCCAGCACTACCCCCACATAATTTGTATCACAGAATGCACTGACAATTTCCTGTTTGAAATCCTGTTTCGAGATCTCGGATGGCTTCTTGAGGTTTTCCCAGATACTATACCCCTTCTCACTGAACAGGCAAACCTGAGAAGCGCCCAGATACCGTACTTCGGATACCACCCGGTCGTTATACTCCTGCGCTCCGACCAGACAATTGGTATTTTCTCCCACGCTGGTAAAGTTATAGAACGCCACTCGGCTCTCTACCATTCCGCTGAGAACAGAAATATAGGATACCGTCATCCCTGTACCGTCCCCGGAAATATCCATTGCCACCGGATATCCCTTCTCCACATTGGTGGGAATTTCTACCAACAGTTTGTCCCCGCTCGCATAGGGATCATAAACATGGATCATATTCGATTTCGTGTCTTCCAGCATAACGGCCACCACTCCCTGTTCCGAGGTACAGGCCTGCAGGATCTTATAATCCATCGTCATCTCGGTTCCATGATTCTTTGTAGTATAGATATATAATGACTTTCCACCGATATCTGCCACGACTGCACTGGATCCACAGGTATCTACCTCTGGATGGTCCATATCATAACTGCCGTTCCAGAGATCCTTTCCCGAAGCACCCATAGCAGAAACGCCGTCCCTGCTGTATTTTATGACTCCGCCTGCATAGGGCAGATATTGCATCGTATTACTGTTTTTGACGGAAATGGTCCGTTCCACATGGTAGCCATCATAGGTATGGTTGAAATATAATTTGGCCAGAACCACTATCATAATGGCTGTAATCAAAATCCCCGCCAGACATGACAACAAGATCTTTTTGCGTCTGGCCCGCCGTTCTGACTGAAATCCACTCTGAGACTGTCTCACTAAACTTATCATCCTGTCTCCATCCTGTAACTGTATTTTTCAGATTTTACTGCTTCTCCGGGGCCATTTCCCCTCATCCGTTTACTATCATATCACAACACTAAGCATCCGGCAATAATATGCACTGCCCGATATAGATCCGGTCTGTATCCTCAATCTGATTCACACGCTGCACACGATCCATATAAGCAAAACTGTGGTACTGGTTCCACACAATCTGGCTCAAAGTATCGCCTTTTCTCACGATATAGGTCTGCTTAATACGGTCAACACCGCCTGCCACCACTGCCTCCGGGATATTCTTCACTGTTTTTTTTGCTTTATCCGTTTTATTTTTTTTTACCGCTTTGGCGGTCGCCACTTTTTCTTGCTGCGAAGTTTGCAAAGGCAGAGGTGTAACCGTGGCTAACGGTAACGGTGTCGCGGTCTCTGGTCTCAGAGGATGATCTGCCATGCCAGATTGGGCAACAGTCCCTGTTGGCTGCACGGCTGGCGCCCCCGTTGGCAAGTCTGTGGCAGCCTGGGTTGCTGCCTGTGCATTTTGTTCTCCAGACATCTGTGACATAGCAGCTTTCGACGACGGATCCTGCCGATTTTCAGCGACATACTGCGACAGCGTTTCTATCGTTTCCTCCAGGGAATTGATTTTAGCCAGACTACGGATCAGCAGATTCCCCCCTGCCAGAATCATCAGTAGTAAAACACACGCCATGCCATAGGTCAGATAATGGATTTTTTTCTGTCTGCTCTGCTTCGTATGGATCACGGTACGAATGTTCTGTGTCACCTCATCCTCATAATCGGCCTCAAAGCCATCGCCTTTCGGCTGTTCCCGCAGCATATATTCCTGCATCTGAGGGTTTCGCTCATAATAGACAAAATATCCGCTTAACTCTTCAAAATCATGGTCATGATATATAAATACTTTCTCCTCCCGCTCGGATAAATCTGCTAAAAACAAAATACTGCTGTCTTCGGCAAACTGTTCCTCCTGCATCCTGCGTACCCTGTAATCCACTTCACTATTCCAGATTCCCACTCCGCAGCCCCATCCCATAATCCTTCCATATGGAAAATACTGTGAAATCTGATGGAACAACATGTCCCACTGTTCCTCCTGCATGTCCGAACTCTCTTGATCCAAGGGGATTTCTATTGCTCCATACAGAAACAGGCTGCCTGCTGCCGCCTCCTTTCCCTCGCATCCAACGAATACGACAATACTGTTCTCCTGCTTGTCCTGAAAAACTCTTCTAATATAAGTCAGGACATAATCTTCTATGTATACCCTGCTTCTGCCGCTGCTCTCTCCAATCTGCCTGATATTATCCGGCAGGCGGCGATAATCATAATTCCGTTTCACATCCTGTTCCATTCGCTTTCCTACCTCCCCTTCTACCGACACGGCACAAACAATCGCTGGGAAGATCGTAGCACATCTAATTCACGAAGCTTGTCGAAATGATGCAGCCCGCATTTTCAATTCTTCTCGAAAATTCGACGGTTAAAGAAAGCAATCCTGGGAATACTGAGTTTAGTGCAGCCAAACGCTGTGCGAAAGTATTCTAAAGGAGCCCGCCATGTTCTCATTAAAACGCAGCCAGGAAGCGATTCATTACTATAACGTCCACGACAACCGGGCGAAACAGCGGTTTTCTAATATTCTGATTTCTCATTTTAAAAATGCATTTCAAGCCAGGAGACCACTGGTTTTTTTGTGCATCGGATCTGACCGGGCGACCGGAGACGCTCTGGGACCGCTGGTTGGACAGAGAATACAGGATTTTAAAAATAATAAAAGAGTGCTTTCACACACTCTCTTTGTCTACGGCTCCCTGTCAGAGCCAGTTCATGCCATGAATCTGGCGGATACCGTCAACCGGATCTACCAAAACCACTCCCATCCCTATATTATTGCAATTGATGCCTCTCTCGGAATCCGCAAACATATCGGCTATGTCACGTTAGGACATGGTCCCCTGACACCGGGAGTCGGCGTTGGCAAGCAATTGCCTGCCGTGGGAAATGCTCATATTACCGGCATTGTAAACACCGGCACTGGCAATAATCTAAACCAGATTTTACAAACCACCCGTTTATCTACAGTTGTAGAACTCTCTGACTTCGTCAGTGATGGTATCCTGGATATCTGTGCCAAAATGTTACGGTAGTGGGTTTACATTTCCGTTCTGCCCTCTAATGCCCGGTACAACGTTACCTCATCAATATATTCCAGATCCCCGCCGGCAGGTACTCCGCTGGCAATCCGGCTGCATCGGATCCCCATGGGTTTAATCAGCTTACTGATATACGTTGCCGTCGTATCCCCCTCCAGATTTTTATTAGTAGCTACAATGACCTCGTCGATATCCTGCTGTAAACGAATCATCAATTCCTTGAGGCGGATATCATTCGGCCCAATCCCTGCCATCGGAGAGATCGCTCCATGTAATACATGATAAACTCCGTCAAACTTTCCGGTTTTCTCGTAGGCAGCCAGATCCCTAGAATTTTCCACAACCATGATCTGTTTATGGTTGCGTTTGGCATTGGAGCAGATCGGACAGAGGTCTTCATCGGTATAAGTACAACATTCCTTACAATATCTCACATTTTTTTTGGCGGCCATCATAGCGCCGGATAATCCCTGTACTTGATCTTCCGGCATATTCAAAATATGAAAAGCCAGTCGCTGGGCTGATTTTGCACCAATTCCAGGCAAATGTGACAACTGTTCCACAAGATTGTTAATCTGTGAACTGTATGTATCCATCTTGTCTCCTCCTTGCGCACTATTTCCTGTATTAGAACATACCGCCCAGGCCACCCAAACCGCCGGTCAGCTGCTGCATCATTTCCGCATTTTCCTCTTCCATTTTGCGCAGCGCTTCGTTGGTGGCTGCCATAATCAGATCCTCCAACATTTCAATATCGTCGGGATCAACCACTTCTTCTGCCAATTTCACGGAAGTAATTTCTTTCTTGCCAGAAACTTTGACAGTCACGGCACCGCCTCCTGCGGTAGCCTCCCATTCTTTTTCTTCCATCTCCTTGGTTTTCTCTTCCATCTGACGCTGCATCCGCTGCGCCTGTTTCATCAGATTATTCATATTACCAGGCATTGCTCCGCCTGGAAAACCTCCTCTTCTTGCCATTGTCCTATCCTCCTGCTTTATATTTTTATTTTTTCAAAACCAATTTGGTTTTCGATGTTTCCTACTGATATTCTATCCCATCAAAATGAATGATTTCCGACACATCCACATACTGGGCATCCAGCTCCGCATTGACCGTTCTGGTCTGTATTGCCACATCCAATCCCGTCAAATTCCGAATTACCGTGCGTAATGCTTCTAACTGTTTCCCCTCATCCTGTAAAAAATACCCTTCACTGACAGCATCTGTGAACTGTAGGATCAATATACCCTCATCGCTAACGGTTTTCTTTGCCTCGGATAACATGGTACGCTCTACCCGATCACATCCCTGTATAATTTCGTTCCATCGACCTACGATCTGTCGCACTTCATCCGGTACTGCCTTTGGCACAATCCGAGGCGCTTCCGGCTCCGGCTTTGCCCATTCTGCCGAAGAAACAGCCTGTCCTTCCTTGCCCTGCGCCACAGGGATTCCCGCTTCCATCTGTTTTTCTAACTGTTGGATGCGCTCTAGGAGATCGGACAGATTCTGTTCCTCATCCATCTGCGGCCGGCATAATTTAATAAACGCTACCTCTACGATGACCCGCTTCTGAGTCGCATAGCGAAGCTGTGCTGACAATTCTGACAGAATATGAATGTATCTGACCAGAACTTCCACATTTGTCATCTTGGCTTCTTCCTGCATCTGCACCAAACGTTCCGCCGATACATCCAGCATTTCTGCCCCCTGGCTCGATGCATCTAAGAGCATCAGCCCCCGCAGATACCAGATAAATTCCTGAACAAACTGTCCCAAATCTCGCCCCGCCGTCATAATTTCCTCAATGACCGCAACACACCCCGCTGCATCATAGGCTTGAACCATACGAAACATTCTGCTGTACACTTCCGTATCGACTGCCCCCAGTACATCGAGCGCCTTTTCATAGGTCAATTCCTGCCCCATATAAAAGGCAAGACAGCGGTCCAGGAGACTGAGCGCATCACGCATAGACCCATCTGCAGTCCTGGCAATATAATGCAATGCCTTATCCTCCGCCTGCGCAGCTTCCCGGTCTACCACTTCCCGCAGCCTGGCAGCTATCGTTTCAATAGAAATACGCTTAAAATCATACCGCTGACATCTGGACAAAATGGTAATCGGAATCTTGTGTGCCTCCGTCGTCGCCAGAATAAATATTACATAGGATGGCGGTTCCTCTAAGGTCTTTAACAGGGCATTAAACGCCCCTGTAGACAACATATGCACCTCGTCAATGATATAGACCTTAAAACGCCCCTCCGTAGGAGAGTATTGCATTTCCTCGATGATGTCCCGGACATTGCCAACGCCATTGTTGGATGCCGCATCAATTTCAATCACATTCATGGAAGTCTGTGCATTGATTCTCCGACACATCTCGCACTCCTCACATGGACTGCCCTCCACCGGATTCTGGCAATTGACTGCCTTGGCAAGAATCTTAGCTACCGTTGTCTTCCCCGTACCCCGCGTACCACAAAACAGATAGGCATGACCAATTCGGTCCATCTTGACCTGATTGCGCAGTGTCGTAATAATATGCTCCTGTCCCTTGACCTCACTAAACTCACCGGGACGGAATTTTCGATACAATGCCGTATAAGACATGTTTCCTTATCCTCGATTCTAAATTGATTAGTCCCCGAAACAGAGCCCCAGTCCCTTTGCCTCTTTTATAATAGAAGAAGCCGGATCGACCATCTTTAATTTGCCGGCCACCTCAGATAATGGTACGGGAACGGTCTCTCCGTTGACCATACCTACCATATTACCAAATTTTCCTTCGATAATCAATTGTGCCGCTGCAGAGCCTAATCTGCTAGAAAGCACACGGTCATACGGACACGGTGCCCCGCCACGCTGCATGTGCCCCGGAACGGTAATGCGGACTTCCTGTCCGGTACGGTCCTGAATCTCCTGTCCAATCTGATAGGAAATCGACGGATATGCCGCCTGTTTTCTCTTTGCTTTTAATTCCTTTTTCGATAAAAGCGCATCCTCTTTGGATATTGCACCTTCTGCCACGGCCAGGATGGAGAATCGTTTCCCCTCCTTCGCACGTTTTTCCAACGCTGAAACCACGGAATCAATGTCATACGGAATCTCCGGCAGCAGGATAATATCTGCTCCACCTGCGATTCCGGCATGCAGGGTCAGCCATCCCACCTTATGCCCCATGACTTCCACAATAAAAACCCGCCCATGGGATGCAGCCGTCGTATGGATACAGTCAATTGCGTTAGTTGCAATCTCCACCGCACTCTGAAAACCAAACGTGATATCTGTCCCCCAGATATCATTGTCAATGGTCTTCGGGCAAGTAACTACGTTACAGCCTTCCTCGCTCAGAAGGTTTGCCGTCTTGTGCGTTCCGTTTCCTCCCAGAATAACGAGACAGTCCAGTCCCCATTTCTTGTAGTTCTCTTTCATCGCCTCTACCTTGTCCAGGCCATTTTCATCCGGAGTACGCATTTTCTTGAACGGCTGACGAGACGTTCCGATAATGGTGCCACCCTCGGTCAGGATACCCGAAAAATCTCTCGGTTCCAGCTTGCAGTAATTTCCGTAAATCAATCCTTTATATCCTTCCAAGACACCGAAGATCTCGATATCCGGGTAGGTGTGGTATAAGGTCTTGGCTACACCACGCATCGTTGCATTCAAACTCTGGCAGTCACCGCCGCTTGTCAAAAATCCTACTCTCTTCATAGCTGATTACCCTCCATTCTTGAAACTATTAGAAACCGTGCCACATTGACAGTCACAGAGCGCCTCCCACGAAAACTTTGTTCCCTCGGTATCCACCTGCACTCCTGCTCTATGCGTATCATATCATAACCTTTGTTTCCTGGCAATTTTTTCAGGGAGACATCTATTTACAGACGGGCAGAGACCTTTTCATTGATGATAATTTTCAATATAATGAACCCATTCCTTATAGATTCTCTTTTTAGACTTACCAAAACATGCTTCATAATTCTCTGTTTCGAGCAGTTTTAACACCTGATCCCATCCATAGGTCTGATCCAAATATTCAATATAGGTATGTGCGAAAGTATAACCACCACTTTTGGAAAAGAGAAGTGGATTATTTGAAGTTGTAATAGGATAGGTTGGGATTTTAAAATGATCTAAATTCTCTTTATAAAATGGTTCCCCATTACTTAAATACAATGCCATCCCTTCCGTGAGCCACAAGTCTATCGCTCCATTTATGACACTGACATATGCATGTACAATCTCATGCAATACCGCATATTTATTGTTATCATAATCATGTACTTTTCCCGGATTGGCCGGAGATGTCAATATCACATCCGTTCCTATATTATCACCAATATACCAATCAAGCCCTAATAACGGCGCAATAAAACCATATTTCTTTGTTTGCATCGTCTTTTGATCATCATAAATATAAACGTTGACATTTTGCTTTTCACGGAAGCCTAACTTTTCTGCAATAGAAGCGGTTTCCCTATTCGCATAGATAAAAACATCTTTGGCGGCATCTTCTTCCGTTTCATAATATACATTGATCCAATCACCGCTTAACACTTTCATCTCTTTGGTTTTTAAATTCCATGTTGGAATAAAGTTGATCACCATACTAACCAGCAGGAAGCCGATTCCTATTATAATAATTAATAACTTCTTTTTGGGATTTGCCTTCATACAAAAACCTCCTTTTTGGGATTTAATATATAAAATCAGCGTACAAAAAGGAAGTTATTGTGGTCATAACTAGATATGACTTTGGTCATTTTCTTTTACCAATCTGTGAAATTTCATAATCAGAGAGTTTCTTTCTTTGGTTCCAATCTTTTCATAGATCGTAGATATATAATTTTTAACGGTTCCCATGGATAAACATAATTTCTCAGCGATCTGCATATTGGTATAGCCACTTACCATCAGTACAAAAACAGATTTTTCTCGTTCTGTCAAATTCTGCAATATTCCCTCAAATTCTTTTTCCTCCGTCACTCTCCCATCCGTATCATCTGTTGAATCCCTTTTTGCAGGAACAATTTGCAGAATGATTTCCATAGATCGGTTCACCATCAGGAAGATAAGTAAAAAACAACCTAAATATTGCAAACATCTGGGAATTGCACCATATCGAAGAATTGCTTCCATGCCCTTAAACGGCTCGATCCATGGCTGGCGTAAATAGATTCCTGTAATCACATGCGTCACAAAAATAACCACCACAGAGATTATGCCGGAATAATATAGCAGGCGTTTATTCATATAAAATCCGGCGATTATCGTAGGTACCACAAAAATAATGACTGCTTGAAAAGTAAACAACACATATGACGTCCCTGCCATAATTGCGGTTGCTGTCACAATGAGATATTTCATCATATCATGATAAAAATGAAACTTTAATATCATGACTGCAGGTACCACCAGGGTTACTAGCGAGACCAACAGCAATACTACTGTCATATCAAAATAGATATCAAAAACTTTGCACCAACAAAGTAAATCAACCAATAGAACGATTCCCCATAGGACCAAAAGCCCTCTAGCCACATTTTCATTAATTTCAGCTTCATTCTTTTTTAGTATAATATCCATTACGTTTCTTCCCTTGTCCTCCAAGAAATTTCATGCACCTTCTGACTTCCGTCTGAAAAAAAGGCAACCGCTTTTACTTGATTTTCCGTACCAGGGAGCAATTTGATGCCATTCCACCGAAATACGGTTTCCCGACCAGGCTTTTTTTCTGCATTGCCATAACCGACAGAGCGTCCGTTTAAGAACAATTCTACTTGTTGCCCATTGGAGTATACCTTTACTTCCGGTACATTTGCCGGACGGTCCTGGTAACGCGACGAAGTAAGATACACCATCGGTTCTTCGCACCATACCGATTGATAGAAATAATAGGCATCCTTTTTCGTTCTCCGATCCCTCGTTACCAATCCCTTATCATTCTGTCCTCTGGTATCCCCTTCCCACCGGGAGGCAGAAGCAAAATCAAACATACACCAAACGAAAGATCCCCATAAATTCCCGGAACAGACAATATCGGCCCACTCCTCCTCATGATAGATCGCCTGATATTCCTCATAATGTCTGATTCCATTTGGATCAATCTGACTCATATCAGGCAGATCTCTATGTTGGGAAACTGCTCCTCCCGCACCATATTCCGAGAGACAGGATGGCCTTTTGTCCCATTTCTGCTTCTCGGCAATCCAGGCACAAGCATCCCCCAACCTGGTATAATACCAACCGTCATAACGGTTATATCCCACGAGATCCGCTGCCGCAGAACGTTTTCTATGAGCTTCCTCCGCCACATTATCCGCATAGATTGTCATTCTTGTGCTATCGAGCTGTTTTGCCAGAGCGCACAACGCAGAATACAACGAAACCGTTTCCTCGCCCGTATCATACAGCTCATTGGAGATACCCCAAAAACACACGGAGGGATGATGTACATTCTGCAGAATTAATTCTGTGAGCTGGATCTTGATATTCTCGGAAAACATTGCCCAGTTCTGAGAAACAGAATCACACGTGGTACGATTAATGAGAGGAATCTCTGTATAGACAAGCAGCCCAAGCCTGTCGCAGAGTTGATATTCCAAGGCATCATGCTGATAATGTGCCATCCGCACCGCAGTTACTCCCATTTCCCGCATCAAGGCATAATCTGCCGCCCGCTCCTCGTCTGTCATCGCCCAGCCATTCCTCTCATTTTCCTGGTGATAATTTACTCCGTGAACCGGATATCTCTCTCCATTGAGATAAAATTGATCTGCCTGAACCTCATATCTTCGGAATCCAATCTCTTTAACCACAGATTCCACCACTTCATTTCCAAGGAGCAAATACGTTTCAACGGTATAAAGATAGGGATCGTTCACACCATTCCATAGATGTGGATTGTCCAAATACAAAGAATATTTCACCTGAGATCTTCCATGAGCCTTTATTTCCGTTGATACTCCGTTGCGTGCAAGCTCCGTTCCCTCTCGGTCTCTCAGTACAGAAACCACCGATACTTCTGTGGTATCTCCGTCATTTTGCAACGAAATGTCCACATCCACGTTACCAACCATGAAATCCTCGGACAGAACGGAATACAGCAAGACACCGTCTGTCCCATACTGCATCCTGTCAAAATGGACTTTGTCTACCCCTATCAGAAAAACATCCCGGTAGATTCCACCATACTTGGTAAAATCGCCTTCCTCTAACAAAGGAGCCACCCAGGTTGTCTTTTCATTACTCACTACAACCGCAATGAGATTTTCTCTCTCCCAGAGAATATACTTCGTGATATCAAAACAAAAGGCCCCATATCCCCCCTGATGGCACCCCACCTCCGTTCCGTTTATATAAACCGTAGTGTTCGTATTTGCCCCCTCAAAGAATAAGAACACTATTTTATCTCTCCATACTGCCGGATCAAGCAGCAACCGTTTGCGATATACTGCCCTGCCTCTGTAATAGGCTGGCTGGCCCTCCTCTACACTTTTCCCACTAACAGCGTCTTCTCGATTCCAGGTGTGGGGAAGAGAAACGGGTTCCCATCCCTGTTCATCACAAGAAGTTCCCACTGCACTCTCCCATTCATCTGGAGAATCTCCTATTGTTCGAAACTTCCATTCCTGATTCACACTCTCCAGCCATGCTGGTTTAGGAACTAATATTTGCTCCTCTGTCTTTTTGTCCATAATACCACCCTCCAAAACCAGGGCAACAGCATTTACTTGTTGCCATTTACAGTTTTTGCCGTATGGATAATTTTGGGTTATCCGTCATTTACCCCATTCATTCTGCTGTTTCGTCCGAAAGAATCTTGGTATGTCCGATGAGACAAAATTTGCCCTGCCTACAAAACACTCTGCCTACAAATTATCTGTAGTTCCTCTAACATTTCTAATCCCGCTTCGTCCGATTTTTGCGACTACGTTCTGAGCGTTGAGTGGTGTCATTTTCAATCCGCTCTTGTAATTCCTGTTCCCGTTCCGGGGTATACCCCCATTTATGCCCCACTACATAAGTCACGATCATCACTCCTGCTACCACCACTACGACAAATAAAAATACTGCCAGAATGATATATGGACTGACCGTTATGGATGTTGTCTGCATGACGATTCTCCTTTCCGTATTTGCCATTAATCGTTATCTTCCAAAATACCAACGATGTCCTGATTACCATTGCTATCTTTTTGAATATAAATTCTAGCATAATTTCTTCCTTTTGCAAAGTAACCCATACTTTAATGCGACTCTGTCAGAAATAGATTCCCATAATATTTATGATATGATTTTATTTCTCCAATAAATATAAGAAACAGGAGAATCATTCCTAAAATTATAGTTAAGTAAAAAGAAAAGGCCATCCACAAGATATCCCACGGATGACCTTTCTCAATCAGTATTCTCTGATTAAATTATTGATTGGTATTCGATAACACGCATGCTCTATACATTCACCTTCCAGATATCCTGGTTATACTGGGCAATGGTACGGTCAGAAGAGAAAAATCCTGCTTTTGCAATGTTGACCAACATCTTATCTGCCCATGCCTGGCGGTCTTCATAGTCCACAAATACCTGTTCTTTTGTCTGGATATATTCTTTCAGATCCAGCAAAGTCATGAACCAGTCCTTGGTCACCAGCTCCATATAAAGACGAATCAGGCTCTTTTTATTCCCTACCGCAAACATCTCTTTGCTGATAATGAAGTCTACCAGCTTTGCAATCTCCGGGTCATCATCATAAAACTTCTCGGAACGATAGGAAGCATTTTCATATAACTGAATGACTTCCTCACTGGACTTTCCAAAAATGTAGATATTGTCATCCCCAACAAACTCATGGATTTCGACATTGGCGCCATCCTCGGTTCCCAGTGTAACCGCACCGTTTAACATGAACTTCATGTTACCAGTTCCAGAAGCTTCCTTGGATGCCAGGGATATCTGCTCTGAGATATCGGCAGCAGGAATCACTTTCTCCGCATAGGTCACATTGTAATTCTCTAACATAACCACCTTGAGGTATGGACTGACCTCTGGATCTGCCGCAATCAGCTCAGACAGGCAGAGAATCAGATGGATAATGTCTTTGGCAATCGTGTAGGCGGGCGCCGCTTTTGCCCCAAAAATCATGGTAATCGGCGTCTTTGGTTTATTTCCTGCCTTGATATCTAGATATTTATAGATAATATACAGCGCATTCATCTGCTGTCTCTTATATTCATGTAAACGCTTTACCTGAACATCAAAAATAGAATTCTCGTCGATGGTAATTCCCTCTTTCTTGTTCAGATACTCCTTAAACTGTACCTTCTTCTGCTTCTTGATATCCAATATTTTCTGCAAGGTAGAAGAATCTCCGGCAAACTGCAGCAATTTTTCCAATTCCTCCGCATTACGTCGATAGCCATCACCGATTTTCTCCGTAAGGAAAGCAGACAACTCGTGGTTACAGTGCAGCAGCCAGCGCCGGAATGTAATTCCATTCGTCTTATTATTAAATTTATGCGGGTAAATATCCTGAAATGGTTTTAACTCACTCTTTTGCAAAATCTCCGTATGAAGCGCAGCAACACCATTGACACTAAATCCATAATGGATATCAATATGTGCCATGTGCACCCGATTTTCTTTATCAATAATGGCTACTCGTTCATCCTGGTATTTTTCTTTTGCCTTGACATCCAGCATTTTGATGACCGGAATCAATTGAGGCACCACCCGCTCCAAATACCAGATCGGCCAGGTCTCCAAGGCTTCCGCCAAAATGGTATGGTTCGTATATGCACACATTTTGGATACGATCTCAATCGCCTCATCCACAGCAATATCCCGCTGTAAAAGCAGACGGATCATTTCCGGAATAACCATGGTCGGGTGCGTATCGTTAATCTGAATCACCGCATAGTCTGCCAGATCATGCAGATTGCTCCCCTTTGCTGTGGCCTCGTCCAGAATCAGTTGAGCCGCATTGCTAACCATAAAATACTGTTGATAGATCCGCAAAAGCTGCCCCTGATAATCGCTGTCATCCGGGTACAGAAATAACGTCAAGTTGCGCCTGATATCTTCTTTATCAAAGGAAATGCCATTTTCATCCACGATACTGTCATCCACCGTATCCAAGTCAAATAATTTCAAGGTATTGCATTGGTTATCATAGCCGGTCACATCAATTTCATACATGGTAGACTGCACCCGGATACCGCCAAAAATCACTGGATAACTTACCTCTGTCCGCCGCAGCCAGCTCCGGTCAGTAATCCATGGGTTTTTCTTTTCTTTCTGCAGGTTATTCTCAAATTTTTGTTGAAACAATCCCAGATGATAATTGAGTCCAATTCCATCTCCCGGCAATCCCAGGGTAGCGATCGAATCCAAAAAGCAGGCCGCTAACCGTCCCAATCCACCATTACCCAGGGATGGTTCCATTTCCATTTCCTCAATCTCTGCCATGCTCTTTCCATGCTTTTGCAGCGCATCTGCCACTTGATCATAGATCCCCAGATTGATTAAATTGTTGGATAACAGTTTACCGATCAGAAATTCGGCAGAAATATAATACACTTTCTTTTTTCCTTGAATTCTCCCCTTTTGCTGCATCATCTCCCTGGTCAGCTTTAACAGATCCCAATAAATTTCTTCATTGCTGCTCTTGCTCGCAATTTGTTCCAATTCATTCTCGTACATAATAACCTCATTTCCTTACATGCTTTCCATTTCCCCATCATATACATGCCCATGTTCACATCCTGGACACACACTGTATACAATACCACACTTTTTTAGAAAATACACTATTTTTTCTTGATTTTCTTTTGATTTTTCGCCCAAACTTCTATCTTTTCGCAATAATCGTCAAACCAGTCTACTTCTCTCTCTGTGATAATTTCCCTGGAATATGCCGCTCTGCGTATCAACTCCGCAGCTCTCTCGATCCCCGCTGCACCTGGACGATTTTGTAATTTTTCAGATAACTCCTGTATCCATTCATCTTCCGGCATAGAAATCCGAACGCCCAACCCTGCATGTCGCAGACGATTTAGAAAAATACTCAAACGTACTCTGATATAATGCCGTCTGTTATTTGTCCGCAAATGTGCCATGCGTTTCCTCTGTTTCCTTTTTCTTCTCCACCAAAACAGAATAGAAATCACGATACCGGCAAGTAAAATGCCTGCGGATACCACTAACATCCGCTGCCAGAAGCGCAAACCCGACCACCATCTTTGGAATCCCTGCCGGTCCGTTCCACTGCCGCCCCCATGGTTTCCACCTTGATAGATCTCCGAGTGTCCCGCTGGCACGTTTTTCTGCTTCACTGCATCGGTATGGGAAGCCGGCGCTTTGGTTTCTTTCGGTTCTTGGGTCTCCGTCGGCTCCGGCAGCGGCACGGCTGCCGGAGGATCGGT